>CAZIGH010000040.1:0-51607 GCA_964538625.1 uncultured Verrucomicrobiaceae bacterium
GCCCTTCGGGTCATCCTGCGGATGATCTATCTCGCCCGACCTTCGGGCTTCGGTTGACTCGTTCGCGCCTCACGCTCATCTCGCCCTGCGGGTCATCCTGCGGATGATCTATCTCGCCCGACCTTCGGGCTTCGGTTCACCATCCCAGCGGTAGTGCCAGCGGGCGTCTTGGGTGAGGTTCCATCGTGGTCGTATTGCAGGGTTTCGTTAGCAGGTGGGAGGTACATCCAGCCTTGGCGGAGGGTGGCGAGGTCTTGGCCATTAACTTCGGCTCCGGGGCGGTTGAGGTAGCGGAGAACCCGATGCTGTTCTGGACTTCGTCCCTGACTGTAGTCTGGGCACCATTCGTCGGCACTCACGTTGGAATGACCAGAGGACCCTTGCGATGCTTTGGAAAAGCCCTGGTTTCCTTAATCAAGTCGTGAGATACTTGACGCCGGGCGTGGGTCAGGCTGCATCGTTTCGTGCGCCTTTGAGTGCGTGTGGCTCTGTGGAATCGGCGTTACCGGAGACGGCAAGTGCTGCCGCTTTGCGGCCGAAGTGGTAGAAGACAGCGGGTGTGACGCACAGGTCCAGCAATGTGCTGCTGATGAGTCCGCCTACCATCACCATGGCCACTGGGTGCAGAAGTTCTTTACCGGGCTGTCCTGCGGCCAGGACCAGCGGCAGAAGCGCGAGTGCCGCAGACAGGGCGGTCATTAGCACCGGCGGCACACGATCCAGGGTGCCTCGAACAATCATCTGCGGGGTAAAGCCTTCACCTTCATGCTGCATGAGGTGGAGATAGTGTGAGATGAGCAGCACGCCGTTGCGAGCGGCCACACCGCCAACGGCAATGAAGCCCACCAGGGTAGCGATGCTGACCTCACCTGAAAAGATCCAAGTGAGCAGGATTCCGCCAAGAAGAGCCAAGGGCACATTGATGAGCACCTGAAGTGCAAGCACGGCGCTGCGGAAGTAACCGTAGAGACAGGCGGCCAGGACTAATAGCAGGGCGGCAGAGAGCTGGAGAATGCGCTGCGTGGCTGCACGTTGCGCCTCGTACTCGCCCTCGATGCGAAGGAAGGCTCCAGCAGGCAGGGCCACCTTTTCCTGCAAGCGCCGTTCGAGATCGGACACGAGCGAGGGCCAGTCGTCTGTGGTGGAGTTGGCCGTGACCAGCAAGCGTGGTTGGGCGTTTTCACGATTGATCACACCGGGTCCGAGTGTCTCTCGAATGTCTGCCAATCCTCGGAGAGGTACGACTTGGCCGGATGGGGTGAGGATGGGCAATGAGCCGAGTTCCTCTGGCGAGTCGGTCCACTGGCTTGGCAGCCGTACCAGAAAATCCATGGTGCGTTCTCCGTTTGGTACGCGGGCCACGACGTGACCTGCGATGAGGTCCGCTACTTGCTCATTGAGGTCAGTGACTTGGAGGCCGTAGGCGAGTGCTCGCTCACGGTCCACGACCACCGAGATTTGGGGCACGCTGCCCTGCGGCTCTAGCATGACGTCCACCAGTCCGGGTGTCTCGCGTGCCACGTTCACCAGTTTCTCACCCACTTCATGGGAGAGCGTGGGGTCCACACCAAATACCTTGATAGCAAGCCTGGCCGTGGTGCCGCTGAGCATGTGGGCGAGCCGGTGAGCGATGGGTGCGCCGATGGTGACGAGAGTACCTGGAATGGTGCTCAGCGTGCGGCGCACTTCGTCCAGCACTTCTGCACGCGGGCGGCCTGGGTTCTGAAACTCCAGGTCGAACTCTGTGATCGATACTGGAATGACGTGGTCGTCCCGCTCTGCTCTGCCGCTCCTTCTGCCGATGCTGCTGATTTCTGGAATGCGCTGCAAGAGGGTCACTGCGGTCTCGCCGATTTCTGCCGAGGCAAAGAGTGACGTGCCAGGTGGAGACACCAGGGAGACGGTGGCACTGTTTTCGTTGAAGGGAGGAAGAAAGTTCTTCTTCAGCACAGGATAGAGCGCACAGACTGCGGCCAGCGCGACTGCCGTCATACCGAGAACCCGATAGGGACGGTGCAGTGCAGGTGGGAGCAGGAAACGTGCGACGAAGCGCTTCACCAGACGCATCAGATAAGCATCCCTTGGGGCAGCGCCCGAATTTGTCTTTTGCAGGGCGAAAGAGCAGAGAACGGGAATCAGCGTGAGTGACACGAGGAAAGAGGCGATGATGCTTACGCAGGTGGCAATGGCGACTGGCCTGAAAAGCTGTCCCTCCAGTCCGGGAAGAACGGCTAGAGGCACGAAGGTGAGCAGCACGAGTATCGTTGCGTAAAAGATGCTGTGTCGCACTTCGATGGAGGCATCCGCTACGATGCGTAGCAGGGTCTTCATTCCCTTTTGACCGCCTCTTTCGCGCCAGCGGCGGAACACGTTTTCCACGTCCACGATAGCGTCATCCACCACCATGCCCAGCGCCACGGCCAAGCCGCCGAGGGTCATGGTGTTCAGACCCACGTCCATGAGGCGGAACACGATGAAGCTGATGGCGAAGGAGAGTGGAATGGCTGTCAGCGTGATGAATGTCATGCGCAGATTTCCGAGAAAAAGGATAAGCACTGCGGCCACGATGAGTGCTCCGTCTCTGACCACCTGCTGAAGGTTGCGCACGGCGTGTCCTACGAAATCTGCCTGGCGAAAGAGGACCGTGAACTCCACCCCGGGAGGCAAGGCTGAGCGAAGTTGAACCAGCGCATTTTCGATCTGGCGAGTGAGGTTCAAGGTGTCGGCGCCTGGAGATTTGTCGATGCTCAGGATGACGCCAGGCTTGCCATTCACACTGGCATCTCCACGCTGCGGCTGAGTGCCGAACTCCACGCGAGCGATGTCGCCGAGGAGGATGACATGGTCTCCTTCTTTGCGTACGGGCGTTCGGCGCAAATCGGCGAGGTCCAGTGTGAGACCTTGCAGGCGTATGGCCAGCTCCCGCGACTTGAGCTGCAACCAGCCCGCACTGGCGTCTCCAGTGGCTCTTGATACGGCCTGCTTTACTTCATCAAAGGAGAGCTCGTGGGCGAGGAGTTTCCGCGGGTCTGGGAGTACGTGAATCTGCTGCACGCCACCTCCCATAGGCAGCACGTCTGCCACGCCGGGAACGCTCTGAAGGGTGCGGCGAATGGTAGTGTCAGCCAGTGTGCGTAGCTCGGGAGGCGAGGTTTTTCCATCGCTGCTGGAGACACCAATGAGCATGATCTCGCCAAGCAGGGAGGCAGCGGGAGCGAGACCTGGGGTGAGGCCTTCTGGCAACTGGGATGCTGCGTTGGAGAGCCGCTCCTGGACCAAGAGACGCGCGTGACGCAAGTCGGTTCCCCATTCAAACTCGACGAAGATGACAGACAGACTTGCGTCCGAGTTGGAGCGCAGGCGGTCCAGACCCGGAAGTCCCAGGAGGCTTGTCTCCAGGGGTCTGGTCACTCGGGAGGCGACGTCTTCAGGGGCCAAGGATGGACACTCGGTGATAACGGTGACGACCGGCTTATTGAGCTCTGGAAGCACGTCCACCGGCATCTGCGTTGCGATCTGCGCTCCGGCCAGAAGTACTAACAGCGCCAGAGCGGCTACGAGTACGCGATTGCGGAGTGAAAAATGAATGAGCGCGCTCAACATGGTGGCAATCAGGCTTGAGCTTGCGGCGGATGACGGCGGCTGAGCCAGAGCAACCCTAGGGACAGCACGCTCAGCAGCCCGAAGAAGATCGTCAGCGGTGTCTGCGCCCAAGGACGATGCGTGGAGTGGGAGTGCCCGACTTCCTCGGCGTGAGACCCGTGCTCATCACCGCTGATGGGGTTGCCATCTTCATCATGGGGATGCCCATGCGCTGCATCCAGAGCCTCGCGCAGACTGACGGTCCCCCGCCCTGCCGCGCTCAGGGCGTAGGCTCCACGAGTGACCACTTCATCGCCGGGAAGGAGTCCACGGACGATCTCCACAAAGCGGTCGTTTCGCTGTCCTGTGACCACTGGTACGCGAACGAAGGCATTGGGAAGTTCGTAATCCTTTACGAAGACATAAGGACCAGCGGCATTTCCCTGCACCGACTCCCGAGGCAGCGCCGGCACTTCACGCTCGGATGCGATGATGCGAAACTCCGCTCTCATGCCCGGACGCATGAGCAAATCCGGGTTCGTCAGCCGGTAGTATGCCTCCACGGTACCATGTTTCCGATCTCCCTCTGTGCCGAAGCGAACGAGTGTGCCTTTGAGGATTTTGTCACACGCTGAAAGCACCTGGATACGCGCAGAGGAACCGGGTTGGAGAAGCGACGCCTCATGCTCAAACACTCGTGCTACCACATCCACCTCTCGCAAGTCCGCGATCTCGATCAAAGTGGTCGCAGGCCGGAACGCTTCGCCCTGGCTCACACGCACCGAGAGCACCAAGCCGCCAATGGGTGCCGTAAGCACCTCCGTGCCCACATTCCCCATACGATCCACCGTTTCAATCTTTCCAAGCTCAGCCCCTGCTTCCACCATGTCACTGGGTGCCACTTTGAGTTCCAGCACCCGCCCGGCCTTGATGGAAGAAACCATAGCCCGCGCACCCGGGATCACCTCCACCCTGCCCACGGCGAAGAAAACCTGCTCAAATGACCTTTCATCTGCCGTGGTGGTTTCCAGTTTGAGATTGGCCACGCCAGCCTCATCCAAGACGACCAGATTTCGGGCACGATCTGCATCCATCTCCTGAGACTGAGCTAACTCAGCGGAGACAAGCAGTCCGGCGAAAGTGGCGATGAGTAGGGTCAGGAGATGTTTCACGAGGTGGAAGGGATGGCGGAGATACGAGAACGATGAACAGGCCGGATGCTTCTGCCACACGAATCCCGGACGGACGACGACCAGCCGGAGCTCTTACCGTGGACTCGGATTCACTTTGCAGAAGCGGGCGACAGTCTGCGATGCAACTCGTGCACCTTGTTTGCGATGCGTTCCTCCACATCCTCCGCCCAGCCGGCAGCCGCTTCGTAACCGCCCTCCTTCAGCACGCGCAAGCTGGGAATGTAGCCGGTGTAGTCGTTTGAGTAGCCCGCCACCCAGACGCCGGCTTTCCCTGCCAGTTCCCGCTTGAAGCGCAGGGAATAATCCACCACCACTTCGCTGCCAAGCGCGATGAAGGTGAGATCATCTCCCAGTCGGATGACCTGAACCGGATAGTCATGGTCTGGCCGCTTGTTGTCTGCGTAGCTGAGCTTAACCTCCTCGTAAGCAGCGCGAATGGGGCCACGGACCGGACGTGGGTTTGCGGAGAGGGCCACCTCTACGGCATTGGACAGAGCGCGGCCATGTTGCATGGCCAGCTCCAGATCGGTCACTCCTGGCACTACGTCCGTGCGGCGCGGGTAGGGATTCTGATCACCGCCGCAACCCATCAGGAACAACGCCGTGAAATCGGATCGGTGCTCCTGAAGATACTCCTGCGCGAAACCCGCATAGTCCCCGCACCAGTTGTAGAAGCCCAGACTGGTGTTGTGACAGGCGTAACCAAACAACGCTGCCTTCAGCGTTCCGTCCGGCGCTTCAATGCGCAGCGTCGGTACTTCGTGATCCACTGGACCATCAGGATTGGGAGCCTTGCCCGCATTTGGGTGATCCTTCGGCAGCGTGTAGTCCGCGCGGCGATTCATCGCAAACCCACAGCGCGCCCTGTTCCATGTGAGCCGCGCTGGCTGCACGCTGGCAAGCGCGACTCCGATGATGCGCACGATGTCATCTTGCAGGTTCTGCGTGTACTCCCAAGCGTCCCGGGCACGCGGATTGTCTTTGTCCGCTTCCGTCAGAGGAGCGGTACGCAGAGAAGGACCGCTGTGCGTGTGGGAGGCGTTTAAGATCAGACGGGATGGCGGAAGCTTAAACTCCTTTTCCACCCTCTCTGCCACAGCATGGCGCAGCTGCTGCGGCACGCCAATGAGGTCCAGCGTCACAAACACCAGTCCATTCCCCTCCGCATCTTCCAGAGCCAGCGCCTTGGCAAAAAGATCCTGTACCTTCCCCTCAGCAGGTTTCTTGCGTGCGGCATAGCCCGCCATCCAGAGCAGCTTCTGAGGAGTCACCTTAGCCACTGCTGTACCAGCCCTCCACTCTGCTGGCACGTGGGGCGCGACTGACTTCGGCGGCTGCGGTGGCGACTCCGGCGTAGCACCCGGCGGCGCTGCCACCAACGCCGTAGCGAAAAGGAATGCGAGTAATCTCATATCTTCAGCAAAACGTAGCCACAATCCACATCTTTATACCGCCACCGACTCGCCAACGGCGCACGATATGCGCACCAAGCGGACAATCAAGCGCTTGCGGTGCGGAGGCCATTCTTGCCATGGCGCTCACTGCGTCGGCCAATTATTCACAAACGGAACAAGGCTCTTGCATTATTGGCGAGAATTTGATCTCGCTTGATGGCATCCAGTCCGAGCGACGCCAGCGGCTCCAAAATCTCCCGTGGCTCCACCCAGGGATGATCACTGGAGAACAGCAGCTTGTCCGACCCGCTGAAGTCCAAGGCAAAACGCAGAGCCTCAGGCAGCGGCGAAACAATGTCGAACCACAGATCTCTCAGATAGTCGCTGGGCTTGCGCTCGAGATTCTGCGGACCACGCTTGAGTACTGTGATCTGGTGGTCCATGCGCCCGGCGATGTAGGGAAGCGCACCGCCAAGATGCGGGCATACCAGTTTCAGTTTCGGGTGGCGATCGAGCAAACCACTAGCAATGATGCGGGCGAGAGCGATCGTGTTCTCAAACATGTTTCCCAGCGTGGACGTGAGTTCATAACCACTGACTTGAGCCGCCGTCAGCGGCTTGGCAGGGTGCAGAAGAAGCGGCACGTCCAGCTCCTCCGCACGTGCAAAGAGCCAGCGAAAAGGTTCCTCATCACACCAGCGACCGGCCACGTTTGTGTAGAGCAGAACGCCCTTGAATCCTAGCCGATTCAAACAGTAGTCCAGTTCCTCAGAAGCAGCAGTCTCATCCTGCATGGGCAGCGTACACAGGCCGTAAAACCGACCGGGATGTCTGGCGATCACTGCGGCCAGAGAGTCATGAATGACACGAGCGGCGACTACGCCATCTCTACCGAACCACTCCGGCCCCGGATCGTTCGTGCTGAGCAGCGCAACCTCGATGCCAGCCGCATCCATGGCTGCAAGCTTTGCACTCGCATCCAGATACCTTGGAGGCACCTTGCGTAGCCAGTCACCCATCTTCAGATAGGTTACTCCGGCTTGCTCATAGACCAACGGGTCTTCTTTGCGTCTTTTCATCAACGCTATCATCTCTGGCAGAAAGAGATGACTCTGACAGTCCACTATGCCCGGTGCTGCCCCGTCCAGGGCATTGCCTGTCGTCACTACAGCCACGCCACCAGCTGCCTTGAAGAAGTTCCGACGAGAAAGTCCTGGAGTGCTCGGTCCCATACCAAGGGGCGTAAACGCGGGCCATCTGCAGAACATTCACGCAAACGCAATCCGGCTGGCTTCGACACCTCCCCGTCCGGACCAGAACTACCCAGGGCAAACCACGTTTCCGCCGAGCAAACTACGTTCCGGGCTTTACCCGGCAGCCCTGCCCGCCATAGTGAAACCTGTCCATGCCGCTCACCCCGCGCACCAAACGCCTCGTTCAGCTCCGTCTCCACCTGTTGTTCTGGGGATGCGTGGCCATTCTGGCCGCCACCCTGGGGCTTGTGGCGCTGCTGAGTAGAGACATCCGATTCACCCGCGCTACTGCCGCTCCCGCTACCGCAGAGCAAAAAAAGTAGCCCCTGCGCCGGAGTTGGCTACCTTCTCACACTCCCTTTTTCAAAAACCTTCCAATGCCCTCCACCGAATTCGACATTCAGTATGCCTTTGAGCAGACTGAAGTCCTGTACGAGCCAGACCGCCGCATCGACACCTTTGGGAATACCCAGTTCGAGTTCACCCTGGTGAGCGAACTCATGGACAGCGCCAACACCTGCCGCATTCGAGAGGGCCGGATCGAAGCTCACAAGCCCCTCATCCTGCGCCCGGAGGCAGGGGTGCAGTTCGACTTTGAGGGCTTTTCCCCTGGAGCCGCCGCCTTTGGCCAATGGCTCCGCCAGAATCTCGAGAACCTAGCCATTCTCCGTTACGGATTCGCATTTCGCAAAACCGACGTCACCGAACACACCGTTCACGAACCGATTGAAATGCTTTGTGGAAAGCTTGTGGATGATGCGCGCTCCATCGGCAACCCCATGAAAGCCGTCATCCGCGGAGTGGATGACACCTGGGAGATCTCTCTTCTTAAGTTCACCGTCGAAATGATCGAGAAGTCACAGGGCATCAACCTGTTTGACTTCAAGCGCCGCGGTCTGCTTTGAATCTCTCGCCCGCACCCGAACATGGCCGTCCGCGCACAGATCAAGCTCCTGCTCTTCCTGATTGTGGCCAGCGTCACTGCGGCCATCCTTGTAGGGGCCTTCTGGCTCTACAAGAACGTTTTGTCTGAGGACGCCCGCATTGCAGGGGAAATAGCCGCCATGAAGAAAGATGGGCGTCCACCGCCCGACCCAGGTCTGCACCACTTCAACATCGCAGTGGAACAGCTCCGTCAGAAGCAGCTCGATGAAGGGCGGGAAAGCCTCTACAAACTGCTCCGCCAGTTCCCACGCTCCCCCACGACGGCAGAGGCAAAACGCATCATTGGAGAGATGAACCTGGACAACCTCTACGCTCACGAGGCCGTGGGCGGAAAGCGGGACTACATCGTCCAGCCCGGCGACTCCCTACTGGCCATCGCCTCGAAACACCAGACCACCCTCGAGACCCTGGCCCGCGTGAATGGACTCACCTCGTATAACCTCCAGCCCGGGGACCTGTTGTTCGTCATCCCCATGAACTTCGACCTCGTAGTGGACGTCTCCACGAACACCGTCACCGTCATGAGAGAAGGGCGCTTCTTTCACCAATACAATGCCATCGACCTCCAGCTGCCGCCCAATCTCAAAGTGCCGTCCGCGCTCGAAGTGGCCTCCAAGTCCGCCATCAACCCCGCAGATGGAAAGGTGGCCAATCCGGTGACGGTGGCCTTCATCTCCGCCCAGAAGCGCATCGTCCTGAACCGCAAAAAGACCTCCAGCACCGCGCTGATGATCACCTCCCCCACCGTGGTCCGCGCCCAGAGCACGCCCGACGCCGTGCCGAAAGCCATTCCGGTGGAAGACGATGACGATGATGCAGCGGGTGCACCACGCACTGGCCTCTTTCTCGCCGCTGAGGACCTAGAGGAAATCTATCCCCTGCTCCGACGCGGCTCCGCAGTCACCCTTGTAGAATAGCCCGCCTTATTCCATTCTCCTTCCCTGACCACAACATGCAGAGCGACCCCAACTCAACCCTTTCCCCCTGGCAGCGCGTGCAACTGGCACGCCACATTCAGCGCCCCTTCATGCTCGATTACATCAAGCACATCTGCCCGGAGTTCATCGAGCTCCATGGAGACCGCCACATAGGCGATGACCACTCCATGCCCGCAGGCTTTGCCACCTGGGGTGACCGCCGCGTCTTGGTCATAGGCCATCAAAAGGGACGGGACACCAAGGAAAACGTCCTGCGGAACTTCGGCTCCGCCCACCCTGAAGGCTACCGCAAAGCACTGCGGCTCATGCGCCTGGCCGAAAAGTTTCGCTTGCCCATCGTCTCCCTCATCGACACCCCCGGAGCCTTTCCTGGTATCGGAGCAGAGGAGCGTAACATCGCAGAAGCCATCGCCTTCAACCTCCGTGAAATGATGACCCTCAAGACCCCAGTGGTCGCCGTCGTCATCGGAGAAGGCGGTTCCGGCGGCGCGCTGGGCATCGGCATCGCAGACCGAGTCTTACTCATGGAGAATGCCTACTACTCCGTCATCTCGCCAGAGGGCTGTGCCGCCATCTTGTGGAAGCACCGCCAGCACGCCCCTGAAGCAGCAGCTGCGCTCAAGCTCTCCGCTCAGGACTTGCAGTCCCTCGGCATCATAGACGGCATCATACCCGAGCCCCAAGGAGGCGCACACATGGACCACGCCGGTGCCGCAGAAAATCTGAAACAAAGCGTTCTTGAGCACCTCTCCCAGCTCGACAAGCTCAGCACCACCGCCATGCTCGACGGACGCTACCAAAAGTTCCGCGCTTACGGGCAGTTTACCGAGGCCTGAGATCGAATAACCCACCGCCACCATGAACCTTCGCACCCAGCTACTCCTCACCGTCCTCGTAAGCACAGCGGGCCAGGCAGCAGACTGGCCGGGATGGCGAGGCCCCGCAAGCAACGGCATCAGCCCTGAAGCCATCCTCACCAAGTGGCCAGCCAGCGGACCAAAGAAACTCTGGGAAGCGAGCGTGGGAATCGGCTTCTCCGGCATCAGCTCCGCTGGCAAACACGTCGTCACTCTAGGGCACGTGAACGGAAAAGACATCGTCACAGCCCTAGATGCCAGCAGCGGCAAAACCCTCTGGACGCACTCCTACGAGGCCGAGCTGGGAGACAAGTACTTTGAAGGCGGCCCCACCTCCACGCCCACCATCCATGAAGGCCACGTTTATGTTCTCGGGCGCGAAGGCCAGCTCGTGGCCCTGAAACTCAGTGACGGCAAGCCCATCTGGAGCACCAACGTAGCCGAGACCACCGGAGCACGCATCCCAGACTGGGGTTTCTCCGGTTCCCCCGTCGTCAGTGGCAAGCTTCTGCTCCTCAACGTCGGCTCCCACGGCACTGCCGTCAATCGCACTACCGGCAAGATCGTCTGGAAGTCAGCGGAAGAACCTTCCGCCGGCTACACCACCCCTCTCAAGCTGGCCAACGGCACCTACACCTTCTCGAATGCGGACGCCTACTTCGCGCTCGATGGAGAAACAGGGAAACTCGCCTGGGAACATGAATGGAACACCCGCTATGGCGTCAATGCCGCAGACCCCATACCACTCTCCGCCACCCAGTTGTTCATCGCCTCCGGCTACAACAAAGGTGCCACCCTGCTCGACCTTTCGGGAAAAGAACCACGTCCTGTCTGGCAGAACCGCAACATGCGCAACCAGATGAACCCCAGCATCCTCATTGACGGCCATCTCTACGGGATCGACGGCGACGAATCCTCCAAGCCATCCCTCCGCTGCATCGAAGCCAGCACCGGCAAGACCAAGTGGTCTGAACCCAGCATTGGAGCCGGCACACTCATCGCTGCCGCCGGTGGAAAACACCTCCTCATCCTTTCCGACAAGGGAGAGCTTCACCTCGTGTCACCGAACCCTGAAGCATTCAGCTCCGAAGCTGCTGCCCAAGTCCTCAGCGGTCGCTGCTGGACCGCTCCCACCCTCGCCAACGGTCAGCTCTATATCCGCAACGCAGCCGGCAACCTCGTCGCCCTATCGCTGAAACCCTGACTCACTCGCTCCCCCCACCAAGGCGACCGCTCGAAACGAGCTACAAGTGTGCTCCAGTTTCTCCAGTCTCGCGCGTCGTCGTGTCGGAAGGGACTCGAGAGCCCGTAGCGAGCTGCTTGAAATCATCTTGAAGAAGAGCAGGCAGAATGGCATGATGGCGGCCCGCTTCATTCATCAGCCCAAACGTCCAAACTCCCGGGGATCGCCACCACCAACCACATCACGATTCACCGCATGAGTCTTCCTCAGATTGCCGGTCTAGACCTCCAGGAAAGCATAGGCAGCGGCAGTGTCGGTTCCGTCTTTCGAGCTACCGGCGGCGCAGGGCGCGGCTGTGCGGTCAAAGTACTCAACTCCATGGCCGTGAACCGCAAGGGCCTGGAGTTCACCCTCCAGCTTTTGCAGGCCATGCCTCCGCATCGCGGCATCTTGCAGGTGCTGAGCTTTGACCTCCTGCACAGCCCCTACCACGTCACCTGTCCTCTGGTGGGTTCTGAAAACTCTGGCCGTGGCTGGAAAACGCCCACACTCGAAGCCCTTTGTGGTAAAGTCCCTGCCGAGCAAGCGTGGAGCCTCATCTATGAAATTGCCGATTCACTCGGTTACATGCACCGCTATGGCATCGCGCACGGGAACCTCACCACTCAAAACATCCTCATCGAAAGCGGCGAAGACACCACCACCCGTCTCAGTGACGTGGGGCAGGGCTGGGTAGGAGGTGTTCACCACATTGAACTCCGGCATCATTATCTCTTTCTCTGCCCGGACCAGGCAGCGAACCCGGCAGGCTTCTTCCAGGGACAAGGATTTTCATGGGACGTCTATTCCTTCGGCGTTGTAGCTTACCGGCTCCTCACAGGACAGTTTCCCCGCGGCGCTGCGGCATGGATTCAGGAACTCAACCAGCAGCAAGCCGCTGCGGCCAAAGGCCTCACCTACTCCATCAACGGAGATGCCATCCTGAGAGCCGTTCAGGAACAGCCCCAGATAGAGTGGCCCACGCCCGCCTCATCCCACTGGGAGGAACGCAGACGAAAAGTCATTGAGACCGCACTGGAACTCGAAGGCGGCACACGCTGGCTCGACATGCGTGACGTCACGCGAGAGTTCGAGACCATGGAGGCTGACTTCCTGCTTGAAGAAGCACGCGCCGCCACGGATTACGAGCGAGAGCGTCAAGCGAGCCGCATCGCCAAGCTCTCTGCTGCTTGGAAACTGCTCACCCTTGTACTCATCGTGTGCGGTGGTTACGCGGCCTTTACCCAGCTCAACCTCAACCAGGCAAGGCGGCAAATAGGAGACATCCAGACCCAAAACGCTCTTGAGGTATCCACCCGAGACCAGAAAATAGGTGACCTCTCTGGCCAGCTCACTGCGGCGCATGAATCCAAGAAAGCCGTGGATGCGAACCTTCAGCGCTCGCAAGCCATGGTGGATCAGATGCTCACCCAGCTACTGCAACTGCCCACCGGTAACAACCTGGAAGTCGCCTTCTCCCGGCAGCAGCTTCAGGAAGCGGCTGACTACATCCGCGCCGCGCTCCCCGCACTGGAAAAGGATCCAGCCATGGCACCAGAGCGCGCCAGAGCGTATGGCAACCTGGGCATGATCTTCCACAAACAGCGCAACCCACCTGAGGCGCAACAGTATCTGGAGAAGGCACGCACCGAGCTGCTCAAACTGGTGGCCGCAGACAATGACCCAGCCCACAAAGCCCTGCATCACCAGTGGCTGGGACGTTACAGCCTGCTGCTCGCCGGCATAGCCTCCAGCCGCGGCGATGGCAACTTGGCCATGAACCTCCTGAAAGAGGCCACCGAAAACTTGGACCCAGGCCTTCAATCCGCACAGACCAGTCGGAATGCACGCTTCGAGGCAGCGCAGGCATGGTTCAGCTACGGAGTCCGCTGCCGTATGGAAGGGGATGCCGCCGGAGCAGCTGCCGCCATGAGCAAGGTGGCTGCCGCTATCGAGATGGAGTCCTCCGAGTCTCAGCTCCTCGATGAAGAGATGTTCCTCCTTGCCCGGGCCGACTTGGAAAAGGGCATGGCGCAGCGAGATGCTGGCAAATGGGAGGATGCCATCCGCACCTTCATCGACGCCGTGGACCAGATGAACATCCTCGTCTCAGGCAGCGCCCCGAAGAACCAGGAGCAAGCCCTCATCCTCGCAGAGGCCTACACCGAACTGGCAGACATCATCGCCCAGCATCTTACCCCCAAAGAAGCCTCTGAAGCCTACGACGAAGCAGGCAAGGTGCTCATCGAACTCATTCGCCTCGAACCCCAGTGGGTGGAGGCAAAGTATCTCATGGCCCGAAACTACGGTGCCCAGGCCGGCCTCTCCCGGGATGAAGGCAGACCCGGCGAAGCACTCTCACAGAAGAAGACCGCCATCGAGCAAATCGGCGAAGTCGTGGGTACCGATCCCGAGAACCCACGCTACCAGTTCCTCAAGGCAAAGCTCAAGGGCGAACTGGCGGAAATCATGACCGACATGGGTCAGGCAAAGGCCGCCGTAGGCATCGCCGAAGACGCCGTCAAAATACTCAGCGAAATGCTCTCAAAGCAGCAAGCCGGACATATCACAGCCGAGCGCAAGCAGTGGGAGATCCAACTCGCCGTACTACACGGCATCTCCGCCCAGACACTTGAAGCCACCAAACAGCGAGACGCAGCCAAGGCAGCCTTTCAGCGCGCCTTGGATCAATGGAAAAAACTCTCCTCGGCAGACGCCGCCAATCCTTCCATCCAGCAGGGCATCACCTGGGTGCAGAACCGTCTCGACAAGCTGAAATGACCTCAGCAGTGAGCTGCCACCAGCTCACACATCCACGATCTTGCCGGTCGGCTTCACCGCTCCTGCCTTGGTGCGCTGCTCCTTCCACGTCTTATACTTCTCAAGCTCCTTCTCAATGAGACGCAGCGCAAACGCCACCACTGTAGCGTCATCCAGATAGCCCACGCCCAGGATCACATCCGGAATCACATCCAGCGGATTGAGCACATAGAGAAGAGAAAGCGCCACGGCACTGATGGCCCAGTAGGGCACTTCACGATAGTCCCGCGTCACGTAGTCCTTCACCATCTGAATCATCAGATGCCCCTGCTCCATAAGTGCCTTGAGCGCCTTCCCCTTAGCAAACTTCTTCTCGATGTCATCCGCCTGCTCGTTGACGCGGTGAATCGTGTCATCGTGGTGGCTGTCGTCCGTTTTCATACCAGATCATTACGCCCTCTCGTAGCCGTTCACAACACGCCATCGAATGAATCCAAAAACAGCTTCTCTTGATAATGACCCACCAAGGTTCCACGATGAAGCATGACATTCCAGATCGAGGCCATTCGTTTCCACGTGCTGCCCATGCGCACGCGGTTCCCGTTCAAATACGGAATCGCCAGCCTCACCTCCCTGCCGCACCTGTTTGTGACCGCCGAGCTGCAAGCAGGCGGGCGCCTCATCTCCGGCATCGCCTCTGACGGCCTTCCGCCCAAGTGGTTCAGCAAGGATCCGCACACGACCTTCGAGCACGATCTGGCCGTCATGCTGGCCGTCATCCAAAACGCCGCGCGCGTAGGCCGCCACGCCGCAGCACAACCAGTGGCATTTTTCCCCTGGTGGAAAGCACTTTATGACGAGCAGAGTCTCTGGGCCACCCACCAGAACCAGCCTCCATTGCTCGCTCAACTTGGCACCAGCCTCATCGAGCGCGCCGTGCTGGATGCCCTTTGCAGAGCCGCCGAAACACCCCTTCACCACCTCTTAAAGACAGACGCACTCAGGTTAGACCTTCCAGCCCTGCGAGAAGGTTTGCAAGGCATGACTGCTGCCGACGCACTGGCCGAAAGACCTCTGCGCTCCGTGCAGGTGCGCCACACCGTGGGCCTGGCAGACCCCCTCAGTGATGCAGACCTCTCCACTGAAGAACGCGCTAACGACGACCTTCCGCAGACACTAGAGGAAAGCATCCGCGCCTACGGCCTGCGCTGGTTCAAGATCAAGCTGGGAGGAAACAAAACCGCAGACCGCGAGCGCCTCATCCACCTCTCCCTGCTATTCCAGAAATGCTGTCCGCAGGGCTTCCAATGCACCCTGGATGGCAACGAGCAGTTCACCGACATGACCACCTTCTGTGAGTTCTACCGCGAACTCGAAGCCATGCCAGAACTCCGTCCCCTGCTCTCCCGCGTGGAAATCATCGAGCAGCCCGTACACCGCAGCCACGCACTGGACGAAACCGTGGCCACCGCATTGAAAGCCTTCAGGGGTCCGCAGGTTATCATCGATGAAAGCGACGGCTCACTTGCTGACCTGCCCCGCGCGCTCTCCCTAGGCTACGCCGGCACCAGTCACAAAAACTGCAAAGGCATCACCAAAAGCCTGGCCAACGCCGCTCTGCTGCGCCGCAGAAAGACGGACGGAGTGCCCGCCGTACTCACAGGTGAGGATCTGGCCAGCGTTGGCCCCGTATCCATGCTAAAAGACATCGCCATGGCCGCAGCGCTTGGCATCACCCACGTAGAGCGGAACGGACACCACTACTTCAAAGGACTGTCCATGTTCTCCAGTGAATTACAGGAACTCATGCTTCAGCACCACGGTGACCTGTATCGTCGCTCCACAGGCGGCTGGTGCACACTCTCCATCACCGGCGGATCCGTAGCCCTGGACAGTGTAAATAAGGCGGCGTTCGGCAACGCCTTCCTCCCAGACATGGCGGACTTTGAGCCGCTCAATGACTGGATCAAACGCGGCGGCATGAGCGAGATGCAAGTCTGAGTGTCCAATGCCGCCACCGGCGGGAGTTGATGAGCATGAATGAAACCGGTTCGGACTATGAAACCTTTGTGCGCCACCTCGTGGAGCACGAGCCGAAGATGCGAGCCTTTTTGCGAACACTGCTGCCCACCTGGGATGCCGTAGAGGAAGTGGCACAGGATGCGAGCCTCGTGGCTTGGCGAAAGTATGCAGACTTTCATGAGGGCTCCAACTTCGCCGGTTGGCTGCTGACCATCGCGCGCTTCGAAGCGCTCAAACACCGGCGCAAAGCGGCTCGCAGTCCACTCGTGTTCGATGAGGACGTCTGGGACATGCTCGCCGACGAGGCTCAAGGCACTTCCGCAGCGGACGCGCGCCGAGAGGCGCTAGAGTATTGTCTCAACGAACTCCACGCCGATCAGCGGAGCCTCCTGCTCCAAGCCCATACACCAGGCGTGCGCTTGAACGAAGTGGCGCGCAGCACTGGCCGCAGCGAGCAGGCGCTCTACAAAACCGTGCAGCGACTGCGAGCCGCGCTGCTTCAGTGCATTGAAAACCGCACCCGGAAGGAGGGACTTGCGTGACTGTGCCAGACCTTCAATCACTCATCTCTGCTTGGCTGGACGGCCGCATCAGCCATGCCGAGTCTGAAGCGCTCCAAGCGGAACTGCGTCGCAGCGCAGAAGCCAGAAGAGAGTTTCAAAAGTGGACCTCGCTGGATGCAGCACTCAAAGAGATGACGGATCGCGTCTTGCTCACACCTGGCTCCCAGACCGTCCCCAAACCTCGCCGTGCCCTGTTTGCATTCGCCACCCTGGCAGCAATCGGATTGCTCCTTGCCCTGCTGCTGTGGCCGCACCCGGCAGAACGGCAGGAAGCCACCTCAAGTGGAGTGGCCACGCTCAGCCAGCTCCTGGACGCCAAGTTCTCCGGCCAAGCATGGCGCAGTGGCGACACCTTGTCCGTAGGCTTGATCCAACTCAGCACGGGCATGGCACAGATCGAGTTCTTCAGCGGTGCCACCGCCATCTTAGAAGGCGAAACGCATCTCGAAATCCTATCCGCCTGGGAGGCGAGATGTGTGCAGGGACGCGTGCGCGTTCACGTACCGCCCGCTGCCAAAGGGTTCCTCTTGCACACACCTGACATGAAGCTTGAGGACTTGGGCACCGAGTTCGCGCTCAATGTGGAGGCTGGAAAGAGCGCAGTAAAAGTCTTCGATGGAGAAGTCCTGGCCCACACCTCGCAGGCACCGGCCAGCCTGACGACAGGCATGACGCTGGGCACCACCGCGCGGGACTTCCTGGCCGTGGCGGACCTTCAAACCCTGGTTACCGCGAGCCACGAAAGGCAAATCCGACAATGGGAAGCCTGGTCCCACAAGCAAATGAGCGACAGCCGCCTCATCGCCTACTACACCTTCAAGCGCTGGTCTGATCCGCAGTGGGACCGACTGGTGAACAACTTCACCTCCCCCCCCCGCAAGCAACGATCTGGAGGTGCAGTGGGCGCACGCTGGACACAGGGCCGCTGGCCGGAGAAGAGCGCCCTCGAGTTCAAGCGCCCCGGCGACCGGGTGCGGCTCAACCTAGACGGCACATACCACGCGCTCACCATGGCCTGCTGGGTCAAAGTGGACAGTGTGGACAAAAAGTACAACTCACTTCTCCTGACAGACGGATACGAAAACGGCGAGCCTCACTGGCAGATTTACGAGGACGGCAGTCTCATGTTCTCCATTCGTTACCGGCCCGATGGCGAGCCCCACTCCGGCAAGTTCAACCAGATGTATTTCAGCAAGCCCGTGTTCACCCCAGACACCATTGGCCGCTGGCACCACATCGCTGTCAGTTATGACGGAGGGAGCGGACAGGTGATACAATACTTCGACGGCATCGAGGTCGGTCGTGACATCTCACCACTGCATCAGCCCGGTCGAGAACTCACTTTTGGACCATGCGAAATCGGAAACTGGGGACTGCCCACGCAGAACCACGCCTTTCCAGTTCGCAATCTCAATGGCGCCATAGACGAATTTGCCATTTACAGCGCAGCGCTGACTGCAAGTGAGATCCGCGAGAGTTACTTGAACGGCAAGCCAGAATGAAACTGCTCTTCATTGTTATTTCCGTACTAGCTGGTGTCTTGAATGCTCAGCAAGCCAGACGCATTCCAGTCCAGCATCCGCAGGAGCTGCTGGACAGCCTTCACGCTCATACCGGAGTGACTTACGCCCAGTATGGCCAGCGAGAAATGCACCTGGACCTCTACCGTCCGAAAGCCGCACCTGCTACACTGCCCGCCATCGTTTGCATTCACGGCGGCGGATGGTACAAGGGCGAGCGCTCCTCCATGACACACCTGGCCCAGGCGCTGGCAGCACACGGTTTCGTCGCCGTCACCATCAGCTATCGTCTCAGCGGAGAAGCCAAGTTCCCTGCGGCCATCCATGACTGCAAGGCCGCAGTCCGCTTCCTCCGGGCGAATGCAGAACGTTACGGCATCCGAACCGACGCGATTGGCGTCACCGGGCTATCTGCGGGAGGTCATCTTGCCGCACTGCTAGCGACAAGCGGCGGTGTGAAAGCGCTGGAGGGTACCGGTGGAAATGCCAGTCTGTCCAGCAGCGTGCAGGCCTGCATGGCCATGGGTGCACAGAGTGATCTCCAGTCCCCCAGAATAGGCCAACTCTCCTCGCGTCCAGATGATCCTTTCTACCGCACGTTCCTCGGCGCGTCTCAGAGCGAGAACCCAGGTCTCTACGCGCAGGCTTCCCCGCGGCATCATCTCGACAAGTCGGATCCTCCGCTGGCGTTCATGGCCGGAGAACTGGATGACGAAAGTACCCACGCCACAGAAACCCGCAGTGATCTGGGCAAACTCGGCATCCCGAGCGGACTCACCCTCATATCGAACGCACCTCACGCCTTCCTAGGCGACCAACGCTCCTTCGACATTTGCGTCAAGGCGTCCGTGGAGTTCTTCCGTTTCTATCTCAAGCAAGGCGGCTCACCACTGGTGATCACAGATCAGCACGGGCCGGAGATCTTTCCTTTGCAATGGCGCGGCGGCAAGGTTTCAGCGGAAGCAGACCCATTGAACGAGAACCTCCGCAGTCAGTCTGCCTCCCTCATCCGCGAAGCCCTTTCCCTGTACCCAGCCGAAGTGTTGCAACGAAACCTCGACAAGGTTTTCATCCTCGGCGGACTGCGCTTTCGCGGAGTCAAGGCAGGTGGCACCAGATCCTCGCGCTCCGTTTACCTTGTTGCTGCCAGCATTGACACGGCACCCCATCTCACACGCATCTTCCACGCCGAGTTCTCCAGCATTCTTTTCCGAAATGCCGCCGCACTGTTTGACGAGGAAGCATGGTCAAAGGCGTTGCCAGAGGGCTTTGCCTATCGCGGCAGCGGTGTGCAGTCCATCCAGTCGGGCAGGGCTTCCAAAAAGCCAGATGAGGCTTTGATGAAACTGGGCTTTATCCACGAATACGCCCAATCCAGCAAAGAGGAGGACTTTAACAGCTACGCCGCCGGACTGCTGACAGGTGATGAAACGTTCTGGCTGGGCATAGAGAAGAATCCAGCCATGAAGATGAAAGCGGAACTGGTGATGGCCTTCTACCGCAGCGTTCATCCGGCGTTTACCCCGGAGTTCTTCCGTAACTTGCGCAGGGCTACCTGAGCAACGGTGCCACCTGTTTGGCGAAGTAGGTGAGAATCATGTCCGCTCCAGCGCGGCGGATGGCCAGCAGGGACTCAAGCGCCACCTTCGTTTCATCCAGCCACCCTGTGGCAGCACCCGCCTTTATCATCAGATACTCCCCTGAGACCTGATAGGCCGCCACTGGAAGCGGAGAAGCGGCACGCACCTTCGCGATGATGTCGAGATACGCACCTGCGGGCTTGACGAGAAGCATGTCTGCGCCCTCAGCCTCATCCAGTGCCGTCTCACGAAGGGCTTCCCGCGCATTGGCGGGGTCCATCTGATACGTCTTCTTGTCTCCAGCCTTTGGTGCGGAATCAAGTGCCCCGCGGAAAGGACCATAGAAGGCGGAGGCATACTTAGCCGTGTAAGAAAGGATGGAGACCTCAGTGAATCCTCCATCATCCAGCGCCGCACGCAGCGCCGCCACGCGGCCATCCATCATGTCACTGGGTGCCACGATGTCGGCTCCGGCGGCTGCATGACACAGCGCCTGCATTCTCAGCACATCGATAGTTTCATCATTCAGAATGCGGCCATCCTCGTGCACGATACCGTCGTGACCGTCCGAGTTGTAGGGATCCAGCGCAATGTCAGTGATGACTGTAAGCGTAGGATGGGCGGCCTTCAGAGCCCGGATGGCACGCGGGATGAGTCCATTCGGATTGTAAGCCTCCTCTGCCTGTGACGTCTTGAGTTCATCCGGAATGCGGGGAAAGAGAACCACTGCGGGGATGCCCAGCGCATGGGCCTCGCCCGCCTCCTTGACCAGTGAGTCCACACTATGCCGCACGCAGCCAGGCATGGCATCGATCGCGGTGCTGTCGGCCCCCTCCTGAAGGAACAGCGGATAAATCAAGTGCCCTGGCGTCAGCGTGGCCTCTCTCACCAGATCACGAATGGCTGGCGTGCGACGATTGCGGCGGGGACGAATGGGAAGTTTCATGGTTGAGGAGTGGGTTACGTTGGTTGGCGGTGGTTTGCTATAGCTCTCTGGATTAGCCCCTTGCTCATGCACCGCATGGCTCAGAGTTTCACCAGTTCATAGCCTGTCTTGCTGTCCTTTGAAGCCCAGCCTGCCGCCTCGAGTTCCTTGCGCAACGCATCGGCAAGAGGCCAGTCCTTCGCTAGCTTTGCCTGCCAGCGGCGCTCAGCGAGTGCCACCACCTCGGCAGGTGCTGCCACTGGAGCCTCGGGTTTGGGCAGTTGCAAGCCGAGCGCAGAGAGCAGGAAGTGCAAACCGAGGAGAGCATCCTTTGCCTTCCCTTCATCAGCGGCGCCTTGCTCCACCTCCTTTAGCGCTCCAAAGAGTGCACCAAGCGCACCAGGCACATTGAGGTCCTTCAGCAGCGTCTTCCAGGCTTCGGCATAAGGACCAGGGGAGCCGTGAGCCACGAGTTCCTGGTGGGATGGCACATCCTCTGCCGGGAGACCCGCTTTCTGCTTCAGCGACTGCTCGTGTTTGGCCAGCTTTTGGAGCGCTGCACGAGCGGAATCCAGCGTGTGAAAAGTGAAGTTCAACGGCGTACTGTAGTGGCCGGAGATGAGCACATAGCGAACCTCCGCCGGCGTGTATCCCCTCGTAGCCAAGTCCTCCAGCGTGTAAAGATTCCCCAGGGACTTGGACATCTTGCCGCCATCTACCATGAGGTGAGCGATATGAAACCAGTGCCTTGCGAACTCGCCGTGCGTCGCACAGCAGGACTGGGCTATCTCATTCTCATGATGCGGAAAGATCAGGTCCACACCGCCTGAATGCAGGTCAAAGTCCTCGCCCAGGTATTCCAAGATCATGGCCGAGCATTCGAGGTGCCAACCGGGACGCCCTTCGCCCCACGGGCTGGGCCAGTAGTTCGCTCCGTCCTCAGGCTTGCGTGCTTTCCAAAGCGCAAAGTCGGCCAGCGAGTCCTTGGAGTATTCATCCGAGTCATTGGCAGACTGCGCTGAGCCGATCTTCAGCTCCCGGTCTTCAAGGTGCGAGAGCCGCCCATACTCCGGGAAAGAGGCCACGCGAAAGTAAACGGATCCATCCGCCCCAGCATAAGCGTGCCCACGCTCGATGAGTTTCTCGATCATGCGCACCTGATGCGGGATGTGCGCCACCGCAGAAGGCTCCACATGAGGGGGCAGCAAATTCAGTGCCTCGCAATCCACGTGAAACTTCTGCGTCCAGAACGCGGTGAACTCTGCCAAGGTACGCCCCTCCTTCTGAGAGTCGCGGATGGTTTTGTCATCCACATCAGTCAAGTTGCGAACGTGCAGTGTCGGCACGCCACTCAACTCCAAAGTGCGGCGAAAGACATCCTGCGCCACGAAAGTGCGGAAGTTCCCAATATGCGCCGGACCATACACGGTAGGTCCGCAGCAGTAGAAGCGGAACGTGCGACCGTCCAGCGGTGCGAGTTCGCGGTCCGAGCGGGTCAGCGTGTCGTGAAGGAGGAGCGAAGCGGATGGCATGATTTTTCTAAGGGGCTGAGCACGATGGGCAGCCCGCCGCCCGCTTCAACGACCAATCTTCAATGTCGTCAACGGACCATGGGAGGAGGAATCAACCAACCGGCATGAGCCGTCGGTACATGAAGAAAGAATCCGTTCCCGCCCTTGAGCAGCGTGCAGGCATTCATACTCTCCAGCGTAGCGTCTGCCATATTCACCCAGCGTGCGTCATTGCCCATCTGAAAGAGATAGTAGGTCTCGTAGCCAGCGACGCCGGGTCGGGCATCCGCATTCCACAGGAGAAGCCGAGCTGCATCGCGAGAGCGTCGCGCCGCCATAAACCCGTTGGCGGCGGTAAGCAACAGCGCATCCGGTGAAGAGTCACTTGGCCATGGAGATGCCACGAAGTTGTTCCCAGCGTTCAAAGCCATGCGAAAGGGAGTGCTCCTCACCCAGCCAGTGATATCCCATGCCATCAGAGCTGAGCGCGTGCGCACAAAGACGGCCTCGCCGGGTGCTACTGGTTCACCTCCCCTCTCGGTAAAGGACGCGTCTGAACTATCAAGCCATCGGCGCTCACCATTTCGCGCCCACAGCCATAGGGTGCGCCAGCCGCCGCCGGGCTGGTGATAGCTGATGTTTGCTGACGTGGTCACCCGAGTGCCACCCAGATGCCTTTCAGCGGGAAACAGATCCTCTATACGGTAATGGCGGCGAATATGAAGGAGCGCGCCGTTCAAGGCGGCGGTGGGCTTGGTCGTGTTCCGTGGATGCTCCAGATGCAACTTCAGCCCTGAGCCGCTGCTTTGCCCCTCCAGCACTTCAAACCTATGCCCAGCGAGAACGCCGTCAGCCACCTCCACATAATACTCCGCTCCATGATGAAACGCCCATGACACTACTCCACCGAAGGACAGCGTATCACTTGCCAAGATACCCCCACGCCCCGAATAGGCCGATGCTCCAACCAACGGAACAGCGAGAGAAAGATTATCCGCTGTAAGCACTCGGTTCTGAATGGCGTGAACGGGCGTCACAGCCTCGGCATCGGCCGTGCCGTCCAAGTTTGCGTCCAGACTCACCCGCAGACGGGCGAACTGGAACGAACTACCACGCAATGAGGAATCCAGATTCAGGTTCCCATACCTCACCACTCCGGAACCTGCATAGTGGTCAGGCACTTCGTAACGTGGCGCACTGACTGGCTTCCATGGACTCGTTCCATCGAGAGTCTGGTTGATTTCTACGGTATAGCGCACATCTCTGGGCACCCTAGATCCTGTTTCATACACAAAGTTGTAATGCCCTTCGATGTTCTTCGTCCAGATGGGGAGAATCGGACCGGACGTTGACCCGACAGTGTTCGTCAACGCATATTCCAGCAGATTATCGTAACCATCACCATCATGGTCCTCAGTCGGCCCAGATCGCCCACCTGTGACCGCTGAGTGAAGGGACCTCCATTCGTCAAAGGTCTGCACTCGAAGTGTCTCCTCCACAAAGCCGAAGTCTCGTGTCAGGTCCACGTCACTGTCCCAAAATCCATTGATGGAAGAGGCTTGCCCCGACTCGCCTATTGGAGCGGCGTCCGGCATAAGCTCGAAGACATGACACCCCACTTCCCCGCCGGAACGCGTGTTCCTTGCGTCCACTCCATCCTCACCCTCATCATCGTCTGACACACGCGTGCCGGGCATGGACACCATGTTTGCCAGCGGTCCCGTCTCAGTGAAGTTGTCCGCAGCCACACTGAGAAAGTAAGCGCCAGGTTCCAGTTCATCGAAAAGATATTGCCCCTGCGCGTCTGTGAAGGCCGTGGCCAAACGAGTGGGAGGGCCACCAGCTTGTGGCCGATAAAGTTCCATCCTCACGCCAGACACGCCCTCACCAGCATTGCAACCGCCGCTCAGATTGCGGTCAATAAACACCACATTGCCCACCGCCAGCCTTGGCGGCGCAAAACCCAGCTTCAGTTGTTTCGAAAGTTGCCCTGCCGCGCTCAACATAAACGCTGCGCTAGCCGCACCAGAAACGTCCGGGTACGGCACTGGAATCGCATCCTGCCCCGCGCCAAGCACTCGGTGAAAACCCAGTGTCCCACCTTGCCGAAACTCCACCTCTGGCACCCGCAAAAAATAACTGCCCTCTGCCAGTCCAAGAAAACGCACTTTTCCCTCAGCATCCGTGCAAGCCTCATCCAAGGGCTCTACCGCGCTGGGATCGTCGCCCGCCCGGAAAAGCTGCACGCGCGTGCCGCCCTGTGCCTCATTCGCATCGGACCGCCCATTGCGATTCCGATCCGCAAACACGTTGGATTCCACGAACAAGGGCGAAGAGAATCCGAAGTCGATTGTCAAGTCTGAAGCCTCATCCTCCTCATTGTCCGCAGACGAATCGAAACCCGTCTCCGTAGTTGCATCCACTGGTTCCGAACGTTCCCCTACCTGAAAGACGATCGTGCTGATACCCTTCACACCGGGAGTGGGGTCGTCGATTCCGTCCTCCCCTCGATCGTCATCCCCGGCTATGGCCGTGGTACTAAAGTCTCTTTCCAACCAGGAATCCACTGGCATCATCTCAGCCAGCTCCGGCTCTACTGAGGCCACCGGCTCTATGGAGAATGCAGATGCCAGTGTGCTAGCCGCCAAAAACACGTATGGTGAGGCATTTGTCCTCAATGTTCCACGCAGAATGGTCATTGCGTCTCGGCGAGCGCCGAAGCTGATCTCCGTGTTCTCTGCATACAGGTGGAGTCGCCAAGATACCTCTGGAACCGCGCTTGGCGCGGTGAACCGAAAGTCAACCTGCCTTGCCCCCCCCGAGCGGCAGCCGAAAATCAGTGGGCGTGAGTTTTGGCCGGTGAAAAATACATTTCTTGGCAAGGGCACAGACCCATCCTGAACGACCAAAATGCTGCGCGGAGGCAGCGACGCCGCTCGCAGTCTGGACGGCTCATCTGCCTGCCCTAGAACCACGATCTGATGGACTGGAGCTGTAACACGCACATGAGGAAGCAGCAGATGATCAGCCCTGATGTAAACCACAACCCACGGATGTGCATATCCGGAAGGCCATCCGGGCGGGTAAAGCTCCGGTGGCAGATTATTGACCGGGGAATGGTGAACCACCCGCACCGCATCAGACTCACCACCAAACACGCTCGTACTGCTCAGCGTCAATGTGGGCACGCCCCTCGCAGCCGCCCTGTCTTGGAGATGCCACAGGGATTGCTTTGGTCGTTGCTCATTTCGCACCACATGCAGCAACCCCACACCAAGTGGCGTCGGCACATGTGACAGAGCGAGGCGGTTGGCACCGGAAAGGTCTTTTCCATAGACGGACCCTTCGGTCACCTGATGTCTGCCCAGATGCACCAAGGTGCTTCTTGATTGAAGAAAGTAGGGCAGAGTGGACCCAAACTCGGCAAAACTCCTGACACTCTGACCATGGATCATCACTGGTCCGCGAATGTCGAGCCCTGCGATCTGGCTCAAAATGCCGTTTTGCATCATTTTTGGCTGGCGTGTGTAGTGGACGAAAGGCACTTCGTTCGCACCGCGAGCCAGCGTCTCACCACCTGTCATGCCTGCATACATCCTGCCGTCTGGCAGACTCTCCATACCCGCCAGCACACCGCCTACAGTGAACTCACTCGGTGGCACATGCACAAAATAGCGTCCTGGTTCCATGACGTTTAATCTGTAGCTGCCGGACGAGGTGGTCCGTGTCTCATCCAAGGGCTGCGAGACACCAGGGGAGTCCCCCTCCCTAAAGAGCTGCACTTTCACACGACGAACGCCTTCGCCCGCATCAGCACGCCCGTTCGCGTTCTTGTCCACGAACACTAGGTTGCCCACGCTCAGATTCGAAGGCCTTAAAGTGAGACACACTTCCAGCTCCACCTCAGAGTCTTCGTTCACAAAAAGTTTGTCCCCCTGAAGCCGCCCACCGCCTGACACCACGCTCCAAGACAGGCTCCACTTCATAGCACGTCCGCCCACCAAGCTATCTGGGAACGAAACGGGCACCAGATCCACCGTGTCAGCACTGACTAAAGGATCGCCAGTGTCCGGGGTAGAAACCAGCCTGAACAAAAGCGTTATCGGTGCTCCCTCCTCGGCCCCTGGCAGGCCTAACTTCACGCTGAGAAATGCATTCCGCAGCTCCGTCCCCGACACGGTGCGGCCATTCACCACACGCAGCTTACCAAGAGTGAAAGGATGCTCCAGTCTAGCGTCCACGACGGAGTAGGGCGTAAACTCCAGCAGTGCCTGTTTGCCATTTTCCATGTTATGGGTGGAGCCGTGATACTGACGGACTGGGGCGGTGCTGTAGTACTCGCCTAACCACGGATTGGACCAGCTCGCCGAGACGCGCCCGTTGATCACAGGTTGAGATTCGTGCCCTTGCCCAAGGCTGGGAACGTGCATTCCCGCCATCATTAGAAAACCCACCAAGATTGCACACCATGGATGAAGGGAGCGGTGGATCGGAATGCACCGGAAGCGACGAAAAGTGGGTTCAATGACCATTACTATGGAATGTATGATAAATACCACTCTCTTCAACACCGATCCTGATCTCGGTTGACCTCGGACATTTCTCCACTCCTTCACCCCTTTCCCTGCCCTTCCGTCCGTCACTCACCTTAACAGCCGCGACCGAGAGCCCCAAAATCGTCCATGATGGCCACTCATTTTACCCACTTTCCATCACTCTCATCCGCTAAGAGCCATCCCGGGCTTGCCGGACGGCGTAAAAAGGCTATCAACCCCATCTCAAAGCAAACTTCACCCCCACAAAACCTATGGCACACACCCTTCCAGAACTCCCCTACGACAAAGCCGCGCTCGAACCCCACATCGACGCCACGACCATGGAGATTCACCATGGCCGCCACCACAACACCTACATCACCAACCTGAACAACGCCATCGCAGGCAAGGCGGACCTCGAGGCCATGTCCATCGAGGACCTCTGCAAGAACATCAACTCCGTGCCTGAGGATATCCGTGCCGCCGTCCGCAACAATGGCGGTGGTCACTACAACCACAGCCTCTTCTGGAACATCATGGGTCCCAACGCCGGCGGCGCTCCCAGCGGTGAACTGGCAGAAGCCATCAATGCCGCCTTCGGTTCCTTCGACGCGTTTAAGGAGGCCTTTGCCAAAGCAGGTGCCACCCGCTTCGGCTCCGGCTGGGCCTGGCTGGTGGTGAAGGATGGCAAGCTGGCCGTCACTTCCACGCCCAACCAGGACAACCCCCTCATGGACGGCTCCGGCACACCCATCCTGGGCTGCGACGTCTGGGAGCACGCCTACTACCTGAAGTATCAGAACAAGCGCCCAGACTACATCGCCGCCTGGTGGAATGTGGTCAACTGGAACGCCGTTGCCGATCTCTTCGCAAAGGCCAAGTAACTGCGGAACGACTCATCATGCGACGCCTCGCAAGGGGCGTCGCATTTTTGTTTTGCGCCGAGAACGCTCATAGCCGTTCCAGCGCCATCCCTGCGGTCAGAATCCCAGCGCACTTCCGATCTGATACACCGCCAGCGCTCCCAAATAGGCTGCAGAGGTCATGTAAACCAGTTGGAAAAGCGGCCAGCGCCAAGAGTTCGTCTCCCGTTTTACGATGGCCAGCGTGCTCATGCACTGCATGGCGAAAACATAAAACACCAGCAGGCTCAGACATACGAGAGGCGTGTAAACCGGTCTTCCATCCGGCCATTTCTCCTCCCTCAGACGATCCCGGATGGGCATCAGGTCCTCTTCATCCTCACTCTCCACCGCATACACGATGCCCATCGTGCCCACGAAAACCTCCCGTGCCGCGAAGGAGCTGAGCAACCCTATGCCGATCTTCCAATCGTAACCCAAGGGCTTGATGAGCGGCTCGATGGCGTGTCCGGCACGCCCGGCGAAGCTGTTGGCTAGGTTTTCTGAAGGCGAAGCGCCTTCGGTCTTCGGGTAGGTGGAAGCCGCCCAGATGAGAATCGTCAGCCCCAGAATCACCGTGCCAGCGCGTTTCACGAAGATGACCGCTCGCTCCCACATTTGCAACAGCACAGACCCCCAGGCCGGCTTTTTGTAAGCTGGCAGCTCCAAAATCATGGGAGACCCCGCACTGCGCATGAGGGTGCGCTTGAACAGCCACGCAAAGAAAAACGCCCCACTGATGCCCAACGCATACAGCCCGAGCATGAAACCCACTTTCGTCCAGGTGGCCACCTCACTGGTAGTCACCAACGCCGCGATCAGGAGGGAATACACCGGCAGCCTCGCCGAGCAGGATGCAAGCGGTGCCACCAGGATGGTAATCAGACGGTCCTTCGGGCTGTCGATGCCACGCGTGGCCATGATGCCCGGCACGGCACAGGCATGAGAACTCAGCAGCGGCACGAAAGACTTCCCATTCAAACCCACCCAGCTCATCAGCCGGTCCACGATGAACGCCGCGCGCGCCATGTAGCCAGTGTCCTCCATGAGCGCGATGAAGAAGAAAAGAATCAAAATCTGCGGCAGAAACACCAGCACGCCCGCCACGCCAGCGATCACGCCATCCACAATCAAGTCCCGCAAATCCCCCTCCGGCATCACCGTCTGCACCCACTCTCCGAGCGAACCGAAAATACCCTCAATCCAGCCCATCGGCCCCTCAGCAGCGCTGAACATGAGGTAAAACAAAGCAGCCAGAACAGCGAACAAGCTCAGGATGCCCCACAACGGATGCAGCAGCACATTGTCCACCCTATCCGTAAACGTAGGCCCCTCTTTCTCCGGACGTCTGAGCGCTTCATCACAGATGTCGCTGATGGTAGCGTAGCGGGCTTGGATAAAGTTCTCCTCCCATCCCGGACAGAGCTTCTCCATCCGCTCACGGCAGGACTTCACCTGGCCCACATGCTCCTCGGCTATGCCGTAATGCGTCGGATCATGGTCATTGATCAAATACAACGGCTCAAGAAGGGAAGAGTGTTCATGGATTTCACCCACCTCTACCAGCACGTTCCGACTGCTTGCCAGTTGCACCGTCACCGCATCCGGCAGAGCAGGCTGTTGCCACCGTGGCGCTTCCACCCGCGGCGCACTCATCGCTATCTTCAGCTCCAGGATGCCCTTGCCGCTGTTCGCCTGCGTGGAAATGACTGTGGTGCCTAAACGTGCAGCCAGCTTCGCCACATCAATGCGCCACCCACGTTCCTCCGCCACATCCACCATGTTCAATACCACGATCGTGGGCAGCCCCAGCTCAAGCACCTGCGTCGCCAGGTACAGATTCCTCTCCAGGTTCGCCGCATCCACCACGCAAATGACCCGGTTCGGCCTGGGTGTGCCCGACTGGCGGCCCAGAAGCACGTCTCGCATCACCGCCTCATCCGGTGAACGCGCGTTCAGCGAGTAGCTGCCCGGCAAATCGATGATGCGGAAGCGCTGCCCGTGCTGCGACCAGCACTCCCCCACCTTCTTCTCAACCGTCACCCCGGGATAGTTGGCCACCTTTTGCCTCAGCCCAGTCAGCGCATTGAAGATCGTCGTCTTCCCGCAGTTCGGATTCCCCACCAGAGCAAAAAGCATCGGCTCCGGCTGACTCATGGCTGCACCTCCCGCACTTCAAAGCAGCGCGCCTCCTCGTTCCGCATGGCGATTCGTGAACCGCGTATCTCCAGCTCAAGCGGTTCACCCATGGGCGCACGCCTCACCACGCGCACCTGAGTGCCTGTCACCAGTCCCAGCTCTTGAAGCCGAGTCAGCGCTGGACCCGCGCCGAGCACGCGCTCAATGGAGGCGAATCGACCAGCAGGAAGGACTGCGAGTGTGGAATATTGAGACATAGACGCAAGAACTATTGAGAACACGTCGCAACACAACTTCTTTCTGCAAAGGTCGCTTTTCCGTCTTCGCTCGTGCAACAAGCACCAACTTTCGCCACGGCTCCACCGCTCCCCGAGAAAAAACCGCCTTTTCGCCGGAAACCCTGTCTTCCTAACGCCGTTTCACTCCGGCACACTTTCTGTTCCCCATTCTTGATCCATGTCACTCTCCTACGACGAACAACGCCAGGCTGTCGAGCAGCTCCACGCCGCAAGAAACGCCATTCATCAGGAGGTATCAAAAGTCATCGTGGGCCAGACCGAGGTGGTGGACCAGATGCTCGTCACTCTCCTCTCCGGCAGTCACGCCCTCATCACGGGTGCACCCGGACTGGCCAAGACACTTCTCGTTCGCACCATTGCACAGGTCTTTGACCTCAGTTTCCAGCGCATCCAGTTCACGCCGGATCTCATGCCCAGTGACATCACCGGCACCGAGATCCTGGAGGAGGATGAAAATGGCAGGCGCAAACTCGTCTTCAATCGCGGACCCATTTTCGCCAACATGATCCTCGCGGACGAAATCAACCGCACGCCGCCCAAAACCCAGGCCGCACTCCTTGAGGCCATGCAGGAGCACCAGGTCACCGTGGCAGGCGAGACTCATGCACTGCCGCGCCCCTTCTTCGTGCTCGCCACCCAGAACCCTATCGAGATGGAAGGCACCTATCCCCTGCCCGAAGCGCAGCTGGATCGCTTCATGCTGAATGTAGTCATCGACTACCTTCCAGAGGCTGACGAAGTAGCTGTCGTGCAGCGTACCACCTCCGGCGGCGGCGAGAAGGTCAATGCACTCTTCACTGGTGAGCAGTTGAAGCTCTTTCATGCCACCGTGCGCCAAGTACCGTGCGCGGAAGACATCGTTCGCTACGCTGTGCGCCTGAGTGCTCGCAGTCGTCCAGGCCAGCCGCACACACCAGACTTCATCAAAGACTGGGTAAGCTGGGGCGCAGGCACACGAGCCAGCCAGTGCCTCGTTCTCGCAGCGAAGGCTCGTGCCCTCTTGCATGGCCGTACCCATGTCATCTTTGAGGACATCGTGGCGCTCTCCCAGCCCGTCTTGCGCCACCGCATTCTGGTCAACTACCGTGCCGAGGCAGAGGGCATCACCACCGAGCACGTCATCCGCAAACTTGTCGAAACCACACCGGAGAACTGATCCATGTTCCTGCGCACCGTCGTCTTCAGCTTCGCGCTGGCTTCCGCTACCCATGCCGTCATGATTGATGCCGGCCAGCATCCTCATCTTCAGGCCGCCCTAGACGCCGTTCCACCCACAGGAGGCATCGTTCGCATACCGCCTGGAAACTACGAACTTACCGAGCCCCTGCGCCTCAAAACGCCTGAGACACGCATCGAAGGCAGTGGAGCCGCCACCCACATCATCAACAAAAACGAAGCCGGTGCCCACGCTCTCATCCTCGCCCCCGCCGACTTCGAGACCAACCCAAAGGCACGCCTGTGGCGCGTGCAGGTGGCAGACCTCCGCATCTCTGGCAATCCCAAATCCGGCGACGGCATTCACGCCTTCGACATCCAGGAAATCTACCTCCACGGCGTCTCAGTGGATCATCACGGAGCCTGCGGCATCAACCTCATCGACTGCTATGAGGACCCCCGCATCTCCGACTCCATTCTCACCTACAACGCCACCGTCGGCCTACGCATCCAGGGCGGGCACGACATCGTCGTCAGCGCCAACCACTTTGAGGAAAACCAGGACGCCATCCACTGCATCGACGCATTTAACCTCTGTGCCACCGGCAACAACATCGACGACCACCTGCGCCACGGCATCGTCATCGAGAACACCTACGGCTCCGTCGTTTCGGGCAACATGATTGAAGAATGCAACGGCACTGCCATCATTCTCCGCCGAGATGCCTACGGCATCACTCTCAGCGCCAACGTCATCGCACACCATCTGGAAGGCGGTATCGACCTCGATGACGCGTGGGGCTGCTCCATTTCAGCCAACACCTTCGTTCTCGTCCATCAGTTCGGCGTCCGCGTCACCAACGGAGGCCGCCACTCCATCACCGGCAACACCTTCACCAACTCCTACATCGGCGAAGGCACGGTAAAGCGCATACCCAAGAATGACGACCCTATGCAGCTCGATGCACAAGGCGGCGTGATCTTGCAGAAGGCGGAATCCATCACCCTCACCGGGAACAGTTTCAGCGGCACGGATGCTGAGGCCCTGTCCATCAGCGACGATTCCACCCACATCCTATTCACCAGCAACACCCTCACCGACTGCGCACGCAAAGCACCCGCTGGCAGTCCCTGGATCAAACACGGCAGCGCCAAGCCCGTGCTCATCAAAGACAACCTCGGCCTGCCCGAGTAGCAGGCCACCCTCATGTCCTTCCTCTTTCCGCTCTTCCTCGCAGCCGGTGCAGCCATCCTGGCGCCACTGCTGCTCCATCTGCGGAGGCAGCCACCCACGAAGGTCACGGAGTTCTCCTCCCTCCTATTCCTCGACACCTCTCCGCAAGTCACCACCACGAAGCGCCGACTTGAGCGCTGGCTTCTCCTCCTGCTGCGCTGCCTCGTACTGCTCATTCTGGCTCTGATGTTTGCCCGCCCCTACAACGCCGCAGTCACCACGCAGGCCACCGCCGGCACCGGCAAAGCCCTCGTCATCCTGCTAGATGAAAGCGCCTCCATGTCCCGCGCCGAACTCTGGAAGGAGGCAACCGAACGCCTGCTTGAAGTCATCTCATCCCTCACGCCCCAGGACCGCATCACGCTGGCCACCTTCGACACGGAGGCTCATCAAAAGATCCCCTTCCGTGAGCTCGACGCCATGGGCCCCGCAGAACGAGCTGCGCAAATTCGGAGCGTCTTGGCTCAAGTCAAACCCACCCAAGGTGCCACCCGCATCGACCACGCCCTCATCACCGCCACCACTTGGCTGGATGAAACCCGCACCACCAGTGACGCCACAGTCCCGCTGCCCTCGTCCCGAGAAATCATCCTCATCAGCGACCTTCAGGAAGGCGCTTCACTCGCCGCGCTGAACACCTTCACCTGGCCGCAGGACGTCACACTCACCATCGAGCAGATCACCACCGACGCCATTGACAACCGCGCCCTCGCACTGGCCGCTGCCGATGACAGTGCCAGTGATGAAGCTGAAATGATTCGCCTTCGCCTCACCAATGCACCGGAAGCAGACACCGCCAGCTTCACCCTGCGCATGGATGAAGATCCCACCCCATTGGCCGCTGGCGAAATTCCCTCTGGCGCCACCCGCATCCTCCGCGTGCCAAGACCCAAGGATGACAAACCCCATACCTTCAAGCTCAGTGATGACGACTGGCCGCTGGACAACGTGGTTTACCTGGCACCTCACCAGCCAAAACGCATCCGCATCGCCGCACTCGGCAACCAGGCAAAGGCGGACGACGCCTCGCAACCTTTTTACTATCTTCAGCGGGCACTCCAGCCTACACGCCACCTCATCCCAGAGTTCCACATCATTGACTCTGATGCCCCCGGGCAGTGGCACCAGCCAGACTGGCTCGTCATCCTGCCTGAGAACCTGCCCCCTGCACTCCAGAGCGCCGCACGCCGCAGCATTGAGGACGGCAGCCGCGCACTGCTCCTCGCCACCGCAGGCACCAACGCAGCAAGCCTCGAGAAACTCACCGGCCACCGCTTCACCCTCTCCGAGGCGGAGGTAAAGAACTACGCCCTCATCGCCGAACTGCAGACCGAGCACCCGGCGCTTGAACCGTTTCGTGACCCACGCCTCTCCGACCTCTCGCGCATCCACATCTGGCATCATCGAACGTTCGAAGACCTTCCACCCCACGCCACGACTCTGATGAAGTTCGACGATCGAAGCCCCGCCCTCCTAGAACTGCCCGTCGGCAAAGGCATCGTGCACCTGCTCACCACCGGCTGGCATCCAAAGGACTCCCAGCTCGCCCACAGCCCGCACTTCATCGCCCTGCTAGATGGTCTCCTTAGCCAGATCCCCGGCACACGCCCCGTCGAGCAGCAGCTTCTCACCGGAGAGCGTATCCCCAGTGGCCATGCGGTGCAAAACACCACCGGCCATTTCATTGCCACCGTTCCCTACGCGGTGAACCTCCCGCCTCAGGAAAGCCGACTCACGCCGCACCCTCTATCAGCCTTCACAGCCGCTGGCGTCACCCTTCAAAATGACGACACCACCGCCACCGACCCGCAGCAGACTCTCCGCCTAGAGCATGAGGCGCTCGAGGCCAGGCAACAATATTGGCTCATCCTCCTTGCTGCGCTGCTCTGGGTCATCGGGCTGGAAACCTGGCTCGCCGGAAGGCCGACAAGCCCGCCGCGCGAAGTGACGCAGGCCAGAACGGTGTCGTGAGCTTCCCGCACCTCGCTGCGCCAAGCCCCAACCTCCAGGTTCAGGGTTGCGCTTTGTCAGGCTCCTTCTCCTTCGGCCCTTCAGATTGCACCCACTTGAAGGTTCCCTCCTTCTCACCCTCCACTTCGATCCACTCCCCCTTGTAGGCTCTGGCAGAACGAAGCTTCCACTGCTCCTGCTGCACTTCGATCAAAGTCCGGTTGCTTTTCTGCGCCTGATCCCGCATCACCAGCATTCGATCGTCATTTTCCTCCACCACTACCTGCTTCACACGGTCTCCCCATTTCCCTCCAGGCACTTCCCTAAGGTGCAGAAGCCCGCGATGATCCTCGCCGACCAAACGGTTGTTCTTCAGTTCCTGAATCTCAGACTGACGATTGCGCATTCGCTCACTCGCCTCCGCCAGCGTCTTTGCCTTCTCAGCATCCTTTGGAGCATCGCCTGAAAACTGATACACATCCAGCCGCATGTTCAGATTCACCTCGATGGGTTTTGGCGTAGCCAAGTTCACGTCTGGCAGCTTGCAAGAGCTAAGCGTCAGGAGCGCTGCGGCTGTGAGGTGGAATCTACTCGATTGCATGAAGGGTCTCAGATGAGTTTGCAGAAGGCTTCTTGTTCACTTTCCAGCGGTGGTCAAAGACATTGACCTCTATGTTGCGCGTACCGTAGGGACCACTCAAGCGCAGGTGTCCCCTGCCCTCCCGTCCATAAAAGCGTGCCTCTGCCTCCGCCTTGTCGTAGTCAAAATCCCTCACCGTTTCAATGCCTATGCGGGTAATGTCCTGCAGGTAGCCAGGAATGTCTCTGGGTATGGAGTCAAGGGCGCTGTTCAGCGTGGTAATGGAAAACTTGCCAGGCTCGGTGTTCATGAACTTGATGTCCGTCTGAAATACCTCAGACATGTTCCCCTGCGCGATGACCGTCGCATCCACCTTCCCATCCAGCAGCAAATAAGTGGGAGTGAGCTTTTGGGTGATCTCCGTCGTGCGCACGCCCGTACCGGCTATCCAGCCATCCCATGTGAAAGAGGTGTCGTTGTAGATGTTAAATCCCCCATTCACGTATCCCTCATACGCCTTGCCACCGAACTGGCCGTAGATGCCTGCCGCGTCATAGGTCACCGTGAGAAAGCAATCCTCTATGTGGAGCTGTTTGTAGCGGATGACATCCACCCGGAAGGTCTCCGTGAGGTTGTTGCTCACCTGCTTGTGCGGAAGATTAAAGAGAACATGCCCGCGGAGGTTCTCGAACTCGAGCTTCAGATTCTCCCACGTGTACGTGTCAGAAGGTATCTCCAGCTCGGCCTCAAACTGGCCGTTCTCCAGCCGCGTCACAAAGCTGAATGGGAACGGCCTGGGTATGCCTGGCAGTGGTATGCCCTTCGGTGCCACCACCAGCTTGCCACCGGTCACCGCCAGCTCTTCCACGGTCCAGCCCCCACTTCCCGGCGGAGCCACCTGAATGTCTCCCGCAGCGTCAAAGGCAAACTTCGGGTCCGTGGAGACGATACGCGGCGCAGGCTCATCCTCAGGCAGTTCCCCAGCCGCATACTTGCGGTAATAGTCCACATACCAAAAGAGATCCTCGCCCACGTTGAGCGTAGGACTCAGTACTTCCACCCGGTCTATCCGCCCCGCAAGCAACCCATCCAAGGTGAAGTGAATGAAAATCGAGTTCATGATGGCCACTTCCCTCAGCGGATCGAATGGTGAGCGCAGAGACAGGTGGCTCAGCTCGATCTTCTGTGGCTCCAGCCTGCCCATGAGTTCTTTCGGCTCCAGTGGCATATCCCAGACATCGTAGTTCAAGGCAAACTTTAACGGCGGAAGCCCCGGCGCCAGACGGTGCAGCGTGATGTATGTGTCCGCTATGGCCAGTCGGTTGATGTGCCATCCACCCCGCTTCTGCGCCGCTGAATCCATTGGTGGAGCAGGCACTGACGGACGTGCATCCGCCTCGTTCGTGGATGGGCTGGCCCCAGTAATCTTCTTCATCACCTCGTTCACGTCCATCTCGCCTCCTCGCACACGTAGGGATTCAACGCGCTGTGTCGTCCACAGTGACGGCCACTCCACGGTGGCGGTCACTTCCTCCACATTCGTCACTGGCGTTTCCGCCAGCTCCGGCGCGAGAATGCGGAGATGCTTCAGCGAAACGGTGTGATACACATTTCCATCCATGGATTTGTAAGGCTCCGTCTTCACCTCCACCGCCGCAGAGATGTCCACCCTTTGCGCTGCGGTGTAGGAGACATTCACATCACCACCAGTGAGCATGAGCTGCTCAAAGCGGACTTTCTGCCACCACGGCTCTTGGCTCCCACCCGGCGCGGTGGCTCCACCGCCGGAAGCTCTTGGCTGCAAAAACGTGCTGTTCTCTGGCAGCATGGACACCTTGGCAGAGTCAAATGCAAGCTTTCGCACTTGTTTGTTACGAGACCAGTCGTCAGGCACCAGCACCAGCTCGCCGCGTTTCAGCTTGAGGAACGCATCCAGCGCCCGCTCACGGGACGGAGGATGCTCAGCTAGGGTAAGGTCCGAGATCACCAGCGACTGCTCTCCAGCGGATCGCAACCCCTGGCCATCCAGCCGCAGCGCCCCCGCCTTGAGAGTGAGTTCCGTCCTTCCCTCAAACGCCACGCTCGTCGTCCTGCTGAGGCTGAGGCTTGCTTGGTTGAGCTCAAGCTTCCCTAGTGCGATGGCAGGCATGTCCGTTGACGAGCCCCCTCCAGCTCCGCCTCCGTCTCCTGCTATGAGCCAGTTTTCCAACCCCTGAGCCCACTCTACCACTGGACGGTCCACCTGAACGCTCTCCACCTCTATGCGCTCACTGGCATCATGGCTCCGCACCGTGGCGGCGAGCTTAGGCACACGAATGACTCCTCCCCCTTCTGGCGGCCGAATGACCACCTCTGACAACGCAAGCGTTTGAGAACCAAACGAGACGCCCCCCCCATCCTTCCAACGAATGGACTCAGATTGAAACGCCAGCTCCCCTGTGACCTTCGGCCACCTCTCAAGCTCCGTAGTGTCGAGCTTCACCGACGGCAGTGCCATCCTGTCTATCTGAATGCTCTTCAAAGGGAACTCGGAGTCTGACTTGGTGGATGAAGACTTCGTCGTCCGAGCCACGCGCTCGATGAACTCAGGCGGAAGTTTCAGCTCCACAGGTGCCATCTCCACGGACGCGAAATAGAGTGAACCCGAAGCCGCGTCCAGCGACCCACCCAGCTTCACCCCGGGCAAGGTCAAAGCCTGGTCATCCACTACCACGTTCTTCAATGCCAGTTCAAAATCCCCCAAGTGAGGCAGCGGGTGCTCGCCTACCCGCAGATCCGTGCCTTCGCAATCCACTTCCAGACTCACCTTCGGAAACACAGCCGTCCCTTCCATTTCAAACCTGGCCCCCGTCACCTTCAAGCGAGAGAACCGCAATGGCATGGAGTCCGAAGCCGACCCACGTTGATCCGCTGAGGCGAAGGCGGCCAGCGTTTGCCCCGAGAGCCTGACTCCAGCACCTTGGACCTCAAGCTCACCCAGTTCCCCCTGCCTTACCTTGTCCCACTCCGGTCGCCACGTCACCAGCGGCACATCAGCGAGAAGCTGGGCAGACGTTTTGTCCAAAATCTTCAAACCCGAGATGACGACACGTTCCCAGTCCGCATCCAGACTCCCCAGTTCCACTCTCACAGGCATGGGCAACCTGGCAAGCGCTAGGCGCACCACCGCAGTCTGGTTCTTCCAGGCCCACCACAAGCCGCACCCAAGCGCCACCACCAACACCGTCATGAGCACAACGAGCCAGCGCAGCAGCCGGTGCCAGCGACGGCGTGGTGGCCGTTTGACGGGGGAGGCTGGCGTGCTGGACATGCTGGAGAATAGTGTCTCTGCGTCATTTCGCAAAGGATGACGGGGCAGTTGATGCCTGCCACTCGTATGCCAGTATGCTCATGCGAATGACAGACCCCACCCACCCCGCACCAGACTGGAACGCCATCAGGCAGCACTTTCCCGTGCTTGACCAGCAGGTGGACGGACGCCCCCTCATCTACTTCGACAATGCCGCCACCTCTCAAAAGCCCCGCGCCGTGTTGGACGTCCTCCAGCGCTACTATGAGCGGGACAATGCGAACGTGCACCGCGGTCTGCACGAACTCAGCATGAGAGCCACAGATGCCTACGAAGCCGCCCGCAGACGCATCGCTTCCTACATCGGTGCCGCCAGCGAGGAAGAAATCATCTTCACCCGCGGCACCACAGAAGCCGTGAACCTGGTGGCTCAGAGTTGGGGACGCAAAAACCTGCGTGCGGGAGATGTCATTCTCCTCACCGAAATGGAGCACCACAGCAACCTCGTGCCGTGGCAGCTCCTCGCCGCGCAGACCGGAGCCACCCTCCGCCACATCCCCGTCACCGATGACGGCCTCCTGGACCTCGATCAGCTCGACTCGCTGCTGACCGATCAGGTGAAGCTCTTCTCCTTTGTCCATGTCTCCAACTCTCTCGGCACCATCAACCCCGCCAAGGAACTCTGCGCTCGTGCCCACGCAGTAGGAGCTACTGTGTTCCTGGACGGCGCTCAATCCGCAGGCCACATGCCTGTCAACGTTCAAGACATCGGCTGCGACTTCTACGCCTTCTCCGGCCACAAGATGTGCGGCCCCACCGGCATAGGCGCCCTTTGGGGAAGGAAAACCGTGCTCGACTCCATGCCACCCTGGCAGGGCGGCGGTGAAATGATCCTGAAAGTCAGCCTGGAATCCAGCACCTTCAAACCAGTGCCTGCACGCTTCGAGGCAGGCACCCCAGACATTTCGGGTGCCATCGGCCTCGGTGCGGCGGCGGAGTACCTTGACACTTTGGGGCGTGAGGCCATCTGGCAGCATGACCAGGACCTCACCTCCTACGCCATGTCTCGCTTGTCCGAAGTGAAGGGTCTCCGTATCCTGGGACCGCCCACAGGCCAGCCACGCGGCGCACTAGCAGCTTTCACCATGGAGGCCGCCCATCCGCATGACCTCGTGACCTTCGCCAACAGTCACGGCCTCGCTTTGCGCGGTGGCCACCACTGCACCCAGCCCCTCATGAAGCGCTTCAAGGTCCCTAGCACCTCCCGCGCCTCCTTCTACTTCTACAACACAAAGGCGGAGATTGATGCCATGATCGAAATCCTCCACGACGCCAACCGCTTCTTTGGTCTGTAACAATGAACGACGAACTCCGTGAACTCTACCAGTCCGTGATCCTGGATCACTCCCGCAAGCCCCGAAACTACGGCGAACTCCATGGCGAAGGCTGCCGCCACGTGCATGGGGACAACCCAAGCTGCGGAGATGAGATCGACGTCTTCGTTCGCATCGAGGACGACAAGCTCTCCGAGGTCAAGTTCACCGGCCAGGGCTGCGCCATCAGCCAGGCCTCCGCCTCCATGATGACACAAAAACTCAAAGGCCGCAGCCGGGAGGAAGCAGGCAAGTTGGCCAGTGCCTTCCGCGGCATCGTCACCGGGGAGAATCGTGACACCAGCGCCGAAGAAGAACTCGGCGAGCTCCAGCTCCTCGAAGGCGTGCAGCAGTTTCCTGCCCGCGTCAAATGCGCCATGCTCGCCTGGCGAGCCCTAGAACAGGCCGTCAGCACAGACACCAGCGGCAGCGTCTCCACCGAAGAGTCTTGATTCACCTCCACCTCATGCGTCATCAGCCCATCCCCAGCAGCCTCTTCGCCGGCAATCGTCAGCGCCTCGCCGCTCTGCTGCCTGCCAAATCCGTGGCCGTCTTCAACGCCAACGACATTCCTCCCACCAATGCAGACGGCACCCTCCTGAACATTCCCAACTCTGATCTCTTCTACCTTACCGGCGTAGAGCAGGAGGAAAGCGTGCTCGTCATCAGTCCAGATGCGCATGATCCAAAGCAGCGTGAGATCCTTTTCCTACGCCAGCCCAACGCGCACCTCAAAACCTGGGAGGGCCACAAGCATGACAAGGCAGAGGCTACAAAGATTTCAGGCATAGAGAACATCCGCTGGCTCAGTGAAATGCCGCGCATCCTTCGCAGCCTCGTGCTCGATGCAGACAACCTCTTTCTCAACACCAACGAGCACAAACGCGCCGCAACTGCCACAGAAACGCGGGATGACCGCTTCATCACCGACATGAAGCGGCTCTACCCGCTCCATACCTTCCGTCGGGTCGCACCGCTCATGCACCAACTTAGGTCCGTCAAATCCAAGCCCGAGCTCGACCTCCTTCAACAGGCCATCGACATCACCAGGGATGGTTTCGCCCGCGTGGCCAGGTTTGTAAAGCCCGGCGTCTTCGAGCACGAGATCGAGGCGGAGTTCATCCACGAGTTCACCAGACAGCGGGCCAAGTTTGCCTACAACCCCATCATCGCCTCCGGTGCCAACGCCTGCACCCTGCACTACAACCAGAACGATCAACGCTGCAAAAAGGGCGACCTCCTGCTCATCGACGTGGGTGCCAGCTACGCGAACTACAACGCAGACCTCACCCGCACCATCCCGGTCTCAGGCAAGTTCAGCCGCAGGCAGAAGGAGATCTACAACGCCGTCCTCCGCGTCATGCGCGCCAGCATCTCTGCCGCCAAGGTGGGCACCCTGCACCGTGACTGGCAGAAGAACGCGCAGCTTCACATGAATGAAGAACTCCTCTCCCTGGGCCTCCTCAAAAAGTCCGACATCAGAAGGCAAACGGAGGACAACCTGGCCTGCCGGAAATACTTCATGCATGGACTCGGCCACGTCCTGGGGCTCGATGTGCATGACGTCGGCCTCATGCACGAACCCTTCGCGCCCGGCTGGGTGCTCACCGTAGAACCCGGCATCTACATCCCAGAGGAAGGCATAGGCATCAGGCTTGAGAACGACATCGTCGTCACCGACGAAGGGGCCGTGGACCTTATGGCTCACATCCCGGTGGAGGCAGAAGAGATTGAGGACTTGATGGCCAGCTGATCGCTCAAGCCACCGTACAGTCCCAGCCCACTCCGACTGCCCCCCTTAAATCCACTCCTTCACCACACGGCCAGCCACATCCGTGAGCCGGAAGTCCCGGCCCTGAAACCGATGCGTCAGCCGCAGGTGATCAAAGCCAAACTGGTGCAGCATGGTGGCATGGAAGTCATGCAGGCTCACGGGATCCTTCACGATGCTCCAGCCTATCTCATCCGTCTCACCGTAGGTCAGCCCGCCCTTTACCCCGCCTCCTGCCATCAGCATCGTGAACGCAAAGGGGTGATGATCCCGCCCGGTCACCTCCGGCCTTCCTCCACGGTTCTCTCCCAAAGGCGTCCGGCCAAACTCACTGCCCCACACGACCATCGTATCTTCCAGCAAGCCACGCTGCTTGAGATCCCTGATAAGCGCCGCGATCGGCCGGTCTGCCATCCCAGCATTGAATGCCAGCTCATTGTCCAGATTGCTGTGGTGATCCCAGCTCGCGTGCATGATGCTGACAAAGCGCACCCCCCTCTCCACCAGACGGCGAGCCAGCAGGCAGTTCGTAGCGAAAGACCGATACTGCCCAGGCCCGCCACCGCGGGCCGCCTTGATAGGCGGATCCGGACGGTTCACGCCATACATCTCCAGCGTCTTCGGATCCTCGCCTTTCAGGTCGATCAACTCCGGCGCTGCGCTCTGCATTCGAAAGGCAAGCTCGTAAGCAGCAATGCGGCTCGCTATCTCCGGGTCTCCCATTCTGTCAAATCGGGCTTGATTGAGTTGCGAAAGCGTATCCAGCCCTCTGCGCTGAAGGTGTATTGGTAGCCCCGCAGGGTTCTTGAGGTTCAAGACAGGCTCACCCTGATTGCGAAACAACACCCCCGCATACACACTGGGCAAAAAACCACTCTGCCACAGCGAGGCACCGCCGCTCGTCCCGCGGCCCGCGCTCAAAACGACGTAACCAGGCAGGTTCCGTGACTCGCTACCCAGCCCATAGGTGAGCCAGGACCCCATGGTAGGCAGACCAAAAGCGGCTCGTCCACAGTGCAGCACAAGCTGGCCGGGATGATGGTTGAACTGCTCCGTGTGCAGAGAGCGGATCATGAGCCACTCGTCCGCCGTCTTCGCCATGTGTGGCAGCAAGTCTGAAAACTCCATGCCGCTCTGACCGTGCCTGGCGAACTTGCGCGGACTGCCCATCAGCCGCGCCGTCTCCTTGCGAATGAATGCAAAGCGCACATTCTTCGTCATGCTCTCAGGCAGAGCCTGCCCGTGCAGTTCATTGAGCTTCGGCTTCGGATCAAACAGATCCATCTGACTCGGTGCACCCTCCATGAAGATGAAGATGCAGTTCTTCGCCTTAGCCGGAAAATGCGGTTGCCGAGGCAGCAGTGGGTCACCTCGCACGCCAGCAGTCACCGCGCTCGCTGGTGAAATCAGCCCCTCCTCAGTCAAAAGCGCACCCAGGGCCATCATGCCCACGCCATTCGCCGTCGTGGTCAGGAACTCACGTCGCGTCTTGATTACACTCTCTTCCAGTGGGGACATTCTGAGGCTTACTGAACGCTCCCACCGGAGATTTCCTTGCTTCCATGGCTCGCTCTCGACTCAGGGCATGCGCCGCAGCGTGCCATCCCGCTCCACCCACACGACGTCCATCCCTGCGGCTTTAGCCCCACGCACACCACTCATGCCGTCCTCAAAAACCACGCACCCGGTCGGGTCCACACCCAGCTTCTCCGCAGCGAGCAGAAACATGTCAGGCGCAGGTTTACCCAGCTTCACATCAGCTGGAGTGACGATCACCGGAAACATGGGCAACAGTCCGGTGTGCCCCAGACAGCGCCGCACGGTGATCTCCTCGCTCCCCGAGGCCACCGCCATCTTCGCCTTCCCAAAAAGCGCTCGCGCCACCGCAGCCACCGATTCTACCACCTGGATCTCCGGCAGACGCTCATTAAAAATGGCCATCTTGGTCTTCATCAGTCCATGCGGATCGATGGCCGTACCAAACTGCGCGTTGAGCACCTTCACCGTCTCCACTTCCGCCACTCCTGCGTGAGAGTAAAACATGTCTTCCGTGAACTCAAACGTGGCACCATGCTGGCGAAGCGCCTCTTTCCACGCCAGATAGTGCAAGGGCATGGAGTTCACCAATGTGCCATCACAATCAAAAATGTAGCCCGCGTAGTCGCGCTCAAGAATGTCCAAACTCATCCCCCCCTCAAACAACGAAGCAGAAAGGGAATCAAGCAGTCCCTGAAAAACCCTCGTCTTCTCATCTCGACGTCCGGCCATCCATGGCTACTTCTCTACGCCCAACCCAGCATGGATTCCGCCCTACAAACGCCAGCTCCAGCACCTTCATCTACCGGGATACGGCTCTTGTGGTTCGCGCTTGGGCACTGGCGCATCGCACTGCTCCAGTTCGTCCTGGCCGTGGCAGGCACCTGCCTCGTTCTTGTGTTTCCCGGAGTCATGCGCTGGTTCCTGGACGAAATCATTCCCCAGAAGCGCTCTGATCTCATCTTCCAGGCAGCCGGGCTGGCTCTGGCAGCCCACTTCGGCCGCGAGCTGCTCTTTTACTTCCGCACCCGAGTGAATGCGGTCTTTGAGCAGCGCATGATCTTTGACCTTCGCGCCCAGCTGCATCGCAAGATCGCACACATGCCGCTGGGCTGGTTCGACAAACAAAGCACAGGAGACGTTCTGGCCCGCATGGCAGACGATGTGCCGGCCACGCAGCGCGTCATCCTCGAAGGCATCGAGCAGGGCCTCACCTCCGTGCTCCAGGTCCTCATCGTAGCTGCCGTCATGTTTTACACCAATGCGCCGCTGACGTGGGTCATCCTGGCGCCCGTTCCACTGCTGGCCGCCGGGGGCTGGATCTATGCGCGGCTCCTCGCACCCAGGGCCAAACAAGCAAGAGAAGCCGCAGGCGCTCTGAGTTCCATGCTCTTCGATACCATAGCCGGCATCCGCCAGATCAAGAGCTACACCAGCGAGCAAGCACAGCAGGAGCGCTTCAACCAGAGCAGCCGCCACCTCCAGCGCATCCACAAGCACATGATGGCCGCCGCCGCCATCTACGGTCCGCTCATGAGCTTCGTCGGGCAGATGGGGCTCATCCTGCTCCTTGCCGTAGGCTCATGGTGGTGCGTTCAAGGCCGCATGAGCATAGGAGAACTTACCCAGTTCATCCTCCTCATCGGCTTCCTTTACGAACCTATTACCCGGCTGCACGGCGTGAATCAAAACATGGTCACCGGCCTCGCCGCAGCGCGAAGGGTCTTCGATGTGCTGGACGATGACGGCCATGAAGACCTCCATTCCGGCCAAAAGCTCCAAGGAGTGAATGGCCGCATCTGCTTTGAGCACCTGCGTTTCGGTTACGACCCAGATCGCCCCATCCTCCATGATATCAGCGTCACCGTGGAGCCGCTCCAGACCGTGGCTTTCGTTGGTGCCACCGGTTCGGGCAAGACCACGCTGTTCCAGCTTCTCACCCGCTTCTACGAACCCCAGTCAGGTCGCATCACCCTCGATGGCCAGCCTCTGCAAAACATCAGCAGGGCAAGCCTCAGGGACCACATCGCCTACGTCACGCAGGATGCGTTTCTCTTCGCCACCACCGTGCGGCAGAATCTCCTTCTCGGCAGACCTACCGCCACCGATGAGGAACTGTGGGCCGCGCTTAGGCTAGCCTGTGCAGACGACTTTGTGCGTCGGCTGGAACATGGACTCGACAGCGAGGTCGGTGAGCGTGGCATGAGGCTCAGCGGCGGTGAACGCCAGCGCCTATCCATGGCACGAGCCTTTCTCAAAGACGCCCCCATCCTGCTACTCGACGAAGCCACTTCCGCCGTCGATAACAAGAGTGAGCACCTCATCCAGCAAGCACTGCACGGACTCCGGCGAAACCGCACCAGCCTCGTCATCGCCCATCGTCTCTCTACCATCATCGAGGCAGACCGCATCTACGTCCTCCGCCTCGGTGAAGTCGTAGCCCACGGCACGCACGAAGAGCTGCTCAAAAGCTGCCCCTACTATGCAGAGCTGGCGGCGCTCGCCTTTGATTCACACCACAAACAGCGCCTTTAAGCGCAAGTGCTCCCCTTTGCGCCCACCCTGGCACTGGATGGCCTACCCTTTCTTCGCCACGTAGAGAGAGGCGATTCCAAAAGAAAGCGGCTCGGTTGTAGCGCACTCGTAGCCATTGTCCAGCATCAAGCGCTCCATCCCACTGCCCGAAGGAAACGCATGGATCGAGTTGCACAAATACTCGTATGCTCCCCTCTCGCCAGTCAGCACACCAGCCACACGGGGCATAACCCGGCTGAGATAAAACGCATAAACCTTCGCTATCACAGGGTGCGCAGGCATGGAAAAGTCCAATACCACCAGATGACCACGCGGCCTGAGCACACGCTGCATCTCCCTCAAGGCGGTCGGCCATGAGGCCATGTTCCGCAGCCCAAACGCTACCGTCACCACATCGAAAGCACCGCTCTTCACCGGCAGCTTCATTCCATCTGCCACCATCAGTGCCTCAAGTCCCCGCACTTGGGCATGAGCCATCATCGGCGGAGAGAAATCCGCTCCAAGCACGCGCGCCTCAGGGCAGGCACGCTGGATCGCTTCGGCCAGGTCGCCACTGCCCGTGGCCAGATCCAGCACATCGCGAGGAGCCAGCCCTGCCACCACCTGTGCGGCACGCCGCCGCCACAGTACGTCTATCCCCATGCTGAGCACGTGGTTGGTCAGGACATAACGACCAGCTATTTTGGCGAATGCCTGGCGGACAAATCCAGCGTCTTGCATCAGTTCCTTCGTGCGCTTTAGAGGTGGTGGCTGCGCACTCAATACCTTTGAGATGGTGCTCACGAGAGGACTCGAACCTCCACGATGTTACTCACTAGAACCTGAATCTAGCGCGTCTACCAATTCCGCCACGTGAGCACGTAGGCTGTTGACCAGCGCGGAAGGTGATGATGCCAAGATCATCTCACTTCTCAACCGAAAATCCGCTTTTTCTGTCTTCAGAAGTGCCCGCCTAGCCCCTCCCCTCCGCCATGATAGACAAACGGCGGGTTCGAGGCACTGAGCGTGCAGGCCGAACGGCCTGCACACCCTCACAAACTCAAGAAGTAGCCGAGGCACCCAGCGGTTTGCCCTCCACCAGCCCTGCTTCCTCCTCCGGCGGTATGGCCACAGGTTCCGCCTTAGAAGTGACTTTGATGAACTTTGCCTGATACGCAGGCCAGTCATCCAGGATCATCTTCGCCCTCGGGCTGTCCGTCTTGTCCAAGTGATCGTAAATGAGCTTCTTGATCTGGTTGATGTCCTCCGGATCACTCAACGGCTCACCCTTGATCATCTCATGATTTGCCAGCACAGGGAACTTGCCCTCCTCATCAAGCAAGTAGGCCACACCACCGGACATACCGGCTCCAAAGTTCTTTCCAAAGCTGCCCAGCACCGCCACCACACCGCCAGTCATGTATTCGCAACCATGGTCTCCGATGCCCTCCACCACAGCGATGGCTCCGGAGTTCCGCACACAGAAGCGCTCCCCTGCCCTTCCCGCCGCGTAGAGCCGCCCACTCGTGGCACCGTAGAGCACGGTGTTTCCGAGAATGCTGTTCTCCCACGTCTTATACTCGGGCCGGAGCTTCGGACTAGGTTTCAGAATGACCTCCGCCCCGCACAGTCCCTTGCCCACGTAGTCGTTCGCTTCGCCCACCAGAGTCAGCTTCACTCCTCCACAGGCGAATGCGGCAAAGCTCTGCCCAGCGCTGCCTTCACAGGTGACATCCACTGTACCATCCGGTAACCCATGATTGCCATGATGCAGCGCGATCTCGCCCGAGAGCTTCGTGCCGATGTTGCGGAACGTGTTCTGAATCCGATACCTCAGCGGCTGCACCTTGCGCTTGTCACTGATGGCCACACTGGCAGCCTGGATGATCTTGTCATCCAGCGGATGCTCATCAAGGCCGTCGTTGCGATTCATGGTGCAGATGCGTGACGCATCGTGCCCCAGCTGGCTGCCCACATCCCTCAAAATGGGGCTAAGGTCCAGCAGGTTGGCCTTCTTGTGGTCGGGCACATGGCGCTGCCTCAAATACTCGGTACGACCGATCAGGTCATCCATCTTCGCCACACCCAGGCTGGCCATGATTTCGCGCACCTCCTGAGCCACGCCATTGAAGAAGTTCACCACATGGTCCGGGTTACCCTTAAACTTGGCGCGGAACTTCGGATCTGTTGTGGCCACGCCCACCGGGCAGTTGTTCAGGTGACACTGCCGCACATACACGCAGCCAAGCGCTATGAGCGCTATGGTGCCGAAGTTAAACTCCTCTGCACCCAGGATGGCAGCGATGGCAATGTCCCGCCCATTCCGCAGCCCACCGTCGGTGCGCAGCGTCACGCGCTCTCGGAGGCCATTGAGCAGAAGCACCTGCTGTGCCTCAGCCAGACCCAACTCCCAGGGCAGCCCTGCGTGCTTGATGGAGGACAGTGGCGAAGCGCCCGTGCCACCGTCATGCCCACTGACAAGAATGATGTCTGCATTCGCTTTGGCCACACCTGCCGCCACAGTGCCCACACCCGTTTCAGCAACCAGCTTCACACACACACGTGCACGAGGATTCGCCTCCTTCAAATCGTGGATGAGCTGCGCCAGATCCTCAATGGAATAAATGTCATGGTGCGGTGGCGGACTGATCAGCATCACCCCAGGCGTCGTATGCCGGAGACGTGCGATCATCCGGTTCACCTTCACGGCCGGGAGCTGGCCTCCCTCTCCAGGCTTCGCTCCCTGCGCCATTTTGATCTCCAGTTCCCAGGCATTCGCCAGGTACTCGGCAGTCACGCCAAATCGCCCAGACGCCACCTGCTTGATCTTGCTGTTCGCCCAGTCCCCATTCTCATACGGCTTGAAGCGCTTGGGATCTTCCCCACCTTCACCAGAGTCCGATTTGCCGCCTATGCGGTTCATCGCAATCGCCAGCGCCTCATGCGCCTCCGGGCTGATCGCCCCCATGGACATCGCGGCAGTCGTAAAGCGCACCCGAATGTCCTCAATGGGTTCCACCTCATCGATCGGTATAGGTCCATCACTTCCAGGTACGAACTCCAGCAAGTCCTTCAGCGCCACCGGAGTATTCTCCAGCTGCGCCTTTACGTAGGCCTGATAATCCTCCTGCTTCCCGCTCTTCACAAAGGTGTGGAAGTTCTTGATCACAGGACCTGTCACCGCATGCATCTCACCCTCACGCCGTGGACGGAAGAAGCCCGGATCACCTAAGTCGATACTCACCTGCCCCTCCGGCAGCGCCGCGCCATAGCCAGCCGCGTGACGCGCAAGCGCTTCCTCTGCGATTTCCGCAAAACCAATGCCGCCTATCTGGCTCGGCGTACCCGTGAAGGCAAACCTCATCACCTCCTGTCCTATACCCACAGCCTCAAAGATCTGCGCCCCAGTGTAACTGCTCAGCACGCTGATGCCCATCTTGGACATGATCTTCAGCACGCCCTTTTCCAAACCCTTGCGGTAGTAGTTAAGCGCCTTGCTGAAGTCAAAACCCTCCAGCGACGGCTTGCGCGCCGTCTTGTCATTCTCCAACGCCTCACGAATGGTCTCAAAGGCCAAGTAAGGGCAAACCGCACTGGCACCAAAGCCAAAGAGACAAGCCATCTGATGCGTGTCCCGCGCCTCGCCCGTATCCACCACCAAGCTGAGCCTCATCCGCACCTGCTTGCGGTTCAAATGATGATGCACCGCCCCTGTGGCCAATAGCGCCGGGATGGCAGCACGATCGTGCGCCACGGCGCGGTCACTCAAGATGAGAATGCGCACATGGTCGTTCACCGCCGCCTCGGCCTCGTAACAGAGGCGATCCAGCGCCTTTTTCATACCCTGCGGACCCTCCGCAACCGCCCACGTCATGTCCAGAACACGGTGCGAATAGTCCTTCAGCCCCTTCAGCGTGCCCAGTTCATTCTCAAACAAGAACGGCGAGGTGAGATGCACCACCTTTGCATGTTCCTCAGTCTCGCCCAGCAAGTTGCGCTGCCAGCCCAGCACCACATCCAGCGACATCACGGCGCGTTCACGAATCGGATCGATCGGCGGATTCGTCACCTGCGCAAACAGCTGCTTGAAGTACGTCGTCAGCAGCCGAGGACGCTTCGACAGCACGCTGAGCGCCACGTCATCCCCCATGGAATACACCGCCTCTTCGCCCTTCTGCACCATTGGCACCAGAGCCATGTCGATCTCCTCTTTCGTCCAGCCAAAAGCAGCCTGCCTCTGAGACAGACCCAAGACGTCAAGGTCCCCAGACGGCACCTCCGGCGCTTGCGCAGTAAGACTTGTGCGGTGCTTCAGCCACTCCCCATACGGCTGACGGGCAGCCAGATCCGCCTTGATCTCATCATCAAAAGCCACCTTGCCTTTCAAGATGTCCACAGCAAGCATCTGACCCGGCGCCAGACGCCCCTTACGGATGACCTTCGCATCATCAATCGGAATGATGCCCACTTCAGAGCCAAGCGCAAAGATACCCTCCTCCGTCATCTTCCAGCGGCTCGGGCGCAGTCCATTGCGGTCCAGGCTGGCCACCACCTTCAAGCCGTTCGTAAGCACCATCGCAGCAGGCCCGTCCCACGGTTCACTGAAGCACTCGTGATACTGATAAAACGCCTTCAACGCCTCGCTCGTACCAGGATCAATGCCATACGCACCCGGCACAAGCATCGCCATAGCGTGTACAGGATCACGCCCGCTCTGCACCAGAAGCTCCAATGCGGCATCCAGGCTCGCCGAGTCAGACTGTCCCGCCTGGATCACATCGGCCAGCAAATGTTCCTCTCCATCCCATACCTCATGCGCGAAGTCACTGGTGCGACTGTTGAGCCAGTTCCGGTTCCCGCGCACTGTATTGATCTCACCGTTGTGCGCCAGCATCCGAAATGGATGGCTCAGCGCCCAGGTGGGGAAAGTATTCGTGCTGAAGCGCTGGTGGAAAAGTGCCAGCGCCGTCTCGTAATCATCACTCTGGAGATCAATATAAAACTTCTCCAAAGAAGACGGCAGCAGCAGCGCCTTATAGACAATCGTGCGATGCGAGAAGGAACACACGTAATACTCCGCAAGCTTGTTCTCCCGCGCACGGAGGTTCAACTCACGCCGGGCCAAATAAAGCTGACGCTCAAAAGCGTCATCCGTCATCTCCTCAGGCCGCTCCACCAGCAGATGCTGGATGAACGGCATCGTACGACGCGCCTTGTCCCCCAGCTCATTCGGATTCACCGGCACATCGCGCCAACCGATCACCTTGATGTCCCGGTTCCGGAGCATCCCTTCCGCGATGAGCTGTAGCTTCAGCCGCTCCGTCTGGTCATTGGGCAGGAAAAACACACCCACACCCAAGTCCAGTGGATGCTTCAACTTCTGGCCCATCTCCGAAACAATGCGCTCGAAAAGCTTGTGCGGAATCTGCGTCAGCACACCTGCCCCATCCCCTGTCACCCGGTCCGCATCCACCGCACCACGGTGCTGCACATTGCACACTCCGGTAAGGGCCATGTCCAGAATCTTGCGACTCGGTTTGCCATGAATGTTCGCAACAAAGCCCACACCACAGGCATCACCCTCCAAATCCATACGGTGGAGGCTGCCTTCATTCGGAATCTCTTCAGGGTAAAAAGGATATTTCATGGTCAAAAAACCCCCACGTCACCGGTCAAGCCCGGAACGAGGGGGTCAGGTTCTTAAACCGAGGGAGGCCATTATGCAAGAAGCACGTTGAATGCCAGAAATGTCACCCTCTCCACCCTCCACCCACCGAATGTGAGCTTTAACGATCAAGCGGACACTTCCAGTTTTGAAAGGCTCAGTGCATGGGTGAAGGCTCGATGCCTTTCAAAACAAGCCCAACGCCGCGAATGCGGGCTTGCAGCAAGTCGCAGTAGCTTTTCATCAATAAGTCAGGCCAGAGTTTCGCCACGGTGCCGCAGTTCGTTTTTGCCCTCTCAGTCCCACTTTTGGGTTGGCTGTCCTTGCCCGCTGCTTTCTGTGCTCGCCATGCCTGAGGACGAGATTCACCAACCCCACGATAAGCTCTTCGCCATCGGCT
>CAZIGH010000041.1:0-49530 GCA_964538625.1 uncultured Verrucomicrobiaceae bacterium
CGGTGCTCACCGCCGGCGTGGCGTTACACCTGGACCCCAGTCTCTCAGAAAAGACCCGCCACTGGATCGGAAATGTGGTTGGCAATCCAGAGGCGAGCTATCCGCCTGACAAGTTCCGGGTGGATCTGGTAGATCGCATCAACTACCAGCGCATCACTGCCCACGAGTCCCTAGTACATGTGGACGTGCCGCTGCAGGACTGGCTCCAAAACAACAGCGCCACCCTTGATCTGGAGAATCTCAATGCCTTGTGCGAGCGCATCAAGATCGAGCACCCTCGTTACTTCAGCATCGATGCCTATTCGACGAGCGCTCCACGGCTTCAGGGCTTGCTGAACGAGTTCCAGCAGTTTTGTGGGAAGATCGAGAAGGACGCCACACATGTGGCGGTTCACCTGACCAAACTCAAGGCAAGCTTAGGCTACCATGGGCTTCTTATTACCGTTCGCCGTCTTGAGGATCTGACGCCAGAAGCCATCACTGCGGGGAAGGGAAATGTCTTCTTTAACGTATGCGCACACTGCGGGCACGAGCACGCTTCTGAGGTTCAGCGCAGCGATCTGGGAATCAACCTGGAGTGCCAGAAGTGCCGCCTTTCTTACGGCGTCATCGCAGCGGATGCCCAGGGCCGCTATCGGTATGCCAATGAGTTCCTAACCGGTTACCAGCCGCCGGCCTACTTTCCGCCAGACAGCAACCGGCTCAACGACATGTACACCATCTGGGGAGCGGTAGTGAGCCATTGCAAATACGTGAAGGACTCCAACCGCCAAACTAAGGAGCGTGATGTGTGGCAGACGGCCTTAGAGACCCAAAACCTGGGCCAGGGTGATTGTGAAGACTCCTCCATCATGCTCGTGGACTGGCTTACGGCGCGTGGCTTTCAGGCTCGGGTGGCACTGGGGCACTACGGCGACATGGGTGGCCATGCTTGGGTAGTGGTGAGGCTGGACGGAGTGGACTATCTGCTGGAAGCGACGGAGGGTCCTCCCAATCTGGAGCACCCGCCCTATGTCTCCGATGTAGGTGCCCGTTACGTGCCCGATACGCTCTTTGACAAAGACGCGATTTATGTGAGGGCGAAACCGCGAGAGCGTTTCATGGGAGACTATTGGTCACCCAAGCAATGGATCAAAGTGCAGCCGCGTGAGTTGCAGAACCAGCGCATGGCTCTCGCCCAGGCTCAGTACATGAAGCCTGTCCAGCCTGGGGCACCTCCGGCGGCACTCGCAGCGAAAGCCGCTCCGGTAGTGGGCGCATCAGTCAAAGGAGCAGCGGCAACCGTGAAGCCTATCACGGATGTAAAAATGCTGCAGACTGTCCCGACCGGGGCCAGTGCTTGGCAAGTGCCTGTCACTTTGACGGAACTTCCTGCCACCGGCACGACCACTCGCTGAGTTGAGCGAGGACGGAGGAAGACTGTGCCTGGTGAGCGCACCGCCAAGGCTCACAGCGGATTATATCTCTGAGGGCGTTGTAGGAAAAGCGATGCAGCCCGAGTGGGCTGCATCGCGTCATCGTTTCTACGTGGGGAGGGGCATCGTCAGCCCGCTGCTTCCGTCTTTTGCCCGGCAAGTTTCGCGGCGCGTTCAGCCAGTTCCACATGGAATTGCTCGGGCGTGGGAGCTTCTCCGGTGGTGCGGGTGCGGGCAAACCAATCGGCGAAGATCTCTCCCTCCTGCCGCTCGTCTTTGAAGGCCTGAAGGAACTCACGCACCTTGGCGGGAATGTCGTCTCCCAGCACGCTCTTGTACTCGAGGCCAGCGAGGCGGTTGCCGCGGATGCTGCCACCCACGAACATGGCATACTTGTTGGGCGCACGCCCCACGAAACCAAAGTCCGCATTGTAGGGGCGGCCACAGCCATTGGGACAGCCAGTCATGCGAAAGAGGATCGGCTCATCTTCGAGACCGAGTTCTTTCAGGATGGCATCCACCTTGTCCATGATACCGGGCAGCGCGCGCTCGGACTCACTGAGGCTGAGGCCGCAGGTGGGTAGCGCGACGCAGGCGTGAGCCACCTTGCGGGCACGGGTGAAGCCCGCTTCATCCGCGTGCACCACGCCGTGTTTGGCAAGGATGGCGTTGACTGCATCCTTCTGTTCGGGAGCTACGTCGGCGATGATGAGGTTCGTATTCGGCGTGACGATGAAGGGGAGGTCCAATGTGGTAGCTATCTCTGCAAAGGCACTGCGGTACTGGGGCTTGCCCGGCACGTCGGCGATGCGGCCCATGCTCACATAAACGGCGCAGTAGAACTTACCATCTCCTTGCTCATGCCAACCTAGCGTGTCTTCCACGGTGTCGAACTTCAGCTCTTTCGCCGGGAAGGTTTCGATGCCGGGCAGGCGGCGCTGGACTTCGGCGCGGAAGGCCTCGATGCCCATGGTCTGCACGGTGTACTTCATGCGGGCGTTTTTGCGCTCAGTGCGATTGCCGTGGTCACGCTGGGTGGTCACGATAGCCTCCGTAGCGTCCACGACGTGGGCACGCTTCACGTAAAACAGCGGCTGTGCAAGGAAGGGCCGGGTGATGAGTTGACCATGGCTCATGCCAAAACCGCCGCCTACCGTGATGGTGTAGCCTTCCACCTCGCCATCCACGACATGGGGAACGAAGCCCACGTCCTGCGAGTAGAGGTCCACGTCATTGCAGGGCTGAATGGCCACGGCCATCTTGAACTTGCGCGGCAGGTAGAGCTTGCCGTAGATCGGGTCTTCTCCTTCTGCGGCTTTTGTTACCTCGCGCACCGCTGGATTCACCTCGGGATCCTTGATCCACTCCGGGTCAATCTTTTCGCCATCCAGCCAAATGTCAGCGTAGGCGGTGGAACGCCACAGGAAGCGCTGGCTGATTTCCTCGGTGAGGCGCTGGGCATCTGCATGCACTTTGTCCTTAACGGGTGCTGCGGGGCCCATGGTATTGCGCACCACGTCACCGCAAGCTCCCATGGTGGTGAGACCACTGTGGCACACGTTTTGAATGACTTCCTTCAGTCCGCCTTTGAGCACGCCGTGAAGCTGGATGCCTTGGCGGTTGGTTAGGCGCATGTTGCCCATGGCCTTGGTGCAGAGATCATCATGAATCATCCACTGCTTCGCCGTGATGCGCCCACCGGGCATCTTGCTCCGGATCATGAAGCTCCATGCCTTGTCCAGCTTTTGTTTGGAGCGCTCGGCCCGTACGTCACGATCGTCCTGCTGATAGGAGCCGTGGAACTTGAGCAGAATGTTGGAGTCATCCGGAACATGGCTCAGACTTTCGTCTGCAAACTGTTCGGCTAACTGGCCACGGAGGCCGTTGGATGCGAGTTTGATGTCTTCGACGGATGCTTTGCTCATGATAGGATGCGGCTGGAGGGTGGGGATAGTCGGCGAGGAAAACACGAAAGCAAGGTCGGAGCAAGTAAAATCCTATTTGTTGATAGGATTAGTCGTGTTTTGTTCGACTCCCGCCATCGTCCAGTTGCGTTCCGCAGACCTTTGCTCTACTTACCGCCCCTCCCGGGCGCCTCCTTTCGCTTCTTGTTCCTTTTCATGCATTCAGCCAAGCACTTTCACTTCATCGGCATCTGCGGAACCGCCATGGGTTCCACCGCGCTTGCCTTGCGCCAGCAGGGTCACCGCGTCACCGGGTCAGACAATGCCGTCTATCCACCCATGTCCACACTGCTGGAAGAGCAGGGGATAGAACTCATGTCAGGCTACAAGGCGGAAAACCTTCCTGAGGAGGCAGATCTTTTCATCGTTGGGAATGCCATCTCGCGTGGCAATGCGGAACTTGAGGCGGTTCTGGATCGCAAGCTGCCCTACACTTCCATGGCCGAACTGCTCAAGCACCAGGTCATCCAGGGGAAACGCAGCTTTGTCGTTACCGGTACGCATGGAAAAACCACCACCACCTCCATGCTGACATGGATGTTTGAACACGCGGGTCGTGCGCCAGGCTTCATGATCGGTGGAGTGCCGGAGAACTTCGACGCCGGTGCGCGGTTCAATGACAGTCCGCACTTTGTCATTGAAGGGGATGAGTATGATACGGCCTACTTTGACAAGCGCTCCAAGTTTCTCCACTACCTGCCGGAGTGTGCCATCATTAACAACGTGGAGTTTGATCACGCAGACATCTTCCGCGATCTCGAAGACATTCTGCTCAGCTTCCGCCGCATGACACTGCTGGTGCCTCGAAATGGTCTGGTGCTCATCAACGGTGATGATGCCAATGCCATGTCCCTCAAGTCCACCTGCCCGGCACCCGTGCGTACGGTGGGGCTGGGTGCGGAGTGTGATGAGCGCATCATCGTCACTGAAGCCGGGGCGGACCACTCCTGTTTTACAGTGAACGGAGCGCCGTTTGAGGTGCCGATGAATGGGGAGTTCAATGTGCGCAACGCAGCCATGGCTGTGTGTGCCGCTCGCTTCGGGGGGCTGAGTGACGATGAAATACGGGCTGCACTTGGCTCATTCAAAGGCGTCTTCCGCAGGCAGACGGTTCGTGGCGAAAAGAACGGCATCACTGTCATTGATGATTTTGGCCATCACCCAACGGCCATTCGTGAGACACTGCGTGGACTGCGCGCCAAGTATCCGCAGTCCAGACTCTGGGCCGTGTTTGAACCGCGCTCCAACACGAGCCGACGCAACGTCCTGCAGGCCGCTCTCATTGAGGCGCTGAAACAGGCTGATGGCTCCGTCATTGCGCCGGTGTTTGCGCCGGAAAAGGTGCCCGCCGACCAACGTCTCAATACTCATCAGGTGGCGTCAGAGGTGACTGCGGCAGGGCGGGAGTGCTGGCAGGAGCCAGATACGGACGCCATCATTGCGCGTCTCGTCGAGCGCACTCGTAGCGGTGACGTCATCATCGTCTTCAGCAACGGTGGCTTTGACGGCATCCATGACCGGCTACTGACGGCGCTGTGACGTGCTGGGCAGGAAGGTCCGTTTCCTCGGGGAACTGGACCGTCGTGCCTCCAACTGGTGCTGAACCTTCGCTTCAGGAGGGCGCACTCAGAGGACGACAAACAAAATGAGATTTGTTTGATTTTCTGGTTGAAGAACGGGCCGAGTTTGTCAACATAGCGGTCCCCAAGCGCATCGCGGGTGTAGCTCAGTGGTAGAGCACTTCCTTGCCAAGGAAGATGTCGCGCGTTCGAATCGCGTCACCCGCTCCATCAGTCTCAGATAGACTGGTGGTAGCTGGTTAGGTCCACGCTAGACTTTGATCACCATACGATCGCCCAGAGGACTTTCAGGTATCGGCCGTCGGCGGCGTTGGACATCACGGGGTGATCGAGTCCTGGCCCGGTGCGGTCGATGATTTGGAGTTTGCGCTTATTGCGGTGGGCGGCGCGCATGACGATCTCCTCGAACTCCGCCACGTCGAGCAGGCCGGAGCAAGAGCAGCTGACATACAGGCCGCCACGCTTCACGAGTTGGAGCGCCACGGCGTTGAGGTCGTAGTATTTGTTGCGGCCTTTCTGTGCCAGCTCATCATCTCGGCTCGTGACGAACTTGGGTGGATCGACGACAACACTGTCCCACCGTTCACCATTGGCGATCATTTGGCGGCCCCAGGTGAAGGCATCGGCATGAACGAGATTAAGCCGCACCTGATTGAGGTCTGCGTTCTTCTTCGCCAGCGCGACCGCTTTTTCATCCAGATCGACAGCGGTGACGTCTGAGCATGAACCGGTGACTCTTGCGCTCAGGGCGAAGCCTCCGGTGTAGGCGCACAGGTCGAGCACACGGCTGCCGCGCGCCAGTTCAGCGAAACGCCTGCGGTTGTCACGCTGGTCGCAGAAGAAGCCGGTCTTGTGCCCCTCACTGAAGTCCACGAAGTAGCGCACGCCATCTTCCTTTACCTTGACACTGCGAGGTGCTTCATCGTCGATCTCTGGCACATCGGCTAATCTCATGCCTTCCATGCGGGCGATCTCGGGGTCTGCGTGAATGACATGCGACTTGGTGCCGAGGTTTTCATGCAGCACGGGCAGCCAGCGTCTCAAGCGCAGCCACATGCCGAGGGTGGAGACTTCAATGGATAGGGTATCTGCGTAGCGGTCCACGACAAGGCCGCCGAGTCCGTCGCCATCCGAGTGGATGACGCGAAAGGCGTCGGTGCGCCCGGGAAGTTCCAACCGCTGCAACCTCAGTGCGATGGCGCGATGCACGCGGGCATCCAGATCACTCTCTTCAAAGGGTTCGTCTCCATGTTGAAGCACCCTCACAGCCACCTTGGCGCGTGGGTTGTAGATGCCGCGCCCGAAGACCTGCCCGTCTCGGTCGTACACGGTCACCAGCTCACCGGCTGTGGCGTCGGGAGAGACGCCTGCGAGCATGTTTGGATACACCGCCGGAGCAAAGGAGAAGTATTTCATCTGCACCCAGGGCCGGGCCCAGCTAGTGGTATCGGCTTTGACGATGGGTGGTGCGGGATCTCTGCGCGGCGGTCGGTTGGTGACTCGGAGGGGTTGTCGGCGTGGGGTCATCTGACTACATCCCTACACCAAAGGAGAAGGAACGCCAGAACGGGAAGCTGCCCAGGTTCCTATCGTTCCAGCGGCTCGCCCCCATTCCGGTAGGCTGCCGCGAGGAGGACTACCGGCTGGCTCACCTGGCCACTGTTGCCCAGGCCTCTGGCGATTTGCAGATGGCACCCTGGATTGGAGGTGGCCACCATCTCACAACCCGTTTGCTCTATGCTCTTTACCTTGCGTTCCAGGAGTTTTGCGGACTGCTCTGGCTGGGTGATGTTGTAGATGCCGGCACTGCCGCAGCACCAGTTGGACTCTGGAAGCTCCACCACTTCCAGGCCCGGAATGCTCCGCAGGATGTCACGCGGTGCCTTTACGACTTTCTGTCCATGAGTGAGGTGGCAGCTCTCGTGGTAGGTCACGCGCTCTGCGCCGCAGCCTGCTTCCGGTTTCTTCCAACCTGTGTGCGCCAGCCACTCGTGAATGTCTTTTACCTTGCTGTCCCACTTCTTGGCGCGCGCTGCGTAGAGGGGATCATCGTGGAGCAGGTGAGCATAGGATTTCAGATGTGAGCCACACCCACCTGCGTTGGTGATGATGGCATCCAGTGCATCGAGATCGAAGGAGTCAATCTGCCGCCTTGCGAGTTCTCTGGCGTGCTCTACGGCTCCGTTGTGCGCGTGAAGGGAGCCGCAGCAGAACTGCCTGCGGGGAGTGATGACTTCGCAGCCATTCTTCAGAAGCACGTCCACGGTAGCACGATTGACGTCGCTGAAAGCCAGGTCCTGCACACAGCCGGTGAGCATGCCCACGCGCCAGCGGATGCCATCCCTGGGGGACTCGACTGGCTCGATGAGGTCATCTGAAAACGCCTCGGCCATGCGGGGCGTTTGTGGCTCCAGTGCAGCGAGGCTTTTGGGCATCAGGCCCATGAAGTTCAGGCGACGAAGCAGGGATTCCAGACCACTTTGTTGATACCAGCGCAGGAGCATACCAACGAGGCGCAGCAGCCAGGGGCGCATGAAGAGCACTTCCAGGGTGAGCCAGCGCCAAAAGGTCCGCTGCACGCCGGGCAAGACCTTTTTCTGCTCAATCTCCGCCCGCGCTATCTCAAAGAGTTCCGCATACTTCACGCCTGCAGGACAGGCCGTCTGGCACGCCAGGCAGCCGAGGCAGTAATACATCTCCTCAGCGAAGGCTTGATTGACCTCTGACTCGCCGTCTGCGATGGAGCGCATGAGGGCGATCCGGCCTCGGGGGCTGTTCCGCTCCAGCTTGGTCTCCATGTAGGTGGGGCAGGTGGGCAGGCACATGCCGCAGTGCATGCACTGCTGCACTACGGAGTAGTCCATTTCACGCAGGCTGCTCATGAGTGGCGGAGGTCAAAGATTTTGCCCGGGTTGAGCAGGGCCAGAGGATCGAGCGCCTGCTTGATGCTGCGCATGAGTTCAAAGCTGCCCTCTCCGAGTTGGCGGCGAAGAAAAGGCTTTTTCGCCAGTCCCACGCCGTGCTCGCCGGTGACGGTGCCGCCCAGACGAAGGGTCTCGGCCACGATTTCTTCCAGTGCCAGCTCCACGCGGTGCATTTCGTCTTCGTCTCGCTCATCCGTGAGGAAGGTGGGATGCAAATTCCCGTCGCCCATGTGGCCGAAGGTACCCACGAGCAGGCGATGACGTGCGGCAGTTTCATTGATGAACTTCACCATTCGAGCCAGCTCACTGCGTGGCACGGTCACGTCTTCCAGGATGGTGGTGGGCTTCATGCGCGCCAGTGCGGAGAAGGCGCTTCGCCGGGCGCTAGCTAGGGTGGCCCCCTCGGCCTCGCTTTGCGCGAGCTTTACCTCCCTGGCCCCGTGCTTGGTAGCCAGCGTCATCATCTGTGAGGCTTCTTCTTCGACAGCCGTGGGGTGGCCGTCTGTCTCCATGAGCACAAGAGCTTCCACATCGGTGGGGAGGCCTATTTTGGCGAAATCCTCCACGCAACGTACGGTCATGCGGTCCAGGAACTCCAGCGTGCAGGGGATGATTTTTGCCGCGATGATGGCGGAAATGGTTTCCGCCGCCGCTTCCATGGAATCGTAGAGCGCGAGCATGGTGCGCCTTGCCTTGGGTTTGGGCAGGAGTTTGAGCAGCACCTCGGTGATGATGCCCAGTGTGCCCTCGCTGCCGATAAACAGGTCTTTCATTGAGTAACCAGCCACGTCTTTGACGCACTTGTTGCCCAGCCAAACGACTTCGCCGGTGGGCAGCACGACTTTCATGCCCATGACATAATCCCGGGTGACTCCGTATTTCAGTCCGCGGAGACCGCCTGAGTTTTCGGCCACGTTGCCACCGATGGTGCTGATCTTCATGGAGCCGGGATCTGGGGGATAGAACAATCCGCAGCGTGACGCCGCGTCATCGATCTCTTTGGTGATGACTCCACACTCGGCATGGAGCGTGAGATTGGCCTCATCGACTTCCAGGATGTGATCCATCTTGACCAAGCAGATGACGAGACAGCCGTCCACTGGCACGCTGCCGCCGCTGAGACCGGTGCCTGAGCCGCGTGTGACGACTGGCACTGAGGCTTCACGCGCCAGCTTCACGCAAGCGGCCACTTGCTCGGTGCTTGTGGGCAGGACCACTGCGCCGGGACGTGCCTTGAGTGCGGCGGTGCCATCGAAGCCATAGACCACCAGGTCTTCGGGAGCCGTCAAAACGGCTGCTGGTCCCAGTGCTGCCTGGAGTTGAGTCATGAAAAAAGCGTCAACCACGTTCACAAGACGCATCCAAGCCCGGCCCCCATGCAGTGCAACAAGCAAAACTTGCGCCCATTCGGGAGTCATCCATCGTAACCCGCTCACCACGCATGCAGCACACGATCCGCATTGCATCTCAGCTCAGCGGCGTTTCCTGTCACCTTATCCGCATTTGGGAACGCCGCTACGGTGCCCTTACGCCCAACCGTACCGGCACCAACCGACGGCTTTACGGCGAGGAGGACATCGAGCGCCTTCGTCTGCTGAAGGAGCTGTCCGAGCGGGGGCATGGCATAGGCCATGTGGCTAGGCAGCCCACGGAGGTGCTGCGCTCGCTGGCAGGGCGCACGGCATCGCCAGCGCCGCTAGCGTCTTCCAAACCAGATGTGCGGGACTACGTCAGGGCGTGCTACTCCGCCATCGAAGACTACTCTGGGGAACGCCTCCGCGCCTTGCTGGATGAGGCGCGCAGTCGTTTCGGTCACCGCCCCACCGTGAAGCATCTCGTGGCTCCCTTGATCCAACTGGTAGGGGACGCATGGCATGATGGTCGGCTGCGAGTGGCCCACGAGCATCTTCACACCATCGTGGTGCGGGATTTTCTGTCTGCTCCTGTGCCGGGATTGCAAACCAGCGTGAATGCGCCGGAGATGGTCATCGCCACGCCATGCGGCACGCGGCATGAGTTGGGTGCGCTGTTGGTGGCGGCTACGGCGAGAGATCTCGGTATGAGAGTCACTTACCTCGGGCCGGGACTGCCTGCAGAAGAAATCGCTGCCTGTGCCAGAGAGCGCGGTGCCCGCATCACCGCGCTGAGCATTGTGTTCCCCAAGGATGATCCTCAAATCCTGGCAGAACTGCGGCACACTCGGGAGCTCCTGCCCGCCGACTGCGAGCTGTGGCTTGGTGGAAGCGCTGCGGAGAGCTACTCCGCTCAGCTGGGTAAGAGCAAGCGCGTCCGCCTGTTGCGGGACCTTGAGGAAGTGGAGAAGGCCCTGGGCAGAATGGTGTAGCGAGACGCTCTGTGAGCTTCCGTGGCGCGGTGGGGGCGCTCTTAGATCACTCGGTCATTTCCTCCGTCCACAGGAATCTGGGCCCCGGTGACCTTGAGAAAGAGAGGTCCGGCCATGGCGGCTACCATGTTGCCGATGTCTTTGGAGCGGATCTCCACCTTCATGAGGTTTTTCGTTTTGTATTCTTCCACCGTCATGTTGTAGCGTGCAGCGCTTTTGGCCAGTGCCTCGGGCGTCCACAACTTGGTGTCGAACACGGCATCCGGGTGCACGATGTTCACGCGCACCTTCCACGGAGCCAGTTCCAGCGCCGCCACGCGGCAGAGCTGGGTGAGTGCGGCCTTGGAACAGGAGTAAGCGGATGCACCAGGGCCAGGGGCCTTGAAGTTGCGGCTGCCTACAAAAATGATGCTGCCCTCCATGCCCAGCTTCACGAACGGGATTACCTTGTTCATGAGCTTCTGGTGGCTGGTCAGGTTGATCGCCAGGGTCCGATCCCAGTCTGACTGAGCCATCGTGTCCAGGGGATCATTCTTCGGGAAAATGCCTGCGTTGCTCACCACGATGTCAATGCCGCCATACTCACGAACGGTGAACTCAATCGCATCCTGCACGGGCTGATCCTCCGTGAGGTTGACCACGATGCCCAAGGCACCGATTTTCTTCATGATGTCGGGGATGTCTTTGTCGATGTCCAGCCCCACCACCTGCGCACCTTGTTCCGCCAAGCTTTCTGCGATAGCGAAGCCAATGCCGGCCGCACAGCCTGTGACGAGGGCCACCTTGCCCTGATGCACCTTGCGCGCCGGACCCTTCTTCAGCTTGGCCTGCTCGAGTTCCCAGTATTCGATCTCAAAAATATCCTTCTCCGGCAGGGGTTCCCATGCATCGCCCGCCTGAGAAATGGTAGCAGCTGTGGCCGCTGCGATGTCTGCCACCACCTTCGCGTCCTTGAGTGTGTCACCAAAGCTCACAATGCCACGTCCCTTCCACAGTGCGAAGCGTGGTGCCGGGTCCAGCATGGTCTCGCCTTTTGCATTCCGCTGGAAGTAGGCGGCATACTCTTCCGCGTAGCGCTGCACATCTGCCGCCATGTCTTCGCCAATGACTGCGGGGATGCGTTTGGTGCGGATGCTATGGTCTGGTGTCAAAGGCCCGCGCACTGCCGCATCACCTATCTCGGAATACGCCGCAGCCACCGCCCCTGCGTCAAGCCGTGCGATCTGGGGGAAGCCCCGCTTCAGGCTCACCTCACGCCGGAGGGCGGCCAGCTTCAGGAGTTCTCCGCTGCTCAGTGGCTGCTCCGTGGTGATGGTTTTTGCGGTCTTTCCACCTTGAGACTTCAGATAGTCCTCCGCAAGGGTCACCAGTTCGATGTGCTTCTCATAGCTGGCACGGGCGTCATCAGCGAAAGTGAACAGACCATGCTTCAGGAGCACCAGGCCTTCTATGCCTTCCTTGCGCAGGTCCCGGCTTTTGATGAGTTCGTGCACCGTCTTGGCCAGGATGAAACCCGGCATGACGTAAGGCACAACGATTACCCGGCTGCCAAAGCAGGCCTTCACCCGAGCTTCACCGTCCTTGTGACAGGTGAGTTGACTGATGGCATTCGCGTGGGAGTGATCGACGAAAGTAAATGGAATGATGGCGTGAAGAATGGCCTCGATGCTGGCGGCAGGGGCGTTGGGATCCGTCATCGCAGCGCGCTGCTGCATGACCATGTCTGCATCCGTCATCGTCGGCAGTTCCGCCATTTTGAGCAGGGCCGACATCCTGACTGGTGAGAAGCCCGCCCGCTCGATGGTCCCAAGGTCCCAACCACTGCCCTTCACGTGGCAGAGCGCCACGGGTTCACCGAAGAAGTCTTTTTCCTCGGTTTTCACCGATGTATTGCCGCCGCCATGCAGCACCAGCTCCGGGTTCCGCCCCAGCAGGCGAGAGGTGTACACGCGCAGACCCAGAGGGTCGGTGCCAAAAGCGGCGGCTTCTTGATCGTTCCAAAGAGATTCCATTGCGCCCTGTCTCTATCGTGGCTGAGGCTTCGTGCAAGAATCAAGATGCTCCATTCCCTATCCGGGGGGATCGCGGGGCGTCTTTCTCAGGCCGCTTGGACCGTTCAAAAGCGCCTTGATTTGCACAGGGTTCGCTTGAAAGGATGCGCTAGGTGCACGGCCCAGGGCCTCCGAGTCGTGAGCTGCTTGTCGCCGTATCCTACCCCTCTTCCTCGTCATGCATGTCTGGTCAAAACTTTCCTCGTCCAAGTGGGCGGATGCCTGGATGGAGCGTCTCGGCGGGGTGGTTGGCGTTCAAGTGGTCATCACCGAAGTACCGAACCGAAAGACCGTGCGGGTGGAAGCCTTTTGCGAGAAGGAGGCGGACGCTCACTTGATTGCGAAAGCCTTCGGCGGGCAAGTGCGTGCCGTGAAAATGCAGAACTGGGCGGCGCTGGCGCCGGAGCCGAATGATCCCATTGAAGTAGGGGACAGGCTAGTGGTGTGTGACGCCGCTTCGGAGACGCAGATTCGCAAGGCACAAAAGGCGTTTCCCGGCAGAGAAGTGGTCGCCATTCCTGCGGAACTCGCCTTTGGCACCGGGCATCATGCTACCACGGAGTCCGTTTTGCGGCTGATTGCTGACTTAGCACGGAAAAGCGAAAAGGCGGGCAAGAACTGGACGGTTTGTGATCTGGGGTGTGGCACGGGCATCTTGGGCATCGCAGCGCGGAAGCTGGGTGCCTCGAGCGTGTGGGGTTGCGACTTTGATCCTCTGGCGGTCAAGGTGGCGAAGACAAACATCAAGCGCAACCATGTGACCGGCACCGCCTTCGTGCAGAAAGACGTGCTCAAGTGGAAGCCGACGCGGCAGTGGGATTGCGTGCTGGCCAACATCTTTTACGACGTGCTGACCGCTGCCTTTCCCATCATTGTGAACGCAGTCAAACCGGGCGGCACTCTCATCGTATCTGGCATCCTGAAAGCACACGCGGATGACTGTCTCAGAGCGGGAGAGCAGGCCGGCATCACGTGGGAGCGCCGCCTCACGCGTCTCAACAAGTGGGTGACGGCCATAGGCCACCGCTGATGCCGGAAGCGGTTGCACGTGACGGGGCGCGGTCCTATGAGTCCGCACGCCGAAGCACGGCGACACACCCCGAATCATGACACGAGAAGAAAATCTGGATCTGTTTTTCAAAGAAGGCCGCACGGTTATTCTGCCTATTGACCATGGTGTGGCCATCCCGGTGAGGGAACTGGCCAATCCTGCGGCGCTGATCGAACGCGTGAATCCCTACGTGGACGGCTATGTGATGAACCTTGGCTTGGCACTGAGGGCAGCGGATCTGGTGAAAGGGAAGGGGATCTGCCTGCGGACGGATGTCTATAACACCAAAACACAAGGCCCTGGGGCGGGCAGCATTCCCGTCTATGGAGTGGATACTGCGGAGATTGTGGGGGCGAATGCGGTGATGAACATGCTCTATCCCTTTGCGGAGGATGAAGTGGTGAGCACGCAGGCCTGTGCAGATCTCATTCAGACTAGCTTGGACTCGGACGTGCCGGTGATCATCGAAACGCTGCCGCATGGGCTGGGCCAGACCGCGCACTACACCGTGGAGAAGGTGAAGTTCGCAGCACGCCTGGCGGCGGAGTTGGGGGCGGATGTGGTGAAGACGGTGTATCCGGCGGATGCGAGTGTGGAGGAGTTTCGCGACATTGTTCAGCAGTGCTTCGTCCCGGTAATCGTTCTCGGCGGTGCTGCGATGGAGGACGATGCGGCTCTTTTCAAAATGGTAGAGAACGCCATGAGGGCAGGGGCTGCGGGTATCGCCATCGGACGCAACGTCTGGCAGCATCCCAATCCTGCCGCCGTGGCCCGCAGCCTGGCGGCTCTCGTTCATCAGGATGCCTCGGCGCTCGAAGCGCTCGCATTGATGAAAGAAACCCTCCGCTGAGCCGATTCCGTAACGCTGTCGAACCCACCCGCCATGAATCTCCGTTACACTCTGCTCCTTGCCGCCGCTGGTCTGTCATTCGCTTGCTTTGGAAAAGATGACGCGCCGACGCTGAAGACGACCGTCTTTGATTGTGAAGCCTGGGAGCTGGGTGCTCCGCCGAAGGATGTCTTCGTGGTGGAGGGAAAAATCTCCGTCGTGAGCAGCGACGGAGGGAAGGCGCTTGCGATTGATCCGGCGGAGATTGTGGATGCCACCGCACAGGTGGGAGATTCTGCGGCGGGCGCATCCATCATTGAGGCCCGAATGTTCGCCTCTCGGCGCGGGCGGAGCGTTCCCAGATTTGGCGTGAGCGTGCACGGCATGTCCGGGCATCGTCTGTTGGTGAACTGCGCGAAGAAGCAGTTGGATCTGGTGAAGGCGGATGAAGTGGTTGCCAGCGCACCGTTTGTATGGGCCGCAGAGACCTGGACGCGTGTGAAGCTCAGTGTCACCAAGGCGGCTGACGGAAGCTGGGTCATCGAGGGCAAAGCATGGGCCGATGGCTCGGAAGAGCCCAAGGAAGCCGCCATACGGCACTTGGAGCCGGCGGAAAAGATCAGGGGCAACGGCAAGGCGGCCTTCTGGGGCACGCCGTTCTCTGGCACGCCCATCCTCATTGACGATGTGAAGGTGCAGATGGAAGTGAAAGCGGACTAGGCGGGTGAATGCGTGTTGCGCAGGGTGAAGAAAATCTTCATCAAGCCAAAGGTTTTTCGTTGCACCGGTGGGAGGTCTGCGTAGCATCTCCGTCCCATCACTGGAACTGGAGCGGTAGCTCAATGGTTAGAGCGCTGCCCTGTCACGGCAGAGGTTGCGGGTTCGAGTCCCGTCCGTTCCGCCAGTGAGGTATCAACCAAACAAACGAGTCCTCGTGGCTCGTTTTTTTGTTTGTGGCTCAGGTGGTGCTTGGTCCTTGATGGCACTCCGCATCTCGCTTCCTTCCAGCCACTCATGAAGCTCTCCAAAAAAGCTGAATACGCCCTGCGCGCACTGGTCGCTATGGGTCGCGATGCTTCTGGGAGGTCGTTCTCCATCCAGGAGGTGGCTTCTTCTGAGAAGATACCGTTGAAGTTTCTGGAGCAAATCCTGCTTCAGTTAAAGAACGGCGGCGTACTCCGCAGCAAGCGAGGCGTGGGCGGTGGCTACCAGTTTGCGCGCCCCGTGCAGCACATTTCCCTGGGAGATGTGGTGGAGATCATCGATGGACCAGCGGAGCTGATGTCATGCAGCGCGCATGTGGAGAAGGCGAGCGCCTGCGAGTGTGGAGTGCCGGGTGCCTGCGCACTGGGCAGGACTTTCTACGTGCTTCGGCAGCAGATGCAGAAGTGGCTCAAGGAGACGAGCATAGCCCAGGTCATTGAAAAAGAGGGAGCGCAGAGCGGGATGGTCTTTGACATTTGAGTCCATGTCTCAAGGCGGAAAAACTGGTCCGCCTGCTTCGTTCATGTCGTTCTCTTATTTCAGCCTTATGACTCGTGTGTTTCAAATGATGTTGGTGCTGGTCATGCCTCTGGCGCTCGCCTCCTGCGGTGCCGGATTTAGGAGGGAATGGAACCGCGCTCCTGCCGCAGATGGTGTTCATGGCCGGTGGTCAGGCTCCTGGAAAAGTGAGGTGAATGGTCACAGTGGTTTCTTGCGCTGCGTGGTGAAAGAGGGTTCTTCACCTGAGAAGAAAACCTTTATCTACCGCGCGGGCTGGATGAAGATTCTCGCTACCACGATCAACACTGAGAAAGTGGTGACGAAGACACACGAGGGCTGGAAGTTTACCGGAGGCAAGGATCTTGGATCCTTCGGCGAGTTCAGTTCGACTGGCACGATCAAGGGAGATGACTTCTCGGCCCGCTATGAAAGCGCTCTCGACAAGGGCTCATTCACGATGAAACGCGTGTCTGACTGACTTCCGCCGCAAAGGCTCTGGCGGCCCTTTGGATTTCTGACGCCAGATCGGCCTGGGCTTTGGCGAACGGGGGTCGAAACCAAGGGAAAAGACCCAGCAGGTCATGGGTCACCAGCACTTGGCCATCCGTTTCTTGGCCCGCGCCGATGCCAATAGTGGGAATGCGGATCATGCGTGTGATTTCTGCCGCCACTTCGGGCACGATGCTTTCCAGCACCACGGCCACGGCACCCGCTTGCTCGATGGCCACTGCGTCGGCCTTGAGCGCTGCGATGGAATCTGCCGTGCGGCCCTTCTTGCGATACTTCCCGCCCTCGGCCACGATGGACTGGGGCAGCATACCGATGTGACCCACGAGCGGGATGCCGTCTGCTACGATGGCTTTGATCTCCGGCAGGTGGCAGACGCCGCCCTCCAGTTTGACCGCATCTGCGCCGGCTTGCACGAGAAGGCGTGCGTTGGCTACGGCTTGGTCCGGGTTGTCGTAGGAGTGGATGGGCAGGTCACCTATGACTGGGGCGCGTCTTACGCCCCTGGCAACGGCTGCCACATGGTGCAGCATGTGCTCCATGGTTACGTGAGTGGTATCTGGAAAACCCAGCACCACCATGCCGAGTGAGTCACCCACGAGCAGCAGGTCTATGCCGGCATCGTCAAGCAGCCTCGCGGTGGGATAGTCTGCGACGGTGAGCATCGTGAGCGGCCTGCGGTTTGCCTTAGCAGAGCTGAGGATGGAGAGCTTGTCCTGCGGAGTGGGAAACCACTTGGTCCGCACCCGGCGAACGCTTGATGGGGAATCACTCAAAGCATGAAGGTGCTGAGTGCTCGTCAGGCCGTGGATAAGCAGGTTCGGGCATACATCCACCAGCGGTTGCAGCACGAAGCGCCGCTGTGTCAGCCGAGGATGAGGGATCTCTAGCTGGGAATCGCTCACGTGAGGTGCGTCGGTATGAAGGATGTCCAGGTCCAGCGGGCGAGGGGAGTTGCGTTCGCGGCTGGCGGGTCTGCCTGCTTGTCGTTCGAGTTCTTGGAGCCACTGATGGAACTGGCTGGGACCCAGCTGGCAGCGGACCTTGAGCACGGAGTTGTAGAAGGGTTGAGAACCCGGAGGGCAGTCCACGGGGTCAGTCTCGTACAAGGGTGCGGCCAGAACTTCACACCCCTGCTCGGCGAGTGAGCGCGCGGCATTTACCAAGTGGTTCAGCCGGTCGCCCAGGTTGGACCCTATGGAGATGAAGTAGAGGTGTCCGCCAGCACTCACTTTACTTGAGGCCAAGGACATCCTGCATGTCGTAAAGGCCGGGCTTTTGCGAAACAAGCCAGGCTGCGGCACGGACGGCACCCGTAGCGAATGTGTCCCGAGAGGACGCCTTGTGTGTCAGTTCCACTCGTTCGCCCACATTGGCATAGACCACCGTGTGGTCTCCGACCACGTCACCACCGCGGAGGGCGTGAACGCCTATTTCCGTAGGCGTGCGCGCCCCTACATCTCCTTTGCGGCCATGCCGGGTGTCCTTCTCATAGTCGAGCTCTCGAACTTCGGTGAGGATCTCCACCAGCCTGCGAGCGGTGCCAGAGGGAGAGTCCGTCTTGAGCCGGTGATGCATCTCCACGACTTCAAGGTCAAAAGCTGGCCCCAGGATCTCGGTAGCCTTACGAGTGAGCCAGAAGAGGGTGTTCACGCCAATGGAAAAGTTGGGTGCCAGGACGATGGGCAGGGTCTGTGCGGCGGTGCGTATGTGGGCGAGTTCTTCGGAGGTGTGGCCGGTGGTGCCCATGACGAGTGGGATGTTCCGCTTGAGACAGGCATCCACCAGCTCCGAGCTGAAGTGATGGGTGGTAAAGTCCACAACGGCGTCCACTTTAGCGAGTGCATCGGAGAGGGAGTCGCCCACGTCAATGGCGGCTCCCACAGCCGTTTCAGGATTGGCTTCTGCTGCACGAATGACAGCCTGGCCCATGCGGCCTTTGCAGCCGGTGACTAGTAGGTTGATTTTGCTCATCGGTCACGGCATGGAAGCGGAGATGGAACTGAAAGCAATCATGGAATCTGGCCGAGTGCAGAAGTGGTGGAGCATCGCGTGGGCGCTGTGCGCGGCCTATGTGGCGTTTCAGACCATTCAGCAGCATTATGGACTGGGCCTTACCAAGACGCTGCCCATGGAACTGCGGAAAATTTCCAAGCCTCAGGATGGGCCAGCCTATGAGTGGAGACTCCCGCATCGCTACCGGAATCCGCTCATGACGCACCGCGCGGTGCTGCTGGAGGACGGCTGGCCCATGCAGCGAGCGGAACGTGTGAAGGAGCTGTATGAAAGTGGTCCAGGCTGGTTCAATATCTTTCGTGACCTTACTCGTTTCATTCCGGTGGATGGAAGTGATCCGCGCACGAACGGACGACGCTATGAAATGGTGGTGCCGGTTCAGTATGAAGGGCGTGAGATCTGGGTTCCATGGCTGATTCTTCTGGTGCTGAGTCTCGGTGTACGGGCTAGGCCGACAGCTTGGACTTGGCCCTTGAGCCCTGCTCAGACCACCGCACTGGTTTTTGTGGCGGCATTGATCATAGGTGGCGTGCGCATCTGGCACGCGGGACTCTATTCGGACGGTGCATTCACGGTGGGCGGTCAGCCGGAAAGTGATGCGGCAGCGTGGTATCTGCACGCTCAGGGGCTGGCAGAGGGCTGGGGCATTACCACGGGATTCAGCGGCCAGAGGCCCATGTATGGCGTCCTGCTGGCCCCGCTGTTCTGGCTGCCGGGTGATCCGATGTTTTGGATTCGTGGGCTGAATCTCCTTCTCTGGGCGTCGGCGGCAGCGGGTGTATTTATGCTCGGCAGGTTGCTTCAAGGACCCCTTTTGGGTGTGGTGTGTGCACTTGCTACGCTCCTCGGCCAGACGCATCTCCCTCACGTCATGGCAGTGCTCACAGAGAATACTGGGCTAGCGCTGGGTGCGGCAGCAGCGCTGTCCATGTGGGCCGGAGTGAGGAAGCGCAGCGCATGGCTCATCGTGGTGGCGGGGCTGCTCTCTGGCTTCTGCAATCTGTCTTCTGGAGCCACCATGCTGGCCCTGCCTGCACTGGCGTTTTGGTTTGTGCTCATGGGTCGGCAGGAAGCGAGTTGGCGGTTGGGAGTGCAGTGGGCTGTTGTATTCACCATCGCTGTCAGTGCGGTGTTGCTGCCTTGGATGATCCGCCAAAAGGTCGTCATGGGTACCTTTTCTCCCAGCCTCAATAGCGGCACCCTGCTTCGCGGCGGCGCGGATCCTGAACACAAGCGCATGTGGCCTGGCATGCACAACGAGCCTTTTGAGAAAGAGGGCATACCCCGCAATGATGAAGGTGGCATGTATGACTACCACATGAAGATTTACCGCCAGCTGGTGGCTGAGGATCCGGTGCGGTACGTCAGCCAAGTTGCTGCTGCTTGGTGGGAGACGTCTTCTTTCTTCCGCATTGGTGACCCGGGTGTGAGACTGGCGGTGATTGTGCTTCTGCTGGCCTTGGCGCTGATGGGTATTTGGAATCAAGGACGCTGGAGCGGTCTCGTGGTGGCCGTGGTGCTCGGCCTTGGCTTTCTGGAATTGGATCGGCCTCTGGCGGTGTGGGTGTTGTGGGGTAGCTTGGCCGTTTCCATGATCGCTCACTGGCGCAAGAAGACCTTTGGTCTGGCTGTGCTGCTGGTCATTCATCTCGTGGGCGGAACCTTGCTCTCAGCCATGGCCGGCAATCATACGGCCACCAGGTTGTGGCAGGTGCTGGACTGGACGGCGCTCCTTTTGATGCTAGGGGCGCTGCAAGTCATCTGGAGTTGGTGCACGAAGTGTCTATGGCAGAGTCAAAAGGAACCGGAGCACGCAGACGCGGCGGCACTGGGTGGGGTATGGTCAGGTGTGTGTGTGGCCAGTGTGCTCTTCTGCCTGGTCATGCTGGCGCTGGGTCCCCGGGCTCCTCAAGCGGTGAGCGTGACAGATGAAGTCAAACAGGCGGTTCTGGACAAGGTCAAGGCTGAGCACCCGAACGCCGCCATTCGTGAACGCAGCGATCTGACGGCCGATGTGCTGCGCCTCGGCCACCGTGTGTATTTTCAGCCTGCGGGATACGATACGGCTCATTGGCGAAGCCACTACCGCCGCCGTGCGGTGGACCGCTGGGTGCTCAATCCAGAGCGTGCGGATGTGGAACGGTCTCCCTATCAGAGGAGCTTCATCCCGGCGCAGGTTCGCGGTGACTTAGGAGGAGTGAGCCGAGCCGTCCCGGTGCTGTGGGTTTCAGTGAAGAGTGAACAGATCTCCGGCATCGGTGGTGAATCTTATGATACCTCGGAGGGGGCAGCGTTGGTTCCGCTCTCATCTGGCCAGCCACAATGGGAGAAGCTGGTCTGGCTGGAGCCGGTGGATGTCAAGCTGCCGTGATGAAGAAGGGGCTACCAGCCCATGGGTTGCGTCCAGGCCATCTCTTTCTGACCGGGGTAAGATGGGTTGGGATGCGGCTTGCTGGAGGTGATGCTGGCACGGAAATAGAGTTCGTTTCCGGTCGGCTTCCAGTTCACTTCCGTCCCCTGGATCTCTGCCAAAGTTCTGCCCACGTCAGCGGAGTAGGCGAGGCGGGTGGCGTGGGGGTCTTTGGAGTCTGGCGGTGTGCTGATGCTCCGGGTGGAGGAGTCATAGCCCTTCAGTGTACCGAGAATGCGCGTGGTGTAAGTCACACCGCTCTCTGGTTTGATGCGGATGTGCAGGCTGCCGTCCTGCAGCTTCACGTCTTCCAGAAGGACTCCACTTGAGGCGTAGAAGTCTCCCTTTTTCATGGCCGCCACGAGTGCATCTGCTGTCAGTTCAGCGGCTCGTACCATGACGAAGCCACGCCCGGGGGAAGATTCTTCACCATGATAGTGGTGGGAGTCATCTGTGCCCACGCCGTAAAGGGGAGCGGCCTTCATCTTTCCGATGCGCAGGGTGTTGACGATGTCCCAGATTTGTTCATGGGATGGGCGAAACGCGTCACCCTCATAGTTGATGGCGGGGTGGCCGTTGTAGATTTCGAAGAAGCGCTCTTCCAACACTTCGGCGATGATTTCCGGAGTCAGCGCCCAGCGGAAGTTGGGGTGGTTCAAGTGCACGAACATGGGTCTGCCGAGCCGCTTTTCTTGCTCAGTGACCGCCCTCAGGTTTGCGCGCATGACCTCTGCATAACTGCTGCCTTTCAGGGGCTGGATGACTTCACCCACGTTCACCGCATTCATGTGGATGGGAGCCTTTTCGAACTCGGCGCTGATTTCCTCTGCCTGGACGATAAGAAACTCGCCGGGTACTTCCAACTTGCCGCGATACTCCTCCAGTCTGCGGAGCCGGATCTCAGGCTTGCCGTCCGCATTCGTGCGGGTTTGCACCCAGTCTTTTCCGAACGTTTTTCGATACTTGTCTATGGCAGTGAGTCCCAACGCCTTCTGGCGCTTGCGAATGGCCTCTTCCGTGTGCCAGCGCTCACCTTCGTGGAGGGTGTTGTGATCCGAGATAGCGAGAAAGTGGTAGCCGCGGTCCTTGTACCACTTGGTAATCATCTCGGGAAAGTCATTGCCATCACTCCACAGGCTGTGAGTGTGAGTGTTGCCCTTGTACCACTGGGCTTGAAGCGGCTGATGAAGGGCGAAGAGCGAGAGGGAGAGAGCGAGAAGCCTGAGCATACTTCCCTGAACGCACGCAGACCATCCTCGCTTACGCCGATTGGTACGACGCAATAAGCAAGGCCTCGACTACTTCACGAGTTCGGCCACTTTTTTCTCGAGCTCGTCGCCCCGCAGATTTGCAGCCGCCACTTTGCCGTCTTTGCCAATGAGAAAGGTAGCCGGGATGGACTGGATGCCGAACTTCTGAGCTAGGTCGCTGCCCCAGCCCTTGCCATCGAAAGCCTGCGGCCAAGGCAGTTTTTCGTCCTTGATGAATTTCTCCAGAGCCTTCTTGTCTTCATCCAGGGAGATGGCGACGATCTCGAAGCCTTTTTCATGATGTGCTTCATAGGCCTTTTTCACGTTGGGCAGTTCTGCCACGCAAGGCCCGCACCAAGTGGCCCAGAAGTCCACAAGCACCACTTTGCCCTTCATGGCTGCGAGATCGACTTTGCGGCCGTCCAGCGCCGTGAATGCAATCTCAAGCGTGTCTCCCACGCCAGGCAGGGCAAGGCGACTCTCCAGTTCGGCAAAGAACTCCGCTGCCTGGTTCATCTGCTGGTGGTCCTTGAAGTCATTTTTCACTGCGGCAATGGCGGCCTTGGATGCGGCCTTGTCTTCAATGAGGCGGAGGCGGCGGTTGAGGTTCATCGCGGCGGCGCGCAGGTCACCTTCTTTGCCCTTGGTCATGCCTTCATAAAGCAGGCCGAGGACGCGGAGTTCATCTGCACTCTGGTCGGAGTCTGCGTAACAATGGGCTAGCAGCCCCAGCGCTTCTTCCGCATCTTCCGCTTTCGGATTGGCCTTGAGATAGGCTTCCAGCGCCTCAGCCTTCTGTTTGTCAAACTTGCGTGCGATTTCGACGGCGTTCTCTGCCATAGCTGCTGGCAGGGCGAGGAGGGTGAGCAGGATGGCGGCGGCGCATTTCATGGCTTGCGGACGATGACAGGTCGGCGGTGAGGTGCAAGCCACAAGTCTGAAGTTTTTTTAGGCGAGGATGGGCGGCTGCATGGTGAACTCTGGGATCCTCACATGGATGGGAACGCCTGACTCTGTGGTGCCGAAGAACGCCCCCGTGGCCACGCTTTCGTGCCGAATGGTGTGGCAACTGTTGTAGCTGAAAGTCTCCCCCGGACGGAGGCGGGGAAACTCGCCCACGATGCCATCTCCCTCTACCACGAGCACATCCCCTTCGTGGTCATCCCTGACCACCCACTTCCTGCCAAACAGGGTGACGACTTCTCCAGAACCATTGTGGATGCTGATGTAATAGACAAACGCGTAAGGCTTGTCTGGCGGGCCGCGGCGTTGAGGATCATACACAACGCGGTCAATGTGAACCTTGAGGCCTGGAAGAGGATTGAATAGCACTGCCACGGTGTCCAGCATAGCCGCCTGGCAGTGTGAAGTCGAGCGATTGCAAAGCGCCAAGTTGCGTTCTACGCTGCGGGCGTGAATGAAGCAAATCGAGTGCCGGTGGTTCTGACCGTGGCGGGTTCTGACTCGTCAGCGGGTGCGGGCATCCAGGCAGATCTGAAATCCATCGCCCGCATGGGTGGCTATGGTTTGAATGCCGTCACAGCCGTGGTGTCGGAGACTCCCGGGCTTGTCTCCATGGTTCAACTCCTGCCGGTGGAACTGGCGGTAGATCAGATCCGGGTGTTGGCTGAGGGTTTCCCCATAGCCGCTGTCAAAACGGGCATGCTCGGCTCCGAGGCCCTGGTGCTGGCCGTAGTGGATGCGCTCGAACAGCACCTGGCCGCAGTGCCGCTAGTGGTGGATCCTGTGATGGTGGCCACGGGCGGTGGGCGCTTGCTTGAGGAGGGTGCCATCACCGCCGTCAGGGAGCGTCTTCTGGGCAGGGCGCGAGTCATCACGCCGAACATGGATGAGGCAGCGGTGCTATGGGGCAGGGGAGTGAACACCCGTGAAGAAATGGCCGCCTGTGCCCAGGACTTGGCAAATGCGCATGGCGTCCCGGTGCTGGTGAAGGGCGGGCACCTAGCCGACTCATCCGCTGCTGATGTGCTGTGCGACGAAGCGGGTATGGCGTGGTTTGAGTCACCACGCATCGAAGGGGTGCACACCCATGGCACCGGCTGCTCGTATTCCGCCGCCATCGCCACAGGCCTAGCCAAGGGCCGCACGCTGAGACAGGCGGTGTCTGAGGCGAAGGACTTCCTCAGCGCGGCCATCTCTGGCCACCTGGAGTGGCACGCCGCCGGTAAGATGGTGCAGGCTCTCAATCATCTGAATCAATGAAACGCTTCGCCATCGTCTCAGGTTATGCACTGATCGTTGCGGTTTGCACTGCGGGTGAGAAGACCCAGGTGGCAGTGGACCAGCTTTCTCAGGATGCCATTCAGTCCGCCTTTCAAGTTCTTCGCAGAGATTACATTCGGAAAGATGACCTGACGTTCGACCAGTTGAACCGCGCCGCCCTGCAAGGGGTGCTTTCCAGGCTCAGTTTCGGTGCGGAGCTGGTGCGAGAGAAAGATGAGCGCAAGGTGCTCCAGGGCTCCGTGGTGGCTGAGCAGCTTACCGAGCGTATCGCAGTGCTGCGTCCCCTGACCCTGACGGTTGCGGATGTGCCGCTCATGGAAAAGCCGCTTCTGGATTGGACAGACAAAGGCGTACGACACCTCATCCTTGATCTACGCCAGCCCGTGGAGTCTGGCATGCTGGATGCCGCCGCCGCCATGGCAGAGCTGTTCATTCCGCGCGGCGAGCTACTGTTCAAACTCCGACAGCTCGGCGCACAGGAGGCTAGACTCTTCATCTCCAACCGCTCACCCGCCTGGCAGGGGGACATGCTGATCCTTGTGGACTCAGAGTCCAGCAATGTAGCAGAGACGCTGGCGGCCATCCTCCGGCAGAAAAGGCGCGGACTGGTCATAGGCTCAGCCACGCGTGGAGCTACGGTAGGCTTTGACGAAGTGCCTCTGGAAAAGGGCTGGCACCTGCGCTTCGCCAGGGCGGAAGTGCTGCTGGCAGATGACACCTCGGTTTACAAATCCGGGCTCAAGCCAGACTTCGAAGTGCCTTTCTCCCCAGAGACCAAAAAGCGGGTGTTCCAGTCGGCATTGACCGGTTCCGTCAAGAACAGCATTTTCGAAAAGGCTCGTGAGCGATACAACGAGCGCGCTCTGGTGGCGGGGAAGAATCCCGAACTGGATGATTACATCCAGCGCAGCAGTGGACGGACCCTTTCCTACGACGACCCTCCACCGAGGGACAAAGTGCTTCAGCGGGCGCTGGATCTGCTCGTAGCCCGCGAAATGAAGCAACCATAGGCACTTCAGACGCTTCTTGAAGAAGGAGCGATTTCCCGTTTTCCTACCACGCCGCGTCGGCTAGGTTCACACCGTGCGAGATCTCCTCCGAGTTCTGTTACTGCTGCTGAGTTTGGCGCTGCTGAACCCAGGCGGATGCGTGCGGGCCGCTGATCGTGTGGACGAGCTGGGCACCATGAGGACAGCGTTCGAGGCGTCCATGGCCTCCTCCTCCATCCCCCCGCTGAAGAAACTCATTTTGGACCTGGAGATGCTGGAAAAGAAAGCCGCTGCAGCGAATGACTTTGAGACCGCCATGGCCGCACGCACTGCCCGGCTCCGCTCCCAGGCAGAGCTGGCCGCCGCCGAAAAGCTCCTTCTCCTGCTTGAGACGGCAGGCGGAACGACTCCGGTGGGCAAGATCACACTGAAGCTGGAGGATGCCGTGCTCGAAGGCGTGAAGTTGGATCCGGTGAAGCACGTGCTGACCGGCTGGCAGAGCCCGGCCAGTAAAGCCACCTGGAAGCTGCCCGGCATCCCCCCCGGCGGCTACGAAGTCGTGCTGCGCTACAGCTCCAGCACTGCGGAAGGGGGCACCGTGCGTGTGGCAGAAGCCTTTTATACCCTCACCGTACCCACCCGCATCACCTTGAACGGTGCAGAGGATCACTTCCTCGGCACCCTCCGCATCCGAGACGGCCGCGGCCCCCTGGTCATTTCCGCAGCCAGTGTGCTCAAAAACAATCTCATGGAGCTCGAAGAAGTGGAACTCCTGCCTTGCAGCGAATGAGAAAAGCCACCGTCACCCTCTCATGCCTCATCCTTCCCCTCAGCGGGTTGAAAGGGCAGTCCACCACCGAGCCGCCCAGCTTGACGGAGATGCGCAAAAAGCTGGAGGCTGCCGCCGGTGCAGAGACAGCCCTGCTCAATGACCTCTATCAGCGCGCGCTCTCCGGCGTGCAAGCCAATGCCGCACAGCAAGGCGACTACGAACAGGCCCTGGCCGCACGCCGACGGAGGGAGCAGTTGGCAGCTCAGTCTGCGACCTTACGGGCACAGTCAGGTGCCGATGCGGGAACCGAACTTCTGCTGAAGGACGCACGTCTCGCAGGGGGCCTCACGCTCTCTCCCTTGTCCATCAGCAACTGGCGCTCCGCACAGGCCTCAGCAGACTGGACACTGAACCGCATCCCACCCGGGCGATACGAAGTCCACCTCACCTACCGCTGGCAGCCAGCCACAGGAGCCGCCATACCAGAGCCACCGCAGTGGCTCTTCCGTGAAGTCTCCTCCCTCGCCGGAGCCGCAGCCAACCAGGTGAAGTGCACACTCAGCCCCACCACTGTCTCCAGCCCGGGCAACGCCAAGGCAGACGGAACCCTCAGCATCACCACGCTTCCCTTCACCCTCCGCGTCACCCCCGTTCACGACTACGAAGGACAAGACCTCGCACTGACGGGCGTGCGTCTCGTACCAGTGAACACCGCAGCAACGGCACCAGTAGATCTCACCTTCACCAGCCACCGCGCGGAACTGGACACCCTGCTCGAAGCGCACCGGGCGGAGATACGGAGCATCCGCCAGCCCCTCGTGGAAGACTATATCAAAAACCTTGGCACCCTCACCGCAACTGGAGCCGCAGGGCGTAAGGTGGTAGATGCCGAAATGCGGCGCGCACAAGCAGCTTTGGACGCGGACTCTGCTGGTACTAGCACCCTGCTCGCAGCGTCTGGTAAGGCAGGACTGACCACCCTCACCGGAGCAAAGTACGTGGAAGACCCCGGGAACACCGGCACCCGTTTCAAAGTAGAGCACGAAGGCCAGACGTTCATCGTCACCATGATGTGGGTGGCCAGTCCACCCCCAGAACCCTCCCTGGATGTGAAAGCCTACCGCCTGGCCCGGGAACGTTTTCAGGTGGACGAACTCCACGCCGTCGCCTTAGGCCAGGCAGCAAAAGAGTTCACCGCCCTCTACCTCACGGACCGTCCCATCAAACTTCTCGCGCGAGCCATACCCGAGTCGGACGGCTCCCTCTCAGCGCTCGTTTACGTAGAGCCGGTCGGCCTCTTCCAGAACGTACTCATCGATCACGGCCTCGCCGTGGTTGACTCGGCAGCCGGAGGACGGCGCATGGCGCTGGAGGCAGGCATCCTCACCTCCCTCCACGAGCGAGAAAGCCGTGCACGCAGCAGCACGCCAGCCGAAGGAGGATGGGCCAAATGAATACTCACCACCTCCTTTTAGCCTTGCTTTCTCTGGCACCGCTCGGCGCTCACGCCCAGACACCGCAGCCCGTCACCGATCCCGTTGCGCCCCCTTCGAAACTGGAGCAAATGGAAGCCACTTACCGCGAAAACCTCAAGGCAAGGCACCTGCCCTTGATCCAGTCCTACTTCGCCGAACTTCGCAATGCCCAGGCCCGAGCCACCACCGTCGCAGAAAAAACAGCTTACGGCGAGGAAATGGCTCGCGTGGCCAAACTGGTCACCGAAGGCGGAATCATCTGGCCCCGAATGGACGAAGCCACTCCCACGCCACAGTCCCTGCCCGCCGCCGAAAGCTCCCAGCGCAGCGGCGTCGTCTTCTCCATGGATCCCCACGAGACGGATCCACCCCAACCCGCCGGAGCGGAAACCGTGCCCCTCGGTTCCGCCACCTGGACACTCTCACGGCTACCAGCCGGCACTTATGAAGTGGTGGCAGAGTACATCTGCCCCGTCGTACCCGAAAGCGCAGAGATCCGCATCCACTTCGCAGGCCTGGAGGAAAAGCGCTCCGTCAAGGCCGGAAGTGCCACCAAGGATAGCAACACCGTTCGGCTCATGCGCCTGGGACGTCTGGTCATCAAAGAAGAAATCCTGGGCGGGCGCATCACCGTCACAGCATCCCCCGGACCTGACGCCTGGTTCAGCGTGCGCCGCATCCTCATCTCCCGGCCTGAAAAACGCCCAGCAGCATCGCCCTGAATCGTTTTGCCATGTGACAGCCGTGTTGGATGACATTACCTTTGCAGCATCGCCATGATTTTCGCCGCCATCACTGACCAACTCTTCACGCCCTTCAACAGCTTCGTCATGGGCTTCGTACTGGGATCCGTTTTCCTCGTCCTCTCCCTTTACAGCCACTGGGCTACCAAGCGAGAGTTCCGCCGCTACAAAGCCCACCTCAGTGACAAGCTGGAACTCGATGCCAAGCAAGTGCAGGACACCAACAAAGAGAAGGCCCGGCTCACTCAAGAAAACGAGAACCTGCGTCTTCAAGTAGCCCGCCTCAACGAGCGCAGCGACAACAAACTCGCCCGTGAACTTGAGATCTTTGCCCGCGCTGAGAAGCACATGCTCATCAACGCACCCGGCTTCGCCCCCGCCTGGGAACTGGCCAAATCCGCCGCCCTCACCCAGATCGACAGTGAGGAGAAAGGCCAGTCCATCCCACAAAAAATCTTTCGCAAACTGCTCGGCAGCAGCCACAACGGCAGCCCTACCAACGTCACCGCTCTGCCGCAGGAGACCACCTCCAAGGCCACCGAGTCAGCCGGAGCCTGACAGCCCGCCCGGACCACCACACTCCAACCGCCAAAACCATCGAGCCACCTCTGGCCATCTGGCGAAAAGGCAGGCAACGGCCTCAAACCAGGCCCCCACTGACATACACACGCACCCTCGACCACTGCTACATGATGAGGCCTACGTGTGCAGGGAAGAACCCACGACCCCAAAACCAGGCTTCGTGCGTCCCGTCTGGAGAAGAAAGCCCCCCGAAACGATGCGGAAAAAGTTCAAGATGTTCCACAAACTCAGGTCGGGAGCCAAAAAGCGCCCAAAACCCCCGCCTCCCGACCTGGAAGGTTTCTTGGAAAATCAAGGCTTCCAGCCGAGTGCTTTTTCGATGCACAGATTGGAGAAAAGTCAAATCAGGGGCTCCCGACCTGACAGCGTGTGGAACGCTCTTCAACTTGACAACGCAGCCCCCATGAGTCACAACTCCCCACCCAGCCGAAAGGCATTGGAGACCCTTGGTCATGTTGTAGGGTTCTGGCCGAACCTCTGGATGTCACAACTCCCCACCCAGCCGAAAGGCATTGGAGACAGGCCCAGTCGGGCTCGTCGTGCTCGTCCACGGCGAGCGTCACAACTCCCCACCCAGCCGAAAGGCATTGGAGACGCGGCAAGCTGGGAGCTGGCCGTTGCCCATAGTCCCTCTTGTCACAACTCCCCACCCAGCCGAAAGGCATTGGAGACCAGAGACATACACCCCAGCGCCATATTTGTAATCCACGACATGTCACAACTCCCCACCCAGCCGAAAGGCATTGGAGACGGCACCACGTTGTCCGGGATCTGGAAGAGATCGCGGAAGTCACAACTCCCCACCCAGCCGAAAGGCATTGGAGACGCAGGGGCGGGTTCCTCCACCGCCCCGGCGGGGGCGGGTCACAACTCCCCACCCAGCCGAAAGGCATTGGAGACTCGATCACCCGCTCATGCGCCTTGTGCAGGCGGATGGCGTGTCACAACTCCCCACCCAGCCGAAAGGCATTGGAGACGTAGAAATGATAGTTTCAGCGTTGGTTGAGTTATTCATTGTCACAACTCCCCACCCAGCCGAAAGGCATTGGAGACCGCATAGAACGCGGCAAAGGTTTCGAGGTGAGCCTTCAGGGTCACAACTCCCCACCCAGCCGAAAGGCATTGGAGACAGGGCACCAGCGACACACGTCGTCTGATGGACTGAACTTGGTCACAACTCCCCACCCAGCCGAAAGGCATTGGAGACCCAATCTTTCGGCTTGGGAGCCAAGTCCATCTTGGACTGTCACAACTCCCCACCCAGCCGAAAGGCATTGGAGACAGAAGAGAATGGAAGAATCTCTCGTGAGACCGCTTTGCGGGTCACAACTCCCCACCCAGCCGAAAGGCATTGGAGACAGCATGATGGTGCCCTCCTCGTCGAGGAGGACCGTGTAGGTCACAACTCCCCACCCAGCCGAAAGGCATTGGAGACCACTTTCTCGAGTTCGCGCATTTCGGCGTCCGACATCTCGTCACAACTCCCCACCCAGCCGAAAGGCATTGGAGACGCTTCCCTTGGGAAGCAACGTTGTTTTTCTTTGCCGGAGTCACAACTCCCCACCCAGCCGAAAGGCATTGGAGACCTTCGCGGATGAAGGACTGACTTGGTGTGTTTTCTGATTTCGTCACAACTCCCCACCCAGCCGAAAGGCATTGGAGACCCTCCCTTAGCGATGGCCTTCTCCATCGCTTCGCGCTTGATGTCACAACTCCCCACCCAGCCGAAAGGCATTGGAGACCGGTAGCATTTTGAAGGGTGGCCATGGCCACCCCGTTTGTCACAACTCCCCACCCAGCCGAAAGGCATTGGAGACGATTTGCCCGCCTCCCACTGCCAGTAGGCGCGGGCCGACAGTCACAACTCCCCACCCAGCCGAAAGGCATTGGAGACGGAGGGACGCGTAGGCGGAGAGGGTGATGACGGTTTTAACGTCACAACTCCCCACCCAGCCGAAAGGCATTGGAGACGCGGGGGCGGGGGCGTTGGGTTTTGACTGTTTCTTCATGTCACAACTCCCCACCCAGCCGAAAGGCATTGGAGACGAAATGCCGCCTAGTGTGAGGTGCAAGCGCTGGACCGGGTCACAACTCCCCACCCAGCCGAAAGGCATTGGAGACTCTGCCAGCTCCTCACGAACCTTCTCGTAGGTGCGCTTCGGGTCACAACTCCCCACCCAGCCGAAAGGCATTGGAGACGACGGGGTGATTATACTTAGCAGCAATAGTCGTGTAGTAGTCACAACTCCCCACCCAGCCGAAAGGCATTGGAGACACCCCCGCCTTCTCCTGCGCCGTGATGACGGCGCTCATGGCGTCACAACTCCCCACCCAGCCGAAAGGCATTGGAGACAAATCGAACTGAAGTATCGGTTGCGCTTGCTCATGTGGTGTCACAACTCCCCACCCAGCCGAAAGGCATTGGAGACGGCGGGATTCGCCCCGGCGGGGGCGGACTGTTTCTTCTTGTCACAACTCCCCACCCAGCCGAAAGGCATTGGAGACCGGAGCAGCTCGGCAGCGGAGATGGGGGCGGAGAGGTCGAGTCACAACTCCCCACCCAGCCGAAAGGCATTGGAGACTTGGCGCGGGGGGGGTGCTATTCGCAGAGCCGCCCGCCGTCACAACTCCCCACCCAGCCGAAAGGCATTGGAGACGCGCTCATTAGCGCCTGTATTTCTACAACTTCGTTTGCGTCACAACTCCCCACCCAGCCGAAAGGCATTGGAGACTTGATGAAGTTGGCCTTGGCCCTTTCAAGGGCCAAGAATGAAGTCACAACTCCCCACCCAGCCGAAAGGCATTGGAGACGACATGACTCGACCAGTGGCTTCGCTGCCCCCGTCTTGCTGTCACAACTCCCCACCCAGCCGAAAGGCATTGGAGACCTACCATGTTAGCGACACGGAAGTCTGACTGAATTGCGTCACAACTCCCCACCCAGCCGAAAGGCATTGGAGACTCCCAACTGTTGACAGGAAGGTTAATCTGGAGACCAGGTCACAACTCCCCACCCAGCCGAAAGGCATTGGAGACTTGCCCTTGCCACTCTGCAAGGGCAGAGACGAACGCCGCCTTGTCACAACTCCCCACCCAGCCGAAAGGCATTGGAGACCCCCTCCTTTCGGCTGCTTTGATCTCGGCCCGCACTGAGGCGGTCACAACTCCCCACCCAGCCGAAAGGCATTGGAGACGCGGTCTGCTTGCCGCTGTAGGTGCGGCAGAGCACGGTCTGGGTCACAACTCCCCACCCAGCCGAAAGGCATTGGAGACAGGGGATTGCAACTCTCCGGTCTTTACCGCCCTTCGCATCGTCACAACTCCCCACCCAGCCGAAAGGCATTGGAGACTCTACGGATTCTTTCCGAAGTTCTTCTATTTCTTCAGGTGGTCACAACTCCCCACCCAGCCGAAAGGCATTGGAGACACGGCGTATGGAGGGGAGCGGTCCCGGCCCCTGATAGGGGGGTCACAACTCCCCACCCAGCCGAAAGGCATTGGAGACCGTTCGTTATAAACGGCGGGGTTAGCTTGGCCGTCGCTAGTCACAACTCCCCACCCAGCCGAAAGGCATTGGAGACCCGGGGGCGAGCGTTTGGGCTGAATCTGGTTCGCCGGGGGTCACAACTCCCCACCCAGCCGAAAGGCAGTCGGGGAACAGCGCGCTGGAGGAGTCGTGTTTCTCGGCGCTACGGCAGGAGGATCTGAACCGCGCCACCCAAGATGGGGCTTGTGGTGGCGGTGGGCAGGGGACCAGGGAGCGTGAAGTGTCCCAGCATGACGGCAGGCTGGAGACCTGTGGGTGACAACAGCACTCCTGACACCGTGGCGGTGCGGCGAGTGGTCGTGGTCTGCCCATTCACCACTTGAGTGTCCAGCACCTGGAATGAGCCTGTCATGGTGCCCATGGTGGCGGAGAACGTGAGCTTTGGTGCCTGGTTTCTGACCGTGGCATCAAAGGTGGCTACGTGCTTGCTGCTGAGTTTGAATGGGAAACGGCTGGCAGCGGCCAGCCCTCCAGCACTTGCCTCCAGCGCCAGTGCAGAAGCCTGCTCGGCTGACATGCCCAGAAGGTATGTTCCCACAGGAGGCGGCAGGTAGCGTCCGCCATCGGCGGTCAGTGTCAGTGGCCCAATGCCTGCTGGGTAAAGCCGCCCCGTAACCGAGGATGCAGGCAGCGCTCGCCAGCGCAGATCCCCTTCCACCGCACTGCGGGTGCATTGCAATGTGCCCAGCAGAGAGGCCTGCCGCGTGGGCATGAAGGTGTAGGCAGGTATGCCCCCTTGTGGCCAGATAGCTGAGGCCAAAGTCACGCCGGTGCCATCTGCGGCCTTTCCTGCGCCGGTGACGACGCCGTTGCTGTCCACGTTGAATGCCAGGTAACCCGCGCCTTGGGGGGCATCTTCTGGCACCTCGGCGGGGGGCAACAGCGCTACGGTGTAACGGCTTGCCCAGTCCGTGGCGGCATTCCTGCGGCTCCAAGGCAGCTGCCGTGCGCCCAGCAAATCCTGTGGAATGCGGTCCCCCTGCTGCCAGAGCTGACCAGTAAGTGTGCCGTCTCCTGTGAAGGAAAGGCGAGCTACCAGTGGAGCAAGGCCTTTTCGTGGGATGGTCACGTCTGCTGTCCCCGCTGCATCGCAGCTGCCCTTGAAGCTGAGGGGCTTGCCGCCCAGGTTGATCCGCCCTGTCAGACTGCCTACTTTCGTCACGGTCAGATCCAAGCTGCCACCGAGATCTTGGTTGAGTGTGGGGCTTGGCTGCACCAGCCCCACGTAGCGGCCCACGCTGGCTGCTTGATCGAAAGGGTCTTCCACCGTCAGTGTGGCCAGGGGGCTATCCGTGGAGCCAAGGCGGTTGGTGGCTCGCAGGAAGATCTGAAAGGCACGCCCACTTGCCCAGGGTTCACCTATGGCATCGAGGGTCAAAGTGGGGCGGGTCTGCCGGGGCAGGGCTTCGGGTTCGCCTCCATCCACGATGCGAAACCACTGAAGCGTCGGGGTAGGACTTCCAGTAGCTGCACCGGTGAAGACCACGCTCTTGCCATAGGTCACGGTAGCATCTTCCGGTGCCCTGGTGATCTGCGGCAGGCCATGGATGATGAGCTGGGCGGGTTCACTGGTGACACTGCGCTCGTGGATTCCTGATGCTCCATTGCTCACGACACAGCGGTAGCGACCTGCGTCATTCTCACTCACGTTGAAGAGGCGCAGGGTGGATGCTGAGCCTCTTGGCAGGTCCATCCAGCCGCTGCCATCATGGAACTGCCAGCGGTAAACAAGGCCAGCGGGAAAGCCAGATCCCGCCGTGACCCTGAAGCTGGTGATCCCACCGGGATCCTGAGCCGTGTCTTGAGGCTGGAGCTTGATCACGGGTGCTGCCGGATCCTTCACGGTCAATACTGCGGCCGCGCTGGTGGCGGACTTGCTTCCGCACGTCACCAGGCAGGTGTAACTACCGCTTTGCGCCGCTTGCACAGGGCTCAGTTGCAGGTGCTCGGTTGCAGCTCCGCTGATGCCTGGGCCATCCGTGAGGTTCACTCCATTCCGTTTCCACTGATAGGCTGGTGGGGGGCTGCCATTCACCTTCACGAGCATGGAAACCGTGCTACCCGGGAGCGCCTGCTGGCTCTGCGGTTGCTTGAGAAACTGCGGAGCTACGTCGGTATGGACATGAGTAACTCGTGCCAGGGCACTCTGGATGTAGCTGTACGGGTTGGACACATGAACGAAGTAAGCCCCGGCATCTTCCGGCTGAAAGTCGGTGATGGTGAGTTCCGTCGTCAGGCTGCCTGAGATGCGCGCATTGCCACCAAGTCCTTCATAGTCATAGACCACTTGTCCCCAGGGGTTTTCCACGACGATGGGTTTCCCAGCAGCGTCCAACTTGGCCTTGAACCACTGGACGGTCTGGATGCCGCCGGAAGGACTTTCATCCAGCGCACAGGTAAGCGTTACCGTAGCACCCGTGCGGGCGGCAAGGCTGGCTGGAGAGGGCTGCCTGATGAGTTTGGGTTTGCGCAAGCCCAGCACGCTCCGCACCTCACTGAGTGCGGCACCGGAGTGGTTCCAAACCCGGCAGTAAAAGTCTTGAACTCCTTCGACGTAGCCCACGTCCAGCCAAGATTGAGTGCCTCCTGGCACTGCTTTGTAGGCGGCTCCATTGAGGCTGCGAAACCACTGAAATGATACGCCCATGCTCAGGGTATAGACCTGGAGCCGCACCTTGTCCGTGGTGGTGGGGAAGAGCGTCTGCGATGCCTCCGCAGGTGTCACCATGCTGATGACCGGCGGATCATAGATGGGAGTGTAGCGGGCAAAGAGCAGATCTGCGTCCGCTTTGACCTGGTCCTCTGCTGGAGTGTGAAACTGCTCCCGCCAGTCGGGTGTGATGCCGTAGAGCCTGTCGAATGGGTTGTGATGAAAATACACGGTATGCCACCCGCGCATTTCATCCACCCAAGCATCATGCTTCTGCCTCCAGACGCTGTGGTAGAGCTTGTTCCAGGTGGGAATCTCTCTGAGTGCCCGGAGTTTGAGGGTCAGCAGTGATGCTGCCGGATTATGGGTCTCAAAGGGGAAGCCGGGTATGTCCAGAGAGGGTTCCTCCAGCCATTGTGCCGAGCCTAAACCCCAGTGAGAGCTCAGAGACCCGTTCAGTTCGGCCATGCGGTCTGCCACCTCCATGCTTCCTGTGGGTAAACCCAGGTCACTGCCGGCGAAGGGGATGGATGCGGGCACCACCAAGTCTGGCGTGATGCCGCGTGCTTCTTCCAATACCGAGAACGCACCTGGTACTCCCGCATAGCCGGTGCCCAGGATTTCATCGATGGCTTGCCTGAGCGCCACGAACTTGGCGTGGTAGGCATCATTGACCTTGATGAAGGCGTTGAGAAAGGCACCGTAGCGGTTCATCACGGACTGAAAAGCCAGGACGCCCTGTTCACCCGGCAAGGCCAGCGCCTGGAGCAGTTCTCCGGTCAGGGGCCGAAGCCAGAATGCGCGGTGGGTGAGGGTGCGGTAAACGGGACCATGACTGCCCGAAAAGCTGTAACCGCTGGTGCCCGCCCCATAACCTGGGGTGACGTCATAGGACTGACTCCAGCCGCTTTGGTTTAGAAAGTTGTCCGCCGCAGCGCCCGTGGCCACATACTGTGCCAAAGCCACCTCAGCCTGCTGGAATCGGCTGCCCGCTTGGCTGATCTCGGTCAACAGGGCTTCGGTGAGTTGGTGAAACTGCGCCGCCAGCTTGGGCAGGTAACGGCTGCCTTCCGCGAGGATGTCTGGCAGCGAGTCACTGAAATCTGCCAGTTCCGCTATCCACTGCTCCACTTCCCAAGCTTCCTTGATCTCGCTGTAGCTGCCGTAGGCTATGGCTACGCCCTGAGCGGCTGCCATCTGCACCCACCCAATCACTTGAACCTTGATCTCATTGGCTGCTTGCCAGTGACTGCGCATGGCTTCCAAAAGGGCTTCAGCCTGGGGGATAGCGGCCATGCGGCGGTTGACCTTGGCCATGCGTGCTTTGACGTCACGGTAGTGTTCTGCCACAGCTCTGGGAGTAGGCATGTCCTGGAGAAGCCTTGCCGTCTCCCCACGAAGGAGCAGGGTGTCACCCATGAGCCATCCAAGATGGGCAGGGTCTTCCCAAGCACCGGGCAACCAGAGTTCCAACTTGTCCAGGTACTGCTGCCTCAGGGCTTCATAGGCGGCCATTTCCGCATCAATGAGCACCTGCAAGGGGCCCACATGAGCGTTCGCTTCTGCGACGACGGCTGCCACGCGCCGCGCTTCATACTCCATGTAGGTTTCCTCTTCGGTCTTGGGTGGTATGACCGGCCCAGGCTGGGGTGAAGGGGCTGACAGAGCTGCCAGTGCAGCTGCGGCGGCTGCATCTCGCTCAGCCTGAATCCCTGCGTTGATGGCGTCATTGAGCTGAAACTGGAGAAAGGCCAGTTCATTGCGCAGTCGTAGTTCATCATCCAGTGCTGTGGGAAGCTGGCTATCGGTGTCGGATTTGGTCACATCCAACTCGGCGGCGATCTGCTCCACAGCGGAGATGGCCAGGTCCAGGGCTTCCTTCACGCGCTGAAGCTTGATGAGGATAGCTGTGTTGTCAGACCAGTAGCGCGGATCATTTCCCGGCTTGGTCATGTCGTAGTGGGGATCGGCCGCGCGGTCTTGCCACTCCTGCCCACGGATGCCGTGCAGGTCGGTGCGGAGGAGCTTCCGCATGGCCTCTATCTCGGGCACCTTCTGGCTGGCCAGCTGGTTGAGTCCTCGGATCTTCACGGTGATGGGCGTGGTCAGCGACTCGGTATCCAGACCTAGCCCAGCCTTGACTTCGTCTTTCAGCGTGTTGCTGAGCAGTTCCTCAGCCAGTGAGACCACACCTTGGGTGGCGGCCTGCCCAACATCACACGCGTCTTTCATGGCTTCTGCGGTCTCCACACCCAGCTGAACGGTGATTTTGATCAGATTGTTCCTGTGGATGGTGCTGATGGTGTCCCGCACAGCCTGCAACTGTTGAATATCACTGCGGGTTCGCTGGGAACGGCTGGGGTAACGGCTGTTGAAGTTCTGCAACAAGTCCAGGCTGTTCTTGGCCTTTTGCCACTCTGCCTGTTTGGCGGCCACCTGTTGCTTGAGTTCAGCGATGCTCGCCGCCGGTGCCAGATCGGCGAATGGCAACACGGCCGCCAGAACCCCCAGCAAGGCGGAACTCAGCCTTCCAAGATGCGCCAGATTCTCTCGTTTCACGGGGCAAGCTACATCTCCTGCGGATGAAGAGGTTGGCAAAGAAGCAGCCAATTTTGTGATGGCATGGGTCCCGGGGCGGATGGCGGATGCGCGACGCGAATGATCCTGTGTATGAGGATGGGGGAATGCCGCACTGGGCACCGAACCTGAGTCCGGCGCGGCTACCTCCGCCGTCCGGCTGAGGATGCGAAGCCGGGGCCGCCTTCATCTCGAGTGGTGGTTTCTCCTAGCCAGAGCATTTGGGAAGCACCGCCACTATTGGGGGTGCCACGCACGACGGCATAGAGGGTGCGGCGGAAGTCTCCTGCAATGCCGGTGCTTTCAATGCGGCGGATGCTGCTCTGCACGCCAAGGATGCTGTTGAGCGCCTGGGGGTTGGCCACGGTCACGTTGAGCAGGCGTAGGGCAGTGGTGACGTCGGGGTAGGGGATGTCGTCCTTGGTGCCTCGGATGCCATCACGTCCGAGCCTGCGGGAGATGAGGTCCGTGGTGAAGCGGATGTCGGCTCCGGTGAGAGCGGAGAGAATCTCAGGAGTGGTTTCGTTGATGTCCACCACACCGGTGGAATGCACGCTAAACCAGTCTCGCCAGCCGGGATAGAGGCGCTCCACGTAGTCCATGCCGCGGACGAGCGCCATTTCGTCCACGGTGCGAAAGGGGCGGTTGAAGGGGAAGCCCGGGGTGTTGTAGTAGCGTGTCTCTGCTCCGTTGAGCCGCTGCAGGGGGTCCGGGTCCACCCAGTCGAGCAGCGAGTCGATAAGGGTCTGCATTTCGTTTAACTTCAGCCCCCATGCTTTCATGATGCGCATGAGGGTGTCCCGGTCCTCACGCTGAAGCAGGACATTGGGGTTGAGCTTTCCGTCTTCGCCGATGACGGTGACGATGTAGCCTTCCCCGGGACTGACTTCGCGTCGCAGCAGGGGGTCATCTGGCTTGATGCCGGGGTGCGCTCCGAGAGCCAGGCCCATCTCTGCCAGTGTGCGGGCGCGGAAGATCTGACGGCGGGTGGTGGAGGTCTCTACATCCTCGCTGAGAAGCAGCGCGGTAGTGCCCACAAGGCCCACCAGCAGCGCTACGATCCACATGACGGCGAGCAGTGCGGATGCCCTTTGGCGGCGCAGATGAACGAGGATTTTCATTGCGCTGGCACAGGCGGTGGGGCGTTGGGGTTCGGGGTTGGCACCGGTGCGCCTTGACCCGGTGGCAGCGGCTGTCCATCCGGCCCAAGCTGTGGCTGCCCGGGTGCTGGAGTTCCGGCAGCACCACCCTTGACCAGAGGGGGAATCCAGAACACCGAACGCGTCTCCACGCCGTCATCCAGGGCAAAAAGACACTCCGCCATGGCAGGTCTGCCTGGGCCTTTCCAGGCGTTCTCCCAGCGCCCGGTGGCACCGTCGAGAAACTTCCACTCGAAGCGGGATGCCTTTTCAATAAGCGGCAGTACCATCTCCTGGCCGGAGCGCGGGGCGCGTCTCATGCCGTTGAGCCTGCGCGCGTTGGTCTGTTCACCGTCCAGCATTCGCAAGCCGATGCGGATGAAGCCGCCTGGTATCTGACGGGCGAAGAGTTCCACACTCGACTCGGGTGAAATGGCCGCACCTGGGGAGAGCGCATCTCCTCCGTTGTAAATGGAGATGGTGGGCACGTAGGTGCCGCCGTCTGCGGTGACCTCGAGCGTCATCTCTGCTTCCGGCGGGATGCGGCGGAAGGAACTGCGGAGGAACTCGATGAAGTTCTGCCGTATCATAGCCCGCTCCTGGGCGGAGGTCATGTCCGCACTCAGCTCCATCGTGCCCTGTGCGATGGAAAAGACGCCGGCGGCGATGACGACGAAGACGGCCAGCGCCATCATGATCTCCAGCAGCGAGAACCCTGCACGGGAGGGCCAGGTGCCTCGCCGGGCAGATGCCGGGTGGGTTGGTGAACAGGGAATCATGAGTGGGAGTGCGCAAGATGCACCATCGTGGGACGCCCGCCATTGTGTTTGTCATCCCAAAAAATGGGTCTCGGCGGAATGCCGGGTCACATTTGGCCTTTCCGCTGCGTATTGTCTCGTCCATTTTTCGATTATGACCTCTCCCAAAGCGTTCGTCCCGGCCTGCCTGCTCAGTTTCCTCTCGTTTGCCTCAGCGCAAAAAGTGCCGGATGTGGCTGATGCCTTGCCAGCGTTCGCCGGCAGCATTGAGCGGCTGGATCCGGCGCTGGATGCACTGCTGGCTAAGGATGCGGAGGTGGAGCTGCTGGCAGCCGGGTTCAACTGGTCTGAGGGGCCGGTGTGGCTGGACGGGGCGCTCGTCTTCAGCGATGTGCCGGAGAATACCGCCTTCCGCTGGAAGGAGGGCATGGATGCTGCGGAAGTCTTTCTCAAGCCCAGCGGTAACACCGGTGGGGGCGAGGGGCAGGGTTCCAATGGCCTGGCCAAAGATGCTCAGGGCAGGCTGGTCCTCTGCATGCACGGTGACCGCCGCGTAGCTCGCCGTGAGGCGGACGGCAGCTTCACTACGCTGGCAGACAAGTGGGAGGGCAAGCGCTTCAATAGCCCGAATGACCTCGTCATCGCCTCTGACGGGACGATCTACTTCACCGACCCGCCTTATGGGCTGAAGGACAAGAACGCACGGGAGATTGATTTTGACGGGATCTACAAAGTGACGCCTGATGGCAAGGTGACTGCACTGGTCAAGGACGTGCGCTGGCCCAACGGCATCGCCTTGACCCCAGATGAGAAGACGTTGCTTGTCGCCGTTTCGGACAAGGATCAGCCTCGCGTGATGTCGTTCAACCTGGACGGCAGCGATGCGCGAGTGCTTTTTGATGCGACACCGCTTAAGAGTCCCCAGCGCAAGGGCGGATGTGATGGGCTGAAGGTGGACGAGAAGGGAAACATCTGGACCACGGGTCCCGGAGGCGTGCTCGTGCTCTCGCCTGAAGGTCGGCACCTCGGCAGCATTCTGACAGGCCAAGCCACGGCGAACTGCGCGTGGGGTGATGATGGAAAAACGCTCTACATTACGGCGGACATGTTCCTGCTGCGGGTGAAGACGCTGGTGAAGGGCAAGCAGTGAGCTGTCAGCCAGTCTCTGGGGTTCAAACCGCGCCAAAGCGGCGGTGTCGTCTGCCGTAAGCACTCACGGCGGCACGCAGGTCGGGTTTGCGAAAGTCTGGCCACAGTTTGTCAGTGATGTAAAACTCTGCGTAGCTCAACTGCCAGAGAAGGAAGTTGGACAGGCGCATCTCGCCGCTGGTGCGGATGAGCAAATCCGGATCGGGATAGTAGCGGGTATAGAGGTGCTTGGAGAAGACTTCTGCGTCGATCATGGCCGTGTCCAAGTGTCCGTTCTGCACGCTCTGAATGAGGCTTTTCACGCCGTCGATGATTTCATCCCGCGAGCCGTAGCTGAGGGCGAGGATGAGGGTCATAGCCGTGTTTTGTGACGTGGCCTCGATGACGCGGTGCAGCTCTCTCTGACAACTGTCAGGTAGGTCATTGAGCCGACCTATGGCCTGGAGGCGGATGTTCTTCTCCATGAGTTCCTGGCCTTCCTTCCGCAAGAAAAGTTCGAGGAGCTTCATGAGGGCATCCACCTCGCGCTTGGGCCGCTTCCAGTTCTCCGAGGAGAAGGCGTATAGGGTAAGATACTCCACTCCGAGTTCTGCACAGCCCTCAGTGACTGCACGCACGGACTCTGCGCCGACGCGGTGTCCCTCCGTGCGGGGCAGGCCACGTTCCTTGGCCCAGCGGCCGTTGCCATCCATGATGATGGCGATGTGACGCGGGATGCTGCTGAGTTCTTCGGTCTTTTTGGCTGGCATGGGGACCGCCTTCAGTAGCACGCAGAAGTCGGTGCGCATCGGGAAGTTTGGTGCTGGCATTGACAGAGGGCGGCTTTCTCGTTGGGTGGGGGCATGTCAATCGCAACCAGACGTGGAGACGGGGGGGAGACGGACCTGCTGTTCGGTGCCCGCGTGGGCAAGGGCTCGGAGCGCATCCAGGCGCTGGGAGACGTGGATGAACTCAATGCTGCCCTGGGACTCCTGCGGGTCCATGCTCAGGATGTGCGCACGGTGGAGGTGAGCGCCCGTGTGCAGTCGTGGCTCATCGGCCTCATGGGAGAACTGGCCACGCCACCAGGTGGTGAGGAGCGCTATGCGGCGTCCCACTCCCAAATCACCACGGCAGAACAAGTGGAGTGGCTGGATGACTGGGTGACGCGCCTTGAGGCGGAGAAGTTCAAGTTTGAGGGGTGGGTGCTGCCCGGTGCGGCGGGGGCTAGGGGCGGCGCTTTTGCTGACCACGCACGGGCGGTGTGCCGTAGGGCGGAACGCTCCGTAGCCGCTCTGGCAGAACCTGTATCCAACCCTGAGGTGCTGCGTTTTCTGAACCGGCTTTCTGACGTGCTCTGGCTTCTGGCCCGTGTGGAGGACCGCCACGGCGACGCCACATGAGCGAGGTCCTGCGCACCGTCGCCACCCGGCGGCTCATCTACGCTTGTGCTCTCTGGGGCTTGAGTTTTCCGGCTGGGAAGGCGCTCCTCATGGTGCAGGGTGCTGCGGCACCAGGTCACAGTACGTGGCTCTACACGGCGGCTGGTATGACGGCGCGTTTCGCCCTGGCCGGCGTCATCGTCTTTGCGGTTCTGAGTCTGCGCGGCAAGCTGAGGGGTTTCACCAGGAATGAAGTGGTCCAAGGTGCGGGCGTGGCTCTGTTCGGTGGGCTGGGTATGCTTTTCCAGCTCGATGGCCTGGCTCACACGGATGCGAGCACCTCCGCCTTTCTGACTCAGGGGTCAGTCATCTTCATCCCACTCATCACCGCGCTGGTTACGAAGACGTTTCCACAGCGCCGGGAAGTGTTGGCTGTGCTGCTGGTTGTCATAGGGGTGGCGGTGCTGGCCGGTTTCGACGGCACTCGTTTGTCTCTCGGACGCGGTGAGCTGGAGACGCTCGTTGCTGCACTCTTCTTCACGGGTCACATCCTGTGGCTTGAGAGGCCCAGGTTTCTTCACAATGACGCCAGCCGTGTGTCGCTGCTGATGTTTGCCGGCATCGCCCTCCTTTGCTTCCCTTTCACTTGGCTGCACGATCCTGGTCTCGCTCAGGCGGCGAAATCTCTCTCCAGCCTGTCGGCGTGGTGGTTCATCGGCATCCTGGTAGGCCCATGCACGCTGCTGGCTTTCCTGTGGATGAACCGCTGGCAGCGCCACGTCACCGCCACTACTGCCGGACTGATTTACTGCTTTGAACCGGTTTTTGCCAGCTTGCAGGCGCTCTTCCTGCCGGGGGTCTTTTCCGGCTGGGCGGGACTGGATTATCCCAATGAAACACTCACCCTGCGTCTGGTCACCGGCGGCGCTCTCATTCTGCTGGGTAACCTCGTGATGCTGAAGACTGGCCACAACCACGCGCTCAACGAGCACGGTGTATGATGGGAGCGGCCGGGCGGCCTACTTCGAAGGGCTGCGGATGCGCCCCAGTTCGGCGCGGGCCTCAACTTCGAGCAGGGCCGCCTTTGCCTCAGCCTCCTCCTTGGGCAGACCAGGAGCCACACCGGGCCTTTTGTGACCCGCCGCCGAGAGCCATGCGGCGCTCATTACTTTTTGCCTGGCCTGCACCGACTTCCAGAACGCTGCGTAACCGGGATCCTGGGCCAGCTCAAGTGCACGTACCTTGATACCCCACGCATCCAGAATGCACTGTGCCATGAGGGCGTGGCCTTCGATACCGGGGTGAACGCCGTCCTTGCTCAGCACAAAGGAGGGATCTGCGGCGCGTCCCTTGTCCAGCGCGGACTTCATGGGGCCGTGTAGGTCTATGACCATCCAGCCCTCCGCTCGTCGCTCCACGAGCCAGCTCGCGTAGGCGCTAAGTACTTCATCATAGCCAGTGTAGGGTTTGGTAAACTGCTCGCCCTCAGCTCCGGTGGGATCGGTCTTCTCGCGGATGGGCTGCGGGTCGAAAACGGGCGGCGTGAGGTGGATGATGTCCGCACCGCTGGCCTTCACTTTCTCACGCAGTCTCACCATGCCTTCCCGGTAGGCTTTGAAGCGCTCCTCCTTGAGTGGCATGTAGATGCCACAGTTCATCCCATAACAGGCGATGACCAGATGAGGCTTCACCATGGCGAGCACACGATCCAGCCGCTCATGGAGATCAGGGCGGGGGAACTTGCCATCGGCATGACCGGGCTCGGACAATCCTGAGACTGTCTCACTGGAAAGCCCGGCGCTCACGATGTCATAACGCTTGTCTGGCCTCGCCACCATGAGAGCAGCATCCACCATAGCCACATAAGTACCGCTGTGCGTGATGCTGTCTCCGAGAAAGAGGACGCGCTGACCTTCGGCGAAAGGCAGCTCGGCACGGGCCGGGATGCAGGAGAAGATGAGAAAAAGAAAAAGTGCAGCACGCATGGGGTGGAGCCTAGCTGATGAGAATCAGCGGTTTCAAGTGGCAAGATGAGCGGGGCACAAATGAGTTGAATGCAGCCGCATTCTCCTGCCCGTTGCTGAATATGCTGAGAAGACGATACATGCTGGGGGCGGCGCTGTGGTGCTGCGGTACTGTGATAGCAGACCTCAGCCCACGTGAGGCAGTGGACCGTGCGCACGAAGAGTTGTGGCACCGATTTGTGGACGAGCACAATCTGATCCTCGACTACGTGGGTCTCAACGGTGAAGTCATCCGCCCCACGCCGGAGGACTGCCGTGAGATGAAACCGAGTGCGCTGAGCTGGGGCGTGCCGAATGAAGATGGACCCATGTTCAATGGCCTCTACCTCGACGCCATGTGCATGAGATGGAAGGCGACGCGGGAGGATGAGGTGCGAGCAAAGGCAAGGCGCTTGATCGACGGCCTTATCAAGGTCTCTACTGTGGGCAATACGCCGGGGTTCGTGGCGCGCGGCATCGCTACAGATGGAAAAACGACTTATCCGCTGGGGTCGAATGACCAGACCACACCGTGGCAGTATGGCATCTGGCGCTATGTCAGAGAGGGCCTGCCCTCCAATGCTGAGGAAAGGGCGGACTTGGTGCGTCGCTTTGTGGAGATGGGCAGGGTCCTGGACAGCCACGGCTGGCGGATGCCCACTGACGGTCCGCCCTGTTCGTACCGTGGGGATTTCACCAAACCCACCTGGGAGGGGGCACCTCGCTTGCTCTTCACCCTGAAGGCACTGCATGAGATGACCGGCGAGGCCTCATGGCAGGAGCGCTATCTGGCAGCAGCCGAGGAAAAAGTGGGCAAGGGGCAGCGCAGCCGACTCGAGATCTGCCGCACGGGCATGGTGTTCGATCCTGCACAGGGCAAACGTCATTCCTGGACCGGCTCGGAGGGCGTCATCTGCCTGCGGGCGCTGTGGGAGATGGAGGCAGATGAAGCGCGGAAGGCGGTGTATGCTGAGGGACTACGCCAGAGCGCAGCACTCTCTGCTCAATCCCTGGGACTCATCGAGAAGTTCAATGTGGATGGCCATGAGGTCTTCAACGTGGACTGGCGTGTAATGAACGAAGCGTGGCGTCCGCAGCTCTCCGAGCAGGATGCCGTGGATGTAGCCGTGGCCGGCCTGCGCCTGCAGCATCGTGCCTCGCCACGTCTCGGAATCGAAAAGGACTACCTGCGGGAGCCTTGCTTTGCCATCTGGGTGGTAGCGCTCTGCCCAGATGCGGAAGTGGTAAGGCCGCATTTGCAGGCCATTCTCCGGGTCATGACCCATTATGACCTCAAGCGTGTGCATTTGTCCCAGTTCTTTCCCATGGAATCGGCATGGTGGCGCTTGGTGGATCTGGGGCTGGTGAAGTGACAGTACACGACTCCGACGGGAAAGAGCCTCCTGTACACAGCCGTTCCGGTACTCGATCATGGGAACATACACATCCGCTATTCTCGCAGTGGCTGCGGGCTTCGTGGCGACGTCGCCATCCGGTGCAGCTGGCTCGGCTGAGCAGGTGGAGTTCTTTGAAAAGCGCATTCGACCCGTGCTAGCGCAGGAATGCTACGAGTGCCACTCGGAGCGCACCAAGCGCCGGGGCGGGCTGCTTCTTGACTCCCGCCCCGGCTGGCAGCAGGGCGGCGACAGTGGTGACGCCATCGTGCCCGGAAGTCCTGGAACCAGCCTCCTTTTGCAGAGCATGAAGCACACGCATCCGGAGCTGAAGATGCCAAAGAATGGTGCCCGTCTGGACGACAATGTACTGCGCGACTTTGAGAAGTGGATTTCTGAAGGAGCGGTCGATCCCCGGGATGTCCCCCCCTCTCCGGAGCAACTGAAGGGAGACACGGACTGGCAGGCAGTGATGAACCGACGAAAAGAGTGGTGGGCCTTCCAGCCAGTCAGGCCACCTCCATTGACCCGCGAAGCGGAACAGCGCCCGGTGGATCATCTCCTGGAAGCCAAGCTCAGCGAGGCCGGACTCAGCCCAGCTCCAAGAGCTGATGATGAGACGCTGCTGCGGCGCTTGCACTACGTGCTCACCGGCCTGCCACCCACTCCGGCAGAGATGGACTCCTTTCTCGCAGCTTGCGCGGAGGACAGGATGTCAGCCACGGAAAAGGCCGTGGATTCCCTTCTGACTTCCCCCCACTTCGGCGAGAAGTGGGCACGGCACTGGATGGACTGGGTGCGCTACGCGGAGAGCTACGGAAGTGAAGGTGACCCGCCCATTCCCTACGCCTGGCGTTACCGGGATTATCTGATCCGTGCCTTCAATGATGATGTGCCTTACTATCAGATGCTCAAAGAGGCCGTCGCCGGAGACTTGCTGTCTCAGCCTCGCGTAAACCACGAGCTTGGAATCAATGAATCCGCCATCGGGGTGGCTCAGCTGCGCATGGTCATGCACGGCTTCTCGCCCACCGACTCGCTGGATGAACTGGTGACTTTCACCGACAACCAGATTGACGTCGTCTCCAAGGCCTTCCAGGCGCTTACCGTCTCTTGCGCACGCTGCCACGATCACAAGTTTGACGCCATCAGCCAGGCAGACTTTTACTCCTGGTATGGCATCTTCACCAGCACTCGCCCAGCAGTCATCGATGTCTGCCTGGACGAGCGCGGTGAGAGGTCACGTGCAGAGATGGCCGCACTGCGAGAGCAGATCAGGCAGGTAGTGGGACGCATCTGGCTCGATGCTGCGCTTCGCCTGCCAGCAGTGGACAGACGCGGTGTGGAGACCGTCAAACCCGCTGCGGGTGACACCTATTGGGACCTGCGAAAGGAAAGGTGGACGGGGGACGGCCCTTCCGTCAAGCGTGGAGCGCAGCCAGCGGGGACTTTCACGATCGCGCATGAGGGGGATCAAATCATCAGTCACATCCTACCCTCTGGCATTTACTCCCACCTCGACTCCACGAAGGACCGCGGTGTGCTCATGTCTCCGCAGTTCAAGTGCCAGGGCGGCACCCTTTGGATTCGCAGCGCCGGGGAGGGGACCGCCCGCGTTCGCTACATCGTCCAGAACTACCCGCGCACCGGAACCATCCACAAGGCGGTGGACCTGGAAACCAAGTCCTCGCTTTTGCTCGGGTGGAGAAAGTTGGACCTCAGCTACTGGAAAGGGGATGATATCTACATCGAGGCCAGCACTGCCGCCGACCGCCCTGTGGAGACCAAGCTGGACGAGCGTTCCTGGTTCGGCATCACGGACGTGCTCATCACTCACTCTGACCTTCCACCGCCCGAACTCGCAGAGGGTGGTGTGCCGGCTGATGCCGTGCGAGCCTGGATGAATGGCTCCATCACGGATGCGCAAGCCCTCTTGCTGAATCGGCTACTGCAAGACGGAAAACTGCCCAATGACCGGCGCTCTTTTGGAGGCGAACTCGTACAGCGCTACCGCCAGCTCGAAGCATCGCTGCCCCCTTCCGTTCGTGTGCCCGGCGTCATGGAGCAGAGGGGGCAGGACGCTCCACTGTTTGTGCAGGGAGATCACAAGCGGCCCGGTGAACTCGTGAAGCGGCGTTTTCTCGACGCCGTGGATGCGAAACCCTTTGAGACATCATTAAGCGGCAGACTGGAGCTTGCGGAGCACCTCGCTTCCCCAAGCAATCCGCTTACCGACCGCGTCATCGTCAACCGCCTCTGGCATCACCTCTTCGGCAATGGCATCTCAGGCACTCTGGACAACTTCGGGCGTCTTGGCGAAAAGCCCAGCCACCCGGAACTTCTCGACTGGCTGGCCGCCACTTTCAGGCAGGAGAACGGCTCTTTGAAACAAATGATCCGCCGACTCGTCCTCACGGACGCTTTCGCCCGCGCAAGCACGGCTCCACCTGAAGCTGCGGTGAAGGATCCCCAGAACCGTCTGCTTTCACACTGGACGGTGCGGCGCCTGGAGGCTGAGGCGGTGCGAGACTCCATGCTGGCACTCAGTGGCGAGCTGGACCGCACCCTTATCGGCGAATCGGTGCCAGGCTCTTCCGCCCGACGCAGCATCTACGTGCAGGTTATCCGGAACCGGCTCGATCCGCTGCTGACCACCTTTGACGCTCCGGTGCCTGCCGCCACACGCGGAAAAAGAGATTCCACCAACGTTCCTGCCCAATCGCTCGCCCTCATGAACGACCCCGGCATTCACGGCTGGGCCAAGGCCTGGGCCTCGCATAAAAGCGGTTCCCCGGAGCAAAAGGCCGCCGCCATGCTCCGGGAAGCCACCGGACGCCGCCCCACACCAGAGGCCATCCGTGCCACTCTGGATTACCTCCAGTCGTTTCAGTCCGAGGTGATCCAGTGGAAGAACCAGCGGCAGCAAACTCGAAATGCCCATGCAACCGCGCAAGCAGAGCTGGAAGCGCTTCTTGCAACAGCGAAACGAAAGGTGGAGGCTCCCCAAGAAATAGGTGCAGAACCCGTCGCCAATCTCCCTCACCCAATGGCGGAATGGGACTTCGAGAACAGCGCGCAGGACCTCCTGGGAGCGCTCCACCTCCAGTTGGAGGGCGGCGCAACGATTCAAGACGGTGCGCTCGTGCTGGATGGCGCACAGTCTCTCGCTCGCAGCGCCCCTCTGTCCAAGCCCCTTCATGCAAAGACCCTGGAGGCATGGGTCCAGCTCGCGGACCTCAAGCAGAGTGGGGGAGGTGTCATCACCGTGCAGGACCTGAGAGGCAACGTGTTCGACTCCATCGTTTACGGAGAAAAGTCACCCGGCCAGTGGCTCGCCGGCAGCGACCACCACCGCCGCACGCAATCGCTTCAAGGCACCGAGGAAAAGGAAGCTCAAGCACGGCCCATCCACCTCGCCATCGCCTGGGCAAAGGACGGAACCATCACGGCCTTCCGGGACGGAGTTCGCTATGGCACAAGTTACAAGGCACCGGACATCGTCCAGTTCGCTAAAGGAGAGGCAGAGGTGCTTCTCGGCTGTCGGCACGGCGCACCCGTGGGCAACCGTCTGCTGCGGGGCAGAATCCTCCGAGCCAGGCTCTACGATCGAGCGCTCAGTGCAGATGAACTCGCCCGCACCATGAAGCTGGAACCTTCGACTCCCAGTACCGAAGAACTCATCCAATCCCTGCCGGAAGCGGACCAAAAGCAAGCGAAGGAACTCACAGTCCGCCTCGCCCTGATGCGCGACGAGCTTCACCGACAGGAAACCCGCTTGAACCCGCTCCTTGAAGAACACTCGGAGTGGGCTAGCCTTGCACTCGCTTTGTTTAACACGAAGGAATTCGTGTATTTGAAATAGCGAAAAGGCATTGGAGTTTGGTGCGAAAGTTGCTTTCCTACCACCTGCAAACCCTCCCTGCATCCATGCCAAAAGACCAGTATCGTTCTCTAGCACAAGCCATATCAAAAAACTACGGATATCCAGCCAAGCAAATCAGTGAAATGCTGAAGCTCATCATGCATGAGATCGGCAGTCGTCTCTCTAAGGGCGAGGACGTTCCCATCCGTGGTTTTGGCACTTTCGTTGTCAAAACAGCGGGAGCCAAGGCAGGACGAAATCCCAAAAAACCTGAGCAGGAAGTCATCATTCCGGCTCGCCGCGTCATCCGCTTCCGACCAGGGAAGGAGCTCAAGGAAAGCGTGGCATTGCTCGCGCCCGGAGACTGAGATCTCGTCTGAGTGCCCAAGCCCCAGCCTAGCGACTCTGGCTTCTGCTGCAGTAGGCTCACTCATTCATCAGTTTCCCGAAACCGGCGGC
>CAZIGH010000042.1:0-47687 GCA_964538625.1 uncultured Verrucomicrobiaceae bacterium
GCGTCCTGGTTCGTCTGAAACAGGATGCCCTCCGGCAGCACGATGGCGCAGCGCCCGCCGCTTTTCAGCGTCTCCATCACGTCCTGGAGGAAGAGCACCTCCGTGGCGCGGGATTTGTAGGCGAAGCGGGTCTGCGCGTCCTCGCCTTCCTTCCCGCCAAAGGGCGGATTGGTCAGGATCACGTCAAACTGCCCCGGCGCGTTCTGGTAGAGGCCGCCGTAGATTTCCTCGCGCGTGAGCGTGTTGCCGTGCCAGAGATGCGGCTCGTCAATGCCGTGCAGCACCAGGTTGGCCAGCGCGATGGGATAGACCAGGTTCTCCTTTTCCCGACCGTAGAAGGTCCGGCGCTTTAGCGTCTCGATCTGGTCGCCCGTTGCCTTTTCGCCGAGCTGGCCGCGCATGAACTCATAGGCCTGCGCCAAAAAGCCGCCCGTGCCGCAGCAGGGATCGCACACGGTTTCTCCGACCTTTGGCGCGATGACCTCCACGATGGCTCGGATGACCTCGCGCGGGGTGAAGAACTGCCCGCCGTCATTGCCTTTCTCGCCCATCTTCAGCAGCAGGCCCTCGTAAATCTGGCTCAGGGCGAAGACGTGCGTGTCATCCACCGTGTCGAGGCTGATCTCATGGATCTTGTCCAGCACATCGAGCAGGTTCCGCTGGGTGTCCACCCGCGTGCGGTCCACGCTGGACATGATCTCACTCATCACCTTCTGGCGCGGCGTGGCGTTGGGTCGTTCCTTGAGCGCCTTCAGGTGCGGGATGAGCCGCGTGTTCACAAAGTCGTAAAAGGCGTTTGTCGTGCTCTCCACCAGCTTCTTGCGCTCCGGGGCCTCCGGCGCGGCCCAGTCCCGCCAACGAAACGGTGCCTCCAGAGAGGGCCGGAACTCCGCGCCCACCACCGCCGCCTTCATCGCCTCGATCTCCTCCGTCTCGTCCAGGATGCGGAGGAAAAGGATCCACGTCAGCTCCGGCACATACTGCAGCGCCCCCGCGCAGTTCGACCGCCGCAGGATGTCACACACGCCCCAGATCGCGCTGTCCAGCCCGGCACGGGTGGTGGTTTTGGGCTTCGGTTTGGCGGGTTTGGGCATCAGGGCTGAGGATTAATGGCTGCCTGCTGCCTGCGAATGAACTCGCCCAGCAAAGGCACGGCGAAGGCGTATTTGCCATAGCGGTTTTTGTAAACCAAGCCGTTGTCACTAAGTGCAGCGAGCATCTGGTTCACATGGCTGCTGCTGAACGGCTTGATGCCCGATTCCTTCGACTTTGCCACGATCTCGCTCACCGAAAACTCGTCATCGCAGTTGGAGAGCATCGCCACTATGGTCAAAAGCTCGCGTTGGCGGTCTGTCACCCGGTTCCAGCGTCCGGCGAAAAAATCTGTGTCCAGCTTCCGCACCACCTGAGCCACTGTCACCACCGGATCGAGCACGCCAGAGGCTTTCTGCTGAAGGTAGGAATCATAAATCTCACGGCAGAGAAACTGCACAAAGTATGGGTAGCCGCCGGAGCTTTTCGTGATCGCCACGATCGCGGGCTCCGTGATCGTCACGGGGCAGTTCTTCGCCTTTACGGGAACAGTGATCGCCTGACGACACTCCTCCTCGTTGAGGCGGCCCAGCGTGACCACATGAAACATGCGCTCCGCAAAGGTGCGGGCTTCCACCAGCTTGGGGAAAAGGGTGGGCAAGCCGGTCAGCACCAGCAGGATAGGCAGGCCTTTCTTCTGGATGGACTGGAAGACATCCAGAAGAAGCGAAAGTGGGTATTGGTTCCGGTTCGCCTGGTCACTGAGGTTCTGCGCCTCGTCGTAGGCCAGCACGATGCCCTTGCACGGTGTCGAAGCCAGGCAGCTCCACACCAGTTCCAGCACCGCTTTCAGCTTGTCCGCCGAGAGGCCGGGTGTGGTGTCATAGACTCGTTTCAGCAGGTCAAAATCGAGGTGAACCTGCACTTTTTCCACCTCCGCCTGAAAGCCCAGGCGGCGTTTCTCCACCTCCTGAACCACCACACCAGACACCAGCGGTGCCAGGTCCGCGATCAGGCGGATGGCGATGTTTTCCTCGCTCACGCTGGTGGACTCGGAGAGGTCGGTTCCGGCCCAGAGCCAGCCTGCGCTGACGGCGATTGGCTTGAAAGTCTCCAGCAAGACGGTTTTTCCCACTCCTCGCAATCCGGTGAGCACCATGTTGGTCATCACCGGGCTTTGCGTCAGTAGCTTGGCAAATTCAGCCTTCTCATCTTCACGACCGGCCAAATAAGGCGGCGGATGACCAGCACCAGGGCGGAATGGGTTCGGAAAGGGGGCAGGAGTCATAGATTCAGCCGTATTTAACAACGTCTCTACATTTAGTTCAACGGCTAAATGTAGTCATTGGCAAGAATGCGGCTAAAAGTGCCCGGCCACTCTCATGCGGGCGCGGCTTCAAACAGCCAGTCGCGGTTGACAGCACGATCCCGCAGCAGCGCTGCGATCTCCTTCTTTTCCTTTTTTGATTTTCCAGTGAAGTCGATCACCGCGTGCTCAGGAAAGGGTGCAGGGTCTGACCGGGGCGGGACGCCTTCTTTGGAACACTCTTCCACAGTCAGCGCCAGCACACCCACCGAACGCAAGCCGAGCTGCTGCGTGTAATGAGTCCAGGCGGCTTCCGCACCGATCAGGTCTCCGTCATAAGCAGAGAGCAGGTCGTTATCCTTGGGAGTGGGATGGAAGGCTTGCGAGGTCACCCGCCCCGCCACCACAAAGGACGGGTTGATCTGTCGAAGCAGCAACGTCGAAGAAGTCATGGCGTATCAGGCAAAATGCTCCGGTTGCGTCACGAAGCGGGAAACCATCTCCCAATCCTCTGTTTTCGAGAGATTGACAGTGGTCTGCTTGGACTCCCGGGTCATCACATTCACGGCCAGCAGCTCTGCGGCGAGACTCTCCAGGTCCACCTCAGCTGACAGTTCCCAGTCTCCCTGACGCCATTCCATCTGGATGCCGCCCTCAGGCGTCGGATAGATATAGGGGAGGGGCAGCGATTCCGTGCTCGCCGCAGCCCAGGCAGCTTTGAATGCCTTCAATCCCTCTTTGGATGGCGCTTTGCCCTCGCCGTCCAGCCAGCCTTCCTTGAGCTGGGCCAAGTCCTCGCATCGGGCTGCCACATCGTTCGGGTCCAGCAGTTCAAGATGCTGTGTTTCCGCCACGCGCACCGGCTGATCGTTCAAGTCATAATCTGCCAGCCCGCGAACCAGCACTTTGCAGCTTTGAAACTTGTCTCGCTGGAACTCACTCAATGCGTCCAGCACACTGTCGGCCAGTTCACGCGGGTAGCTGCCGAGCAGCTTGGGGCCACCGATCAGCTTGATCGTGTAGCTGTTTTTCTCGGCGTTCACTTCCGTGATCCAGCCGCGCATGTCGGCGGCGGCCTGATAGCTTTTCGCCCCGGTGAGCACGAGCCTTTTCCGTGTGGTCCGGTCATAGATGAGCGGCTGGCTGTCGCCTGCCTGCGGCCACTCGATCCGTTCGCCCTCTCGTAGCGAACTGCCAAAGCGGTTGAAATAGCCGAGGTAGGCCCGCGGAAACTCGTCCGGGACCGCCTGCCCCATGTTGACCGCGATGATTGCCGACTGCACCAGCGCTAGAGCCTTGTCGAAGTGATCAGAAAGCGGCAGCTTCCCGCCACTGAAATAGCGTTTCAGGACCGGAATGGCGCTGCCGGGTTCGACGGCAGTCAGATGCAGGCTGAAATCATCCGAAAAACCACGCGGCGTGCGTTTCCGGTCCTTGTTCTCCTTCAAATAAATGTCCTTTGCCACCTCGATCACCAGTTCCTCGAAGGCGGACCAGTCTTTGAGGACATCCAGCGGCAGCGAATGCTCCTCAAAGCGTCCGCCAACGAGTCTGGGTCTGAGAAAGTCCTGTTGCATTGGTGAATGGCAAGTTTCGCAGCGTGAGCTTCAAAGTCAATTCGACGTCAGGCTGCCAAAAGCCTCCCGCAGGAACGCGCCCGGCAGCTTGTCGAGCGCTTCGAGCTGGGTGCTCAGGGCGGCCTGGAGCTGCTGCAGGCAACCGAACTGCTCCCGCAGCCGCGCGGCGATCTGGCGCTGGGTTTTCAGCGGGGGGAGCGGCACGGGGACTTGGGCGAGATTTCCGAGATTGATTTTGAAGATGCCGGAGGTCGTCATCGAGCGGCCTTCAACCTCCTTGCGGACTTTGGGCGAGTCCCACGCCCAGCGCAGGTATTCTGTGTCGAGCCGTTCAGATTGCGGATTCACCTCGATGAGCAGGTCAGGGAAGACTACTGAAGCGTCCACTTCCTCTGGCGCGATGGCTCCGCGTCCGACGAGCCGCACGTTACCATTTCCGCGCACGACATAGAACGCACCTGCCTGCACTCGGTTTCTCGCGGCCTCCGTGCTGGTGAGTTCGATGGGTTTTGCTGCGGATAAGTCCAGACGGCCATTCCGCACGGAGGACAGCGTGAGACAACGATTTTTGGCCTCAGGCAAACCTTGCTTGGAGATGCCAGTTCGGAGCGGTGAGGCAAGAAGCTCGCCCAGACATGGCTCCGGCCAAGAATCCGCTGCTGCGGTGTCGAAAACATCCGATAACAGCTTATCCGACACTTTCTCAACCGCCTTCGCCTGCTCCTCGACCCGTCGGCGGGTTTCTTCGACGGCGGCCATCTGGGCTTTCAGGCGCGTGGCGAGGCGGCGTTGGGCAGAGAGATCGGGAAGCTCGACCTCCAATGCAAAAAGATGATCCAAATCGGCGCGAGGCATTCGTGCTCCGGTGTTTGCGCTACTCGCATGAGTGACAGCGGCTGGAGAACGAAGCAAACACGCGAGAAAGTCACGATCCACTCCCGTAACCGGTAGAAGGGGTATCAGCTCGGTAGTGCAGCGGCCTTCATGCTCAGCCAAAGCCACTTTGTTCAGGTAAGGCCGTAGTTTGCTGTAAAGCACATGACGTGAGTCGAAGCGAAATGCCGCTCCGACACCCGACTCAGACAGGGATTCACGGCTGAGAATGCGTCCGGTCTGTGACTCAATCTGTTCCAATCCCAGGTAAGGCAGGCGTTCTGCATCATCGCTGCCAGGCGCGACTATTTGACGGTCTTGAACACAGATTTCGCCAAGCGTCGTCCTCATGCCGCAAACAACCTCTCTTTGGTTCCCGTGAGCAGTTTCGCCGGATCATCGAACAACCGCAGGGCGGGGATGCCGCCGGCTTTGACGACCATGGGCGCGTCGAAGATGTGCGGGGTCTCCAGCGCCTCGGTGCCGCCGAGGGAGAACTGGCTGGCGATCGCCTTCACGGTGGCGGCGGTGGGCGGGGGCATCTGCTGGAGCCAGGGCTGCTGCTTGTAGGTGAAGGCATAGGCGCGGTCCGCCCGCGTTTGGCGCACGATGCCGTAGCCCACCTCTCCCAGCACATCGTAGAGATCGCACTCGGCGGCTTCCTCGGCCACTTGCAGGGCGCGGGGTGAGAAACCGCCGCGCACGATGCTGTCAATGAGGCCGCGACGCTCCGGCGGCAGCACCCAGAGTCGGCGGAACTCGGCAATACTCCCCGCCTGGGCGATGAGCCGCTGCGCGATATGCTCGCGATACTGCTCCAGCGTGACGCGGGCATGACGGCCCTCCACTGTGGCGGTGAGGTAGCGCCCGGTGGGCTCGATGCGGATCATAACTCCCTCCACCACAGCGGGCGGCTCGGCAGGAGGCGGTTTCTGTTTCTGGCGGGATCTGCTGCCTTTGAACTTCGTCAAAAACTCCCGCCCGAGCAGCGCGGTGGCCTCGGTGTAGTCAAACACGCGGAACATCATCTTGCCGCTGTCCGGGTCCAGCCGCGTGCCGCGCCCGAGCATCTGCGCAAAGACGATGGGGCTGCGCACATACTGCATGAAGGCGATGTTTTGCAGGCAGGGCACATCCACGCCGGTGCTGAGCAGGTCCACCGTGCAGGCGATGAAGTGGGAGGAGGCGGAGCCGCGCAAGTCCGGCACATGATCCGTGCCGCCGGACTTCGCGGTGCATTTGAAGGCGAAGTAGGCCTTTGGCTCCCGCCCGTGTGCCTGGCACCAGTCGCGGTAAAGATTGCCAAGCTGCTCGCTCATGGCCTCCGCATGGCGGTCACTGGCGCAGAAGAGGATGGTTTTCTGCTCCGGCGTGCCGCCGTGGGTGATGAGCTGCTCCAGCAGATGCTGGGAGAGGGCCAGCACCCGCTCCGGCAGGATGAGGCGCTCATCCAGCTCGCCGGGGCTGTATTCCTCCTTCAAGTTCGCGGAGGTGATGGGCGCGCCGGTGGCGCTGCTTTTGAGCTTCTTCGCCTCCAGCTCGGCGCGGGTGACATTGCGCTCCCGTTCCGCCTCGGTCTGACCTTCGTGGAAGAGGTCAAAGGTGAAAATCTCCGGCGGGGCCAGGTAGCCGTCCTCGATGCCCTGGGAGAGGGTGTATTCATACACTGGCTCCCCAAAGTGCTTCACGTTGTCCCTCCACTTCGCCTCATCGTGGCTGGCCTCGCTGGATTTTTTGCCGAGGAGGATCTGACGCGGCGTGGCGGTGAGGCCGATCTGCACGGCGTCGGGGTTGTGTTCGAGAATGAACTTCCAATCCCCCCACGCGGAGCGGTGGCACTCGTCGATGATGATGTGGGAGAAGGTGTTCTTCTCTCCGTAGTGCTTGAAGAAGAAGTTCCGCGCCTCCCTGCCGCGGTCTCCATCCAGCGTCTGGTAGGTGGCGATGTGGATGCGGGCGTTTTGGGCAAAGTTTTTGCCGTCGGCGGTTTCATACACCTCCGCCACATCCGAGCCGAAGAGGTTCCGAAACGCCCCGAGCGCCTGCGAGCGCAACTCATCGCGGTCACAAACAAAAAGCGCCTTTCGCAGCAGTCCGGCATCCGCGATGCGCTTGAGCAGATTAACTGCGATGAAGGTCTTCCCCGCGCCGGTGGCGAGGCTGAGCAGCGCACGCAGCTTACCACCCGCCAGAGCCTCGAACACCGCGCGGATGGCCGCATCCTGGTAATACCGCCGCACGGCCTCGCCACCGGCATACGGGATGAGGAGCGGACGCGCGGACTCGGAGTCCAGCGAGAAGCCTTTCCCAATCTCATACCGCTGCCGCAGCGCCTCGGGTGTGGGAAACTCCGCCATCGGCCGCACCGGCGAGACCTGGCCAGTGAAGTGGTCATACTCAATGAAGGCATGGCCGTTGCTGGCGAAGACAAAGGGCACATTGAAACGCTTCGACGCGCCCGAGTAGTCAATGCCCTGCTGAAGCCCCTCCGCCGGGTCTTTCGTCTCCGCCTTGGCCTCGATGTAGGCCAGCGCCACCGGCTGCGCGCTGGCGCTGAGCTTGAAGCGCAGCGTGTAATCGACGCGACCCTTGGAGAGCCGCCGCGCTTCACCTTCGATGACCTCGATGCCGCCCGCTGTCTCCTCCCTGCGAATATGCTCCTCCGTCCACTGCGCCGCGTAGAGACGCGGATCGATCAGCTTTGCCCGCGTGTCCGCCTCCCCGTAAGGCTCGCGGCCTTCAAGGGTCCAGGGGGCATAGGGGTTGGGAGGTGGCATGAGGAATCTTAGGCAGCCAACACAGGAACGCTCTGAAACCGTTTTGACAAGCCGCGATTCCGCAAGCATGTGCCTCACTGCCCCGGCAGCGGGGGGAGCTTGGCGGAGTAGTGGACGGCGCGGTGGCGGTTGTCGTCGAAGGCGAAGTGGAGCCATTGTTTGTCGGCGCTGACGAAGCCGTCGGGGTAGTTCATGCGGCCTTTGGGGCCATCGACGGACTCGGCTTGGAGCACGCGCTGGTAGGGCCAGGTCTTCATGCCGTCGAAGCTGATCCAGAGGGCCATGGGGCTGCGGTGCTTGCTGTTGGGGTTGTGCAGGATGGCTACGGTGTCGCCGCCGAGGTTGTAGAGGGTGGTCTTGCTGCCGGGGTTGGGAATCTCGGTGACGCTGGCGAACTCCGGCCAGGTGAGGCCGCCATCCTTGGATACGGCTTTGTAGAGCAGGCCGCCGAGGCCGTCGGCGCGGATGACCATGGTGATGCGGCCATCTGGGTGCTCGAAGAGGTCATTCTCCGCCCAGCCGAAGTAGCGGCTGTTCGGGGTGAGGCGGATGTTTCCGTGCTCGGTCCAGGTCTGGCCGTTGTCTCTGCTGATGAGGACGCCGTTGCGTGGGTTGGTGAAGTCACGCTCCAGCGGGGGGAGCTTCCGCTGGTCATCTGGGCCGATGTAGTGCTGGAAGGGAAGCATGAGGCGACCGTCTTTGGTGACGATGTGCTTGCGGATGAAGGTGCGCTCTTTGAGGCGGCCGGGCACTTCCATGGGCTTGCTCCAGGTTTTGAAGGAGTCGTCGCTGGTGAGGTACCAGGAGCGCCAGTCGTTGGCCCAGTGCTTGGAGTGGGTGGAGAAGAAGAGGGTGGAGCGCTGGCCGGTGATCATGAGTTCGGTGGGGCCTTGGCCGATGGTTTTGCCTTCACGCGGGAAGCCGACATCGAAGCGCTCGAGTGGGGTCCAGGTTTTGCCCATGTCGGTGCTGCGGGTGACGCCGGTGTAGTTGAGGGGGCTGGGTTCGGTGTCGCCACCGGCAAGGATGAAGAGGATCCAGGAGCCGTCGGGGAGCTGGCGGAGGGTGGTGTCGCACACCATTTTGTTGGGCGTGACGCCGTCGTAGGGGATGCTTTTGAAGTCTTGTTTGGCGTCTTCGGCGGCTTGGAGGGTCCACTTGGGATCGGGCCGGATGGACTTGGGGAGGTGTGGGGCGAGGGCTTTGTTGACAAGGTTCTTGGGCAGGGTGGAGAGGCGACGATATTCGGCGAGATCTTTCGCCTCCTGGGGCAGGCGTGCCTGGCGGAGGATGTCCTGCTCGGTGAACTTGACGTGGAGGATTTCGGCATCGGTGTGGCGATTCCAGTCATAGAGGATGTGGATGTCGCCATTGGGTGCCTGGAAGCCGTCTGGGTAGGAGACGGAGGCGCGGTCATCAATGAGCAGCCCTTTGCTCCAGGTGAGGCCGTCGTCTTCAGAGAGGTAGGCTTTGAGGTTGGTGCGGCTGGGCAGGCGGACGTTGATGGGGCCGTTTTTGACGAGGAGGAGTTTACCAGATGCGAGGCGGCGGATGAAGAAGCGGGCGGAGCAGTTCTGGATGGCACTGGGCTTGGGCTCGGTCCAGGTGTGGCCTTTGTCGGTGGAGGTGGTCTCGCTGATGCCATCGAGCGTGCGGGCGAGCATCCAGAGGCTGCCGTCCTTGCGCTCGACGATCATGTGCTCGTCGAAGTCGGTGCGGGGAAAGGCGACGCCGCTGCGGCGGGTCCAGGTCTTGCCTTGATCGGTGGAGGCGAAGACATTTGCCATGCGGATGGGGTCGAGGTCTTTGTGCGCTTGTTTGTCCACGCCGGGGCCGCCCATGCGGTCGCGGGTCCAGAGGGAGACGGGGAGGAGCCAGTCGCCGTTGGAGAGGACGGTAGGCTTGTTCAAGGTGCAGCCGTCGGCAAAGCGGACGGGGGCGGTCCAGGTGGGCTGTTCGTCATCAGGATTGTCGCAGCGGATGTACCAGTCTCCGCAGCGTCCGTCGAAGTAGCCGAGGCTTTGATCGAAGAAGCACCAGAGGCGTCCGAGGGGATCTGTCCAGAGGTTGCCGACGAGGGCACGGCGCTCATAGCGGACGCCGTTGAGTTCTCCGTCCTGGGGGTCGATGACGACGCGGGGCTTGGACCAGGTGAGGCCGTCGTCGTCGCTGGTGGCGAGCATGAAGAAGCCGTTTGGGGAGTCTCCGTTGCCCACCCATGCGGCCCAGAGGCGGCCTTTGGGTGTGCGGTCGATGCCGATGATCATGTTTCCCGGGCGTTTATCGGCATCGTATTCGGGGCCGGGGTTGGTGAGGATGAGCGGGGGCTCCAGGGTGAGGTCAAGGAGGGCTTTTTCCTGGGCGGAAGCCAGGGTAGCGAGGAGCAGGGTGAACAGGGTGGGTCTGGTCATGGTGACGAGTGAACGGCGACGGCGTGGGCATTCCGTACGGGGAATGCATCGGAGTGGGTGTTATGTTAACACGGGGCTGCCTCAACGCTTCGCTACGGCCCAGTACTCTGGTGGTCGGCCTTGGCTGCTGAGGGTGCGCATGTGCTGCACTTGGCCGAAAGACTCGGAGAGCGGTGTGAGCAGGGTCTTGACCGCATCCGCCTCTTCATCGCCGCCGACATGGCCGGGATAGGTGACGACGATGAGACGCCCACCCGGTGCCAGAAGGCGGAGCGCGTGGCGGATGGCAGCGAGTGTGGTCTCGGTGCGGGTGAAGAGGGCTTTGTCTGCACCGGGAAGGTAGCCGAGGTTGAAGAGGATGACTCTGACGTGTTCCACGCTGGACGCCGGTAGCACTTCGGCCATGTGCTGGTGCCCGAGGTGATGGAGGTGACAGCGGGCGGCGACTCCGTGATCGGTCAGCCGCTGCCGGGTCTGCTCCAGGGCTTTCTGCTGCACGTCAAAGGCATCTACACGGCCAGTGGGTCCGACTTGCTGAGCGAGGAAGAGGGTATCGTGACCATTGCCCATGGTGGCGTCGATGGCGTGGTCGCCGTGGCAGAGGATCTCCGCCGCGCAGTGGTGTGCCCAGTGGACGGCTGAGGGCAGACGCTTCATGCCTGCGCTAGCGGGAAGTGCGCCGCCGAGGTGTCGCTCACCTGACTGGTCAGCGGCACACGCCGGTAGAAGCAGCTCTGGGCACCGGTGTGGCAGCAGCCGCCGCCGAGCTGCTCCACTTTGAGCACGATGGCATCCTGATCGCAGTCGATGCGCATCTCTACAACGCGCTGGATCTGGCCGCTGGTCTTGCCTTTGTGCCAGACCTCCTTGCGGCTGCGGCTCCAATAGACGGCCTCTCCGCACTCCAGGGTCATGCGCAGGGTGTCGGCGTTCATGTAGGCGAGCATGAGGACCTCGTGAGTATGCGCATCCGTGGTGATGACGGGGATCAGGCCGTTTTCATCAAACTTGGGCGCGAAGAGCAGGCCATGCTCGATGGCGTGCTTGTCAGAGCGGGGTGCGAAGTCCATGGACCAGTCATACGCGTGGTGGAGCGGGATTCAACTCCCGGTCGAAGAGGGATTTGCAAGGGGCTGCACTTCGTTCTACGTGAGCGGCGCACATGGCAGGCGGAGGCATGCTTATCACATTCGAAGGCTCAGAGGGCTGCGGCAAGTCCACGCAGATCCAGCGGTTGTGCGCGCGTCTGTCGGCAGCGGGCCGCGAGGTGCTGATGATGCGTGAGCCGGGCGGCACGGTGGTGGGAGAGAAGATACGCGACCTGCTCCAGCACACGAAGGAGGCCGCGAACATGACGCCGGAGGCGGAGCTGCTGCTCTTCGCTGCGAGCCGTGCGCAACTGGTGAGGGAGAAGATCCGCCCGGCGCTGGAGCGCGGCGCAATGGTGATCCTGGATCGTTTCCTGGACTCCACGACGGTGTATCAGGGCATCGCACGCGGTCTGCCGATGGAGAGCGTGATGGCCATCAACCGTTTCGCGGTAGGTCCCACGCTGCCAGATCTGACCGTGGTGCTGGACATGAATGCGGATCAGGCCTGGGCGCGCATTCACGCAACGGGCAGGGAGCTGGATCGCATGGAGAGCCAGCCGCGGGAGTTTTACGAGAAAGTGAGGCAGGGCTACCTGCATCTCGCTGTGGAGCAGCCGGGGCGCATGGTGGTTCTGGACGCGGCACAGACACCGGACGAGATAGAGGAGCAGGTGTGGAAGTTGGTGGAGGAACGCCGCGATGCCTAACCGAGCGGACCAGGCGCTGAAGTTGATCGAGCGGGCAAAGCAGCACGGTCGGCTCTCTCACGCTTACCTCATCACGGGCCCCAATGAGGTGGACCGCGAGGGGTTTGCCACGCGTTTTCTCAACTTGGTCTCTGGGAAGAAAGTATCCAGCCTGGAGGATTGGCAGCAGCTTGGCGCGGTGCTACTGCGACCGCAGAGCAAGTCCCGCAGAATCGTGATAGGTGAAGATGCCAGCGAGCACGGGACGGTGCGCTACTTCAACCACGTCATCAACATGACCATGCTGGTGGAGGGTGGAAAGTTTGGCGTAGTGGTGGACGCGGACCGGATGAATCACCAGGCGCAGAATGCATTTCTCAAGACGCTTGAAGAACCGCCGCCAGACACGCTGCTTCTTCTGCTCACCGGCAAGCCGGAGGAGCTGCTGCCCACCATCCTGTCACGAGTCATCCGGCTGGAGCTGCTGCCGGAGCCGGGTGCACGCAAGCTCAGTGAGCATGAGCGCAATCTGCTGGCGCTGCTGGAGTCTCACTTCAAACGGAACGCCTCGGGCGTGGCCAGCGCACTGGCGCTGAAGGCTGGCTTTGAGGAGATACTGGACTCTCTGCGCGAGGAAGTGGAGGACGAGATGGAGGAGGACTTCGAGCGGGAGAAAGAACTCTACAAGCAGACAACGGACAGCAATGCCTACCTGAAGGACAAGGAGGAGAAGATGAAGGCGCTGATTGAGTCCAGCTACCTTCAGCAGCGGGATGCGCTGGTGGAGCTCATGCTCGCCTGGATGGGGGATGTGATTCGGCTCAGGGTGGGGGCGGAGTACATCGACCTGCTTGAGGCACGGGGTATCACCTCTGCCGTTGCGGAGCGCTGGAGCATCGACGACGCGATGAGGCGTCTGCGGGCCCTACGCAAGCTGGAGGGCAACCTGCACACGAATGTGAATGAAGCGCTCGCACTGGAAGTGGGCTTCATGGATGCGTTTGGGTGAGGTTTTTCCGTGAATGCTATGAATCTTGTTCGACTCCTTTTCTGTGTGCTCTTCGGCGCGGTCTTCGTGTGGAGTGGGTGGGTGAAGGTGCAGAATCCGGCGCTGTTTTTGCTGGATGTGCGTAGCTTTGATCTGCTGGGCGATCCTTACGCCGCGTGGCTGGCGCTGGCTTTGCCGTGGATGGAGATTTTTGCCGGGCTGGCTGTGATCACGGGCCTGGGACGAGCAGGGGGCCTGCTGGTGCTGAATGGGTTGCTGGTGGTGTTTTTAGTGGCCATTCTTCAGGCTTGGGTGCGGGGGATCGATTTGAAGTGTGGCTGCTTCGGGGCGAGTGATGCGACTTCCAACTACGTGGAACTCATCCTGCGGGACATCGTGCTGCTCGCGGTGGGTGGGTGGCTGATGTGGAAGCAGGCGGGTGCGGCTAGAGCTTCTCGTATTCCAGCAGTGTCGGCTCCATAGCCTTGATGGCGGTCTCCCAGAAGCCGGGCTGGGTGAGGTCCTCACCGAGCGTTTGTTTGGCGACTTCTTCACAGGTGGCGCTGCCGGTGGCAGAGAGGAAGGCTTCATACCGAGGAAGGAACGCTGGGCCTTCGGCCTTGAATCTGGCAAAGAGCGCCTGGCTCAACAGATAGCCGAAGACATAGGGGAAGTTGTAGAAGGACACTTCGGTGATGAAAAAGTGCATCTTCGAGGCCCAGAACATGGGGTCTGTGCCGTCGTCCATGAGCGTGTCTCCGTAGAGGGTGCGCTGGGCGTCGCTCATGAGCTCCTTCAGCCGGGTCACGGAGACCTCGCCCTCTGCGCGCTCGGTGTAAAGGCGCTGCTCAAACTCGAAGCGCATGGGGATGTTTACCAGATAGGCGTGGGCGCGCAGCATCTCCTGGTCCAGTAGGTAGGACTTCATGGCCGGGCTGAGATTGGGGTCACTCAACAAACCGCCAAGGAGAATCATTTCACCGAAGTTGGACGCGGTCTCTGCAAGTGTCATGGGGTAGCTTGAGGCGTAGGTGCGTGCGGGACGCAACACGCGAGAGTGCCAGGCGTGACCCACTTCATGAGCTAGTGTGACCATGTCATGCACGGTGCCGTGCCAGTTCATGTACACGCGCTCCTCCCGTTTCAGGCGAGAGCCGGTGCAGAAGGCTCCGGGGCGCTTTCCGGCACGGGGTTGCGCCTCGATCCAACGCTTCTCCAGCATGAGGCGGAAGTATTCTCCCAGTGCGGGGTAAGCGGCGCTGAAGGCCCGGTCCACGGTGCTGCACGCCTCATCCCAGGTGAGTGGCTTCTCCTCGGGGGCGGCGATTTGAGGGGCTTCCAGATCAAAGAAGTGCAGACCTTTGGTGCCCTGAAGCCGGGCGGCCACGCGCATGGCACGGCGGGGTAGCTCAAGGTGCGAGTGGATGGCCGAAAGCATGGCATCCAGTGAGGCACGGCTCATGCCGCCATCGAAGAGCGGGGTGTCGAGAAAGTGGTTGAGCCCGCGCCGTGCATACAGCTTCAAGCGGGTGCCGGAGATGCCGTTGAGGGCAGCGGCTAGCGTGTCAGCGTGTTCCAGCCAAGGCTTTTGCCCGTCGTGAAAAGCGGCCTCGCGCAGTGTGCGATCTGGCTCTGACATGAGTGCCCGCCGTCGTGCCATGGGAACGGTCTCCACATGTCCATCTGGGAAGGTCATGGGAAACTCCATCTTGCCGGAGAGCGTGTCGTAGAGGCGACCCCAGGCATGGAGGCCGTCCACGTTGAGGTCTGCGGCGAGCGCCTCGAGCTCGGAGGGCATCTGGTGGCGGCCCTCCTCGCGCATTCGCGAGACGGCGTGGGCTGCGCCTTTCAAAAGGGGGTCCGCCAGCAAGTGGGCAAAGGCTTCTTCATCCAGCTGAGTGAGGGCGGAACGCATAGCCGCCATGAGCTTTGCGACTTCTGCCCAGACGCCAGACATCCAGGCTTCGTCCGCCTTTACGGCTTCGTTGGTGGCATCGTCTGCGGAGAGACAGCCGAGGAAGGATGCGAGGTGACCCACGCGCTCCTGGAGGGTCTCGGTTTCGTGAATGAGGGCCGCCGCTTGGGAAACCGTGGCTTGGGAGAGGGTGGCTACCTTGGCCGCCAGAGCGGCGACCTCACCGGGAAGCGACGCCTTGAACGCGACGTAGTCCGGAGCGCCGAAGGCGGTGAACCAGGACTCAAGCGACCAGCGGTCGGCGAACGAGGAGGAGGATGTCATTCCTGTTCCCTAGCCAGCTTTTCAGCGGCGGCAAATGCGGGGCGCTAATGATTCAACTGCTCCCACTGAATCTCGCCGATGAGGTCTCCATTTCCGTCGATCAATACCTTTGCCGACCAGGCATCGATGCCCAGGGACATGGCGCGGGAGACGACCCTGCCGATGTCGTAAGAACTGAGTTCAGGGATGGGATTGGGATCCAGGGCGGCGACGACATGCACTACCATGTCATTCTCCTCACCACGCGCTTCGATGTCGCACTGGCCATGATGCGCATGGTTGTGGACGCATTGGTAACCTTGTTCTTCGAGCCAAGCCTGGACGTGGCGCTCGCCGTGTTCAGCGATGTCGGTGTGAGTCAACATGGGAGGCAGATAGGTTGGAGTTTCTGACCCTTCGCTGTTCCGCTGGTGGGAGCGGACAGCGCACTGACTTGAGCATGTCATTTTCGGCTTCAGATGACAATGCTGAACTGAGGATTCTGCTGATGACTTGGCTTGTAAGGAAAAGCACGACAGACGCGGCTCTTCAGAACTTCACATTCGGGTCTCGACAGGGGCGCTCGGATCTGGTTCAAAGAAATGACGTGAGCAGTCCGCCGCCAACCACTCTGCCCTACACCGACACGAAGCCTGTCGGGGCAGGTGGCTTTTACACTGCGATCAATGCCACCTTCCGCTTCATCGAGCGAAAGCTGGGCCGTGACGGGCTGCTACGGTATTGGCGGGAGCTGGGGTGCCAGTACTACGCGCCAGTCACGCAGAGGTGGAGGGCGGGCGGTTTGAAGGCTGTGGCCAGCTACTGGCGGGACTTCTTCAGAGCAGAACCGGGGGGCGAGGTGGAGGTGGAGGAAGGGGAAACGGAGGTCTGCGTCTCGGTGAAGGTGTGCCCGATCATTCGTCACCTCCGTGAACAGCAACGGGAGGTATTCCCGGACTTCTGCCAGCACTGCTATTTCGTCAGTGAGGCGATGGCCGGGCCTGCGGGGCTGACTGTCAGGGTCAAGGGTGGCAACGGGGCGTGCATTCAGCGGTTTCTATTTTCAGGCCATGATGCGGTGCCGCAGCAAATGGATGACATTTCGCGCTGCACTTCTCTGTTATGATTGGATGTTACGACTTCTGCGGCCACTATGAGTGGACCTTTGCTTGGTTGGAAGAGCAAGGCGGTCATGAGTTGGTGCTCGACTACTGGGACGAAGCGATTCGCGGAGATTCTCAACGCCATGCGGCGGAGCTGATCGAGACCCTAGGCTTTGAGGGCATGAAACAGTACTGGGGCCAGGTGCTGGAGGAGGAGGGCGCAGGCTACGAGGTATCCGAGTGGCCGGGGGTATTCCGCATTGACATGCACGCCTGTCCTTCCAAGGGCTTTCTCATCCGTAACGGGCTGGTGCAGTACCGGGACTACTGTGACCACTGTATGGGCTGGATAGGCGGTATGATGAGAGCGGCAGGCTACGTGATCGACCACGAGCACAACCACGCCGGTCAATGCTGGTGGGAGATGCGGCGGGCTGGAGACCGCGCTGCCGCAGTGAGCCCGGTCAATGATGTGAGAAACCTCCCAGGGTGGGAGACTGATGCCATGGACGTGTATCACCGCGCCACCCACCCGGACGACAAGGAATGAAGGCCATCATCGCGATACTCGCTGCCGGTGCAGCGGTGGCTTGGGAGCCGCTTGCGCCGCTGCCTGTGCCCAATGGCGGATTTGCCTGCGGGTTCGTGGGCGGAAAGCTGGTGGTGGCTGGCGGCACCCGCTGGGAGGAGGACCGCAAGCACTGGCTAGACGTCATCTGGACGTATGACCCTGCGATCAATCAGTGGTCTGCTGTGGGAAAGCTTCCCGAACCACGCGCCTACGCCGCATGTGGCGTGCTCCATGAGGGGCTGGTGCTGGCGGGAGGCAGTGATGGGGAGAGGGCGCTGCCTACGGCGCTCAGTATCAACGCGCAGGGGCAGGTGCAAACACTTGGCACCCTCGACAAACCAACGGTCTATTCCAGCAGCGGAGTTTCTGGCGAGTCGTTGGTAATGGCGGGAGGTGCTAGCAGTCCAGGAGATTTGGATACGCTTTCAGCCGTGGTGCAAACGTTTGGTCTGGAGCGTGACGGCAGCCTCTATCTCTCGCGCGTCCATGCGCCCACGCTGCCAGGATTCGCCTTTGGAGCAATGGCCTTTGCTGGAAAGGCCTACCTCTTCGGCGGTGGGATTTACCACTCCTCCGGGGCGGTGGTGAATCAGGACTGGGTGTATGTGTATGACGACGAGGGCCTGATGAGAAGTGGTTGCAAGCTGCCGCATCGAGTTCGAGGCTTGTCCGCTGTGGCAATCAGCGGACGTCACGTTTATGTGGGAGGCGGTTACGTTTCTGATGAGGTGGGCTTCACGTCTGACGCCTATGTTTTCGATGCTGAAAACGAGAGACTTGTAGGCGCACGTCCGCTGCCACTCTCTGGCATGGTCCACCTCGCTTCAGACGGCACACACGTCTATTGTCTTGGCGGAGAAGATGCCAAAAAGCACCGCAGCAGTAAGGTCTGGCGCGTCCCGGTGGAGAAGCTGCTCAGTTCACTGGATCGACCCTCGTCACGATGAGCCGCAACTACTGGGGCAGCTTCGGTTTCACAGGTGCCCGGGTGGTGGCATCCACGGGATACACGGCACCATGGTTCTCCAGCTCGGAGATCAGTTTTTGCATGAGCCGCTTCAACTCGGCTGGGTGGCTGGAGGCGAGGTCCTTTTGCTCATACGGATCCTCTTTGAGATGAAAGAGCTGGTAGTGGCTACCGCTGCTGACTTCGGTGGGGAAGTAGTGGTAGATGACCTTCCAATCTCTGTCACGATAGGTCGTAAAGTAGTCGGTGCGGTGAGGCGCGTGGGGGTAGTGCATGAGGAAGTCCTCAGTGCGGGAGGCATCCGGCTTGGCGGTGAAGAGCAAGTTGAGCTTCTGGCCGTCGATTTTGTGCCCTGGGGGAGGGGTCACGCCGGCGACATCCAGCAGCGTGGGGAAAAGGTCTTGAACGGCAGCGAGCTGAGGCTGGATGGCGTTCGCGGCGATGGGGAGCCTTTGCTGATGGGGGTTGGAAGCATCCGTGCTGGCCCAGGCAGCGATGAAAGGCACCCGGACGCCGCCTTCATAATGGGACCCCTTTTTGCCCCGGAGCGGTGCGGCGCAGGCGACGTCGTGCTGGTGGCCAAGGGGCGCGTCGCTGCCGTTGTCGCCGAGGAAGATGACGAGCGTGTCCTGCGCGACACCGAGGCTGTTGAGGTGGTCTAGGACGTCGCCGAGGGACTTGTCCATGCCTTCGATGAGCGTCGCGAAGGCTTGTGCCGCCGGGTCTTTGCCACTGTCCTTGTAGTGCGCGGCGAATCGTGGATCGGAGTCAAAGGGTGAATGGACGGCATAGTGGGCGAAGTAGAGGAAGAAGGGCTTTTGTTCGTTCACCGCCTGCGTGAGGTGGGCCTTGGCCTCGAGAGTAAGCGCCTCGGTGAGGAAGATGTCTTGGCCGTGGTATTTCTCGAGCCCCGTCACGGCGCGGTTGGATTTCTGGGCTTTATTTTTGGCCTTCCCTTTCAGTTCGCGGTCAAAGTTCTGCTTGCCGAAGTAACTGCCGGGAGCGCCGATGGAGGCCCCTGCTACGTTGACGTCAAACCCGAGCTTTGCGGGATCTGCGCCGTCGCTTTCACGAGGGCCGAAGTGCCCTTTGCCCACATGGATGGTGCGGTAGCCAGCGGACCGCAGCAGGCCTGGCAGCGTGATGTCACCTGGTTTGAGGCCCATCCAGTTCCAGTTGGGTGCGCCTTGGGGGCCAGCGTTGTCTTGGTCTGGGTTGATCCAGTTGGTGGTTCGGTGGCGGGCGGCGTTTTGACCCGTGAGGATGGAGATGCGGGTGGGCGAGCAGACGCTCATGGCCTGGAACTGATTGAAGCGCACGCCCATGGCAGCCATGCGCTCCATGTTGGGCGTTCGGTAATACTCATTGAGCGGATGCTTGTGAGGCTTGCCTGCGGCATCTGTGAGAAAGGGCACGGAGGTGTCCATCACCCCCATGTCATCAATGAGCATGACGACGATGTTTGGCTGGCTTGCTGCGAGGAGCGGCGTGGAGGCGAGAAGAAGGAGCGCGAGGAGTCTGTTCACAAGGCAGTGTGAAACGCGCGAAAGCCTGCTTCATTTCAGCGGCTCACTCGGCTGCGTGCTGCTGGACGGCTGCTCCGTCCGCCGATGACGGGCGCGCCGTGCTGCGTTCCATCTGGCGACGCCTTCCCAAATGACCCAGACCACAGGGTAGCTGATGATGCCGAGCACGATGCCGCCAAACAGGCCGCCCACATACATGCTGGTGATGAACTCAGCCCCCTTGGCCAGCAGGTCGTCGCCGATGAAGTCTCTGATGCGTGAAGGCAGCCGGTGAAGGTTAGCAATAAGCCAGTTCACAAACGAGTGCGCTCCCTGCTGCACGAAACCGGGCAGGAAAGGCATGACGTGATCCCCGAGCCACTTCTGAAACAGGCCGAACGGCACAAAGGTAAAGGGGTTGCTGATCCAGCAGGTGATGATGGCGATGGGGATGTTCACCCTGAAGATGGCGGCCAGTGCGGCGGCCACAAGCATCTGCCCAGGAGCGAGCTGCATCATGATGAGCATGCCGATGGCCACCCCCGCAGCGAGCGTGTGCTGGGTGGGCTTCCACACCCGCTTGTCCAGAAAGTGGCGTGAGAACCAGCGCAGTACACGGCTGTTCTTCAACTTCCGCGGATGCTTGAAGTAGCGGATGGTCTTGAAGACGGTTTTCCTGAAAAAACCCTGCGCGAGCTGGATCATTTTTTGGGGGGAGACCCACTATGACCAGTATGCGAAGATCAGCAAGGCCGCTCCGATGGCGATGCGATACCAGGCGAAGCCATTGAACGTGTGGGACTGCACGAAACGGATGAGCCACCGGACCACGATGAACGCCGAGATGGCGGAGGCCACCAGCCCCACCAGGTACACCGACCAGTCCATGTGGTCGAGGAGACCCTTTTTCCAGGCTTTGAGCAGTTCATAGCCACCTGCTGCGAGGAGCGTGGGCACGCCGAGCAAAAAGGAGAACTCCGTGGCAGCCGGGCGCGCGAGGCCCATGAGAAGGGCCACCATGATGGTGCTGCCTGACCTTGATGCACCAGGGAAAACCATGGCGAGCACCTGCCCGCCGGCCACGGCGAGCACGATGGCCCAAGTGAGTTCCGAACTCGGCGTCCTCCTGCTGGCGAACTTCTCCACGGCCAGGATGACGAACCCGCCTATCAAAGTAGCCCATGCCACGGGGACAGCGGTCTCCGGCAGCTCCAGATGCAGACTCTTGAAGGCCACACCGGCCACGCAGGTGACGATGAAGGCGGTGGAGAGCTTGGCGAGAAGGTCCTTGTTCTCCGGCACTTGGAAGCGAAAGAGCATGCCGCTGAACTTCTTCCAAAACAGGGGCACCAGCGCCAGTGCGGCGGCGCTTTGAATGATGATGGTAAAGATCTCTGTCTGGTCCTTGCTCTCCAGAATGCCGGGGAGTATGCCCTGCCGACGCATCCAGTCTTCCGCTATGAGAAGGTGCCCGGTGGAGGACACGGGGATGAACTCCGTGAGGCCTTCGATGATGCCAAGGATAAGGGCGGCAAACCAGTCGGACATGAAATACTAGAGCAGATGGAAGTGAACACAAAAACCGCTGGTGACTGCGATTTCCGAGGGGGTGATTGATGACGATTTCGGGGTGGAAACTCCGGTCGTTCATCGTAGGGTGTGCGCCCTTTTGCCATGTTCTCCGCGTTGCGCCAGCGATTTTTCCCCGTCCTGTTTTTTGCAGGGGCGGCGGCGCTGTCCTCAAGCCCGGCGAACGCGGTGGACTATCGCCGCGTCGAACTGGCAGATGGATTTGACTTCCCCGTAGGCAAACCGGATGCCGTGGGCTACTACAAGGCGCGGGGTTTTACACCCAATGGACACCTTGGTGAGGACTGGAACGGGCGAGGCGGGGGCGATTCTGACCGGGGAGATCCGATTTACTCCGTGGCCCATGGGATCGTGGTGGCATCTGATGACTTTCGCGCCGGCTGGGGCAACTGCATCATCGTGCGCCACGCATACCGGGACCACAGTGGGCGCATCGCCATGGTGGACACACAGTATGCGCATCTGGAGACGCGACTTGCGAAAGTGGGAGACCTCGTGAAACGGGGCCAGCTCATTGGCACCATGGGCGGAAACCGCGGCATGTATCCCGTGCATCTGCACTTCGAAATGCGGAAGAACCTGCAGATCGGCATGAACCGGACGCAGTTCGCACGGGACTACTCCAACTACTACAGCCCCACGCCGTTCATCAATGAACACCGCACTCTGCGCGTGGACTTGGCTAGGGTGGAGGTGCCCATCAACAACTTCGCAGCTTATGGCAAGACGCTCGACACCGTGGACCAAAAACCTTACTTGCGCCGCGGCTACTCCATCCCGGTGTATCGCGCGCCCAGCCAGGGTGGGGACTCCACGCCTCGCGGCTCGACTTCAGTGGTGGTGAGTTCCGTGGTGGCGCCCAGAGTGAGCGAGCCCACCTCCGCCCGGAGGCCGACCAAGCCAGCCACCCCTCCGCCGACAGCTCCGCCCAAACCCGACACGGGTGGATTTTGGTCCCGACTGAAGGCGAAGTTCAAAAAATCGGAACCTGATCCGCCTTCTCAGACACTTCCGCAGAAGCGCTGACGTTTGTTTCTCCATCATTATGAATGGAGACGGAATCATCATGCGGCCCTATCGGGAAGGGGACCTTGCCATCCTGCGTCAGATCACGGTGGACTCATTTTCCGGCGTGGCGCTGGACCAGCTGCTAGAGGCAAAGTTTGGCAAATGGACAGAGCGAGGCTGGAAGGAACGGAAGGCAGACCACATTGATGACGACGTGGCGAGCAATCCTGAGGGCGTGTTTGTGGCGGAGAAAGAGGGTGCCATCCTAGGCTACATCACCACGAGAGTGGACCGGCTCAACAGCAAGGGGCGCATCCCGAACTTGGCCGTGGTGGAAGAGGCTCGCGGGCTGGGCCTGGGCAGGCGACTCATCATGCACGCGCTGGACTACTTCCGCGCTGAGGGTCTAGCTCTGGCGCAGATCGAAACCATGGCCAGCAATGCCGTAGGCCAGCATCTCTACCCCTCCTGCGGATTCGAGGAGGTGGGTCGGCAGGTCCACTACGCCATGCGGTTGTAGCAGGCTCCGGGGCGCAAGATCACTGCGGATTGGCCGCTGGTGCTGGAGTAGCCGGAGCTGCTGGAGCAGGGGCGGCGGGTGCTGGAGTAGCCGGAGCTGCTGGAGCAGGGGCGGCGGGTGCTGGAGTAGCCGGAGCTGCTGGAGCAGGGGCGGCGGGTGCCGGAGTGGCCGGAGCCGGTGTTGGCTCAGCGGCTGGGGGGGTTCCTTTGGGGGCTTCTCCCTGCTGAGGAGCGGGTGCGGGCTTTTTCTCAGCTTCGGCAGGTTTCGCAGAGTCCGTAGGTGCGGGGGCAGGGGTGGCGGGAGGCGCGGCTGGAGCGGGCGCGGCGGCAGGGGGAGTTGCTTCGGGTGTCGCTGCGGGTGCGGCAGGAGCAGCCGGAGCGGCGGCCTTGGATTTGTCAATGAGGCCGCTGGTGTCACTCTGCAGTTTGTGCCTGCGGGAGACGAGAGCGGCGAGGGTGATGGCGAGTACGAAGAGCAGAATGGCAAGCCACACGGTGCCTTTTTGCAGAACGTTGGTGGTTTGTGCGCCCCAGACTTGGCTGGTTACCCCTTCACCGAATGCAGCACCCAGACCCTCCTGGCGAGGACGTTGCATCATCACGATGAGGATGAGCAGAAGGCATACGATGACTTCGACAATCGTGAGCAGGGTGATCAGGGTATCCATAAAAAGGGGGCGGAATATGGGGCTGTTCCGTCTTTTGGCAAGCCCTACATCACTTGGACGGGATCCACGTCACAGGTGACGATGACTTCTGGCGGTACGGTGAAGTGTCTGAGCACGTGCTGCACGTGCCTGGCGAGGGGCCGAATGAGCGGGGCGCGCATGAGGAGCTGAAAGCGGTACTGCCCATGTGCTTTGGAAAGTGAGCAGGGCGCGGGCTCGCCCATAATGGCATCCGGAGGGAGATCGGCCTGGAGGCGGCTGTGCAGGGTTTGGAGCGTGAACTCCGCCAGCGCTGCCTGCTTGCTGCGGCACATGAGGATGAGCAGGTGGGTGAAGGGTGGGTAGCGAAAGGCCTGGCGCTGCTCCATTTCCTGGTCTGCATACCCTTCATAGTCGGCGTGCCGGGCAAACTGAATGGCCGGTGTCTGCGGGGCAAAGGTTTGGACAAAGACCTCCCCCTTCACCTCTCCGCGTCCTGCGCGACCAGCCACTTGTGTGAGGAGCTGGAAGGTGCGCTCTGCCGCTCTGAGATCCGGCAGGTTGAGCGCCAGGTCCGCATTCAGCACGCCGACGAGGGTGACGTTGGGAAAGTCCAGGCCTTTGGCGATCATTTGGGTACCGATGAGGATGTCTAGTTTCTGTGCTCGAAACTCTCGCAGGGTATCACGCAGCTGGTTCTTGCGCTGCATGGCGTCGGTGTCCACGCGGGCGATTCGTGCCGTGGGGAATGCCTGTCTCAAAACGGCTTCGGCCCGCTCCGTGCCGTAGCCGCCGAAGGCGATGCCTGGGTCATTGCAGTTCGGGCACTTGCGTGGGACCAGACGCCGCGCCCCGCAGATGTGGCAAATAAGGCGGTCATCCGCCTTGTGCAACGTCATGGGAACCTCGCAGTCCTGGCAGCGGCAGACGTACTCGCAGGAGGAGCAGGAGAGGGAGGTGTTGTAGCCGCGCCGGTTGAGAAAGAGGATGCACTGCTCATTCTTTTCCAGACGGCTGACCACGGCCTGGCGGAGCTGCTCGCTGAGGATGCGGGTGTCCGGGCTGTTGCCTCCTCTTCGCCGTTGCAGCCGCATGTCCACGATGCGGATGAGGGGGAGCGTTTTGCCATCTGTGCGCTTGGTCATGCGCAGCAGCTGGTACTTGCCGGTCTTTGCATTCTCGTAGGACTCTAGGCTGGGTGTGGCGCTGGCCAGCAGAACGGCACAGCCCTCCAGCTTCGCCCGCAGTACGGCGAGATCCCGTGCGTGATAGCGTGGCGACTCATCCTGCTTGTAGGAGGTCTCGTGCTCCTCATCCACGATGATGATGCCCACGTTCTCAAGGGGCGCAAAGATGGCGCTGCGCGCTCCGATAACGATGTCCGCACGGCGCTCGTGAATCTTGAACCATTCATCGTGGCGCTCGCCTTCGCTCAAGTGGCTGTGTAACACTGCGATGCGTTCTTTCCTCTCAGAGAACCGGGCCTTGAAGCGCTCGATGGTCTGCGGGGTGAGGCTGATCTCTGGCACGAGAACGAGCGCGGTCTTGCCCTGGGCCAGCACATGGGCGATGGCCTGGAGAAACACTTCCGTCTTGCCGCTGCCAGTGATGCCGTGGAGGAGTAGGGGCTTTGCATTCGCCGGAGCGTCGATGGCGGACACCGTGGCTGCGAAGCAGGTCTGCTGCTCATCGGTGAGCTGGAGCGGTGTCGTGGGCAAAAACTCCTCCTCGGCGTGGGGGTCGCGCTCGACACGCACTTCTGCCCTGGTGATGTAGCCCTTCTTCAGCAGAGGCGAGAGAAAGCGCGAAGCATGGGGGTGCTCACGCCTTAGATCGCTCAGGGTGGCCTGGCCGCCGCGAGCTTCTAGCAAGTCAATCACACGGGCCTGCATGGGGGCCTTTCGCCGCATGGCTTCCAAGTCTGCGGGAGAGATGGGTTTGGCCAAAGTGAGTCGGCTGTCGGTGATAAAGCTCTCTGGCTTTTGCCTCACCGCCTGCGGCAGCATGGAGCGCAGTACCTGGTGCTGCGGACACAGGTAATAGTCTGCCACCCAACGGGCGAGCTTGAGCAGCACCGGGGTGAAACTGGCGTCTCGCCCCACGACTTGCTGGATGGGTTTCAGACGAAACTTGCCTTCCGCCCGCTCTGGCAGGTCGATGACCACTGCGGCGACGCGCTGGTTCTGCAGCGGCACCATGACGCGCGACCCAGGTTTCACACGGTCAGCGAGATCGGATGGAATGGCGTAGTCCAACTCCAGATCGGTCTGCTCGATGCGGACTCTCGCTATGCCACTGGCGGAATGACCAGCATCCGCAGGCGTGGTCTCTCCGGGGCTTTCAGTAAACAACAGCCCTTGCGTGCGGATGCTGGCGGAAGAATCACTCACGGAGGGCGACATCATTACGCGCTCACGAGGGCGCGTCCAAGGAACAAAAGAAAAGCCCGCTGGCGGGAGTATTCCACCAGCGGGCTGATAGGTTTCAGAGGCTCCAGTTTGGACTGGAGCGGTCTGGATTAGAAGCGATAGCGAACGCCAGCACCAAGGGTCCAGAAGTCCGTGTCGTCAAGGCTGAGGCTGGCGACAGCGCCAACGTCAAGGCTGCCCACGACCGGCACCCAGAGGGCGAGGCCGAGGTCCCACTCGTTGTTGTCGATGTCGGTGTAGGTCACGCCAAGCTCAGCGTCAACCGGGCCGAGGTAGGCGCGGATGCCAGCAGCGGCGGCGAACACGGTGTCGTCATCTCCACCGTCTTCATCAAAGTAAAGCGCACCAGCTTCGGCGAAGAAGTCAACCGCACCAGCGACGACAGGGAAGTGAACGCCAAGTCCAGCGTGAGCGTGGAACACATCGTCGATGTTGTCACCGAAGATGCCAACGCCACCGGTGAAGTAGAGCGGGCCGAAGACGGAGACGTTCACCTCGGTGCTGAGGCCGTCGGTGATCTTGTCGCTGCCGTTGAAGCCTGCGGTGTAGAGCAGGTTCACGTTGTCATAGCTGAAGCTGCGGACTTCAGGAGCGGGAGGAGGAGCCACGGGGGCTTTGCCAGAGGTGCCGGCGAACACGGGCATGGCCGCGGTCGCAAGAGCGAGGAGGAGCAGGTTGGTTTTCATGGTTGGTAGGTTGGTGTTTGGTTGTGTTCTCATTGTCGGGACACCTCTCGGCAGTTCATTCACAATGAACCGTCGGGACGTGCCCTGCCAGTGATGGGGGCGATGCTAGGGAGACAGGCGGCCATGTCACGCGATTTTTTGGCTCGCTTTATGCACTAAGGGTTGTCCCTTACACCGCATAAGTTGGGTTGGTTTTGGGGTTAGAACCTGAGGGTGATGGAAAGACCGCCGAACAGCTCCTCATCTTCGCCAGCGTCTTCCAGTGCATCGATGGGCAGGTTGGCGGCGATGTAGGGAGTGAGGGTGAGATTCTTCAACAGTTGGAACGGTGCGGAGACGGTCAGGTTCACTGCGGTGAAGCCATCCCGCTTGCCTAGGTCAGTGGCGACTTGCCAATCATAGTCCACCGCGTAACCGATGCCCACGGATGGCACGAGGCTCAGCCTCTCGGAGAGCTTCCACTCTGTGGCGGCCCGGGCTTCGAGATACCAGCCGTCGTTCGTGATGTCGTAGTGCGCTCCCAGCCCAATGGTGACGATGCTGAGTTGCGTGGCGGCCATGACGCTCACTTCATGGCTGTCCTCCAGGAGGTCTGCCAAGTCACCATCATGCCAGTAGTAGCGGTAGCCTGCGCCAATCTCCACCGCGCCTACTTGCGTGACGAGGTGCGTAGCCAGCTCCAGTCGCCGGTAAGACAAATCAGCGCCGGCCAAGTCATTCAAGACAGAATCCTCTCCGGCGAGCAGACCGTAGTGCGCACCGAAATCCAACCGCGTTGTTTCGGTGAGAGGGAGAGAAAAGTCCACGCTGCCATCCACCCAGTGCTCTCCAAACTGCACACCTCGGAACAGGTAGTGAGTGTGGTAACGTGCCTCCAGTGAGAGCCCCAGGCTGTCGTCCTGTGGTGTGGGTGCAGTGCAGCTCTGGCACGATTTGCCGGAGGTGGCAGAAGTGCCACCCAGCGCCGTGGAAGTGATGACGAGCAGCGCGAGCAATGAGGCGGTCGTTTGATTCATAAAGGGTTGGGCGAGAAGGAACGATGACCGAGTGCTGGTGGAACGCAGGATGGCTGATGAAAACCACATATTTCACGAGCACTCGATGCAGTGAATCATATCACGATTTCCAAATATTCAACAAATATTTATTAAAGTCACGTTTCGCTGCCTTCGGCTCACGCGGATCCCTCTTCGCAGTTTCAGCAACAATCCGTTTGCGATTCCCACTCATCTTCCGCTAAACACTGGGTCCGTGCGGCTGCTCCAGAGGGACGCATTTCGCCGCGGGAACTTCTCAGATCCAGCCGTGGAAGACGATCGCCGCAAATACCAGCCGTTGATCGATTTGGACGCCATTCCAAATCGCATCCTCAAGGCTATGCTGTCCTTGGCCGGTCCGGTGGTGAAGCGGGTGCTTGGCGTGCAGGCCATCAATGACATCCACTCCCGCACGGTGGCGCGGGCCACACCTGAAACGCTCTGGTCCACGTTGGTGGAAGAGTCTGGTGCTCGGTATGAAATCGCTGCCAGTGACCTGGACCGCATTCCTGCCAATGGACCTGTCGTCGTGGTGGCGAACCACCCACTGGGTGGGATGGACGGCATCATCCTGGGAGACATTCTGTATCGGCGGCGGCGGGACTCCCGCTTGATGGCGAACTTCCTCCTCCGCCGCATCATCCATGCGGAACACCACATGTTTTTTGTGGATCCTTTTCCGCGCGGTGCGGAAGCGAAGAAGGCGAGCCTTGTGGGTTTGCGCGACAGCATCCGGCACCTGAAGGAGGGCGGCCTATTGGGAGTCTTTCCTGGGAATAAGGTCTCTCACTACCAGTGGGACATGAGGACCGTGGCTGATGGACCCTGGGTGCCGAACATCGCTTCCATCATCCGCCGGACCGAGGCTACGGTGGTGCCGGTGTTCATCGAGGGTGGAAACAGTGCGTTCTTCAACATCGCGGGCATGATTCACCCCCTGCTCCGCACCGTGTTGCTGCCTCGTGAACTGGTGCGCCAGGGTAAGGACCCTGAACCCGTGCGCGTGCACGTGGGCATGGCGATTCCGTTCTCGCGCCTGAAGCGTTTTGATTCTGACGAGGAGCTCTCTCAGTTTCTGCGTGTGGCTACTTACGTCATGGGCAATCGTCCGGACGTGGCACCGCCGGAGATGGCGGCCAAGGTGGCACCACTGGTGCAGCCGGAACCCGTGGCCGAAAAGGAGCCAGGTGAACTGCTGCAGGCAGAGATCGATGCGCTGCCGTCCTCATGCCGCCTGCTGGTCAATGGGGACTATGAAGTGTATATGGGCCGCTCTCAGCAGATGCCGAAAATCATGCGTGAGATAGGACGCGGGCGTGAGGTGGCGTTCCGTCACGCTGGCGGCGGCACGTTGAAGCCGCTCGACATCGCCCCACAGGACAGTTACTACCACCATCTTTTCCTTTGGCACAACAAGGACAAGGCCGTGGTGGGTGCGTACCGCATAGGGCTGTCAGATGAGATTCTCGCCTCGCGCGGGCCCTCAGGCCTGATATGCAGCGGGCTCTTTGATCTGAAGCCGGAGTTCCTCAAGCAACTGAACCCCGGCCTGGAACTTGGGCGATCCTACGTGCTGCCGGAGTACATGCGGAACTACAACTCCCTGCTCCTGCTGTGGGCGGGCATCCTGCAGTTTGTGGTTCGAGAACCAAAGTATCGCACCTGTTTTGGTTCGGTGGGCATCAGCCAGGGGAATGAATATACACCGGCCTCACGCACGCTTATTGTGGACTACATGAAGGAGCATCTGAGCCATCCCACGCTGAGCCTTCAGGTGGAAAGCCGTAGCCCATTCTACGGTGTGAAGCTGGTGGGCATGAAGCCGGGGGAGGCGAACCGCCTGCTCCAGAGCGTGGACGATGTCTCGGCTCTCGTCATGGGGCTGGAGGCAGACGGGAAGGGCGTGCCCATCCTCATCAAGCACTATGCGAGGATGAATGCGAAGCTCCTGAGCTTCGGAGTGTGGACAGATCATAGCAACGCAGTGGTGAGCTTCATGATGGCAGACCTGACCACGGCAGACCCGAAGTTCCTGCGCCGCTATATGGGAGACTCCGGCTACCGCAGCTTCATGGCCTACCACGGCCTGCTCACGGACGAGCCGGCGTCAGTTTGATGCCGTAGCAGTGGTGACCGGCGTGTAGTACTCGATGTAGCCTATCATCATTTCCTCATCCGTCTGATCTCCCCAGCGGACGTTTCGTGTGGGGTCGGGGTTGGCTTTATTCGCGGCGCTGTTGTCAAAGTGAGCCACGCCACGCACCATCGTGCCGCGCGGGATCAGGAGCGGCTCGCTGAGTCGGTACTGCAGCTGCCAGTTAAAGTCATAGCGCGGTATGTCCAGCAGCACGCGTATGCCCTGCGGCTGCTCTATCTCATAGCGGAAGGACTTTCCACGAACGTGCATGTGGGGCATGAAGCTCATCAGCGTCATGTCGAAGGGTGCGGGACGCTGCGCGATGACCTGGTGGTTCGCCGCACCCGCCGGGATCTCGAAGCTGCGGTTGGACACGCTGGCCACCTTTACCTCATTCACCGGAGGTGATTTGGAGAAATAAAGTCCGATGCGCGTCCTGTCTTCGGTGGCCCGTCCGTTCGGCGTATAGTGCATCTGGAACACGAGCCGTGAACCTGCGGGGACTTTCTTCGCAAACCCTGCGGGGAACATCTCCGTACCGGCGCCCGGTACGTAGGCGGCAAAGAAGCCCTCATGAGCCTGCAATCTCTCCTTCTTCCCGGCATTCACCAAGAAAGCGAGCGCATGATGCACGACTCCGATGTCACCCGGGATGATCTGGTAGCCCTGAATCCATTTGTCCTCGGTCAACCCGGTCTCCACCGTGACATACTTGTAGGGCATCTGGCCTTCTGCCTTCACCTGTATGGGTTCCGAGAAAGCGAGCGCCAGGTCCGGTCTTCCATGCTTCCAGCCGTCTTTGTCAAAGACCAGGGGCACGGGTGCATCCGCCACATCACCAAGCGCACGCTCGGAGGAGTTCAACCAGGCGAGAAGGTCCGCACGGTCTCTGGCGGACAGGCTGCGATCGTTCATCCAGGGAGAGCGCTTCTCCTGCGGCAGTGGCTTTGCGAACCATGGGGGCATGGTGCCATCTTCGATCACGCGGCGGATGGTTTTAGCCCGGTCCACCACCTCATCTGCATGCTCCAGTGAGAAGGGGGCCAGCCCGCCCTCACGATGACACTCCACGCAGTTCTGTTGCAGGATGCGGGAGATGTCACGGTGAAAGGTCAGCGTGGTGACGGCCTTTGCCGGTGGCTCACTTAGCTCGAGTTCACAACCCGGTGCCTCAGTGGCCGCCACATGGGGCACACGCCCGGCGAGGTGATCCTCCACCGCGTCCATGAGGAAGCGCTGCTTCGGCGCATCCAGGTTGTAGTGAATGCCGTACTGATCATCCAGTGCGCCGCGGTAAAGGAGGGTGCGTTTCTCATCCACAAAGAACACCTCCGTGGTGCTCCGTGCACCCAAGGCCGAGGCGAGCTGCCTGTCTTTGTCATGCACGTACGGCGCGGTGATCTGGTGGCTGGTGATCTCTCTGCGGATGGCCTCCGTTTCCTCAGAGGGAAAGGGATTCACCAGCACCAGCATGATGCCGAGTTTCTCCAACTCCACAGCGTGACGCACGAGGCTCGGAGTGTAACGCTTGCTCACGGGGCAGGTGACGCTGGTGAAGGCAAACACGACACCTCGGCCCTTTGCAGCCGCATCCGAGAGCTGATGGGTCGTGCCATTGGTGTCGGTAAAGCTTACATCCCCCACCTGGCGGCCCACGCCCAAGTCCGCTGCCTTCAACACCAGCGGCCCATCGAGCACCGGCTTGGCTTCCGAGACGGGGGCGGCGGGCTCGCCCTCACGCTGCACCATGGCCTTGATCTGCTCCGCCACGGCCAGCGTCTCTGGCAGGCTCACCCGGTTGTCTTTGTCACGATCCAACCGGTCGAACCACTCCGCATTGCCGGACTCTTCACGAGTAATGCCGCCATCGTCATCGGCATCGAACTGCCTGAACAACCTGGTGGCCAGAGCACCAGCAGCCTCGTCACTGGAGGGAGCGCCCTTCCGCATGCTCACGACCGCACGCAAAGACTCGGCCAGCGTCACCGAGCCGTCCTGGTTCAGATCAAGCTGCTTGAAGAGCGGCGCGGGCACTTCATCCTGCGTGAGCTTGCCGTCGGCATTCAGGTCGTAGCGGCGGAAGCGCTGTTCCACTGCATCCCGCACCTGCTGGGCCTTGAGCACCACGGCACCACCTACCAGGCAAAGAACGATGGCGGCAGCGGCGAGAAAGTATCGTTTGAGTTTCATTTAGGGGTAGAGGTTTCAACCCGCCACGTCACTGGAGGTTTCGGCGAGAAGTTGGATCAACTTTTCGACATGCTGGCTCTCATGGCAGGCTGAGAGCGTGATGCGCAGCCGTGCACTGCCACGCGGCACAGTGGGATAACGAATGGCTGGGATCAAGAGACCATGCTCGCGCAGCTCGTCCGCAAGCGCCAGCGTGCGTGCTTCCTCACCCACGATGTGGGGATGAATGGCCGTCAGCGGAGCATCCAGCCCCGCGCCCAGTCCAGAGCGCAGTGCGCGGATGTGTGCTTGCAGCCTCCCGCGCAAAGCATGGCCCTCCTCACCCGATAAGATGGCCAATGCCGTGAGAGCGGCGTGGGCCATCATGGGTGGCGGTGCGGTCGTGTAAATGAAGCTGCGTGCGCGATTGATGAGCAGGTCAATCACCTCCCTCTTCGCAGCGATGTAACCGCCAGCCAGACCCAGGGCCTTGCTTAGCGTGCCGAGATGAATGTCCACACGCTCCGCCACATCCAGCTCCGCAGCCACGCCACGCCCCTGCGGCCCCAGCACGCCTATGGCATGTGCTTCATCCACCAGAAGCCAAGCTCCGTACTGCTCCTTCAGCGCCACGATTTCCGCCAGCGGTGCTGTGTCACCATCCATGCTGAAGACAGACTCCGTCACGACCAGCACACGCCGGGATGCCGCTGTGCTGTGCTGCAGAAGCTTCTCCAGCCGTCCGAGATGGTTGTGCGGAAACACGCGCAGCTTGGCACCAGAAAGCCGTGCGGCATCGATGAGCGAGGCGTGAGAGAGCTTGTCCAGGATGACCGTATCGCCGGTGCCGATCAAGGCTGTGATGGCGCCAAGCGCAGCCGCATAACCACTGCCAAAGGTAAGCGCAGCTTCGGTTTGTTTGAAGTCCGCCAGCGCCTGCTCAAGCGCCTCATGGGGCCTATGGGTGCCAGTTACCAGACGAGATGCACCTGAGCCAGCACCATAGCGCAAGGCACCTTCCACCAGCGCTGCTTTCACCCCCTCATGCTGCGAGAGGCCCAGGTAGTCGTTGGAAGAGAAGTTCAGCAAGCCGCACTGCGGCGATGTCACGCGCAACCGTCTCCTGAGATGTGCCTCATCCAGCTCCCTCAGCTCCGCCTGCAAGTCCCAGCTCATTCCGACTTCAGCTTCTCCTCGATCAGCTCGTCCTTCGCCACACCGAGAGCCAGCGCCTTGTCGTAGTGGCGCTTGGCCAGCGTCTTGGCCGGCGGTGTCAGATTCAGATACAGCGCGGCCAAGTTGAAGTGGGCCAGACCATAGTCCGGGTTCAGCTCGATGGCGCGCTGCAGCTCCGCAAGCGCCGTGTCCGACCAGCCAAGGTTCTGTGCCTCGATGGCTAGGTAGTTGTGCGCACGCGCATCAAGCGGATCCTCATGCACGGCCCGAGCGAAGGAGGAGAGCGCCTTGTATTTGTCTCCCCGGGAGGAGTAGAGCAGACCCAGCGCCACCCACGACTGAGTGAGCTTTTCATTGAAACGCACCGAGGCCTCGAAGCAGGCTATCGCCGCATCCCGGTTCCCACTTTGCTGCTCCACCGCGCCCAGGTTTGCCCAGGCGAGACTGTTCTCCGGGTCAAACTGCAGCATCTCCCGGTAAGCCTTGCGCGCTCCGGCGAAATCACGTTTCGAAAAGGCCCTCGCTGCCTGCTCCGCCAGCGCCTTCGTGGCCGGGGGCAGCGGGCCAGTCCTCGTCTGATCGCTCTCCCTGGGTTCTGGTGGTTGGCCAGTCAGGCCCACCGCCTTGGGCACCGCAGATTCCTGAGAGCTGACAGGAGACCACGCACACAAGACAAGAAGAAGAAATGAAGGGAAGCGCATGTGACCAACATGCACGGGAAGGTGTGCGGAGAAAGTGCTTGCACGAAACTGCTCATGCGAACATTGTTCAGGCGACCATGTATCCAAGTGACCTCGAAGAAAAGCTGACCGAGCGCCAAGCCGAGCTGCTCGCTTACCTGCGTGAGTACATGAGGGACATGGGCGTCATGCCCTCCACGCGGGAAATCCAGCGCCACTTCGGATTCGCCAGCCAAACCGCAGCCATGAGCCACCTCCGTGCCCTGGAGAAGAAAGGGGTCATCCAGCGTCATGCCAACAAAGCCCGCGCCGTCGTGCTGCCCGAGATACTCGACCAGCCGGAGGTACGCACCATTCCCGTCTTCGGCCAGATCCCTGCGGGACTCACTGCGGACGTCCTCCAGCACGCGGATGGAGCCATCGTCGTGGACGCCAAAACACTGGGAGTCCCCCGCAATGCGAAAACCTTCGCCCTCAAAGTACGCGGAGACTCCATGATAGGCGCACACATTTGCAGCGGCGACGTGGTGATCCTTGAAGTACGCGAGCCGAGGAACAAAGAAATCGTAGCCGCGCTGATGGACGGCGAGAGCACCCTGAAGCGCTACATCATGCGTGGCGACGTTCCCTACCTCAAGGCGGAGAACCCCAACTACCCGGACCTCATCCCCGCCCGCGAGCTCATCATTCAGGGCGTCATGGTGGCCCTGGTGAGGCACGTGGGTTGAGGATGCCAGAATCAGGCGTTCAACGTGCCGAGTGCGCATCACGTCTGATCCGTCCCCAGCCTGTCCTTAGTCCCTCGCAGCCCGCTGACCGCTGCCAAGCGCACCCGGAGCATCTCCACAGTGTGGTGAAACTCGTGACTGACGATGCCGCATTCCTGACGTATAACCCACGTCATGACTGCACGTTCCTCGCTCACCACGCTCATCTGCCTGGCCGCTGCTCTCGCATCTGCGGCGGACTGGCCTCGCTTCCGGGGGCCGGAAGGTAACGGCCTCTCCAAAGAAACAGGCTGGTTCAAAGAGTGGCCCGCTACCGGGCCGAAAGTCTTCTGGGAAGCGAAGGTAGGACTCGGATTCTCCTCGTTCGCAGTGGGCGAAGGCAAGGCGCTCATCACCGGCAATGAGGCAGACACGGACACGCTGTTCTGCTTCGACGCCGTCACCGGCAAGGAAGTCTGGAAAAAGAGCTACCCCTGCCCGCTGCTGCCCAAGTATTACCAGGGCGGCACCAACGCCACGCCCACCATCGAGAATGGCCGCGTTTACCACCTTGGCAAAATGGGCCAAATGTTTTGTCTCAACCTCGCAGACGGCACCGTCATCTGGGAAAAAGACATCGTGAAAGAACATGGGCTGACCGTCCCAGAGTGGGGTTTCGCCAGTTCGCCCGTCATCCTTGGTGATTTGATATGCCTCAACGCCGGAGGTGCCGGCCTGGCGCTCAACAAAGCGGATGGCTCGCTGGCCTGGATCAATGACACAAGCAGCGCCGCCTATGCCAGTGTGGTGCCGCTGGAACTCAACGGCGTGCCCTCGCTCGCCATCCTCAGCCACCGTGATCTCGTGGCAGTCAAGCTGGCTGATGGCAAAGAATGGTGGAGGCATCCATTCAAAAGCGGTTACGACACCAACGCCATGGACCCCATCCCGTGGAACGGCCACCTCATCGTCTCAGCCCACGACCAAAAAGCGGAGCTCATCGACATCCGCAGCGCCGAACCCAAAAGTGTCGGCCCCTTGGGTGACACACGCATCCACATGAACAGCGGCGTGGTCATAGGAGACCACCTTTACCAAGTCCACGGCTCCGGGGGCAAGCCGGGCGACCTGCGCTGCATTGACCTCAGGACCCAACAGATCGCATGGAAACAGGTCGGACTCGGAGTGGGAGCCCTCATCGCAGCCGATGGCAAGCTCATCGTCCTTGGCGAGAAAGGAGAGCTGGCCATCATCACCGCCAAACCGGACGGCTATGAAGAACTGGCCCGCGCCCAGCTCCTCGGACCCACCTGCTGGACGCAGCCCGCACTGGCCAACGGCAGGATCTATCTGCGCAGTGGCAAGGGAGATGTCGTTTGCGTCAGCGGAGGAGTCGCCGAATGAAAATCAGACGCATCTACATCAGCCCCGAGCACAACTACTTCGGGCACCATGAAAAGCCCGCCGGAACCGCCCCCACCATAGCCTGTGATCAAGTGGAATGCGTGGCAGGAAAAGGCCTGAAAGGCGACCGCTTCTTCGGCTGGAAAGACGACTACAAAGGGCAGGTCACCTTTTTCGCCGAAGAAGTCTGGGAGCAGCTTTGCGAGCAACTGCATGTAGCGGATAAGGATCCCAGCGTCTTCCGCCGGAACATCATCACCCGGGGCGTGGATCTCAACTCCCTCATAGGGAAAGAGTTCGAAGTGCAGGGCATCCGCTTCCTCGGCACCCAGGAAGCAGCTCCCTGTTACTGGATGAACCAGGCCTTTGCCGAAGGGGCGGAGAAGGCCCTGCACGGCAAAGGTGGGCTCCGTGCCAAAGTGCTCACGGACGGCACCCTGCGCTGCGATGCCTGACGCTCCGCCATTCGCCGCCGCACTACTCATCGGTGGGCGCTCCAGCCGCATGGGCCGGGACAAAGCCACACTCCCCTGGCCAGACCGCCCACTCTGGAAAGTGCAGCTAGAGAAACTGCATGCCTTGCGTCCGGAGACGCTCGTCATCGCAGGGCGGCAAGAGCAGGCGCACCCCGCCAGAGAAGCCTCCTTCACCTTCCTACCTGACCCGGCAGGCGAAGACGCAGGTCCGCTGCCCGCCATCATTCGCATCCTAGAGCACACCCAGATGCGCACTCTAGTGCTCGCCGTGGACATGCCGGATATGACCGCCGAGTTCCTGCACCACCTCATCCACCACTCGGATGCACATACCGGCATCTGCTGCCAGCTTGACGGAGAGCGCCTTGAGCCACTGGCCGCCGTGTTCACACCCGCCATGCTGCCCTACCTCAAGGCTGAGGCGCAGCGGAAGGGCTCCGTGCATCAGGCACTGGCCCGCGCCATCTCCGCCGGCACATGCGGCACCTTGATGCTTGATCCACCAACCCTACCCCTCTTCCGCAACGTGAACAGACCGGAAGACCTGGAACCCGCAGAGCCGCTCGGCAGCGAGCTCACCACTCAAGTGACCCGGCTCCGCGCCGGTGCAGAACCCACAGCGGTGCAGGATGACATTGCCGTCGAAGAACCACTGGAGATCCGCGTGGAAGGCCGCAGTGTAGCCGTCGTCATGCGCACCCCGGGACATGACCATGAACTCGCCGCAGGTTTCCTCGTCAGCGAAGGCGTGGTGACAAACGCTCGCGACATCCTGGAAATCTCACAATGCCCACACACCGGCAACATGAAGGGCAATGTCGTGGACGTGCTCCTGGGCCGCGCCGTGGTGAACTGGGACTCCCTCACCCGCCACGTCTTCAGCGCCTCTAGCTGTGGCCTCTGCGGAAAGACCAGCCTTGACTCCGTATTGCAGCGCTTCCCTCCCGTAACAAGCCACTGCACGGTCAGCGCGCATCTCATCCGCTCACTCCCGCAGAAGCTCCGCGCCGCCCAAGACACCTTTGACAAAACAGGTGGCCTCCATGCCTGTGCCATTTTTGACTTGAGCGGCCACCTCATCGCCCTGCGCGAAGACGTAGGCCGCCACAACGCACTGGACAAAATACTGGGCTTCGGCCTGCGCCAAGGGCTGCTGCCGTGGTCGCAGCATGTCCTCCTGCTCAGCGGCCGTGTCTCGTTTGAGATGATGCAGAAGGCGCTCGCCGCCGGCGTCCCCATCGTAGCCGCCATCTCCGCGCCCACAAGCCTGGCCGTGGACTTCGCCCGCGACTCCGGTCAGACGCTGATAGGCTTCCTGCGCGGAGAAACGATGAATGTCTATGCCGGAGCCAGCCGCGTCACCCCATGAGCTATTTCGACTACAATGCTACCACACCGCTGCACCCCGCCGCGCTTGAGGCCTGGCTGAAAGCAAGCCGTGACCACTGGTACAACGCCTCCAGCCTCTACCGAGAAGCCGCATCCACCGCTCAACTGCTGGACGCCGCACGCGAGCGGCTGGCAGAACTCCTCGGCTGCGAGGCTCCGCGCATCGTCTTCACCAGTGGTGCCACCGAGGCCAACAACGCACTCCTTGCCAGCACCAGCTGCACCGTAGCCATCTCGAACATCGAACACCCCAGCGTGAAAGAAGCCGCTTACCGTTGGAAAAGCGGACGCTACAAAGAACTGCAAGTGGATGCACAAGGCCGCATCCAAACCCTGTCTCAGTCGGGAGATGTCGGCCTAGTCTCCATCATGGCCGCCAACAATGAAAGCGGTGTCCTGCAACCTTGGGAAACGCTCGCCACCGAATGCAAAGCCCTAGGCATCGCCTTCCACACAGACGCATCCCAATGGATCGGCAAAATGGATGCCTCACAGCTCGGCCAGTGCGACTACGTCACTGGCAGCGGGCACAAGTTCGGCGGCCCCAAAGGAGTGGGTTTTCTGGTGCTCAGAGATGAAGATGAAGCGCTGCACTTTCTACACGGTGGCCCGCAGGAAAACGGCCGCCGCGCTGGCACCACGAACTATCCCAGCATCGAAGCCATGGTGACCGCGCTGGAGGTGGTGACGCCGCATGGTGGTGATGCGGGGCTGAGAGATCACTTCGTCACACACATGAAGTCGGTGTTACCGGGCATCAAGGTAGTGAACGAAGACTCTCCACGCCTTTGGAACACCGTCATGCTGGTCATGCCTCGCCATGACAACCGCAAGTGGCTGGCCCGCCTTTCACAGCGCGGATTCGCTGTCTCCACGGGGTCCGCTTGCAGCTCCGGCACCGAGGGGTCATCCGTGGTGCTTCAAGCCCTCGGGGCCGCTCCCGAAGAGCTGAAACGCACCCTGAGAATCAGCAGCGGCTGGGCGACTACTCAGGCCGACTGGCTAGCGCTTGCCTCAGCCTTTGAGGAAGTGCTGGCCAGCCTGGACAGCTGACCGGGGCCACCAGACACCGGCCCGCGCTTGCCGCTGGACAGAATGCGTCCCCTTGGAAGTGTTCCCGAGAATGAAGCGCTTCCACATCCACTCTTCCGGACTCACCTTTTCGCAGCTCGTCTATGGCACCTGGCGCGTGCTGGATGACGCTGCCACCGCCACTCCACAAAACCTCCTCGCCCGCTTCGAGCGCTGCCTTGAGCTTGGCATCACCACCATCGATACAGCGGAGATCTACGGATTATACAAAGTGGAAGAGTTCATCGGCCAGACGTTGAAACTCAAACCCGCGCTGCGTGAGAAGCTCGAGATCGTCACCAAGTGCGGCATCTACGTCCCCTGTGAGTTTCATCCCGACCGCAAGACCGCTTTCTACAACGCCACCGCTGAGCGCATCGTGAAAAGCGCAGAGAAATCCCTCCGCTTCATGGGCATCGACCACATCGACTGCCTGCTGGTGCATCGCCCTGACTGGCTGACCAGCGTGGATGAAACTGCCGAGGGATTGAACCGTCTGCTCAAGGAAGGCAAGATCCGCAGCGCCGGCGTCTCAAACTACAACGTGCATCAGTTTGACGCCCTGCAAAGTCGCATGGACCAGCCACTGGTGACGAATCAAGTGGAGCTTCACCTGCTCCACATGGATGCCATCTACGACGGCACGCTGGATCAAGCGCAGCGTCTGCGTTTTCACCCCATGGCCTGGAGTCCGCTCGGTGGGGGGCGCATCATGGATCCGCAGAGCGAAGCCGCGCAACGCCTCGCCAAAGCCGCAGCCAGCATGAGTGAGAAATACGACGGGGCCACCGTGGATCAGCTCGCCCACGCCTGGATCATGGCCCACCCTTCACAGCCAATGCCCGTCATGGGCACCAATAAACTTGAGCGCATCCAGCACACCGCCAAAGCCGCCACGATTCCGCTCGAACGCGAAGACTGGTATGCGCTGTGGACAGCGGCGAAGGGTCATGGTATTCCTTGAGCGTGTTCGGTAGCGTTGCCTCAGGAGGCGCCTCCACCGTTCTCTTATGCACCTTCGCCTCAACAACGTTAGCAAGCGATTTGGAACTGTGGAGGCCTTGTCTTCCGTTACGCTTGAAGTCCATCCGGGAGAGATTGTGGCCATCACTGGCGAAAACGGTGCTGGGAAGTCCACACTGCTCCGTTTGCTCGCTGGCTTGCTTGTAACAGATCAGGGCAGCGTACTTTTCGATGACGCACCATTCAGCAGGAAGAACCTGGAGTTGAGAAGGAGGGTGTATTTCACCCCAGATGTACCAGCGCTATTTTTCCACGACACCGCCGCCGCCAATGTGGCAGCCATTGCCAGTTTGTATGGGCGACCTGTTCAAGAATCAGCCTCACAAGTCGCCGCATTCATGGAGGAGTGTGGGATCGCAGACGCCGGGCCGAAGGTGGTCAGCAAGCTGTCTCGCGGACAGGCGTGGAAGGTCGGCATGGCGGCCGTGTTCGCAGTGCAGCCGGAACTTTGGCTCGTGGACGAACCTTTTGCTTCGGGAATGGATGCTGCCGGGCTCGCCGCCTTCCGCAAACTGGTGCGGCAACTCAGCCTGCGTGGATCCACCGTCATCTTCAGCACCCAGTTGCTGGAACTTGCGGCGGACGTTGCCACCACCATCCTGTTGCTGAAAAAAGGAGCTTCGGCACGTCATCTCGCCAGCGCCGAGTTGAAAACGCTGCTGGCGTCCTCGGAAGATGCCGGAGCGGGTTGGATGCGCAGCGACATCACACGGAACACGCCCGCCACATGATTCCACGAGATCGAGCTGGGGAAAAGGCATTGATTGGCCAGCTCAAGAAGCTGACCAAGCGTACCTCTTTTTTCGGGGATGGTGATCCGTCCGAGGGGCTTTACGGGGTGTGGAGAGGGATTGTGACCGTCTGGTTGCTGACCTTTCCGGCTTTGCTGGCGCTCAAGCCTATGAAGAATCCAGAGAAGCTCGCGTCTCCGGATCAGTCACTAGCCATCACCATGGGTGCCTTATCCTTCGGCCTTGCGGTGTTCATTCGACACCACTTTGTGCAGAGTCTTTTCGCAAGCCACGCTTTGACCGTGCTACCCTTGTCTCCAGCCTATAGGATAAGGCTTGCCCTGGCAGAGGCAGGCCGCAGGTCCTGGATGCCCCTGTTGTTTTTGGCTTTTTGCAGCGGTTTGCTGGTCATGCGGGGATCCACCACGTTGTCTTGGCCTGCCGACCTGCTGCCCCGCGTGTGGATCTGCTGGCTCGGCATCTACGGATTGGCCTCAGTCATGTTGCTGCTGCGTGAAAAGGTCTTCCGCGCGGTGGTCTGGGCGGTGGGGGGCCTCTTGCTGGCTTTTCTCGTGCTCCAGAATCTCGGGCTGATTGGGTTGAACCATCATGCGAAGACCCTGAACAGCGTACTTTGGGTGTGGACATGGTGTCTGCCCGGACAGGCGTTGTTTTCCGCCAAGGCGTCCGTTCTTCCCTGGGTGCTCTCCTTGGCATGGATGGCGGCGGGTGCTGGTGCCTGGTGGTGGTTACGACGGGCTCTTACCGACGGTCTGGAAAGCGATGCTGACTTCTATATCGCCGGCGGGACGGAGGATGAGGAAGCTGCCGGTGAGAAAGCCGTGCCTTTGGAAGACGACCTCAGACGCGAAGCGGACCGTATGTCTGGACCCATTTCGGAAGGCTGGCTGGAGGGTCTGGTGAATCGCCTGCTGAGGCCTTGTCAGCGTACACTGCTAGCCACGTTTGGAACAAGGTCTGCATCTTGGAGCGGCAGTTGGAAACAGTTCTTTCTGCACGCTCTTTGGGTATCGCCTTCTCTTTGGGTTCTCCATCATCCTCTTAATGGAGTACTCCCGGCCTGGCTGCACTTCTCGCTCGTGATCTGGCTCGTTTTGTTTTTGGTTCTAATATACGCGCCCAGGTTTCTGGAGCTGCCCAAGCTAAGCAACCCCATCTGTGACAGCTCTCAGGTGGCTGCGCTGGGGCTTGTCCTTCCCGTATCCTTGCGCGAGCTCGCCCAGACCAATCGCCTCGTAGTGCTGGTACGGGTCTTGGCACTGACGCCCTGCTTGGTCATCGTTTGCTGTGCGGTTGAGTGGATCTTTTCTCAAACCTGTAGCTACTGGTGGTTGTACGGCCTGAGCGTGGCCGCCTGCTTGCCTGTACTCGCGCCAGCTGCGGTTGTCTTTCCAATCACTCAGTTTACCCGGTCCACGGGCCGCTTTGCCTCCGTCGGGGTGATGCTGCACGTATTCTTCACGTTGATCACCAGCATTCTCTTCATTGGCCTCTTCCTCTGGAGTGTACTGGCAGGGACTCATCTGTCCATGTGGCAAAAGGTGCTCGCAGCCGTGGTGATGGTGCAGCTCTGGGTTTGGCTGCACTGGTCGGTTTGCGTATGGCTGCTGCACAGGCGCAGAACAGCGTGGATCCGGCCCATTCAAGTAGGGGATCACCGCCGTCTGACTTCGTAGCCGATGCGCCTCACCAAGCAGTTGCGTTTCCTTCCTCAGCGGGTGACACTCCGCAGATGACTGGCAGCATGGTGCGGCGGCTTGGGATCTGGGTGAGTTCCTTCGTTTGGATGGGACACCACGGGCCGTTGCTGGCGAATGACAAACAGGCATCGCTGAGTGCGGTGGAGCAGCACCGGACGAATGGCCCGCTTGCGCTTCATGCGCTCAAGCCCCTGGCTGTGGGCGTGAGTGCCTGTGCTTTGCAAGTGCTGGATGACCAAAATCAGCCCTTGCAGCTGGCGGTGCGCGTGAGTGAAGATGGCTACTTTCTGACCAAGGCCAGTGAACTGCAAGCGGGCGGATCCATCCGAGTGCGGTCGCCGGAAGGTGGCGTCTTTTCCGCGCGGCGCGTGCACGAGGAGAAAGCGCTGGACCTTCTGCTGGCCAAGGCAGACGGCCTGGACGGCACCGCCGCTCCATGGTCAACCCCCCGGAAAATGGACCGCGGCGCGTGGGTGATAGCTCCCACCCTGGATGCCACTCCGACCGGCCTGCCGCTTCGCCTGGGCGTCATCAGCGCGACGAAACGGCCCATCCCACCCGGCGGAGCCGGTATGGGCATCCGCATGAGAGATGACCTGCAGCTCAAGGCAGTACGCATCCTCGAAGTCTCCGCAGATGGCCCGGCAAGAACGGCCGGCCTGCGTGAGGGCGACGTAGTGGTGGCCGTGGATGATGAAGCCACTCCCACAGCGGACCGGCTACAGTCCATCCTCCGCCGCCACCAGCCCGGAGACGAGGTGAAGGTGGACTTCAAACGAAACAACAAGCTACAACAGCAGCACGTGCGGCTGGCCAGCCTGGCCCAAGTGGTGTCCAACTTCGATGGCGAGGACTACGGAAACGGAGGTGTGTCCATTCGCACTGACGGTTTCCCCATGGTGCTCCAGCACGCCACTCCTCTCTCGCCACGGGACATGGGCGGAGCACTCTTCGACCTAGAGGGGAACGCCGTAGGCATCAATATCGCCCGGGCGGATCGCGTGACCACCTTTGCCCTGCCCACAGATGCGTTTTGGGCACGCGCCCAGCAGTGGATGCAAAAGGATCGCGGCGAGCGCTCGACCACGGACGGAAATTGAAATTCGTCAGATTCGGATATTTAATATTTACTAAAAATATCTGGACATTCTCTAAGTTTTGGGGTCAAATGTGCGTTCCGTTCTCCGGTTCCTTCCTTCCATTTGTTCCACCATGCTTATGAGCCGCTTTGTTTTCTTCCTCACTCTGGCCGTGCTGCCGCCCTTCGTGAACGGCGAAACCGTTCCCGCTGCGGTCACCAGCAACGATGCCGCCACCTTTGCAGTCAACAATGCCGGAGCGCCGACTCCGAGCGCGCCGGTGCCACCACCGGGCATGGATTTTCCAAGGCCAGAGGAGTTTACCAAGGACTTCGTGCAGGTGGTGTCCACGGTGGATGCGGTGCCGAGTTTCTACAAGATCTGGAGGAGAGACAGGGACCAGCAACTGCTCGCCGAGCTGCCACGTGACTTCGCCAGCCAGCGCCATTTCATCGCTCTGACCGTGGCGGGCGGGGAGCGTTACGCCGGGCTTCAAGCGGGCGAGCGCTACGTGTACTGGGCCGTGTATGACAAGAAGCTGGCCCTCATCGAGCCGAACCTGGAAGTGCGCTCCACTGGAGATGATCCCTCAAAGTCCAGCGTAAAGCGTTTGTTCACAGACAAGGTCATCCTGGAGGTACCCATCCTGGCCTGGAACAGACAGACCAGCGGACCGCTCATCGACCTGGATGCGCTCGTCGTGGGGCAAGCGGACAAGTTTTTCGGGTTGCTCGCCCGCGGCATCAACAAGGGACTCTACAAGCTCAAGACAGTGAAAGCCTTTCCGCAGAACGTGGAGATAGGCGTAGAGGCCCCGGTGGGAGATGGCCAGCTCAAGACACTGCATTACAGCTTCAGCCTCATCCCGGAAAAGACGGGCTACAGCCCCCGCACAGCAGACACGCGAGTGGGCTACTTCACCACCAGCTACAAGGACTTCGGCAAGTTCACGCCAGATGAGACCCGCACCCGTTACATCAACCGCTGGCACTTGGAGAAGGCGGACCCCACCTTGAAGCTCAGCCCGCCGAAAACGCCCATCATCTTCTACATTGAGCACACCACGCCCGTGCGCTATCGCCGCTGGGTCCAGGAGGGCGTGCTGGCATGGAACAAAGCCTTCGAGCGTGTGGGCCTCATCAACACGCTGGAGGTTCGGTTTCAAGATGCCGCCACGGGCGAGCACATGGAGAAAGATCCTGAAGACGTCCGTTACAACTTCATTCGCTGGCTGAACAACGGCATCGGCACCGCCATAGGACCCTCCCGCGTGCATCCGCTCACAGGGCAGATTCTGGATGCAGATGTCATCCTCACCGACGGTTGGATTCGCCACTGGTGGACCCAGTTTCACGAGGCCATTCCACAGACCGCCATTGAGGGCATGACGCCCGAGACACTGGCTTGGCTTTGGAAAAATCCCCAGTGGGATCCGCGCGTACGTCTGGCCCCATCCTCGAAACGCGAGGCCATCATCGCACAGAGAGAATCTTCCCCCATGCCAGAAATGGGCGGTCACCGCATGGCGCAGTCCTTGTCTGAGGAAGGCTTCATGGGGGGCGGCAATGAGATGGACGGCCTCATGGCCCGCTACTCGCAAAAGATGGGCATGTGCATGGCTCCCAGCAGCAAGTCCCTGGGCCTAGCCCAGATGGAGCTGAGCATGGAAGCCTTCGGGCTGGAGGCCATGGGCATCGCAGCAGCAGACCAGTCTCTGGACGGCATCCCAGAATCGTTCATCGGGCCGCTGCTGGTGGACCTCGTGGCACACGAAGTAGGGCACACCCTGGGCCTGCGACACAACTTCAAGGCGTCATCCATCTACACCTACCAGCAGATCAACAGCCCCGAGATCAAGGGTAAAAAGCCCTTCGCCGGCAGTGTGATGGACTACACACCAGTGAACATCGTAGCCGGCAATGACGCCAGCAAGAAGGGAGACTTTGGCATGACCGGCGTGGGGCCTTACGATGAGTGGGCCATCGAGTTCGGATACAGCTTCGAAAAGGATCTCAATCCCATCCTGCAACGAGTCGCCGAACCAGAGCTCGCTTATGCCACGGATGAAGACACTTGGGGGCCGGACCCGCTCGCCCGGCGCTACGACTTCGCCAAAGACCCCATCGCTTACGCGGAGAACCTCATCGCCCTCGTCAAGGAGCACCGTGCCCGCCTTTTGGACAAGTTTGTGAAGGACGGCAACTCCTGGTCCCGTGCTCGCCGCGGCTACATGATGACACTCATGACGCAGACCAACGCCCTGTCCATGATGTCCAACTGGCTTGGCGGCACCTTCGTGAACCGCGACAAAAAGGGGGACAAGAACGGACGCCCACCCGTGCAGCCCGTCCCGGTGGCTGAGCAGCGCAAGGCTCTGGCCTTCTGCATCGCAAACAGTTTCAAAGACGAAGCCTTCGGGCTGGATCCCAAGCTCCTCTCCTACCTGGCCTCTGACAAGTGGTGGGATGGTGATGACGAACATGGTGCCATGATGGATGACGGTACCTGGAACGTACACGACAGCGTGCTCGGCATCCAGGCCATGACCCTCACCAGCATCTTGAACCCCTCCACTCTCGGCCGAGTCTATGACAACGAACTACGAGTACCCGCAGACCAGGAGGCGCTCACCCTGCCGGAACTCCTCACTTCCGTGAGTGATGCCATCTGGACCGAGGTCAACGAGTGGAAGGACGGCCAACAGTTCACCGCCCGGAAGCCCTTCATCTCAAGCCTCCGCCGGAACCTCCAGCGCGAGCACCTGGACCGCCTCATCGACCTCGTCACCAAAAACGACTGGTCGCGCAAAAACCCCGCCTACGCCCCCATCACCGATCTCGCCACCACGCAGCTCGTCACCTTGCAGAACAAGATGGCCGCCCTCAACGGCAAGCCCATGGACCCCTACACGGACGCCCACCTCCAAGCCGCCCAGCGCCGCATCAAGGCCGCACTGGAAGCCCAGGTGCTCGTAAAGTAACGGCTCCTCCCAGGGACTGGAAATAGCAGGCTCACTAGCCTCACTGATTCATGAAAGTCGTAGCCAGACGCAGTGAAAGCCCGCAATGCCAAGGCAGGCGCAGTTTTGAAAGGCTGAGTGCATGGGTGAATGCTCGATGCCTTTCAAAACAAGCCCAGCGCCGCGAATGCAGGCTTGCAGCAAGTCGCAGTAGCGTATCATGAATAAGTCAGGCTAACCCAGCAAAGCCGGAACCAAAAAAGGAGCGGCGATGTGCGGTAGTGGGAAAGAAATGCGCTCGCTCCACCCACCGAACGACTTGGCAAAGCACATCAAAACCATGATCGAATGGTTGGAATCGCACAGTGCGACTTGGTGCCCACCATGCCATCCGCTCACCCTCAGCCCTGGAACCGCAGCTCTGGGCAGAGAAGATCAAGCTCCTCCACGAGACCAAGCGCCGCACCAGCGCCACACCAGCGCCACACCAAGGCTGCGCCGCCCGCCCCTGCCTTTCGCCAGGCACCTGAGCCAGCAAGCCAAACTCCAAAGCGTGACCTCCAGCAGGTCCACGACTCCCAGCGCAAGGAAGCACTCCACCCTTCACCATGACCCTCCGCTCCACTGCCAGCCAGGTCAAAAAGCCCTGCACTGCCGCAGAAGCTACCGACTCCCCTCCTGCACCCAAGCCACCAATCTCCTCATCCAGCTAACGCAAGTCTCCTACGCCCACAGCACCCAAGGCTTGACCTCAGGAGTTTTTTTGATTGAAGTCTCAGCCATAAATCGAGTATCAAATCACCATCATCGAAAATCTACCGATGTCCCAGCCTACAGTGACCACGAGCACCACCGCAGAAAACGAAGTCAACACCACCGTATCTATCCGCGAATCCGCATTTTACTTGTATCATTGATAGTTTAGTTCCTCCATACAACGTTAGGCGTTGCTAGCCGTCAGCTATAACGAACGATGAAGAACATCATTATTGAAGTCCCCAAGAACGGCGCATCGGTTCAGCTCGTTCTCCGCGCAGGCGCATCATCAGGCCAGGCCGTTATCGTAGCATCCGACGACGTGGAGATTCGTTTAGCCGAGCCTGCTCCGACTCCAGCCGCGCTCCCCAAGCCCGGCCCCAACGGCAAAGCTCCAGCACGCGACCTCGATTCCATCCTCAAGAACCTCACCAAGCTCAAGCCGACCAAGCGCGCAAAAGCCATCAACGCCATCAAGACGATGTTCCAGTTCGACGCGCCAATTGACGACAACGAAGCCAACAAGATTCTCGAAGCACTCCGCAAGCGTGGCTCACTCAGCATCGATGCGAACGACAAACTCCAAATCCGCAACGCCTAACAATAAAGCCTGTATTGCTGCGAGCGGTGAGGTTCGTGTGGTTAGGTGACTTCATCGAGCCAGCAACTACAGGCATGGTTGAACAAGCCCGGCCTGCTTATGCGTTTTGTGTTCGCTCGTTGTTGCTGCTCACGATCTTCTTGGGCTGGACTTCTCGTCCCAGGCCTTTCATCTCGTTGCTTTGAACCGCTAACAGGTGGCTGCGGACCTCATTCCACACGGGTTTGGCTCCTGCTTTTTCGCTGCGTGGGCGTGGACTTCCCTGACCGTCATGTCTCGCGGTCTTTGCTTTGCGTTGTCTTGTGATTCGTGTGCTCATGCGGTGGCGGCTTTGGATGGTGGTCCTCGGACGCGCATGAGGGCGCTGAGGAACCGCTCTAATCGGCTTCGCTCTGGCGGGATGCTGGCGATGCGTTCCATGGGTTGCTGGCAGCAGGGGCACTTGGGTAGGTTGTTCTTGGTGCTTGGTTCCTTGTTCTTGGTGGTTGTGGCGGTGGCTGCTGACTGGCCGCTGTAGAGCTGCATTTTGTGCAGGGTCTTCTTCGCGGTGGGGTGGTGGAAGCCGTGATACCTCACGCTGTGCAGGC
>CAZIGH010000043.1:0-46413 GCA_964538625.1 uncultured Verrucomicrobiaceae bacterium
GCTTGGGAGCCGGGAGTTGCCGCCTGTGCGTGGGGGGGCGTTTCGGAAGTGGTGGAGCGGGCGAAGGAAGCCATGAGTGGCCTGGCAGGATGGGGTAGGACGTTGACGCTTGGGGGAGTTGAGTGCGCTGAAGGCGCCCCGGGTAACGCGAGTTGGATGAAGGCTGCTGCTACTCGGCAGGGCGTGCCGGTGCTCCGGCGCTGAGCATGACGCGGAAGCCGATGTCTTTGTGCCGCTCTTCGGGTGGGACTGCACGGCGGTAGCCGGAGAGGAGTTGCTCTCTTGCGGAGGTGGTGAATCCTCCTCCTCGTACGGTCCCGTGAGAGGAGAGCGGTGCGAACTCGCCGCCGTAGTCTTCTGCTACCCATTCCCATACGTTGCCGGAGAGGGAGCGCAGGCCGCGTTCATTGGGAGGCAGGGCATCGACGGGGCTGGTGTCTGCATAGCCGTCGTTGTAAGATGGCACGGGTGGTCTGGTGTTGTCCGCACTGGAGGCGGCTTTGTCGAAGAGGTTTGCTACGCCGGGCGGAGGTGGCCAGACGTAGCCCCATGGGTACATGCCTTCGGCGCGGAGGTGGCGGTCAGCCGGGGCGGCACCTTTTTCGCGCGGCATGCCTGCGGCCATGCTCCATTCGTCATCGTAGGGGAGGCGGTAGGTGTGATTTCCGTCTATGATTTCCTGGCTTTGTTCTCGCTGGGTGAGCCACTCACAGAAGGCGTTGGCTTCGGCGCGGGTGACGTTGGTGATGGGCAGGTCTAGCTTGGCCTCGTCGTTGAGCTGCCATTCTGGAACTTCTGGGAGCTTGCGCTCGCGGACGAACTCAAGGAAGTCCCGGCGTCTGACCTCGGTGGTGGCTATCATAGCCTGGCCTAGGGGGACGAGGTTCATTTGAAGGGTATTGGTCCACGGTTTGCCATAGATGGCGGCGCGGATGTTTTTGAGTCTGACGGTGAAGACGGGGCTGGTGCCTTCTTTGAGTATGCCATTGATGGTCTCTGACTTGTAGCCGGGGTAGCGGACATCAAAGGAGAAGGGTCCGGCCTTGACGCGGCGCAGGGTGATGGGTGTCTGTCCGAGGATGCGGTCATCCTGCATGACTTGCGCGGGCGAGGGGCTAGAGTTGATGACCACGGTGCCGTAGGTGGCCTTGCGGATGCGGCACTCGACGGCTGACCAGCCTTGCTTGAGAGGCTGGGAGCCGGGTGGGCGCGGAACGGTGGCCGGTGCCCAGGCGTACTCGTAGGACTCTGGCAGGCGACCTGCGCGGCGTTCCCGCTCAGTCATCCACTCGCAGTAGTCTGCGGCGTCCGTCTGGGGAACGATGACGGCGTAGCTGATGCGTTTGTTGCTGAGGGGGACGGGTACGACTTCACCTTCAAAGGAGCGCATGGTGGCCTCTAGGAAGCGGGTGAAGTGGGCGAGGTCGAGCAGGCTGTCTGCGACGTGCTCGGTCTTGCGGTAGGTGAACCACTGGCCGTCCGAGCTGCGCCAGGGTTTGCCGATGGTGGGGTAGAGCACCATGGGCGGTGGCGACTTGGCTGCGGGAATGGTGATGGTCCACTGCGGTGTGTCTCGCAGGCTGGCCAGTGCGGCACCGCAAAGGAGTGAGCCGAGGGTGAACATGGCGGTGCGGTTGGCCGCAGTGATGAGACGCTGGCCTAGGGTGACGGGGCGCTGGTCGGTGACCTTGCGCAGTTCTTCTGAGAACTCGGCGGCGGTCTGGAAGCGTTCGGTGAGGTCTGGGGCGCAGGCGCGGCAGATGACGCGGTTGAGGTTTTTCCAAAACGGCATTTCGGAGTCATCCAGGTCATCCGGTACTTCTGGGAATTCCATGCGGTCCTTGCCGCTGGTCATTTCATAGAGCACTTTGCCAAGGCTGTAGATGTCTGCCTGCGGGGTGCCCGGACCTTCTGGGGGAACGAAGCCTTCTGTGCCTACGAAGGAACGTTCTCCGAAGGTGGCTACAAGCCCGATGTCTGCGAGCTTGCAGACGCCACCGCAGTAAATGATGTTGGAGGGTTTGATGTCGCGGTGGGTGAGGCCGTGGCTATGCATGTAGTGCAGTGCATCTGCTATGAATGCTCCTGCCTCCTGACAGAAGTGGAGGTCCAGGCGGCCGTGGGTCTTGAGGTCTGTGCCAAGTGTGCGCGGGGCGTAGTCTGCGGCGTCGTGAATGTTTGGGCCGTGCTCCACGTCGTCTGCGAGTTCCATGACGCAGTAGTAGAAGCCTTCCTCTTCATTCCAGCCTACGTGGAGGATGTGAACGAGCCCGGGGTGGCCGCGGGAGATGGGCTCAAACTGCTGGATGCCGAGGAACTCGCGGTGGAAGGTTTTGGTCAGTTCAAAGTCTTCTCTCCAGACGATTTTAATGGCTCTGAGTGCCCCGGTGACGCTCTCTGCAAGCCAGACTTCTCCGTAGGCTCCGGAGCCGATGCGTTTGATGAGGCGGTAGTCGGCTATCTGCACGTGATCCCGCAGGATCTGGGCCGTGGAGGACGGGGCTGCGCTTGTGCGGTGGCCTGAGAGGGTGGTATGCGCTGCCGCATCTTCGTGGTGCCTATCCTCTTGATTGGGAGTTGCTGGCGGCTGTTCGTCCTGGCTCATGGATGGCTGTTGAGACCCTAACGCCTAGCACCCCCAACTCCAACACGAAAGTCGGTGTTTCGTGTGGAGGTGGGGATGGACTTTTTGTGAAAAATGCCTGCTGCTGGAGGTGTGCGTGATTGCTAATGCATCTCGACTGCACAGCTGCCGAGGCCGCCGCGGTAGTAGTTGAACTGGACGTTCGGATGATCCGCCAGCAGGCTCATGGGCACAGCGGAGTCTGCGATGCCTTTGGAGATCATGAGGGCGGTGAGACGCTGTCCGAGAGGGTTGTCATGAGTGCCTGCCTGCCAGATGCTGACTTTGTCTGCCATCCAAGTTTCTTTCGGTCCCACGGTGATGGCCATCTTTGGCACCATGGTTACGTTTCCGCCGCCGGAAGTGCGGGCATTTTGGGCCAGGGTGACGGGATGAAGTTCGACGATGCGGGTGCCGAGCTTGCGGTACTCTGCGGGGGAGGGTGGTTCGTTTTTGTATTTGCCGGTGCGTTTGAGGGGGTCGTTGAAGGCCCAGTGTTTGATGTCACCCTGACCGCCCTGCATGACGGCGCAGCGCACTCCGGAGGACCAGCTCTTGACGTATTCGGTGACGTTGCCTTTTGGGAAGTGGAGGTTTTCCTGGGGGATTTGCAGCTTTTTGTGGATGCGGTTGAAGAGAAGCTCGCGGTCGGCCTTTTCGAATGAGAGGGGATGGGTGACGAGGACTTCTTTTTTGGTTTCGTCATCATACCACTCGTCCATGCCCCAGAAGTGGGCGTGCTTGAGGCTGAGACCGAGTTCGTTAACGAGTCTGGCTACGAGGGGGAGTTGTTCGGTGGGGCCTATGGGGCCGCAGATACCGACGGGGTTGTCTGCGGTGGCTTGCTTCCATGCATGGATGTATTCCAGAGCTTCGGCGAGGTAGAAGTCCTCCAGGGTGTCATACATGACGACCTTGAATCCGGGGCGGGAGAGCTTCAAGAGGTCGCGCTCGGTGAGGCGTGCTGCGTCGTTGATGAGGTCGTGTTCGAGTGTGGTGTAATCCCACCAGTCTGGGGCGATGTGGCTGAGTTTGCGTGGCATGGCTTGGAAGAAACGTGTGGAAGTGACGGTTCTGGCAGGCATCCGCAGGGGTCAGCGGAACCAGCGGCTGAGGCGCTCAAAAAAGCCGGGGCTTTCCGGTAGGGGCGGCGCGTGGTCAGGCAAGGTGGCGTAGGGCTGGCCGGTGTGCATCTGGCACCAGGACTGGGGCAGGAGGTCCTCTGGGATGTCGTCGTCGTAGGCGAGTTGCTGGGCTTCGCAGCCTGCGGTGGCTACGAGGCCGGTGATGCGGCAGAGTTTGACTTTCCGTTCGGGGACGGGGGAGATGACTTCTGCTGCGAAGTTGAACTCTTGGGCCTTTTTCATGACGTCTGCCCAGACGGGCAGTGAGAGCCGTGCGCCGTAGCCGCCTGAGATGATGGTCTCAGGTGTGTCACATCCCATCCAGACGCCGCAGGTGAGTGCGGCGGTGTAGCCGATGAACCAGGCGTCTTTGTAGTCATTGGTGGTGCCGGTTTTGCCTCCGGCGGGTGCTTTGAACCCATGTTGGCTACGGGCTACGGCTCCGGTGCCATGGTCCATGACGTGATGGAGAAGGCGTGAGGTGAGCTGTGCGACGCCGGGTGAGAAGACTGGTACTTCGAGCACGGGTGTGGCGTAGAGGGTCTCGCCAAGGCGGTCGTCGATGCGTGAGATGATGAAGGGCCGCTTTCTGGCACCTGCGCCGGGGAAGGCGGAAAAGGCGCTGGTGACGGCCTTTAGGCTGGAGCCGACGTTACCGATGTAGGTCTGGCGTCCGTTGGGCAGGGCATCGGCTATGCCTGCTTGGCTGAGGACTTCGGCCACGGTGGGAAGGCTGGCTTGATCTCCGACCCTTACGGTCATGGTGTTGCGGCTACGGATGAGGCCGTAGGCCATGGGCTGGGGGCCGAGGAAGGTGCCATCTGAGTTCTGTGGGCTCCATCCTCCGGTGAGGGGGCCGTCGTCGATGAGGGTTCCTGGGAGTAGGCCGCGTGACATGGCAGCGGCGTAGATGAAGGGCTTGATGGTGGAGCCGATCTGACGCTCGGATTGAGAGGCGCGGTTGAATTTGCTTTGGGCGTAGTCACGGCCTCCTACCATGGCGAGGACGCCGCCGGTGGCGTTGTGAAGGAGGACGATGGCTCCCTGAAGGTAGGGTGTGGGGGCTTCCTTGGCGGGGTCCCAGGTGGCGTCGAACTGTGCTTTGGTGATGCGGGGATAGGCTTTGGTTTTCTCCAGGTCGGCAGCGCGTTTGTTGAGGGAGTCGAGCGCGGCTTTTTGAAGGCGGATGTCGAAGGTGGTGTGCACGGTGAGTCCGCCATCTTCGCGCTCTTCCTGCTCGAGGATGAGGTCGAGGTCATGCCGTACGGCATCCATGAGCCAGTCTCCCTGGTAGGTGGCCACGGGGGTGGCACGGAGGACGATGTCTTCGTGGCGTATGGCATCGGCTGTGGCGGGATCGATGATGCCGGTGTCTTTCATGCGGTGGACGACGTCGTTGCGCTGGAGCAGCGCGCCTTCCCAGTTGCGAAAGGGTGAGAACTTGCTGGGACCGCGAATGATGCCGGCGAGCAGTGCGCCTTCACCGGGGGTGAGTTGGGAGGCGTCTTTTCCGAAGTAAACACGGGAGGCCTGCTGGATGCCATAGACTTGCTGGCCAAAGAAGATGCGGTTGACGTAGTGCTGGAGGATTTGGTCTTTGGTAAGCTGGGATTCGATGCGACGGGCCAGCATGACCTCGAGCATCTTGCGGTGAAGCGTTTTTTCATCCAGCCCTGGGTAGCTGTTGCGGGCAAGCTGCATGGTGATGGTGCTGGCACCCTGGACGACCTTGCGCTCTTTGAAGTTGCGAACCATGGCGCGAAGGACGCCTATGTAGTCCACGCCGCCGTGCTGGTAGAAGCGGGAGTCTTCCCGTGCGAGGAGGGCCTTTGTGAAGTGGGGTGAGACTTCGGAGAGCGGGACGACGATGCGATTCTGACCATGCAGACGCCCGAGGACTTCTCCGTTGCGATCCAGCACTACGGTGCGCTCCGGCATGGAGCCGAGTTTGGTGAGATCGTAGTCTCTGGCGAGGTGCCAATAGACCATGATGAGGAGGGCTAGGCAGATGGCTCCGGTTAGGGCGATGGCGATGAGGAACTTGAGCCAGAGGGACAGGCTCCGACGGGGTGGTCTGGGCGCTTGGGGCTTGCCTGGTCTGCGCGGGGGGCGGGGCGGCGGATCTGGGTCAAAAGCTCTGGGCATGGGGTGGCAGGGGATTTGCGATGGCGAAACGGGTAGGGCGTTCTATGCTCGCCGGACTGCGTATAGACGACTCATGCACTCCTCCATTCAAGCTCTCATTGACGCCGCGCTTTCTGAAGACCTCGGGCAAGCGGGTGACGTTACCTCCCGTTTTTTTATTCCTGAGATGTCGAGGAGCTGTGCCCGGATCCTGGCGAAGGGGGATGGTGTGCTTTCCGGTATGTCTGTGGTGGCAGCGGTGCTGAGGAAGGTGGACAGCCGGCTGCGTCTGAAGCCGCTGAAGCGGGATGGTGATGCGTTGGCCAAAGGTGAGGTGGTGGGTGTCATTTCAGGTCCCACGCGGAGTCTGCTGACGGCTGAGCGTACGCTGCTGAACTTTCTTCAAAGGCTCTGTGGGGTGGCTACAATGACCCGGCGCTACGTGGAGGAGGTGGCGGGTACGGGGGTGACGCTGCTGGATACACGGAAGACTACGCCGGGCTGGAGGCTGCTGGAGAAGGCGGCGGTGAAGCATGGCGGGGGGACGAATCACCGCATGGGTCTGTATGATGCGGTGATGGTGAAGGACAATCATCTGACGGCTTGCGGGACACTCATCAAGCTCCAGGCGGCTATGGATGCGGTGCGCAAGGCTCATCCAAGGATGAAGATTCAGCTTGAGGCGGCTTCACTGGAGCAGTTTGAGGCATTCTTGACGCTGCGGCATGTGGACAGTGTGTTGCTGGACAATATGACTCCGGCTCAGTTGAAGCGGGCGGTGAGGCTGAATGCGGGCCGTCTGCATCTGGAGGCGTCTGGCGGCATCACGCTGAAAACGATTCGGCGCTTTGCCGAGACGGGGGTGAATGCGATCAGTGTGGGGGCGCTGACGCATTCTGCGGGTTCGATTGATCTCTCGCTGGAGTTTGATGAATGATGGAGGTGAAGGGCCGCTATTTGATAGTGGACGGGCACAGCATTCTGCATGCGTGGCCTGAGTTGGCCGTACTGAATCGTCAACCGGCAAAACGGCAGATGGCAAAGGAGCGTCTGCTTCGGCGTTTGCGCCATTACCAAGATATGAGTGGGGAGCGCGTGGTGGTGGTATTCGACGGTACGACGAGCCGTATCACGGAAGAACGTGAGCCGGAGGGACTGCAGGTGTTTTATGCAGATGCGGGCACCACGGCGGATACGATCATCGAGCGGCTGGTGGCCAGGTACGCGAAACGGTATGACATCCGGGCTGCTACGGGGGATGGGATGATTCGTGAGACGGTGGATGCGTTCGGCGGTTCGTGGCTGAGCGCGGAGATGCTGCTGGTGGTGGTGGAGCAGGCGGAGGGGGAGATGCGCAAGCGAATGAGGCGCTAGTCAAGCGGCAGGGACTTCCCAGCCGGGGCGATAGACTTTGGTGAGCAGGGCTTCGGCCTCTGGTTTGTTGGGGATGCGCATGTGGGTGGCATCCCAGTTGAGAACGGTGGCTCCTTTTTCGGGGTCGATGTTTTGGCCCTTGAGTGGGTCTGCCGGACGGGTGGCGAGTCGGGTTGCGACGTTGCCGAGCTGCACGGTCTCGCTGAGCCAGCCTGCGTAGTCGAACCCGTCGGTGGTCTTTCCTTTTTCGATGATGGCATCAACCCAGCGGTGCCAGTGTGTGGGGAGTTTGCCGACGTCTGGATATTCAAAGCCTTGGAACTGGTCCACGGGGTAGAGGCGAGGACCTGCTACGTGGGCGAGGACCATGTTGCCTTTTTCGCCGATGAAGAGGGAACCGCCTTTAGGCAGATCGAGGTCTGGCGGCATTTTGGCGAGCTTGCGCTCGGGTCTGAGACCGCCGTCTGTCCAGGTGACGTTCAGGGTTTGACCTGCGGTGAGTTCGTTGCCTGGGAAGACCCAGCGCACGGTTTCGTTCACTGGCCATACGTGCTCGTTGATGCCGCTGTTGTCCGCTACTACGGACAGGGGTGCCTGCAAGCCGAGGGCGGTGAATACGGGGTCAAGCACGTGGCAGCCGAAGTCTCCAAGCGCTCCTCCGCCAAAGTCCTGCCAGTCCCGCCAGACGAAGGGATGGTAGGCATCTGGGGCGAAGTCTCTGTGTGGGGCGACGCCCAGCCAGAGATCCCAGTTCAGGTTTGCTGGCACGGGTCCGCTCGGGGGAGGGGAGAGGCGGCGTGTGCGCTCGTTCCCTGTGACGCTGATCCAAGAGTGGACTTCTTTGACCTTGCCGATGGCACCGCTGCGGATGAGCTGGGTGCCGAGGCGGTACTCGACGCTGGAGTGGATTTGATTCCCCATTTGGGTGACGACGCCCGTCTTGGCGGCCCAGAGGCGCATTTGCCTGGCTTCCCACACGGTGTGAGCAAGCGGCTTTTGGCAATAGACGTGCTTGCCGCGTTTCATGGCCTCGATGGCGACAAGGGCGTGCATGTGGTCGGGCGTGGAGACGTTTACGGCGTCGATCTGGCTGCCCATTTTCTCAAACATTTCGCGGAAGTCCTGAAACTCTGCGGCTCCTGGGGCCTTTTCTCGTGCTTTTGCGAAGCGGTTGAGGTCCACATCGCAGAGGGCCACGTACTGGACCCGCTCGTGGCTGGAGATGTTGCTTACGTCTGCGAAGCCCATGCCATCCACTCCCACGCCGGCCACTTGGACTTTGCTGTTGAGGTTTTGCCCGCGGACAACGGCGGGGAAGGCTACGGCGGATGCGCTTGCGATGCGGAGGAACTGACGGCGACTTGGCTGGCTGGACATAGCTGTGACTACGTGGCCAGCTGGCACTAACTTCCAGTGGATGGGGTGCTATTTTGCAGACGCGCGTGCGGTGGTGAGGAGCCGGGTCCAGAGTTCTTTTTGTTGTTTGAGTCCGGGTAGGCGATCTCCCTTAGGGGGGCTGTGGCCTTCCAGACAGACCCAGCCTGCGTAGTCGGCGTCCACGAGTAGTGCTGCCAGCTTGTCCCATGGGTAGCCGGGTGTGTCCAGTTCTCGCACGTGGGTGGTGGCACCGAGGTAGCTGCGCACTTTGGCGAAGTTGGCCTCGATACCTTCTCCATCCAGGTCCTTGCTATTGGAGTTCCAGCAGACGCGGACGTTCTCGCGGTCTGCGACTTTCATGATGGTGGCGATGTGGCCGAGGTCGGTCACGTCACCGTGGACTTCAAGGCGAATCTCCTGGCCGAAACCGAGGGAGTAGTCTCCGAGTTCGGCGAGCGATCTGCCGATTTGCTCGAGGGTTTTTTCCACGGGAACTTCTTTGGGGAGTTTGTCGGGCTTGACCTTGACGCCGGAGCCGCCGACGTCGTGGCTGAGCTTGATGTAATCCTTTGCGCTGGCGAGGTGTTTCTTGAGTTCGGCGGTGTCAGGCCAGTGAAACATCCAGTTGCATCCCATGCCGATGACTTCGATGCCGGCGTCTGCAAACTGTCCGCGCACGGTGCTGCGTTGTTGAGGTGTGAGTTCGGGGCTGACGCCGTGTGCGTGATCGACGCGGAGCTCTACGCCGCGGATTTCGGATTTGACGAGGTTTTCAATGAGAGCGGGGAGATCCCAGTCACTGCCCCATTGATAGGTGACGAGGCCAAACTGGATGTTCTCGCCTTTGTAGGAGAGTGTTTGCTCCTGCGCGGCTGCACTGGCTGCCAGCGCTCCGGTGAGGGTGGTGATGAAGTGACGGCGGCTGTGCGGTGAGGGGTTCATGTTATTGGGGCGGGGGTGTTAGGAGAAGAAGACTCGTTCGGCTGTGCCGCGCAGCATTTGGGCGCGATCTTCGGGAGTCAGGAAGTCAAGGCCTTCGCGAATGAGGGAGATGCTGGACTTGTAGTCGTGCCCGGGGTCAACCTGGAAGGGACAGTCGCTGGCCCACATAAGGCGGCTTGGGCCGAAGGTCTCCACGCAGGCTTTGATCATGGGTGCGAGGTCGGTGTAGGGCGGCTGCTTTTTGCCGAGGGCGTAGAAGGCGGAGGTCTTGACGTAGATGCGCGGATGTTTCGCCAAGTCGAGAAGGGGCTTGAGCTGCTGCTGTGTGGGCGGGGTTTTCATGCCAATGCGGGCGAAGTGGTCGATGACGACGGTGGTCTCGGGGTACTTGGCGCACATGGTGTCGATGAAAGGCAGGGCATCTGGGTTGATGAGCGGGCAGATGGCGAGGCCTTCGGCTGCGGCGGTGGTCCACATGGCGTCCATGCCTTTGGAACCGAGCCATGCGCTGTGGTTTGAGTCGTCGTTGTAGATGCGGAATCCGCGCACGCCTTTGTCTTTGAGATGCAGCATGGTGGCGGCGACGTCGGCCTGGGTTTCGTCCACGATGGCCACACCGCTGAAGACGCCGGGGTGATCCGCCATGACTTTGAGCATGTAGCTGTTGTCAAAGCGGTAGTAGGACATTTGGATGAGGACGATGCGGCTGACTCCCTCTGGCTTGGTATGGGCAAAGAGCTGCTCTGGGGTGAAGCTGGGGGGCTGCATGTCCTCTGGCTTGAAGCCTTCTGCAAGTGGGTAGTCGGCGCTGTGCTTTGGCCATACGTGGACATGGGCGTCGATGAAGCCGTCCTTTGCAGCAGCCTGCGACTGGGCTGCGAACAGGGCTGTGCCGGTGGTGGCGATGAAGTGGCGTCTGTTCATGGTGTGCTGCCAAGATGCTAGGCTGCACTTGGTGAGCACGTCAAGATGAAGCGGTGAAACGTCCGCTGAATGCGGTCATTTTTCGCGCTGTGGATGGGGAGCGCACCTTTACGGTGGGCCACGGTGGGTGGCCGGGCTCGCTTACTTGGGCTGGTGCATGGAGATGCAGTGCAGGGCTCCGCCTTCCATAATGAAGTCTTTGCCGTCGAATGTGGTGAGTTCGCGTCCGGGGAAGAGTTCGCAGATGACGTCCTCGGCGATGGCGTCCTTTTTCTTCTGTTTGAAGGTGGGGATCATGAGGGCGTTGTTGGCGAGCATGAAGTTCGCGTAGCTGGCGGGAAGCCGCTCAAGGCGCCAGTCTTTCTGCTCGACGGGGTTGGGCATTTCGAGTTCGATGATCTCGACCTTGCCGCCGTCTGCGGTGCGCAGGTCGTTGAGACGCTCGCGGTTTTCTTTGAGGATTTTGAAGTTGGGGTCGTTCTCCTTGCTCTCGACCATGCAGAGCACGGCGTCTTCGCGCACCCAGCGGACCATGTCGTCGATGTGACCTCCGGTGTCGTCGCCGGCGATGCCTTTGCCCAACCAGAAGACGGTCTTGACGTTGAACATGCGCTTGAGTTCTTTCTCGATGTCGGCCTTGGTTTTGCCTGGGTTGCGCTTGGGATCAAGCATGACGGCCTCGGTGGTGATGAGTACGCCTGCGCCGTTGCACTCGATGGCACCGCCTTCGAGCACGAGGTCTGAGGTGAAGCGCTCCATGCCTAGCCACTCGGCAGCTTTTTGCGGCACGATGTCGTCTTGATCGTAGGGGCCGAACTGCTCTCCCCAGGCGTTGAACTTGAAGTCGCAGATGGCGATCTTGCCGGTGTCGTTGTGCTTGATGAAGATGGGGCCGTGATCTCGCGCCCACACGTCATTGGTGGCGTGCTCGTAGAGGTCAACCTGGCTGAGGGCACCTTCATTGTCTGCGATGGAGAGTTTGATGCCCATGTGCATGTGGGCCGGTGCACAGATGCGGACGCGTTGGTAACGGGTGAGGTTGGAGGCTATCTCGCCGAACTTGTCCTGGAGCCGGGAGTAGGTCTTCGGGCAGGAGTCTTTGTTGGCGGGCCAGGAGAGCCAGGTGGCCTCTTGTGGCTCAAACTCGGCTGGCAGGCGGTAGTTGTCGGGCGATTTCGTTTTACTCATTGAGATAGCGTTGTGTCAGTGGGGCGTAGGTGTCAATGCGACGATCACGGAAAAAGGGCCAGATACGCCGGAAGTCTTCCACAGATTGCAGGTCACATGGAACGACAAGCACCTCCTCACGGCTGACGGATGCTTTGTCAATGATCTCTCCGTACGGATTGGCAACAAATGTCTGGCCCCAGAACTCGGTCTCGTCCTCGGTGCCGACTCGGTTGACGGCTGCGACGAAGCATCCGTTGGCCACGGCGTGACCGCGCTGAACAGTCTCCCATGCGCAGTGCTGTGCGGTGCCGAGTGCTTTCTTTTCACTCTTCAACCAGCCGATGGCGGTGGGGTAGAACAGGATTTCGGCCCCGCCAAGTGCGGCAAGCCGTGCGGCTTCAGGATACCACTGGTCCCAGCAAATTAACACGCCGATGCGTCCAAACTTGGTGTCCCAGACTTTGTATCCGCCGTCGCCGGGTGTGAAGTAGAACTTCTCATTGAAACCGGGATCTTCGGGGATGTGGTGCTTGCGGTATTTGCCGAGGTAGGTGCCGTCGGCGTCGATGATGGCGGCGGTGTTGTGGTAGAGGCCGGGGCCGCGCTTTTCAAATAGGGAGGCGATGATGACTACGCCGAGTTCTTTGGCCAGTGGGCAGAGCGCTTGGGTGGTGGGTCCGGGGATGGACTCTGCGAGGTCGAAGCGCTCGGTGGCTTCGCCTTTGCAGAAGTATTCGGTGAGGAAGAGCTCTTGCAGGCAGATGATCTGGGCACCCTGAGCCGCAGCCTTTTTGATGAGGGCGATGTGCTTTTTCAGGCTCTGCTCCTGGGTGGGATAGGCCTTGCTCTGGATGAGACCAAGGGTGACGACGGACATGCTTTCCTCGTATTCAGGCGCTTTCTGGGTGCAAGAACGAATGCGCTGTGGTGTGTGCTTTTGAGTGGTTGCTTGATCGGGTGGTGGAACTGCCGTGCTGGGAGCTGGGGGTAGGGGATCCGCTGCAATGAAAAAACGGACGATCGTTCGACCGTCCGTTTTTCAAAGTTGCCGCGTGGGGATGCCGGCGGTGGATGGTGTGGCTTAGCGCTTGGAGAACTGGTAGCGCTTGCGAGCGCCAGGGCGACCGGGTTTCTTACGCTCCTTCATGCGGGAGTCTCGGGTAAGCAATCCAGCGGCTTTGAGCACGGGACGGAACTCTGGGTTGGCGGTGATGAGGGCGCGGGCGATGCCCATGCGGACGGCCCCCATCTGACCGGTGACGCCGCCGCCGTCTGCGAGTGCGAAGACGTCGTGCGTTTGCCGGGTGCCGGTAAGGGAGAGGGGAAGCAGGATCTGATTCTGCAGCGCAGTGGTGGGGAAGTACTCGTCAAACGAGCGGCCGTTGATGGTGATGTTGCCGCTGCCGCTGCGGAGCTGGACGCGTGCGATGGCGTTTTTGCGGCGTCCGGTGGAGGGCTTCTGAGTGGTGGTGCTCATGGGTGATGAAAGGGGGGCGTGGAGAGATTAGGCGAGGGCGTAGGGCTGGGGTGCCTGCGCCTCATGGGGATGCTCGGCTCCGGCATAGACTTTGAGCTTGCGGAAGACGGCGCGTCCGAGGCGGTTATGTGGGATCATGCCTTTGATGGCCTTCTCGACGAGGAGCTCTGGGTGCCGCTGGCGGAGCTGCTGGACGGTCTCGGTCTTCTGTGAGCCGATGTAGCCGGAGACTCGGGTGTAGGTTTTCTGAGTTTCCTTCTTTCCGGTGACGCGCACGTCTGCCGCGTTGATGACGACGACGAAGTCACCGGTGTCCACGTGGGGGGTGAAGATGGGCTTGGTCTTGCCACGCAGGAGGTTGGCGGCAGCTACGGCCACGTCGCCCAGGACTTGTCCTTTGGCGTCGATGACCCACCACTTGCGTTCTGTGTTTTCTGCCTTGGCTGAGAATGTCTTCATGATGAGGTGTGCGGAGGTATCCCGAGAGGCAGCACCAACAAACAAGGCGACCGCCGGAAAATGGGGAGCGCGACATTAAGGGGCGCGGCCTTTCTGTCAAACAAAAACTGGTTATTCACAATTGTTGCCGATGCCGGGTGCGGGTCGTCCGTCGTCAGGCTGGGAGTGAGTCGTCGAGGGCGGCGATGAGGGCGGTGATGCTTTCGTCCGTTTCGTCTCCCATGTTGGAGATGCGGAAGGTTTTGCCTTTGAGCTTGCCGTAGCCGCCGTCAATGATGAGGGAGTGGTTCTTTTTGAGGTTGGCGATGAAGGTGGGTACGTCGATGCCTTTGTTGTTGGCCACGCAGGTGAGGGACTTGGAGCGGTAGCCTTCTGGTGCGAAGAACTCAAAGCCGTGCTTTTTCACCCAGTCATGCACCATGCTGTTGAGGCGGGCGTGGCGGGCGTAACGGTTATCCAGGCCTTCGGCAAACATGGTGTTCAACTGGTGGCGGAGTCCGTAAATGAGGCTGATGCATGGTGTGCTGGGGGTCATGGACTTTTCGCCGTTGGCCTTGAACTCGAGGAAGTCGAAGTAGTAGCCGCGGTCGTGGATGGTGGCGGCGCGGGCCATGGCGGCTTCTGAGGCGGTGAAGAGGGCAAGTCCGGGAGGGAGGGCGAAGGCTTTTTGAGAGCCGGTGAGCAGTACGTCTAGCCCGAGCTGGTCGAAGTTGACTGGCACGGTGGTGAAGCCGGAGACGCTGTCGGTGATGAACATGACGTCTGGGTATTTTTTCTTGAGAGCGGCGATTTCTGCAATGGGGCTGAGGACGCCAGTGGAGGTTTCGTTGTGGATGAAGGTGAGGGCGTCGAACTCACCGGTGGCGAGCCGTTTGTCGATTTCTTCGGCGAGGATGGGCTGACCCCACTCGACTTGGTAGGCCTCGGCTTCTTTTCCGCAGCGTTTGGAGACATCCAGCCACTTGTCTGAGAAGGCGCCGTTGCAGCAGTTGAGGACTTTTTTCTTTACGAGGTTGCGGATGCTGCCTTCCATGACGCCCCAGGCGGAGGAGGTGGAGAGGAAGACTTGCTGGGTGGTGCCGAAGAGGGTCTGGAGCTGGGGCTGGATTTCGGCGTAGAGGTCTTGGAATCCTTTTCCGCGGTGTCCCATCATGGGCTGGGCCATGGCGGCGTAGGTAGCGGGCGAGACTTCGACGGGGCCGGGGATGTAAAGTTTGACGTGGCTCATGTTTTGGGGGCGTGGAGGGTAACGTTTTTGGGGTGGTGCGCAAGCTGGGCTGCTATTTTTTGCCGTCCCAGAGGTAGTGCTGGAGGCGGATGCGACTTGCTTTTTCTGCGGCTTCTCGGGCGAGCGGACCTGCGGTGCGTCCAAGGCGGTCGGCGAGGATGGCGGCGGGTTCCCACTGCTTTTGTTCTTCGAGGTATTCGATGGCGAGGAAGCCTGCACGGTAGAACCACTCGAACTCGGAAGGGGTGGCTACGGGGGTATCGGGACTGAGACCGGCTTCTACGGCGTCATAGCAGGCTTCTAGTGCTTCATCGGTGCGCTGCTGTGCTTTGAGGGCGAGGGCGCGGAGAACGGCGAGTCGTGCGCGCTGGTGATAGGCGAGTCCGGGGGGCAACCGGTCGGGTTCGAGGAGGGTGGAGGCGAGTGCGTAGTTGGATGGTTTTTCTTTGGCTAGGCTGAGGAGGAGTTCGGATTTGTCGGCGAGGAGGGATACTTTGCGGTCGGGCGGGGCCTCGCCGATGAGGGTGTCGAGGAGCTTGAGGGCTTCTTCGTTGGCGCCTTGGCGGCGTTTGGCGAAGACTTGCTGCACTCTGGCATCGAAGGCGAGGGGGCTGTCAGAGTCTGCCAGTTCTTCCCACAAGCTGATGGCGGTGTTGATGCCCTCAGGTGTGGCGACGGCCATGGCTGCCTTTCCGGCGAAGTATAGGGCGGAGTCTGCGAGGGGTGATTGTGGCCAGTCCTTGGCCACGAGTTCGAAGTTGGTGCGTGCGCGGGCGTAGTTTTGGTTTCGGTAGTAGGCTTCTCCGAGCTTCATGTGGACGTCTGGTGCGCGGGGGGACTGGGGCCAGCGGGCGAGGAAGTTTTCTGCCTCGGTGGTGACGGCTGCGGGATTCTGGCGCGCTTCCTGAAGCCAGATGCGTACGTAGTCGATGCGTTCTTTGATGGGGTCTGTCGGGTGTGAGGCGATGGCGGTCTGGAGTGCGGTTTCGGCGGTCTCGACGCGTGGCGGGACGTCGAGCAGGCGAAGTTCTGCTAGGGCCAGCCAGGCTTCGGCCAGGCGTGGGTGCTCGGCGTTGGTTTTGTCTTCGACGAAGGCGTTGAGTTCGTTCTCTGCGGCGCTGATGTCCACTTGGGCTGCGAGGGCAAGTGCACGGTCTAGCTTGAGATCCACTGCGGATGCGCGGTCTGGTGCGTCTGGGCGCCCGGTCTGCTCGAGCTGGGCGAAGAGGGTGAGGAAGAGGGCTTGCTGTCCGGCCTTGAGAGCGGAGACGGCGGCGTTGTAGAGGGAGAGACGGCGGCGGTCGGCGTTGTCGTCTGAGGTTGCTGCGGTGGCAAAGAGGGTGGCGGCTTCGCCGTATTCTCCACGGGCGAACCGGATGAGCGCGGTGAGGAAGTCCACGACGACTTCTTCGACTCCGGTTTCGTTTCTCCAGGTGGTGGCGAGGCTTAGTACGCGGTTGTCTGCTTTGCGTGCGCCATGAAGTTTCATGGCCATGCGCAGGGCATCCGCTCGGCGGGGATGGCCGGGGTGGAGTTGAAGCAGGGACTCGAGCATGCCGAGTGCCTCGTCGATGCGTCCGCTGCGGTAGAGGAGCTGGGCGGCTAGGTAGAGGGCGTGGGCGTGGCGTTGGGGGATGGTGGGGTCAGCTATCCAGGACACTGCGGCAGCGAGTGTGCGTGTGGCCAGCGCTGGTTTCTGGCTGAGGCTGTCGAGTGTGGTGAAGGCTTCCAACCAGTAGTCTGACTCGGTGCTGGCTACGGTGGGGATGGAGGAGAAGCTGTTGAGGAAGGTGATGAGTTGTTGAAGGGCTGCGGCGGGATCTTTTTCTGCGAGCACTTGGGTGAGGAGGATCTCGGCGGCGTCATGTCCGTGGCGTCCGGTGCCCGGGGTGCTCAGGATGTCTCGCAGCACGGCTTCTGCACGGGCGAAGTCTTGCAGTTGGTAGAGGGCGCGTGCGCGCAGGTATTGAACGCGGGGGTCTTTGCCGCCGGTTTCTCGGGCTAGGCGATCTAGTACGACTTGGGCGCGATCTTCTCCCAGTTCCAACTCATTGAAGATGAGCCGCGCATTGCGGGCAATCTCGGCGTCCTTGTCGTCTCGAAGGTCTTTGATGGCGCGTCTGGCCGCTGCATCCCGGCCTTGGCCGGCCAGGGCGTGAGCGAGACCGAGGAGGGAGCGCTTGCGCATGGGGCTGGACTTGGGGCAGGAGGAAAAGGCGGATTCTGCTGCTTTGAAATCTCCGGCGAGCAGTAGGGCTTGTCCTCTCCAGAAGGCTTCGTCTTGGACTTGGTTTGCATCAAGCAATGCGGTGGCTGCGCTGAGGTCACCGGCGCGTAGGCAGGCTTCCACCTCGAGCTGGAGAACGGTGTCTCGGTCTTTGGAGGAGAGGTCTTTCCTGGCGAGGAGGCGCTCCAGCTTGACTCTGGCTACGTTGGGAAGGGCGGACTCGAGCGCACGCTGTGCTCCGGTAAAGTCGGCACTTGCCGCTAGATCAAACTGCACCGCGCCCGCTAGGGCGGGTAAGGCCATCACTAGTGCCAGGCAACGTCGCAGCATTTTCAGGATTCTTGGGACCATGCCCTGCTCATGTTTGCGGGTGAATAGGGGTGCGGTCAAGAAGCAGCACGTGCCGATTATTCGGTGGCCTGCGTGGTGCCGGTTCGGCTCACGACGGTCTGTTGGCTGCTAGATTCTGCGCCAGATGCGGCCGTCGGCGCTGAGGAGGTCATCGGCTTCACTTGGCCCCCAGGACCCGGCCGGGTATTCACACATGGGCGGAGCGGTGGCGGGGTCGTGATGCCAGGCGTGCTCGATAGCGTCGATGTATTTCCAGGCGCTTTCGACTTCGTCATTGCGGGCGAAGAGGGTGGCATCTCCAGCCATGGCGTCGAGGAGGAGCCGCTCGTAGGCTTCAGGGGAAGATTTGCCGAAACTGGTGGAGTAGTGGAAGTCCATCTTCACTGGCTGCATGCGGAGGAGGACGCCGGGCTGCTTGGAGAGCATGCGCAGCGAGATGCCTTCGTCTGGCTGAATGCGGATGACGAGGGCGTTGGTGCCGCCTTCGACGTCCTCGGTCTTGAAGAGGTTCTGGGGCGGCTGTTTGAAGTGGACGGAGATTTCGGTGGCTTTTTTGGGGAGCTGTTTGCCCACACGCATGTAGAAGGGAACGCCCTGCCAGCGCCAGGTGTCGATGCGTAGGCGGAGGGCTACGTAGGTCTCGGTGTTTGACTGTGGGTTGACGCGGTCTTCCTGGCGGTAGCCGACGCGATTGACGCCGTCCACGACGCCGGCGGTGTACTGGGCGCGGATGACGTTTTTTGCGACTTCTGCCGGGGTATTGAGGGGGCGGAGGGAACGGATGACTTTGACTTTTTCGTCGCGCACGGCGTCTGCGCTGAGGTCAGTGGGTGGTTCCATGGCAACGAGGCTGAGAAGCTGAAAGAGGTGGTTTTGCACCATGTCCCGCAGGGCACCGGCGGTGTCGTAGTAGCCGCCGCGCCCTCCTTCCATGCCTAGGTTTTCGGCGCAGGTGATCTGCACTTGGTCGATGTAACGTGAGTTCCAGAGGGGTTCGAAGATTTCGTTGGCAAAGCGCAGGACCATGATGTTCTGCGCGGTTTCTTTGCCAAGATAGTGGTCGATGCGGTAGGTATCCTTTTCGGCGAAGACTTGGTTGACGATGCGGTTGAGCTTTTGCGCGGAGGCGAGGTCTTTGCCGAAGGGTTTCTCACACACGACGCGGGCCCACTTGCCGGGAGGAGCTTCATTGAGGCCGGCGGCGGCGAGCTGCTCTAGGACTTCCTGAAAATACTCCGGTGCGGTGGCGAGGTAGTAGAGGCGGTTTGCTGGGGCACCACGTTCTTGATCAAACTGGTCCAGCTTTGCCTTGAGCTGGCGGTAGCCTTCTGCATCGGTGAACTCGCTGCGGTGGTAGTGGATGCTATCGGAGAAGGTGGCCCAGAGTTCATCGTTGTGGCCTTGACGGGAGTGCTTGCGGTTTGCTTCCTCAAGTTCTTTACGAAAGACTTGGTCTGGCTTGTCTCTGCGGGCGAAGCCGACGACCTTGAACTGTGGTGGCAGGTCGCCGGTGGCGGCGAGGTTATACAGAGCGGGGATGAGTTTTCTGTGGGTGAGGTCGCCGGTGGCACCGAAGATGACGACGGTGCATGCTTCTGCACGAGTGCGCTGGATGAGGGTGTCTAGGAACGGATTTTCTTGGGGAAGGGCGGACATGGGGGGGCGGGATGCTTGGCGCAGGATCGGTGCGAACTCAAGAGCCGGTTGGTGAGCATGTGGCGCTCACACCCAACGGCGGGCCTTGAACTCGTGTCTGGGCAGGGAGCCTGAGGTCACTATGGCAACAGGGATGCGGAGGGTGAAGGTATCCTTCAGCTTGCGCTCGATGAGGCTGGCGATGTGCGGGCTTGTGCCGGGGGTGAGTTCCACTTCGAGCTGGAGCTCTTCCATGGCGTCGATACGGTGACGGCGCACGAGGTATTCCTCCACTTCGGGAAAGCTGCGGACGATGTTGTCCACGGCGCTGGGGTAAATGTTGACGCCTCGAATGACGACCATGTCATCACAGCGGCCGAGGATGCCTCCTTTCAGGCAGAGTTCACCCTGGAGGACCTCGCCTCTTACCCAGTCCCCGGTGCGATAGCGGATGAGGGGGCATGCGGTGCGCCGCAAGGTGGTGAGGATGAGTTCGCCCTCCTCGGCAGGCTGTCCGGTGGTGGGGTCTATGACTTCCGCGTGGTAGGCGCTGTGAATGAGTTTGAGTAGGCCAGGCTGAGTGGGGTGCTCGTAGGTGACGGGGCCGACTTCCGTCATGCCGTGGTGGTCGAAGACTTGAGCGCCCCACAGAGTCTGCAGCCGTGTGCGGACGTGTGGAACGCTGCCACCGGGTTCTCCGGCTACGATGAGTTTGCGAATGCTGTGGTTGGTTCCGGGGGAAAGCATTTCGCCGAGGCGCATGGCGTAGGTGGGTGTGCAACAGAGAACGGTGGCGCGGTAGCGTAGGATGGCTGCGAGGCGTGCCTCACTGGACATGCCGCCGCTGGGGATGACGAGGCAATCGTTCGCGGCTGCTTCGAAGGCCGTCCAGAAGCCGAGGAAGGGGCCGAAGGAGAAGGCGAAAAAGAGGCGGTCGGCACCGGGCCTGACGCCTGCGGCACGAAATACGGTGCGCCAGCAGTCTAGGAGTACTTGCCAGGAGCTCGGGGTATCCAGCCATGCCAGGGGCTGGCCGGTGCTGGTACCGCTGGTCTGGCAAAAGCGGGTGTAGTGTGAGGGCGGCTCGGTGGCGATGCTGCCGAATGGGGGATGAGCCTGAGCGTCGGCCAGTAGGTCTGCCTTGGTGGTGAATGGCACCTCTGCCCACCGGTCCAGGACGGCTTGGGGTGTGTGGAAGCCGGCGGTGCGGAGACGGTGGGAGTTGAAGTTGTCTGAGGCGAGGACCTGAGTCACGAGATGCCGTGCTGCATCCACTTGGTCAGGTCTCAGGCTCATGGAGTGATGGCCTTACTTGGCGGCGGTTTTTTGAGCGGGAGCGGGGCCTGCGTTGGAGGGGGCGTATTTGGCCACGAGGAAGCCGCCGGTGGCTGCCAGGACGATGCCGAAGAGGAAGGGCAGGGGAAACGCAGCCTTCCATCCTCCCTCCGGGGGGTGAACGATCATGGCAGTGATGGCGTTTACGATGGGGGCACCGCCAAAGACGATGGGCATGACGGCTGACGGCGCTGCGGACTTCATGGTGACCGCTGCGGCTCCGAGGGCGAGCACGAGGGTGAGCGCACCGAGTGCGCCTGCTGAGCCTGCGATGAAGCTCCAGACGCTGCCTGAGGTGGTCATGGAGAAGTTTGATCCTCTCAGTTTGAGCACGATGAAGGCTCCGGCCACTGCGACGACGAGGTAAGCCAGGCCGACCCAGAGGAAGGCTTTGAGGGCGGCATTTGCAGCTTCCGGGCCGGGTGGTTTCAACGCAACGTCTGGCATCTGGCTGCGTCCGTAGTGGAGGATCACTCCGTACACGCCCCAGAACAGCATCGTCATCACAGCATAGGTGTACCAACTCATAATTCCTTGTTTTCCTTTCGTGCTCACGTCATTGGGTGGTTGATCGTTTCCCGACCTCGTGGAGAACGGGAGGGAGAGACTAGCGAGTCATTCGGTTTGCGCCAGAAGTTCTGCGGGTGCGGGGGAGATGTTTTGGACAATTCTCTCTGGTATGGACACGGCTTTCATTTGTCCGGTAGCGGGATCTTTGCGCACGCAGGCGGCGGTGACGCGCCCTTCTGCCACGAGTGTGCCGTCTGTGTTGCGGAAACGGAAGAGGTAGCGAATGACCTTGCTGCGAATCTCTTCCACCAGCATCTCTACGGTGAACTCTTCTTCAAAACGAAGCGGTGCCTTGTAGTCGCAACTGGCGTGAACGCGCGGCCAGCCTATGCGCTCTTCAGGGGCGACGCTGTGGTCTGTGACTGAGAGTCCGAGTGAGCGCCAGAAGGCGTGCTCGGCGCGTTCCATGTAGCGGAAGAAGTTGGAGAAGTGGACGATGCCCGCCATGTCTGTCTCAGAGAACTGCACGCGTTCGGTCACTTCATATCGGTAGGCCATAGGGGGATGAAACGCGTGTCTGAGGCACTTCCAAGGGGAAAGTTGAGGGGGCGGGGTTCAGGTTTTTGGCTTTGAGGTGTTCTTTTTCTCAAGCAGCGCGGTGGCTTGCTCTATCCAGCGCTCTTTTGTCACCCGGTTTCCGAGCATGAGGAGTTCGCTGAAGCTGGCGGCATCTTCTGGCGTCCAGTCGGCGATTTGTTTCCAGGTGCAGATGGCGTGGTCGAGAAGCTGGTTGTTGGTGACCTTTTTGATGCCTTTGATTTTGGTGAGGTCATCCGTATCAGGGCCTGCGGAGGTGGCGGCGGCCAGTGCTTTCTCCAACGCGGCGATTTGGCGGTCGGCGCGGGCGAGTTCCTCGGCATCGGAGATTTGACTGCGCTCTTGCTTGAGGATGGCGAGGTTTTTGCGGGCTGAGTCCAGACGGGGCGGCGGTCCCTTTTTGGCTGCGGGCTGGGTGAGCAAGAGGCCGCGGGTGGGCATGGCGGGAGCTGGAGGGAAGGCGGCGAAATCCTCTTCGGCACTCATGGCTGCTGGGAGGGGGGCGGCTAGAGTGTTGGGAGTGGTGGGAGCATGTACTAGGCGGGTGGCATCTTCGCGTGCTTTGGCGAGGGCGGATTCCGACTGAGCCAGGGCGTCTTGAAGACGTGCGAGGTCGCGTTGCAGACTGGCCAGTGCGGGATGATCCTCTGCGGGTGGCGGGGCTGCGCGTGCTGCCCGGAGGTCTGCCTCCAGCTGGAGGTAATCTGAGCGGGGCACGCTTTCGCGTTCCAGTCGTTCCAACTGTTCCTGGAGGCCGCGGAGACGGTTCATGGCTTCTGCGGCGTGGCGTTCTGCCTCGTCCCGCTGCTGGAGGGCACTCATGCATTGGGCTTCAAGCTCCCGCATCTGTGCTTCACCGGCTTGGATTTCATCATCCGGGGCTGTGCTGTCCACGAGGTTGCGGAGGCGCTGGCGATCTTCCTGCACGCTGGCCAAGCTGGACTCCAGTTGGGAGATGCGGCGCTTGAGTGAAACGGAGCGCCAGAACCAACCGAGCGAGAAGGCGAGCACGGACCCTAGCAGCACGAGCAGTGCGATGCGGCTGCTGAGGAGGAGGAGGTCGGTGGTCATCAAGGGAATTGGGGACTTTAGCGTGGCCCTATGATCTGCAAGGGGATGCCTGGTGGGGAAGACTTTTCGTGGAGGGAGAGGTGGGCGCGGATGATGGGGCTGGCATCCAGCACGTCAGGCAGAAGTACGTTGATGGGGAAGTCTTCCGGCAGTAGGCCTGACTGGGCCAGGGTGCCTGCCTCCAGAAGGGATGCGCGGGCAGGTTTGGTCCGCCATTCCTCACCAAGCAGAGCCAACGCGAGCAGGCCGGACGTTTCTGCGCCGGGGTTGGGCGGCAGGGAGCCGAGCGTCATGAGTGGTGACTCTCCTGCCACGGAGTAGGGGTCCACGCGGAGCTTGGAGGTGAGTTCCAGTGTGGGATAGCGCTTCCGGACTGCGGACTCGCTCTGGGCCTTCATGGCTTGGTCTGGCACGGCGCCGTATAACAGAGATCTGTGGCCCACGAGGACGAGGAATAGGTAGGAGGTGGGCCGTGTGGGCTGTGGCGCTGAAGTGGAGCTGGAAATGGAGTAAACCCATGAGGCCGCTGCGGCGATGTCTCCTATCATGAGGCGACGGTCCGCGCCGTTGGGCAACATGCCGGGTAGGATGGAGTTGGCATCCTCGATGTCGATCTGCTCTAGATCAATGACGCGCCAGCCTGCTTCCAGTGTGCCGACGGCGAGGAGGCGTGCGGTGTTTCCAGAGGGAAGTGGTGGAAGTTCGGTGGCAAGTTTGCGCACGTCATCATCCGGACGCCGCTGGGAGTCATGGAGCAGTTCATCCACAAGTCTGCGCGTACCGATGCTGCGAGTCACTGCTTCACGCAGTAGTTTCTCTGCTTGGTGAGAACCGAGTTCTCCTTTGAGCAGTACGGTGTCTGCTCGTACTGCAAGCACGACGTGTCCGGGAGGCTGGCTGGAGAGGCGGCGATGTTCCATGAGTGCGTTCAGGGCGGAGGCGCGTGCTTCCTGGATTCCGCGCACGACTCCGCCTATCTCCTCGTCCCATAAGGAGGCCGGGATGCCGAGTGCCAGACCTTGCTGCCGTGCCTGTTCGAAGGGACGGCTTAAATCCAGGATCTGCCATGGCTGCCCCCAGCGGGTAATGGCTACAAAACCAAGGGAGAGTGCTTCGCGGTTGAAGCCCTCTGCGGACTCGATTGGACTGGAAGGGGTTTCGGTTTCGATCACGAGGGAGGGATGGACCTCCAAGTGAGAAGCCAACTCTGGTCCACCCGAGAATGCGGGGCGGAGGGCTTGCACCACACGCAGCGCCTCTTCGGCGGTGGCCGTGATGCCGAAGAGTTGGGCGCTGCTGGCGTTGGCTGCCAGGAGTCCCCAGCCGGTGGGCTTTTCATTCACCCGCAGGTCTGTCTGGATGTGGATCAGGGCTCCTGCAGGCTGTGACTTAAGCCACTGGTGAGGGAGCTGCAGGCGAGATCGTAAAAGGTCCGCCGCCTTGTCTGCAAGGGCGGCCTCGGGTACCATGCCGGTGAGGGCGACGGTGATGCCCGCTGCAGTCGCTTGCACGTGCTTGAAGGGGTGTCCGGCCTCTTGCAGCACGTGGTCAGCACCGCTTTGGATGGAAGCCTCCAGGTCCGAAGCCGTCCACCAGGAGCCCGCCAGCCAAAGCGCTGCCCATGCCACGGTGAGGGTGAGGGGGAGTCTCATGCTGTAAGCTGGCCTTTCCATAGCCGCTGCGCCGGAGCGCGAAAAGAAAAATCTACCGCGGCGTCGCGTCGCTTACGGCAGTGACAGCGTAATGAGACGAGACAAAAGGACCATGGCTACGGACGAAGACAGTGGGTGCAACGGCAAGATTCAGCTCCCGAGCGAGCTGCCCCTCATCGTGCTCAGTGACTGCTTTCACTTCCCGGGCTGCTATTTGCCGCTGTTTATTTTCGAGGAGCGCTATCGTGCCATGCTCAACCATGTGCTTTTGGGGCAGAGGATGTTTGGAGTGGGGGTGCGGACTGGTTTTGACGAGCGCAATATTTTGCCGGTGACGACTGCGGGACTGGTGAGCCGCTGCGTCAAGCATGAGGACGGCACGTCCAACCTTCTGCTCTTCGGTCTGAGACGAATGCGAATCACGGGGCAGGTGCAGGTGGCACCCTTTCCAATCGTGAAGGTGGAGCCGATGGAGAGCGATGATGCTGGCGACGATGAGCTGGCGGGCCTCAGGGACTCGGCTCTGGATAGTCTGCCTAGTTGCCCCTCCGGCGCAGAGGAGGCGATGAACCGGCTCAAAGTCCGGCTGCAGGAGGAAGGGGATCCGGAGGTCGTGTGTGACATCCTCAGCTACCACTTCATTCGTCATCCGGTGCAGCTTGCGGAGGTGCTTCAAGAGCCATCCGTGAAGCAACGCTATCGTTTGCTCCTGAAGTCTCTGCGCTCGCTGGCGAGATAATGCGGGGCGGCGGGGAGTGATCTTGCAAGTGGAAGGCAAGTGCGCTTTGTCTGACCAGATGAAGGTGCTTTTGACAAATGATGATGGTGTGGACGCGGCGGGCTTGAGTGCGCTGGAGGCAGCGTGCCGTGTGGCCGGGCATGAAGTTTGGGTGGTGGCGCCAGCGGTGGAGCAGTCGATGTGCGGACATCGCATCACCACGCACGCTGAAGTGCCGGTGACCCAGTTGGACCCGCAGCGCTTCGCGGTTGGGGGCACGCCTGCGGATTGCGTGAGAATCGGGCTGTTTGGTCTCGATCTCAAGCCGGATGCGGTTTTTTCCGGTGTGAATCATGGGGGAAATCTGGGCCAGGACATTCACATTTCTGGCACTTGTGCTGCGGCGAGGGAGGCGACTTACCATGGTGTGCCTGCGGTGGCGTTCTCTCACTACCTTGTTCGTGATCTGGCGGTGGACTGGGACCGTGTGTCGGGGTGGATTGGGGAGTTGCTACCGGCGCTGGCTGAAGAGGCTTGTCGGTTAAGCGGCGCGTTCGTGAATGTGAACTTTCCTCACTTGCCTGCGGGTGCTGCGGGATGCCCGGAGGTGAGGAGGACGCAGGCTGCGCGCTCACCCTTGCCAGTTGCATTCGAGCGCCGTGGGGATGCTCTGGATGAGCGGCGTGCGCATTTCCACTACTCAGCGCGATATGCCGACCGTGCGCAGGATGAGGGGTCGGATGTGCAGGTGGTGTTCGGTGGCCGGGTGTCTGTATGCCAGGTTGGCATCCACCTGTGAAACAAAACGTCCGGTGCAGCGCTGGCTACACCGGACGTGGAATGCTTGGGATGGTGAGGGTTACTTGAGCTCCTGGTTCCAGAAGGTGGTCCAGTCGTCGATGTTGTTTAGATCCACGGCACCTGGGTTGCAGGACCCGTCGTCCGGGATACCGGCAGCGCTGAGGATACCCGCGCGGACGTCATCTCCATGGATGTAGCCGGAGATGGCGGCGTTATGCCGGTACAGAGTCGCCTTGTCGAGCTTCACGCCGGGCTGGGCCTTGATCCACGCCTCTAGCTGGGCGTAGCTGGGGCGGCTTTCCTTGATGAAGGCGAGGAAGGCGTCTTTGTTGATGTTCAGCGCATCCAGAGTCATCTGGTCATAGCCCTGACCGCAACCGGGATAGTCAGGGTGGAGCTTGCCTGCGGCTTCGAGGGAGGCCTTCAGCCACAACCGGGGAAGGTGGAGGGCGCCGAGTGGACCTGCGACGCCAGAACTGATGAGGGGAACGATGCTGCTCATGGTATAGATGGAGGGTTGGGTTTGGAACGCTGAAACGTGGTGCTTCAGCGCGCTGAGGGATTTCAGCCGTTTGGCATACGGGCGACAAGGCAAAAAAGTGTCACCTGATGCACGACCACTGGAACATTGCGTGACCCGTTTGGACTTGATGCACAGGGGGATGGGACAGGCACGGAAGACGAGGTGGGGAAGAGACCAGTCTGGAGGAATCATACAGTGCCGCAGGTTGCGCTTGCACCGCGTGAGGCTGTCAGCAAGATGGGCTGGCTTCGCTTTCTTTGCCTCATGTCGCCCCAGTCATCGTCTTCTGCTTCTCTTCAAACTCCGCTGTTGGAGGTTGAGGACGTGCACCGTGACTTTGATGATGGGCATGTGCTCGCACTTCGGGGAGTGAGTTTTGGCATTGCGGATGGGGAGTCAGTGGCGATCATCGGTGCGAGCGGCAGTGGCAAGTCCACCTTGCTTGGTTTGTTGGGGGCGCTCGATGTGGCGGACAAGGGAGTGATCCGCTTTCGAGGAGAAGACATTACCAAGCTGAAGGATCCGGCGGCCTTTCGTGCCAGGAACATTGGGTTCGTCTTCCAGGCTTTCCATCTGCTGCCCACGCTCACGTCTCTGGAAAACGTGCAGGTGCCCATGTTTGAGCTGGGCATCCCACTGCGGGAGCGGCAGCGCAAGGCGCGGGAGCTGCTGGAAATGGTGGGCATGTCTCACCGGCTGGATCATCTGCCCGCCAAGCTCTCTGGGGGAGAGAGGCAGCGTGTGGCCATAGCGCGCAGTCTGGCGAATGATCCTGGCATTTTGCTTGCGGATGAGCCAACGGGCAATTTGGACAGCAAAAACTCGCATCAGATTCTGGAGTTGCTGGAAGGCCTGCACAAGCAGAAGGGCATGACGCTGGTGCTCGTGACCCATGACATGGAGGTGGCAAGGAAGGCGGATCGCATCATCACGATGCGTGACGGGCAGATCGTCAGTGACGAGGCGGTGCTTCATACCGCTGCATGAACCAAAGGCGATGACGCTCATCCAGCTCACCTTGAAGAATCTGACACGCCGGCCGGTGAGGACGGCGCTCACCATCATGGGCATAGGTGTTGGCATTGGCGCGGTAGTGGCGTTGCTCGGACTTGCCTGGGGTTTGAGCATGGGGTGGGCTGAGGCGCAAAAGGCCCGGGGTACGGACTTGGTGGTGCGCAATGCTGCGGGGGGACTCTTGGCCCAACCGTTCGATGCCACGGTAATCGATACGGTGCGCCAGTGTCCACTGGTGGACAAAGCCGCCAACATGTTGACCGAGGTGCTCAGCATCGAGGAGGCTCCCATGGTAGTGGTCTCCGGCAGGGAGTGGGGAAGCTACTTGTGGGATTACCTGGAGCCGGTGGAAGGCCGCAAGCCGAAGGATGCGGCGGAGAAGTCCGTGGTGCTGGGCAGCATCGCTGCCGAGATGCTGAACAAAAAGGTGGGCGACTCGGTGACGATCGAGGTGGAGGACTTCGTGGTGGTGGGCATCGTAGATGCCAAGGCTGTGGTGGAAAACGGCTCCATTTTCATGAACTTGGAGGCACTCCAGAAAGTGATGCAGAAAGAGAACCGGGTGAACTTCGTGAACGTCCGGCTCAAGGACCGACTGGCTGACCCGCAGTCGGCCATCGCAGAACTTTCTAGCCTGCTGCCGCAGTACAAAATCCAGGCGGCGGGTGATGTGGCAGCTCAGAATGATGGGGTGAAGACTTTTGAAGCCATGAACTGGGCCACATCCATCGTGGCGCTCCTGGTGGGCACGTTTGGCGTCATGAACACGATGTTTATGAGTGTGTTTGAGCGTACGCGTGAGATTGGCGTCCTCATCGCTCTCGGTTGGAGGCGCAGCCGCATTCTGTGGATGATCATCTATGAGTCTCTCATGCTTTGCGCTGCGGCGGGCTTGCTTGGCGTAGTGTTTGGCGTGGTGCTTCTGAAGACGATGTCCCAAACGCACTGGATGCAGGGCAAGCTGGAACCTTACTTTGGACCGGATCTGATAGGTCTCGCGCTGCTCTTGGCGCTGGTGGTGGGGCTGCTCAGTGGACTGTATCCGGCGCTGCGCTGCACCCGTATCAACCCTAGCATCGCTCTCCGCCAGTAGGCAAAACCCGTGTTTCTCATGCTACGATCTCTCGCAGCCTGCTTCGTCTTCATCTTCTCACTCCCGGCACAGGAGCCCGCCGCCAAGAACTACACCGGGCCGGAACTCATCGCCGCTGTGAAGGCCGCCAAACCGAAGGGTGACATCCAAATCCGCGCCTCTCTGCAGCAGACGGGTAGGCCTCGGCTGCAAGTCCAGATCAAACACCACACGGCTGTGAACGGCGACCGTCTTCAGCTTCACCAGATTCTCTTTCCGAAGGACCGAAAAGGTGAAGGCCTGCTTCTGCGCATTTCTAGCGATGGATTCAGTGGCTGGAGCTTCAAGCCCGGTAGCCAGCCGGTGGCGCTGAAGCCGGGGGACAGGGGCATGGGCGTCTTCGGCACAGATCTGCTGGTGGAAGATGTGCTTGGTGACTTTTTGAACTGGAAATCGCACACCATCGTGCGCAAGGAAAACTTGGGTCCGGTGGGATGTTCGGTAGTGGAGTCCAGTGCACCGCAGAGTTCCACAAGTGGTGTGCGTGTCGTGAGGAGCTGGATAGATGACCGAAGGTTGGTGCCACAGAAGGTCGAGATGCTTGACGGTGCCGGTAAGGTAAGCCGAACGGTGACTACCCTGAGGGTACACCGCTCCTCAACTGGCTACTTCGTGCCCACTGAGTTTGTCATCACCAGTGCTTCTGGCTCTGAAACCAAGGTGACGGGATCGGGTGTAAGAGACGATCTTGCCTTCAGGGATGCCGACTTTTCCGAAGCCGCGTTGTCCGCTGGTGTTGGAAGCGCAGATTGATCCCTTTATTACCCCCTTTTTTCATGTCGAACCCCTACCTCGCAACGAACTTTCATATTCGCTGGTCAACGCTGCATCCTTCGCACATCGTTCCAGACATCACGCTTGCTCTTGAACTGGCCCAGAAGAATCTGGACGCCCTATTGGATCAGGATCGCGGAAGAATGTCGTTTGAATCCGTATTGCTGGCGCTCGATGAGGCGACCCGCAAGTTGAATGAAGCCTGGGGCCTCGTGGAGCACCTGGACTCGGTGGCGAACTCTCCGGAACTGCGTGCGGCCCACAATGAAATGCTGCCGAAAGTAAGTTCTTTTCGGGCGAAGATTCCACTGAATGCGGACCTCTGGGACCTGGTCAAGACCTTCAGCGAAACGGAGGAGGCCAAAGCGCTGGAGGGGGTGAAGAAGCGCCTGCTGGACGAGACTCTGGCATGGTTCCGCAATCATGGTGCGGAACTGCCTCCAGAGAAGAAACAACGAATGGAGGAGCTGGAAGCTGAGCTGTCGCAGGCCACACAGAAGTACTCCGAGAATGTGCTGGATTCCACCAATGCGTTTGAGCTCATCATAGACGATGCAGCCCGGCTGAAGGGATTGCCTCCAGACGTGATCGAAGTGACGCGGCAGGATGCCCTGTCCAAAGGGCATGGCTCCGCTACTGAGCCTCGCTATCGGCTGAGTCTGAAGGCACCCGTCATGATTCCGGTGATGCAGTACTGTGAGGATGAATCCATCCGCCGCGCCCTCTGGGAGGGTTCCATCACCGTTGGCAACAAGGAGCCGTTTGATAATACTTCTCTTGTCTGGAAGATACTGGCCCTGCGTCAGGAGAAAGCGGAACTGCTCGGCAAGCCCCAGTTTGCAGATCATATTCTGGAGCGACGTATGGCGAAGAATGGTGCCACGGCGCTCGCCTTTGTGGAGAGGCTACATCAACGGGTGAAGCCAGCCTTTGACCGGGAGATGGTGGAGCTTCAAGAGTACCGAGCAGAGAAGCTGCAAGTGCCGCACGATCTTTTGGAACCCTGGGACATGTCATGGTGGTCAGAGAAGAGGCGCAAGGAGCTCTTTGACTTTGATCCTGAAGAGTTGCGGCCCTATTTCCCCGTGAACTCGGTCATCGCAGGCATGTTCCAGATCGCGCAGAAGTTGTTCGGCGTTTCGATCATTGAGCGAGACACGGTCTTTCTGCATCCCACGGATGCGGCAGACGACTCCCCGGCCAGCAGAGATCCGCTTCAGCCTGGCCCCGTGGAAGTATGGGATCCGCACGTTCAGTTCTATGAAATGCGAGATGCCAATGGCACTCATATTGGGTCCTTCTATGCGGACTGGTTTCCTCGTGATTCCAAGCGTAGCGGTGCCTGGATGAACTACCTTTTGGCTGGGCTTCAACCCACGTCTGGCACTGAGCGCAGACCGCACCTAGGGCTGATCTGTGGCAACATGTCCCCCCCGGCGAACGGTAAACCGGCGCTGCTCACGCATGACGAAGTGATGACGGTGTTCCATGAGTTTGGACACTTGATTCACCAACTATTCGGAGAGGTGGAGATCCCATCTCTGAATGGGGTCAATGTGGCTTGGGACTTCGTGGAGCTCCCCTCGCAGTTCATGGAGAACTTTTGCTGGGAGCGCGAGTCACTGGACCTTTTTGCTCGTCACGTCGAAACGGGTGATCCCATTCCACCACGCTTGTTCAAGCGAATGATCGCAGCGCGCAACTACATGGAAGCAACAGCGACCGTGCGACAGTTGAGCTTTGGCAAACTGGATTTGGAGCTGCACATGAATCACGCCACTCGTTCGGAAGCAGATTTGGATGTACTCGCCCGTGAACTCATCCGGGACTATCTGGTGCCATTGAAAACGCCAGCTCCTACGATGGCCCGCCGTTTTGGCCACTTGTTCTCAAGCCCGGTGGGCTACGCGGCAAGCTACTACAGTTACAAGTGGGCCGAGGTGCTTGATGCTGACGCTTTTACGCGTTTCCTCAAAGAGGGTGTGCTGAACGAGAAAACAGGACGCGAGTTCAAGGAGAAGATCCTTGCCAAGGGCAACTCTGAAGATCCCGCCGTTTTGTTCCGCAACTTTATGGGGCGTGATCCTGACCCTGATGCCCTGCTCGTGAGGAGCGGGCTGGCGTAAGCACTCGGGTTTCACACTTGCCGCCCCGATTCGCACGGGTGACCTGAGCCTCGTCCTCTCCCGAGGTTTCTTTCGTGGTGCGGCTGTGGTCGTGGGTGCCCGAAGGAGGGCAGCACTTCTAGGGGGACATGGCCGTATCGCCATCCACCCTGCGGACGTTGACCGGCTGCCCTCCGGGATCAATGACCTTCACGGTCACCGTGATGAGCACGCATTTGCGAATGGTCTGCTTCACCTTGCCCTGCCAGAGCCGACCGATAAGCGGGATGTCGCCAATGACCGGCACTTTGTCCTGAATGTCGGTAACCTTTTCACTAACGAGGCCGCCGATGACGATCGTGTTGCCATCCCAGATGGTCACGGAGGTGGCTTCACCGGTCTTGCGGAAGACGGGCTGGAGGATGGGGTTGTCGATGACAAAGGCAGAGTCGGAGTTGACGTAGCTGAAGCTCAGAAGGTCGAAGATAGACGACCCTACCGAACTGCGAATATCCGAGCCGTAGTCGATAAAGCCTTCAAACTCGGTGTTGGTGGGAGTCACGGAAACCTCCACAGTACGTCCGTCATCTGAAATGACAGGTTCGATCTCGAGGACGGTTCCGAGTTCTTTGACCTCGAAGGTGGTAGGTGTGGTGGGCGTGATGGGCGCAGCTCCCGCAGCTGGAGAGTTGCCAGCAGTAGTGACCACATTCGTACCAAACTGTTGTGGAATCTCAGGTGGATCAAACTCCGTGGGGTAGGGGAACTCTCTCACCACTCGAACGGAGGCTTTCTGACCACTGCGTGCGACGATGGAGGGCACGGAGACCAGCCCGATACCCTTCTTCTGTTTCATGGCATGGAGAAATGTGATGAACTGGGGATCCGTGAAGTGGCCGAGAAGCGCCAGTGCCGCTGGTGAGCGTGAGTTGCTGCTGGGCACTTCCTGTCCTTGGGACAGTCCAAGCAACTGGTCGATCCCCGGTTTGCCAAGAATGGCGCCCGTACTGCGGATGCCCTCTGTGGTTGAGAAGTATCCGGGAGCGTCGGCTCTATTGGTGCCTCCACTCATGAAAACACGCTCAGAGCCGGGAAGATTGCCCTGCCCTATGAGAATCTCGTTGTGGATGTCACTGAGTTGATCCTCGGTCACTTCCACCAGCCGCACTGTGATCAATGCCTGCTTCGGTGCGTTGTTGATGGATTGCTCTACCAGCATGTCCACCATGGCAATGTTCTCTGCGGTGTTTCGGACGATCAGGGTGCTGGAGGACGGTGAGAAGCTAGCCGAAGCATCGCCGGTGAAGGTGACACCGCGGCTTTCGAGAAACTCCTTGGCTCCGAGTCTGCGGATACCAAGAGCACCTCCGCCAGCGGGGTTGGGCGCTGCAAAAGGATCTGCGGCCGGTGCTGCAGCGGCTCCAGCATCGGAGTTCTGAATGAAATCAGGCGGCACTCGATAGGTCTTGGTGATCAGTTGTGTGGCTCTCTCAGTGAGCGATGTGATGACCACTGCGTGGTCTTCCACCTTGAACGAGGACCCGGTCATTTCCGTGACGTAACGCACCACTTCCTCCAGCGGCACGTCGGCTATGGTCAAGTTGATTGGCCGGGTTTTGGTTTCGTCACCTACGTTCAGGATGAAACCGACACCCTTGCCCTCTGGGTCCACATCTCTGCTGGTGATGCGGAGATACTCTACCACTTCCTCCAGAGTGGCACCGGAAAAGTCGATTTTCGCGATGCGGAGGCTACGCAGCTTCTGGGTCAGTTTTTCCCGTCGGCCGGAGTTCCCCGCTGTCCCAGCGGCCCGCCCGGACATGAACATGTTGGTGACATCGGTGGAAGGTGGAACCGCAGTCTCCCAAAGTTTGTTGATGTCATTGAGCATGACTGAACGGGTGTGGTCATACGCCGCGCCGAGATACTCACTTTTGCGCTGTTCTACCTTCTCCATGCCGCGTCTGGCAGCGACGTTGGTGGGATCAAGCCTGAGCACTTCTAGGTAGGTGGCCTCAGCTTTGTTGTGATCTCCCAGTTCCGCCGCAGACGCTGCATAAACCAAAAGCTCTTGCACCTTCTTCACCTTGGCCAGATGGTCGGGCGTGAGGGCCGGCGGGTAGCGGTCTGGATCCGCTGCCTGCTTTTTGAGCTTCAGGGCCTCTTTGTGCGCAGGGTTGATCTCTTTGCTCAACACTACGTCCAGCATCTGGTGAGCTTCTGCGTAGCGGGCTCCAACGAGTAGCTCTTTTGAACGCACGCAAGCGGCTTCACTGAAGGCATCGCGCACGGCGAGCTTGAGTTCCGCCGCAACGGGCGAATCCGGCAAGGAGCGATAGGTTTCCAGCAGCAGCCGGGCCGCCTCCTCAGAGTCGCCCTCGGCCATGAGCTGACGCCCGCGAACGAGGTTTTCAGAGGCAGTGGCGAGCAAGGCCTGACGCCTTGCGATTTCGCGATCTGCGATAGAAGAAAGCGAACCAGAGGCATCTCCGGCGATTCCATGCTCCAGGCCAGCGGTGACGATAAAGAACCCTATCGCGAGGGCTTTGATCGTTTGGGTGGGGTGGGAGCGTCTCCTTTTTCGCATTGGTGAAGCGATGTTATTAACAGGTTTGGCGGTCCTGCCCAAGTTTTTTCTTCGCCAACGGAAGCAGGAATCTGCGGCCCATGAGAGACTGCAAGAGCAGGCGCTAGGCGGGATGAAGCCGCGCCGATCAAAGCGTGCGCCGCTTGCGCTTGACGTGAAGCTGGGCGGTGCTGCGCTGGATCATGGCCATAGTGGCTGCGATCTCGTCATCGCTGCTACCATGGGCCGACTTGAGATTCTCAAGGGCGGTCTTGGCGCGCTGCAGCGCCTCTTCCACGGTTTTCTCATCAATGGCATCTGCGTTGATGGCCATGTCTGTCAGCACGCGTGTGGTTTTGCCAGTGACTTCCACCAGCCCCTCACCAACGGCCATATCAGTGGTTTTTCCGCCCTTGGTGTAGCGGAGCTCGCCGGGGAGTAGGGTCGTCACCAATGGAGCGTGGGAGGGAAGGACTCCCATTTCACCTTCGGCTCCGGGGAGCACAACCGACTCCACCTCATCGGAAAAGATGCGGGCTTCTGGGGTGACGATTTCGAGAAGGAGGGGCATGAGTGGAGAGGGGATATGAGTTGCCGTTTTCTGCGCTTTGTTTGATGCGCCGGAAATCGGCGCGCGGAGAACGAACAGACGACTGGTTAGTCTTTCTTCACGGTGTCGATGCCACCCTTCATGTAGAAGTTAGCCTCTGGGACGTTGTCGTGCTTGCCATCCAGGATTTCGGCAAAGCCTTTGACGGTGTCTTTGACGCTCACATACTGCCCGGGTGTGCCGGTGAAGATTTCGGCCACGTGGAAGGGCTGGCTGAGGAAACGCTGGAGCTTGCGGGCACGGAAGACGGTGAGTTTGTCTTCGTCTGACAGTTCATCCATGCCAAGAATGGCGATGATGTCCTGAAGGTCTTTGTAGCGCTGAAGAACACGCTGCACGCCACGGGCGACGCGGTAGTGCTCCTCTCCGACGATTTCAGGAGCGAGTGCTTTGGAGACGGAGGCGAGCGGGTCCACGGCAGGATAGATACCGAGCTCTGCGAGGGAGCGCTCAAGCACGACGGTGGAGTCCAGGTGGGCGAAGGTGTTGGCAGGTGCAGGGTCGGTCAAGTCATCCGCAGGCACATAGACGGCCTGGAAGGAAGTGATGGAACCCGTCTTGGTGGAGGTGATGCGCTCCTGCATGGCACCCATTTCGGCGGCAAGCGTGGGCTGGTAACCCACTGCGGAAGGCGTGCGGCCCAAGAGAGCGGACACTTCGGAACCGGCCTGCGAGAAACGGAAGACGTTGTCCACGAAGAAGAGCACGTCTTGATTCTTCTCGTCGCGGAAGTATTCGGCCATGGAGAGTGCGGAGAGCGCCACGCGAAGACGCGCTCCGGGGGGCTCATTCATCTGACCGTAAACGAGTGCCACTTTGGAGCCGGGGGCGAGCACGGGGCGGCCCTCAGCATCTTTCTTGACGTGACCCTTCTCGTCCTTTTCCGTGGCGATGACGCCGGACTCGATCATTTCCCAGTAGAGGTCGTTCCCCTCACGGGTACGTTCACCCACGCCGGCGAAGACGGAGTAACCACCGTGTCCTTTGGCGATGTTGTTGATGAGTTCCATGATGACGACGGTTTTGCCGACGCCTGCACCGCCGAAGGCACCCACTTTACCGCCCTTGGTGAAGGGGCAGATGAGGTCGATGACTTTGATGCCGGTCTCAAGGATTTGAGCGGAGGGGTTCTGCTCTGTCAGTGCCGGTGCTTTGCGGTGAATGCCGTAGCGCTTCTCAGTCTGTGGAGTGGGCTGGTCATCCACGGCTTCGCCGGTGACGTTGAAGATGCGGCCCAGCACTTCATCCCCGACGGGCACGGTGATAGGGCCACCGGTATCCACCACTTCCATGCCGCGCTTGAGGCCATCGGTGGAGGTCATGGACACAGAGCGCACCCAACCATCACCGAGGTGGCTCTGAACTTCGCAAACGAGACGCTGGGTTTTGCCGCCGAAGTCGAGCGTGATTTCCAGTGCGTTGTAAATCTCCGGAAGCTTGCCGGAGGCAGAGAAATCCACGTCCACCACGGGACCGATGACCTGAACGATTTTGCCGATGTTGCTCATAATAAAGTAAAGGGGAAGAGTGAGTGGACTGAAACCTGGGTTAGATGCGGACGAGATGCTTGCGGAGGTGGGGTGGGAGGTCAGAGAGGGCGAGGACTTGGAGTCTGTTTTCAGTTGGTTTGAGCACAGCCCACCCTGGTTTCGCCTCGATGTGGACGGCTTTGGGCAATGTCCACATGCCGCCGGTAGCGGGGTCGATGATGAGCATACCCAATGCGCCACCGAGGACCAGATTTCCGAAATACCATGGGGACAGGCCGGCATACATGACCATGCTGCCTACCTCGGTTCCAGCGCGCTTGGCGGTGAAGGTGTAAGTCTGTCCTTTGAAGAAGCCGTAACGGCTGCTGAGCTGGATGCTCGCCGGAGTGGTACCAGAGCTGACGAGCTTGTTCTGGCGGTCTCTGACCTCAAAGTACAATCCCGAAGGCGAGGACGTGACGGCGATGTCCTTGGTGGTGCGGTTGAAGATGCTGGCGCAGCTGCTCAGCATCAGGAGTGCGATCAAACTGAAGACCGTATTGCCCATTTTACTCGAGTGCCATTTTGGCCGTGGTGATTTCCAGCAGCTCGTTGGTGATGGAAGCCTGGCGGAGCTTGTTGTATTCGAGGCTGAGATCCTTGAGCATCTGCTTCGCGTTGTCGGTGGCGTTTTTCATGGCCACCATGCGGCTGGAATGCTCGGACGCCCGCGCTTCCAGAAGCATCTGGTAAAGGGTATTATTCACGTACTGAGGCAGCACGGTCTGGAAGACGACAGCTTCGCTGGGTTCAAAGGTGTACTCCAGCGTGGGAGCCTCGGTCTCCTTCACTTCCAAAGCGCTACCCATACCTTCGAAGCTGCGCTTGCCACCTAGAGTCACTGCATCGACGGGCAGGAGCTGCTCCACCGTGGGCACGATGGTGACGGTGTTGACGAAGTTGTTGAAAGCGACGAGAACGCGGTTGTAGCCACCTTCCAGGAACTTGTCCTGGATGAACTTCCCGACGCTGCGCACCTCAGCAAACCTGGCGGGGTCTTTGACTGGGAAATCAGCCAAAAGTGTTTTGCGAAGCCGACCAAGTCCCTGAGTGGCTTTTTTGCCGATGGTGATAAACTCCACGTCGCTTCCCAAGTCGGTGCTCATGACTTTTTTGAGCAGATTCGTGTTGAGCGCGCCGCAGAGGCCTTTGTCACTGGCGATGACCAGAACGAGGGTCTTGGAGCCCTTTCCTTCCGAGAAATAGGGATGGGTGCTCTCCTCGGCAGATTCCTTGAGGCTGACGAGGATCTTGTTGAGCATCTCAGCGTAGGGGCGGCCGTTCGTGGCCTGATCCTGCGCCTTTTTCATCTTCGCAGCGGCGACAAGCTGCATGGCCTTGGTGATCTGGGCCGTGCTTTTTACCGATTTGATTCGGCGGCGGATGTCGCGTGTGGAGGGCATGGATGAGAAGGTATGGCTTTAACCACTAATGAACACGAACGGACACTAATGGCTGGTGGCGGGTTGGGTGATCGGTATTGGTTGTCGGCTGGGCGCTGATGGGAAAGGGTTCCTAGTTGAACGGGTTACTTCCAGCTGGACTTGAAGTCGTCGAGGGCGCTCTTCATACCATCTTCCACGTTGTCGAGGGCCTTTTCATTGGCGAGCTGCTCGAGAAGGGGAGCTTTGCGGTTGGTGAGGTATTCTTCCAAGGCTGCCTGGCATTCACGAATGCGCTCCACGGGCACGTTGTCGAAATAGCCCTTCTGCATGGCGTAAAGGGTGATGACCATGATGGGCAGACTCTTGGGCTGGTACTGCTGTTGCTTGAAGAGTTCCACGATGCGCGCGCCACGGTCGAGCTTGGCTTTGGTGGCGGCGTCGAGGTCGGAACCAAACTGAGCGAAGGCTGCGAGTTCGCGGAACTGGGCGAGGTCCAGCTTGGTCGTGCCGGAAACTTTCTTGATGGCCTTGGTCTGTGCGGCGGAACCCACACGGGAGACGGAAAGTCCCACGGAAATGGCCGGGCGGATGCCCTGGTAGAAGAGGTCGGTCTCAAGGAAGATCTGTCCGTCGGTGATGGAGATCACGTTGGTCGGAATGTAGGCGGACACGTCGCCGGCCTGGGTCTCGATGATGGGCAGCGCGGTCATGGAGCCGCCACCGTAGGCTTCACCTACGCGGCAGGCGCGCTCAAGCAGACGAGAGTGGAGGTAGAACACGTCACCCGGATAGGCTTCACGACCGGAGGGGCGCTTGAGAATGAGGGAGACCTGGCGGTAGGCGACGGCCTGCTTGGAAAGGTCGTCAAAGACGATGAGTGCATCCTGGCCCTGATCCATGAACCATTCTCCAATGGCGCAGCCGGTGTAGGGGGCGAGGTACTGGTTCACTGCGGAGTCGGAGGCGGAGGCGCTGACGATGGTGGTGTATTCCATGGCACCTGCGTCTTCCAGAGTCTTGACGACACGGGCAATGTTGGACTGCTTCTGGCCGATAGCGACGTAAATGCAGTAGAGGGGCTTGTGTCCCTGAAGCTTACCCTGCTCGGCGGCTTTGTTCTGCTGGGCTTGGGAGATGATGGTATCTACGGCGATGGTGGTCTTGCCTGTGGAGCGGTCACCGATGATGAGCTCGCGCTGACCACGTCCGATGGGGATCATGGCGTCGATGGCCATGATACCGGTCTGTACGGGAACAGAAACGGATTTGCGCGAAATGATGCCGGGGGCGAGCTTTTCGACGGGATACTGGGTGTCGCTCTTGATGTCGCCCTTGCCGTCGATGGGCTGACCGAGAGCGTTCACGACACGACCGAGGAGGCCCTTGCCGACGGGCACTGAGAGGAGGCGTCCAGTGGTCCTCACTTCGTCACCGGCACGGATTTTGTCTCCGGAGCCGAGCAACACACAACCAACTTCTGTCTCCTCGAGGTTCAGTGCGAGGCCATAGACGCCGCCAGGGAACTCGATCATCTCATTGAGCATGACGTCGCTCAGGCCTTCAACTTTTGCGGCACCGTCACCGATCTCGCGGACCACGCCGACGTTTGACTTCGTCACGGCTGTCTTGAGGCCGGCGATTTGGGATTCGATCTCCTGGAGGATGTTGCTCATGATGTTACTAAGTGAAGAGTGAAGAAGTAAAAATGGGAGTGGGGCTGACTAGACAAGGGCGTTTTGGAGGGCTTCAAGGCGGGCTTTGACGCTACCGTCCCAAACATCGGATCCTACTTTGACACGGATGCCGCCTAGGAGGGCGGGGTTGACCTGAAACTCGAGGGCCAAGGGACGTCCGTAGCGCTGGCTGAGGCTGGCTTGGAGTCCTGTCTGGGTTTGAGAGTCGAGAGGTGTGGCGCTTTCTACCACGGCCTTGTTTTTTTCCACCTCTGCGGCGATGAGGCGCTGAAAGTTCTCCAGAATGCCGATGTAGGAGCGCGGCTTGCTCTCCAAGAGCTTGCTGACCACGAGCCGAACGCGGGATTCATCTAGCTTGCCGTCCACCATGCATGCTCTGGCGAGCTGACGGGAGGTGCGGCGGGCTTCTTTGCTGATCTTCATCGTGAGTAGCGAGTGGTCTTGGTGAAAGGAATCAGGCGGAGACTTGCGCGGCGGATTCGCGGTTGATGCGGTCCTGGTCTTCGCTGGTGAGCACCTTGCCAGTGACGCGGCTGGTGGCATCCGCCACCATGCGCCCGAATTCGCGCTTAAGCTGGGACATGAGTTGCTCGTGCTCGAGCTGCGCGGCCTCGCGCGCCTTGGCCATGATCTGATTGGCCTCGTGCACGGCTTCCTGCTGCTTGCGCTCGGCGAGTGCCTTGGCGCTGTCTCCAGCCTCCTTCACCAGACGTGCGGCGTCCTCGTTGGCTTTGGCGATGAGGGCCTGCGCGTTCTTCTCTGCGTCAGCTAGATCTTTGGCAATTTTTTCAAGTTTGGCTTCACCATCGGCGATGCGCTGCTTACGCTGCTCCAACATGGCGAGGATGGGGCCGAATGCGTACTTCTTCAGAACGGAATAGACGGCGAGGAAAATGATGACCTGGGCGATAAACTTGGGCCAGGCCAGACCGAACTTCTCGACCATCTCTCCGACCTTCCCCGAGGCTGCGAAGACGGGCGTGATACTGGCGAGCACTGGAGCAGAGAGGTCCATAAGTAAAACGAAGAGAGCGGTGTGACGTGGGATGAGGCGATGAAAGAGAAGTGCGGGCGGCGGTCGGGGTTGGGTCCAACCGCCGCCCGGAAGGCTTACTTGGCGACGAAGAAGGCCAAGATACCGAGACCTTCAGCGAGAGCCATGGCGATGATGCCGAGGGTAAGGATGTTGCCGAAGGCACCGGGGTTGCGGCCGACGGCTTCCACGGCCTTGGAACCGATGAGGCCCACGCCGATGGCGGCGCCAGCACCTGCGATGGCCTGGGTGATGTTGCCGGTCACGCCAGAGGGGACTGCGGCGGCTGCGTCGGCAGCCATGGTGATGATGTCAGTGATCATGTGTTTGTTTTGTTATGTTGGGGTGTCACCCGCATCCACACGTCGCGCATGGTCCTGCGGGCAAAGGGTTTCTAGTGGTGGGCGTCACCGCCTTCCTCATGACCGTGGTCGTCATGCGTGGTGGAAAGCTGGATGTAAACGGAGCACAACAGGGTGAAAACGATGGCCTGGAGCAGGCCCACAAGAATTTCGAGGAAGTAAAACGGGAAGGGAATGAGCACTGAGCCGAGGAAGGGCCAGATGCCGCCCATGTTGTCCAGAAGCATGCTCAGGGTGTGCAGCACGCTCTCGCCGGCAAAGACGTTGCCGTAGAGGCGAACAGACAGCGTCATGGGGCGCAGAATGATGGAAACGATTTCAATCACGCCTACAAAAAGGAATACTGCGGCCACCACCATGCCCATGAAGCCTTTGAGACCTCCCTTTGGGCCGAAGGTGTGAACTAGGAAACCCCAGACGCCCATCTCTTTGATGGTCAAGTAGATCCAAACGGCGAAGGCGCACAGGGCTAGCGCCAGAGTGCCGTTGAGGTCCGACGTCGGCGGGCGCAGGATGGGAGAGTGCGCTTCTTTGACCGAAAGGAAGCCAGTGGACTCGCCCCAGCCGATGGTGCCGACTCCCGGTAGGAGACCGAACCAGTTGGAAATGAGGATGTAGATGAAAAGCGTGCAGAGTAGAGGGAAGGCTAGCTTGGCCTGCTTCTCTCCTACGATGCCTTCCACGCGGCCATAGAGAAACTCCACGACGGCCTCGAACGCATTCTGCGCATTGTGTGGCACGAGGGTCATGTTCTTCGTTGCCTTGGAGGAGAACCAAAACACGATACCCAGAACGACAAGGCCAACGATGATCGAGTTCGTAATGAAGCCCGCCACCTCAGGCGCATAAGAAGTGACGCCCATCACTGGTGTAGTGGAAGAAAGCAAGTTGATCGCGAAATCCATACGGGAAAAACACCGCCAAAAGAGCGAGGCGGAAGGAGAAGTAGCGGTGCGTAAAACGAGTGGCAAGATTTATTTGTGAAATTTTTCACAAAGTCCCTCGTGGCCCATGAAATGGGACTTGGCGGGGAAGACAACTCTCTACGACCAACCCCTCGTTCGGGGGAGTGGGCTTCAAGGTTGCGTTGTGTGCCGCCGCTCTCGAAAGGGGGTGAAAGGGGGAGGCTTCCCGGGCTGCTTGCTGACTTTACCTCGCAGTCAGGGGGCATTTCTCATGCGCAGCACCTCGCGAGTGCCTGCGTCGAACTGGCCCGGAAGAACAGCGACGAGTTCGAAGAGACTGGGGTTGTTGAACAGCGTGAAGAGTTCGGGGTAGTTCGCCTCGCAAAAGGCGCGGGAGCTGAAGTTAATGAAAAGCTGGCGCTGGCTGCTGCGGGCTTCAGCCATGAGACTTTGCAGCTCCTCCACAGATTGGAAGCGGACGAGGCCGGGGTCGTAAGCCTCGGTAAACATGGTGAATCCAGCAGTGATGCTGTCTGTGCCATAGGCGGGGTGCCGTGGATTTAGGACGCTGCGGGTCAGCTCCACGGACTCTCGGCAGGGTTCGATAGGGTGCTCCAGCAGCGCGTGGCGCTGTGTATGTGTGGTGAGGATGAATGCCGCTGCAGCGACGATCAGTAGGCCCCTCCAAAAAACGGGCGGGCGTAAGTGGCGGCACTTTTCCGCAGCTATGCCCCATAGCAGGATGCAACCCGGATAATAGGTCAGGAGATACCAATGGTAGGGTTTGATGCCCGCTAGCAGCATGTGGGCGAGGAAGAACAAGGGCGCTCCGAGCACAGGCAGGAGAAGCCAGCGGCGAGTGGGTTGCTGTATGAGGCAAGCAAGTCCTGCCACCAGCAGGGCTGAAAGCAGCGCACAGTTGAGGACGGCCATGGTGAAGAAGATGCCGCGGCGCTCGCTGAGGCAAATGCTCAGATCATTGATGGTGGACCACTCGTTCCACGGTGTGCCGGTCAGGAAGTAGGCTGCGGCGTCCTGCCACCAGAGGGATGTCATGCGTCCGGCGATCTGGCTGCTGTTGGAACGTATGAAATCCAGCAGCTGGGGAAGCAGCGGGGCCATGAGCTGGATGATGATGATGGTAGAAAGAAGATTCGCAACGAGCCAGCGGGCCGTTTGTGTCCCGCGATTCATCCTGTTTGGACCACTGGCCGAGAGCACCGCCCAGAGGAGGCCGATCTGGAAGGGGATGAGCAGATAGAAAACCGCGAAGTAGCTCCAGAAACAAAATGCTTGTACGGCGGCAAGCGCTAGCCACCAGCGCCAGGCACCCGATTGCAGCACTCGCCCGGCGATCCCGAAGAGCAAAGGCAGGCAGAGGATGACCATGCTGTAGCCCCGTGCGTCTGAGGTGAAGCGCAGGAACCACGGGTGCACCACCCAGAGCAGCAGGATGAGCCATAGTCCGCTGGTGATGCGCCAAACGCTGGCCATCCAGGCTAGCGCGAGGACACTGAGAACGCCCGCTACCAGTGCGGGCAGGCGCACCAGTGACTCGCTGAAATAGGGATCGCGTGGACCGGTGCCTGGATGAAAGAAGGTATCGTGCACCAGCTTGGCCAGCGCGGTGTAGCCGAAGTGGTTGTTGGTTCTCTTTCCATGCCAGATGACATCCGCCCAGGTGCGTGCGGTGAAGCTCAGGGTGCCGTCAGCCTGTTTTTCGACCTCGGGCTGTATGTAGGTCTTCACCGTGTAGTCCTCATCTCCCCAGGTGGAGAGAGACAGCCGGTCGTAGCCCTGCAGCGCGGCGAGTGCCATGGCGGCGGCGATGGCCGCTTTTTGCGCGCCGGAGAGCGCTTGGTCCTTTGGTAGCGACCGCTCTGCTGTCTCTTGCCCGGTCCTTCTGCCTGCGAAGTAGGCCGCCCCGGCCAGCAGTGCGGCCACTCCCAAGTTCACCGTGAGGCCGCGCCAGAGATAGACGGGGATGTAAAAGTGATGAGGCACCGCCTTGCCTGAGGCGATGCGTTCCTCCAGTCTGCGCTCTGCTTTGATTGGGCGATCTACCACCAGCCACGTTACGGAAAAGCACGCAAACAGGCCTAGTGCGAGCGCGAAGGCATGATTGGACCGTAGCAGTAGGAGGAGACGTGACATCGAGCCTGCATCCTTGCGCAGGTTGTCCGTACGTGAAACGAAAAAGCTCGTGGGTTCAGTCTAGGACCCAGGCTGGCGTCACTTTTTGCGTGCTTGCCATTTGCGCCAAACGAGCAGCACCAGCAAGGAACCTACTCCGGAGATGGCGATGCTTTGCAGGTTGATGCCTGTCATTGAAATGTCCAGCAAGCGGGAGGCGAGGAAGTTTCCTACCCATCCTCCGAGAATACCGAGGATGATGGTCTTGAACAGGCCGTTGCCGTCGTCACCTGGGTGAAGCAGTTTGCCAAGAATTCCTCCGAGGAGGCCAACAATGATCCACTGATACAGGTGTTCCATAATGCCTTCAGTGTCCAGGAAGTGGTGCCCGGGGTCAATAACGGATTTGGGACGCCTGTTGCCTAATAAGGGCACACCCGGAAACTCAAAAAAGACTGCTAACACTAATCAAAGAGTGGCGTAGAGCGGTGAAATGAGACAGACAAAAGCGTGGCTAGTTTCATCCCCTTCGGCAATCCGGGACTCTTCGATGAGTTCTCCAAACCCCTGATGTTGCAGCCTTCGAGACACCTCTGATGGGCGTGGGCAAGCTCGTGCAATGGGAAGTCTTCACCCCGCTCATTCATGCTGTCGTCACCCGCTATGCGAAAGGTCCCGGCGGCAGACCGCGCTTTGACCCCATGCTCATGTTCAAAGTGCTCGTGCTGCAGCGCCTCCACGGCTTAGCCGACGATGCCACCAGCTTTCAAATCACCGACCGCAGCAGCTCTCGCGCCTTCCTCGGCCTCACACCCTGCGATGCCGTTCCAGACGGCCAGACCATCAGCGACTACCGCGAACTGCTCATCACGACGAACACCTTCGAGAGCTTGTTCGACACCTACCTCACCCATTTGCAAAGCGAGCACGGACTGGCCCTGGCAAAGGAAGGCGTCATGGTCGATGCGAGCTTTGCCGAAGTGCCCAGACAGCGCAACAGCCGCGAAGACAACGCCTTGATCAAAGCCGGCGAAGTGCCACCGAGCATCGCTGAGAAGCCCAAAGTCAAAGCGCACAAGGACTGCGACGCACGTTGGACGAAGAAGAACAACGAAACGCACTACGGCTACAAGGACCACGTAAAAGTCGATGTGAAGGACAAGCTCATCCTCAAAAGCGTTATCATCGCCGCCAACGTGCATGACAGCCAGGCATTCGATGAACTCATCGACGAGGCAGATCGAGTCGTGTATGCCGACAGCGCGTATCAGAGCGCGAAGATCAACGCCACACTCGCGGAGAAGAAAGTGAAGCCGCAGATCAACGAGAAAGGCAGCTGCGGCCACCCCCTGAGCGAAGAACAAAAGACCAGCAACCGTGAGAAGTCACGTACCCGCTCACGAGTCGAGTACGTGTTCGCGCAAATGAGCGGCAGCATGAAAGCCCTTTACCAGAGATGCATCGGCATGAAACGAAACAGCGCGTGCCTAGTGCTGACCAACCTCCTCTACAACATGCTGCTCTTCGAGAGCTTCAACTGGAAGAGCTTGTCGATCATCGGCGGATTGAGTCTGCGCCGCTTTTACTTCAGGATTCACAAAGGCAGCATCAGGAGTCCGCAGGTCATTGAGTTCATCAAACACCTCATGCGCCACCTCAGGCGGCGCATCCTCATCATCTGGGACGGTGCCGCCATTCACCGCAGCAGAGAGGTGCGGGCCTTCATCGCCTCCACCAAAGGGAAGGTGCAGGCCGAGCGGCTGCCTCCCTACGCACCCGAACTCAATCCGGTCGAATACATGTGGGCGCACCTCAAAAGCCATGAGATTGCCAATCTGATCGTCACAGAAGCGTGGGAGCTGAGCTTTGAGGCCACGACCGCACTGCGCAAGATGCGCCGCCGCCCCGCCATCCTCGCTGCCTGCTACACCCAAGCTGAACTTTGGCCTTAAAGTATCCCTATTGTGCGAGTCTCAATAGTTGGTTTCAATGTTGTCTGGGTTACATGTCATTTCCTCCTTCTCTGGATTTATCTTGACGCTACGGAGCCGCGAGCTTTGCGAAGCGCTGGAGAAGCGGGGGCCGGTTGCCTGCTGCGTGACGAGTCATCGGCCTTGCCGTTGACTGCCAAGCTCAGGCTCCGGCGGGATTGGGAGAAGCGTTGCAGGCCGAAGAGACGTTGCATGTTAGAGCGACTATGGCAGACGAACCTTGGCAGATGGTCGCCCTTGCAGCTTCAGCTTGGCGTCTGGTTGACCGAAGTAGCCGTAAAACGCATCTTCCCAAAAGTTGATGTCCCGACGGTTCTCGAAAAGCTTGTTGAGCATTTCGGTGAAGCTCAAGGCTACGACACGACTGCTCTCCGTTGCATGATCGCCAGAGTAGCTGTCAAAGCAGCGGCCAAGTCTTGCGGGATGAGTGTCAATACTGATGTAATCAGGCCCGCATCCTCTCACTGCAACAACGTAAAGCCCCTCCGAGGCGGTGCCGTCGAAGTCTTCGGGGTGATCTCGGTAGGTGAGTTCCAATATCACAATGTCAGCACGTTCAAACTCGGATGGCTTCACGACACGCCAGCCCCAGTCTTCATTGGGGAACATGTCCACGCCACCGCACAGCGAGTAAAACTCGTGGAGGTCGGGCGGTAGCGCGAAGCCTGGTGGTAGTGTTGGCAAGCCAGAGGGCGGCTCGACGATGCAGCCTTGAGTCTGCCTTGCTTCGCTGATGATTTCGGCAACGGACTTCATGGACATGTCGGCTGGTGCTTCTTGTGCAGCCAGATGTTCATTGGATCCAGTAAAGTGTCTGTCACCTTAAACTCGCATCCCGCAGAATCGCTCATAGCGCCGCATCAGCGAAACGAGCTTCATTTTCTCGTCCTGACCAAACACGAGGTCGCGGTTCACCACGCGGCTGACGATGTGATAAG
>CAZIGH010000044.1:0-45421 GCA_964538625.1 uncultured Verrucomicrobiaceae bacterium
CGGACTCTTGGGAGTCGGGGAGGAGGTCGTTGTCGGAGTCGGTCGGTTCGGGGGACGGATCAGACAGATCGGGGGGATCAGATGGGTAGGTCGGATCATTGGTTGGTTCATCCGCGTGGGAAGAAGTCTGCGCACAAGGCAGGAGGATCAGACTAGCGATGAGATAACCGTGAAGCAACCAAGCGTGCCGAACGAACTTGCGGAAGCGGTGAAGGCTTGAGGCTTGAGAGCGCGGGGCGAGGCAGAGGATGCATGGCGTGCAAGTGGCTAATGGCGGAGAGCGAATGTAGCGGGAGCGAACTGAAGGAACGCAAATGGGACAGTGCGAAGTGTATGGGGAAGTGCGCCAGTTTGACGAGAAAAATGTTCGAGCGATGCGAATAAACCTGTTGCCTCATAAGTTTTGACACCGTGGGTAGAAAAGTTGGGGGAGGCTGAAAAGGACGTTGACTCAAGAAAGGGATGACACCGGCAACCCAAGTCGATGTCCATGAGTCAAAAAGTCAGAGAAGCGATGCTGCCGCGACTGCGGCAGCGGTATGTCAACCGCGGGCGACAAGGCCGCACACGCATGATAGACGAGCTGTGCGAGCAGTTCGGTTACAGTCGTAAACACGCCATCAAGCTGCTCAATGCCCGCACGGGCTGGGGCGGCGATCCGACCGTTGGGAAGGGGCGACCGCCAGAGTATGGTCCCGAGGTGGCGGAGGTGCTTTGGCGCATTTGGAAGGTGGCCGAGCAACCCTGCGGCAAACGCCTAGTGGCCATGCTGGAGCTGTGGCTGTGGCACACTGCGGCGGCAGTCTGGAGGGTGACTTTATCTGGAGCGTGACCTACACCGACATCTTCAGCGGTTGGACCAGCCTGCGGGCGGTGTGGAACAAGGGCGCGCACGGCATTGTGGAAGCCACGCGAGAGGTGGAGGCCGCGCTGCCCTTCGCCATCGAAGGCTTCGACTGCGACAACGGCAGCGAGTTCCTCAACTGGCACCTAGTGCGCTACTTCCAGGAACGGCCCAAGAAGGTAGGCTTTACCCGCAGCCGCCCCCTACCACAAGAACGACAACGGGCATGTGGAGCAGAAGAACTGGACCCACGTGAGGCAACTGCTGGGCTACGAGAGGATGGCAGATCCCGAGATGGTGAAGGAGATCAACAACATCTACTGCGAGCTGTGGGAGCCGCTGCACAATCACTTCTGCGCCTCAGCCAAGTTGGTGAGCAAGGACAGGCATGGAGCGAAGGTCAAAAGGCGGCATGATCGGCCCATGACACCCTGCGACCGACTGCTGCAAAGCGACGCGGTGAGCGAGGAGAAGAAAGCCGAGCTGCGAGCGGCGCGCAAAGCGCTCAATCCCTTCAAGTTGAACCGGAAGTTGGAGACCGCCCTGCGCCCGTTGCTTCTTCGGGCTCTTCATTCCAGTCGCCCTACGGGCTCCTTGCATTGCGAGCCCGAAGAAGCCACTTTTACCTCCTAACCCTCGGTGTCATCACTTCTGCGGCAACAAGGACGGACTCGACACCGTATCCTACAGTTTGAACCGCGGATTCTGGCGCATGAATGTGGCGGGGTTATCAAAGGTGGCCTTTCGGATCATCTCGGGTGACCAGCCACGGCGTTTCATCTCCAGCATGGTTTTTGGCACGGCGAGGGGGTCACTCACACCCCAGTCACAGGCGGAGTTCATCCAGATGCGTTCGGCCTGGCGCTGCTCCAGCATGTCGATAGCGCGGGCGGGGCTGCACTTGCTTTCGGGATAAAGTGTCATGCCAGCCCAGAATCCAGCGTCGAGCACAAGGTCGATGGTATGCTCTTCGACGTGGTCGATGATGACGCGCTCTGGCTGAATGTTTGGGTGGTTTTTCAGCGCATCAATGATGAGTCGGGTGCCTTTGAGCTTGTCTTCGAGGTGCGGGGTATGGATGAGTATGAGCTGCTGGAGGTCGTCAGCAAGTTGGACGTGCTTCTCGAAAATGGTGAGCTCGTTGCGGCTGTTTTTGTTGAGGCCGATCTCGCCGATTCCGAGCACATTGGGTTTTTTCAGGAACTCGGGGATTAAAGCGATGACGTCATCCGCGAGCTGGAGGTCCTCAGCCTCTTTGGGGTTGATGCACAGCCACGAGTAGTGCTGGATGCCGAAGCGGGCGGCGCGTTTGGGCTCATACTCGGTGATCTGGCGGAAGTAGTCGTAGAACCCATCAGCGCTGCTGCGGTCAAAGCCGGCCCAGAATGCCGGTTCACAAATGGCAGCGCAGCCAGCGAGGGCCAGCTTTTCATAGTCATCCGTGGTGCGGCTGACCATATGTCCGTGAGGTTCAATGTACATGCTGGTGAGGATACGAAATGCGAGACACAAGATACAACAGGAGGGAAATCCTGAGACTTGAATCTCCGATGAGGAATCTCTCACGATGTCTTGTATCTTTCAGTCTTGCATCTTGTATCTTGCACGATGCGAATGTTGGAAACTTGGCTGCCGACCACCTGGCACTGGCTGCTGCTCATCACGGAAGTGGTGGCGGCGGGTTGGGCCCTGGTGCACGTCGTTCTGAAAAAGAATGATCCGCGTGCCGCAGCATACTGGGTGGCTATCATCGCGCTGGTGCCCATACTGGGAGCGCTGTTGTATTTGTTCCTTGGCATCAACCTCATCCGGCGCGCAGGCAGGCACTATCGCGAAGTGGTGGGGCAGGGTGCGGCAGATGCTGCCCAGTCCTACATGCCGCAGCTTCTGCCGGAGTATGAAACGGAAGTGCAGAGCATGGAGGGGCTGGTGCATAGTCTGCGCACGGTATCGCGCATGTCCCTGCTGGGCGGAAACACGGTGGAAATACTGCGGGACGGTGATGAAACGTATCCCGCCATGCTGGCTGCCATTGAGTCGGCGACGAAGACCATCTCCATCTGTAGCTATATTTTTGAACTGAAAGGCCCTGGCATGAAGTTTGTGGAGGCGCTGGACAGGGCGGTGAAGCGCGGGGTAGAGGTCCGGGTGATGGTGGATGATGCTGGCACGCGCTACGGCTGGCCTCCGGTCACGGGTGAGATGAAGAAGCGCGGCATCCTGGTGAGGCGCTTCATGCCAAACTGGTTCATAGGCAGGCTGCTGACGATGAATCTGCGCAACCACCGGAAGATCATGGTGGTGGACGGTGTCACCGGTTTCACTGGTGGAATCAACATCCGTGCGGGGCATGTGATTGCGGATGATCCGCCGCATCCGGCTCGTGACATGCACTTCCGTGTGCTGGGGCCGGTGGTGGGGCAGCTCCAGCGAATGTTCGCTGAGGACTGGGCCTTCTGCACGGGGGAGTGGTTGCAGGGGGAGGGCTGGTTCCCTGAGCACGACACACCGGGTGATGTCTCAGCCATAGGGCTTCCAGATGGACCTGATGCCGATATTGATACCAATCAACTGGCCATAGCGACAGCGCTGGATGAGGCTCGACGAGACGTTCGCATCATGACGCCGTATTTCCTGCCGCCGGATCAAATCTTCTCAGCCCTCATGACTTGTGCGCTGCGCGGAGTGAGAGTGCGCATCCTGCTTCCTGGAAAAAACAATCTCGCCTTCGTGCAGTGGGCCTCGCGCACGATGTATGCGCCATTGCTCAAGCGCGGCTGCCGCATCTACGAGAGTGTAGGGGTCTTCGATCACTCCAAGCTGATGACGGTGGACGGCAAGTTCTCGCTGATAGGCTCGACAAACTGGGACCCTCGTAGCCTGAGGCTGAATTTTGAGTTCAATCTGGGCTGCTTTGATGACCGGCTGGCGCATCGTCTGAATGCAGAGTTCGACTCTCGGATGGTTGGAGCTAGGGAGGTGACGCAGGAGTGGCTGGATGCGATGCCGCTTGCCGAGCGGATCCGCGGTGGAGTGGCCAGATTGTTTACTCCTCTACTGTAGGCTGAGCGGTCGCAGAGCCCTGATTTGCCGCTCATCCGTGGCTGATCTTGCTCAGCAGCTTGTAGGCACTCTCCGGGCGAGCTTGACGGCGTGCTCCAGTGCACCGTGGACGTGACTCAGGCATTCCACGGCTCCAGCGGGCTTGCCGGGAAGGGCAAGCACGAGCGAGCGATCTACAACGGCGGCGAGCCCGCGAGAGAGAATGGCGTTTGGCAGGGTCTCGAAGCTCTTCATACGCATGGCTTCTCCGAAACCCGGTATCTCTACGCGCATGATGGCTCGGATGGCTTCTGGTGTGACATCACGCTCAGTGATGCCAGTGCCGCCAGTGGTGAGAATCAGGGCACAGCCTTGGGCGCAGAAGGATCGAATGGCCTCTTGAATGTGGACCATTTCATCTGGCACGATGGCTTCTGCGAGTGCCTTCCAGCCGTAGCGGTGCGCGGCTTCTCTGAGGGCGGGGCCGCCGTGGTCCTCATAGATGCCTGCAAAGGCTCGGTCTGAGACGGTGATGATGCCAATGTTCATGGACTGCCAACTAGATGGATGCAGATGGATGCCGACGAGATGCTGGCACACCATTCTGTTTCACTTCGTGGGCTTGATGTCCTCGAAGAACTTCATGGTCGCTTCCCAGCTCTTTCTGTCTGCTTCCTCGTTGTAGGCTGCCCCTTTCGAGTTGTCGTTGCCGGCGGCTTTGTGGGTGAAGCTGTGGACGGCTCCGGGATACTTCACCAGTTCGTATTTTACTCCAGCTGCGGTAAGCTCAGCCTCAAATGCGGCTACGTCTGCGGCGGGCACAAAAGGATCGTCCGCACCATGCAGGGCCAGAATCTCGCCCTTGATGTTTTTTCCATCTTCCGGGGTGGGGGAGTCCAGTCCGCCGTGGAAGCTGACGATCTTCTTCACGTCCGCTCCGCTGCGTGCGAGCTCGATGGCGGACGTTCCGCCAAAGCAATAGCCGATGGCCGCCGTTTTGGCCCCATCTGCACCGGAGAGCTTTTTGAGTTCAGCCAGAGCGTCACTGACTCGTGTTCGTAGCAGTGCACGGTCCTTCTTGTATTTGGAGGCTTCTTGAGCGGACGCGGGTGGGCCGGGTGGACGAATGCCTTTCCCATAAACGTCTGCCAGGAGGACATGGTAGCCCTTCGCGGCGAGCTTCTTACCCACTTCCTTTTCGTGGTCGCTAATGCCAGTCCACTGGTGGATGACGAGCACGGCCGGAGCGCCCTTTGGTGTCGCATTATCAGCCATGTAAACGCCCTCGCAGGTGGCTCCGGCGCTGGTGTATTCGACGAGGGACTGCTTCACTGCGGCGGGAAGGGAGCCGGCGGCGATGAAAAGGACGGCGAGTGTGGAAAACAGCTTCATGGTGCAGGGCGTTACGTTCAGGCCACAGCTTCGGCAGCCACGGGAGTGCGTCGGCGGAGGAACTCGTCTGCCAAGGCCCTGTAAGCCTGAGCGCCTTTGCCTGAGACGTCGTATTCGATGATGGACTTGCCAAAACTGGGTGCTTCTCCGAGACGAATGGTGCGCGGGATGACGGTGTCGTACACGATCTCGGAGAAGTAGCTCTTCACGTCGCCTACAACTTGCTGGGCCAGGTTTGCGCGGGAGTCATACATGGTCATGACGATGCCTTCCATGAGTAGGCCTGGGTTGGCCCCGCAGTCACGGATTTGCTGCACCACGTTGACGATTTTCGAAAGGCCTTCGAGACCAAAGTATTCGCACTGGAGGGGTACGATGAGTTCGTCTGCTGCCGAAAGTGCTCCGGTCATGAGCACGCCGAGAGAGGGGGGGCAGTCCATGATCACGTAATCGAAGTGGCCGCTGTAGTGGAGCGGCTGGAGCACCTCCCGAATACGCACGAGGTGATTGCCAGCCTGGGCCAGTTCGATCTCGCACCCGGCGAGTTCCTGATGTGAGCGGATGATGGAGAGATTCGGAATGCGCGTACTGCGGATGAGCTTACGCGGGTCCATGTTGCTGATTAGCGCTGGATAAAGGCTGCCTCCATCCTCCTGGGCTATGCCGAGTCCACTGGTGGCGTTTGCCTGGGGATCAAGGTCCACGAGCAGCACGCGTTGGCCCCGTTCGGCGAGACAGGCAGACAAGTTCACGGCGGTGGTGGTCTTTCCGACTCCTCCTTTCTGGTTGGCAATGGCGATGATCCTCATATTGGTTGCGTCAACGTCCATTTCATCACAATCCTTCGCCTACGCCAGCACAGAAATGGAGATCACGGAAAAATGGCTTGGCAGCATCGGCGGCTGGCAGGTTCTCAACAACGCCAGACGCATCGTCTCCGCAGGGGCGGTGAGCGAAGCTGCACACGATGAAAACGGGGTGACCGGCATCGTCGCTGAAGGCCCCAGGCGCTATCAGAGCGGACTCCGCATCAAGGGCCGGACGGATGTGGAAAATCTCTGCACCTGCCCTACTTCCCGAGGACGTGGGTTGGTCTGTGCTCATTCCGTGGCTGTGGCTTTGGCTACGATCAAGAAACCTGCCGCCGTTTCCACCAGACCCGCGCTTTCGCCCCGCCCCGTGGCGATGGCCACAGCTCCCGCGCCCAAGCCCAGTGTGCCCACCCCACCGCCGGGAAGGTTCACCTTATTCCTGCCGCCGAATCTGTTGGATGGCAGCTTCAAGGGGCAGGCAGCCCTATTTCTGCGGTTTGAGCCGGGACAGGGGACTGAGGCAGACGGCAAGCTCGCCGGCTGGCTGGCTACTCAAGGGCTGCGCCCCGGGTCCATGCCGCTGATGCTCACGAAGAATGATCTTGTTCAGCTCTTCGATGCGATCGGCGAGCATCCCGCCCTTTTCGCAGGTCGGCCCGTGCCCCAGCCTCTTGCGGCAGACCGTATCTCGCTCTCAGTGCTGCCCGTGCGTCTGCCTATCGTCGCAAAGGAATTGAGCACAAGGGAGCTGCGTTTTGCGTTGGAAGGAAATGACCTCACGCTGATCCTTGAGCAAAGCGGGGTGATCTGGGCACGGTCGGCGACCACGTCCAGTTTGTTCAGGCTCAGCGCGGCTGACGTGGAAACCACCAGGCTCATGAGTGACTTGCTCCAGGGCCAGATGGTGGAGCGCAGCTTGACCTGGCTTGTGCAGCATCGAGAGGGGCTGGATGCCGCTTGCCAGTTGAGACTTGAGGGACCTACCCTGAGCACGCTGCATCTCGCGCCCTTGCCCATAGAGCTCGTGCTAGCACTGGATGGCTCTCTTCAGACTGTGGAGGTGAAGCTGGAGGTCCGTTACGAAGGTCACCGCTGGCAGGCTATGTCCGGCAGTGCGGCAGAGGCTGGTGGACTGCGCTTCCCGCTTCAGGATCCCTCCATGCCGGGTCGTTTTTACTCAAGGCCGCTGGAGAAGGAGAATGCCGCCGTTCAGCGGCTGCTGGACATCGGCTTTGAAATCGCCTCCGCCACCAGCCTCCGCTTGCAGAACGCGGATGCCGTGGCGCGCTTCTTTGCCTCTGAGCTGCCGCGGCTGCAAAAGATTTTCACCATCGATGAGTCTCAGCGCTGGCGCACCGCCACGAGAGGTCTCCAGCGCATCACGCCAAAAGCACTGCTGCCCAAGCAAGTTGATGACTTGTCGCGGCGGTCAGGCCAGGACTGGCTCGCGCTTGATATCGCTTACACGGCACCAGATGGCTTTCGCATCACGCGCGCTGAAGTGCTGCAAATGATCCGCAGTGGCCGCCGCAGCCTTAACGGACAGAACGGTAAGAAGTATCTCATCGACGAGGAATCCATAGAAGAGTTTGAAGAAAGCCTGCGCGACGCAGACTCCGAACTCACCGCCAACGGTGTCAACGTCCGCGCTGACAAGGCTCAGTATCTCCTGGGCATGACGGATGAGGACTGGGCCGCGCAGCAGCAGGCGCAGTGGATGAGTGAAGATGAACTGAACCAATCCGTGCCGGACCTTGCTGAGACGCTGCGTCCTTACCAGATCGAAGGCGTGCGCTACCTCGACTCCGCTCTCCGCGGGCCGGGAGCCGCCTTGCTCGCTGACGACATGGGGCTTGGAAAGACCCTGCAAACCATCACGGTCATGCGCCTGCTTCAACAGCGGGGCCAAGGGAAGCTGCCGAGCCTGATCGTCTGTCCCAAGTCACTCATTGGAAACTGGCAGGCGGAGTTTCAGCGCTTTGCACCTGGCCTGAAAATCCTCGCCATCCATGGTGGAGACCGTAAGCAAGCGCTCGCCGAAGTCGCAGAGCATGACGCCGTCATCACGACCTACCAGCTGTTGGTGCGTGATCTGGAGCATTACAAGAAGCAGCCTTTCCAACTCATAGCGCTTGATGAAGCGTCGTTCATTCGAAATCCCGACACGGAAGCCGCAAAGGCACTGCGGAGCCTTCGCAGCGAGTCTCGGATCGCACTCACCGGCACGCCGATCGAAAACTCCGCACGAGACTTGTGGTCGATCTATCACTTTCTCATTCCGGGTTACTTGGGCTCGCGCGACACCTTCAAAGAGCGCTTCGAAAAGCCTCTTTCAGACGGAGCCGGAAGCGTGGATGGCCGCAAAAGCGCGGAGCGCCTGCGCAGGCTCATCCGGCCATTCTTCCTCCGCCGCACCAAGCGCGAGGTGCTGAAGGATCTGCCGGAGAAGATTGAGCAAATCCTCTGGTGTGACCTCAGCTCTGCACAGACAGAGATCTACAAGCGCATCCTTGAAGAAGGCCATGATGAGGTGCGCAACGCTCGGAAACGCCAAGGTCAAGGCGCGGCGAGACTCACCATGTTCACTCTCCTCCTGCGCCTTCGACAGGTCTGTTGTGATTTGCGTCTCACAGGTTTGCCGCAGGAATCTCTGGCCAGCGTGCCTGCGGACGACCTGTCGGGCAAACTTCCGCTCTGGAGAGACCGCATCCATGAAATCATCGCCTCAGGTGGACGTGTGTTGGTGTTCAGCCAGTTTGTGAAGTTTCTCCAACTGCTGCGTGATGATCTTGTCTCTGAGAACGTGAAGTTCTGTTATTTGGATGGTCAGAGCAACGATCGTGCCGAGCAAGTGGAGCGTTTCCAGAAACAGGTGGAGAACAAAGTGTTCCTGATCTCGCTCAAAGCCGGTGGCTACGGACTTAATCTCACCGCTGCAGATCACGTCATGCTCATGGACCCCTGGTGGAACCCCGCCGTAGAAGCACAGGCGATCGACCGCGCCCACCGTCTGGGGCAGGAACGCGTCGTCACTGCGCTTCGCCTGGTGACGCGCAATACGGTGGAGGAAAAAATCATCAAACTGCAGGCCGCCAAACGTGGCATCATCGAAGCCACGCTGGACGAAGGCAGTCCGATGATGCAAGGCCTCACGGACGAGGATCTGGAGCAAGTGCTGGCTTGATGGATTTTTTTGGAAGAGCGGTTGCTTTCCTGAACTTTCAGTATAATCTGAAAGAGGGATGCCAAGCCATAATGACAGCAACTGGGAAGCCTCAAGGGATGAGTTTATCTCGCAGTGGGGAGCGCTGGGGAGCAACTGGGGCATCAACCGCTCGATGGCTCAGGTGCACGCTCTGCTGATGACCGCTCCAGAGCCGATGCATACGGATGAAATCATGGAGCGGCTTCAGATCAGCCGCGGCAATGCCAATACGAATGTCCGCGAGCTGATTGGCTGGGGGCTGGTTCGTCTGGTCGTGAAGAAGGGAGAGCGGCGGGAATACTTTGAGGCGGAGAAGGATGTCTGGAAAATCTTTATCACGATTACCCGTGAGCGCCGTCGGCGGGAGTTGGATCCTGCCCTGCTGGTATTGCGAAAGTGCGCCGAGGATACAAAGGGCGAACGCGCCGGTCCTGGGAAGGAGTTTCATGCACAAATGAAGGAGCTGCAGGAGTTTGTGGAGTTCGGCATGAAGGTGTCCGAGACCATTTCCTCCATGAAACATGCGTCCGCTCTTCAATGGGCCATGAAACTACTCGCCTAAATTTTTTTGATTTATACTTTCAGAAAATACTGAAAGTTTAGAACGGAAAAGACAACATACAACACCAACCAAACACAAGCCATGAACGACACCGTCATTACCTATGCTCTTTATCTCACCCTCGCCATTGCCATGACCATCTGGGTCGCCCGCACCCTGCATCAGAACGGACGCATTTTCCTCATCGAGTGCTTCCACGGAAACAAGGACCTCGCTGACAGCGTGAACCATCTCCTCGTGGTGGGCTTCTACTTGGTCAACATTGGGTTCATCTCATTGTATCTCAAGACCACTGATGATGTGGTAGGTGCCAGAGGCGTCTTCGAAGCACTCAGCGGCAAGATGGGCGTCGTCCTGCTGCTGCTCGGGGTCATGCACTTCTTCAACCTGATCGTTTTCGCGAAGCTTCGCAAGCGCGCCCAGTTGGCCAACATGGCTCCGCCGGTTCCCCCGATCCTCAAAGTCGCCGCCTGATCTGCACATGAAGTGGGTGCAACAGGCACCCACTTCCTCCGGAACACTCAACCATCACTGAGATGATTCTTCACAAACTGAATCGAACGTTCAGGGCCATGGCCGTAGGCTGGCTTGCATTCTGCATGACATTTCCACTCATGGCTTTGGCTGTTTGTTGGATTGAAGGCAGAGGAACATACCAGTTGGCAGGAGTCTGGCTTGCGTTTGCAATCTACAGCTTGCCAGTTGTCTTGTTGGCTTGGCTTCTTGTCCTCTTCCCTGTTGACTGCCTGCTTCCAGCAGACAGCGCCCTTCGCAAAGTTTTACCCGCTGGGATCATTGGCTTTCTCGTCGGACCGCTTCCATTTCTGGTTCTCTCCACGTATCAGCACGCTTCGGACTTTGCTACATGGACAAGTAAGGTCGAGCGGTTGATGCGAGATGCGGATACCTGGCTGTACTTCGGAGGTGCCTCCATCACTGGGCTGGCTGCGGCACTCCACCTCGCAATCAAGCATCCACCACTGGGTTACACTCACACTGAAATGACTCTCATACCATGAACACTCTCACTCTTTTCTACGATGCCCGCTGCGGTCTCTGCTCGGGGCTGCGCAAGTGGCTGAGCAGCCAGCCGGCTTATGTTCAGCTTGAGTTTGTGCCCTACGACTCACCGGAGGCTGCGAGGCGGCTACCGGTGATAGGCAGACTGGATGCGGACAAGGAGATCGTGGTCATGGCTGACACCGGTGAGGTATGGCAGGGAGCGGGTGCCTGGATCATGTGTCTGTGGGCGCTGCGGGAGTACCGCGAATGGTCGGCTCGCCTAGCCAGCCCGATGATGCAGGGTATGGCCAAAAAGGTGGTTCACTGGATCTCGCAGAACCGTATCCGCCTCTCACAACTGCTGCACTTTCGGAGTGATGCAGAGCTGGCTGCGGTCGCCATGCGGGATGCGCGGGCACCGGCCTGTGAGTTGCCGCAGGATCTTCATAGAGCGAGACTCACCAGCCATGCACTGCATGATCTGGATTTGATCGACTGACACTACTAGCCCGCAACGCAGTTCGGGGTCCGTCGTGACTCAAACGGTCTCACCTTTGACCCATTCGGGCATGAGGCGGATGGGTTGGAGGGTGGTTCTTCCGGTTTCGGCCAGCTGGAGGACAAGCTTGGCGAGACGCCGTGCGAACTTGGAGGGATCTGAAGTGTAGCGAGCGACTTTCGGCACGACGTGGTCCAGGAAGGCGTCGTCGTCGCGAGAGATGACTGCAAAATCCTGTGGCAGGCGATGGTGCTGCCGCAGCAGGTGGGTGATGAGCGTGAGGGCATTCACCGAACGTGCGACGATGAATGCTGTGGGAACAGGGCGGCGGCGCAAGACGCCATCTACTGTAGCGATGAGTGAGGCGGCGGTTTCGTCATGACGGAGGACCAGACCGCTATGTGCGTCTTGGCAGCCTTCAAGAAACCCCGCTTCACTCTCTGCATCGCCACCATGTGTTCCTTTGGGTAGCAGTAGGACGGAGTGTTTGTGACCGCTGCGTTTGAGCACACTGACAGCATGTCGGCACGTGGCGCGGTAGTCCATATCGACAGACGGGAGCTGCACGTCTGCGGTTCGTGTGCCTGCGATCACGGCAGGGGTTTGGCTCCTGGCGAACCAGCGCTGCATGGGTGCCGTGGACCGAAACAGTATCCATGCTGCGGAAGGTCGGTCGGCCTTGATTTGGTTCAATGATGCCTCCGGTTTAGGGCCGTAAGCGGCAGGGGTGGTGTAGATTTCCAAGGGTCTTCCTGCATCGCTCAACAAGCCTCGCAGCAGGTCCAGCCAAAACAGTACGAATGGTGGCATGACGCGTGCGGGTATGGGTGAAAGTACGGTGATGACCGCAGTTGCGGGTGTTTTGGTGTGGGAACGGGAGGGGTTGAGAATGAGGCGCTTCTTGTTCTTGACCGCGCCAAGCCAGCCCTCTGTTTCGAGCTGAGCCAGTACGGCGCGCAATGTGGGGCGGCTGATTCCAAGCCGGGAGCAGAGCTTGCGTTCAGAGGGAAGGTCACCGGTCCACTCGCCGTGCTGCAAGGCGGCGCGGAGATGATCTGCGCTGACGGTGATCAGGGACGGCCGGGGTGGTACGGGGAGCATGAGTGGGAGATGATACTCTGGTCAGGTTTGCTGACCACGGAGAAATGCGAGCAGTCAGCGTTCTTCTGCACGATGCCCACACACTCAGACCTTCTTCAACTCAAGCGCTGGAACACTCCCACGATCTACAACGGCTGGGAGCAGATCACTCATCTGGACCCAGCGGCCTCTGGATTCAACATGGAAGAAACACGCGACTTTATGCCGCAGATGGGACCCATGGTGGGCTACGCAGTGACGGTCGTGATCGAGCCCTCCAATCCCAGTCATCGAACCGCAAACGCAAGGGCTTGGGCGGAGTACCGGCGCTATGTTGCCTCGGTTTCTGGGCCCAAGGTTGTCTGTGTGCAGGATCTCGATAAGCCGCGGGTGATAGGTTCCTTCTGGGGGGAGGTAAACAGCAACATGCACCGTGCGCTTGGCTGCGTGGGAACCATCGTGGACGGGGCCATTCGTGATGTGGATGAGATGACGAATGCGGGCTTCAAGGCGCTGGCGCGTCGGCTTTGTGTAGGGCACGCGCATGTGCATCCGGTGCGCTGGAACTGCGAGGTGGAGATCTTTGGGCGTCGGATTGCGCCTGGTGATCTGATTCATGCCGACAAGCATGGGTTCATGGTGATTGAGCCGGCGGCGCAGGACGCGCTGCTGGATGCAGCCCGGTTTATGGATGCCAATGAATGTGAGACTGTCATTCCCGAAGCGCGTGGCACCGCTGGTCTCAGCATGGACAAGGTGCTGGAGAATCTTGACTCGGCTATCGTGAAGTTCGGCGAGAATGTCCGCAAGAAGTTCAGGCGAGAAGGGGAGTGGTAGCCCACTTTCAGCCGCCGCCCATGGCCTTGTGAATCTGCACCCAGGCCACGGATGCGCGCGTGCGGCTGAGAACGATGTCGTTCTGGGCACTGAGAGCCACACGTTCAGCGTCCAGCACGGTGAGAAAGTCGGCCACGCCGTCTTGATAGCGTTGTCTGGCGAGCGTGGCGGCTTCTCGTGCGCTGGCAGCGCTGGCTTCCAGAAGGCGAAGGCGCTGGCGTTCACGGTCAAAGGAGGTCAGTGCGTTTTCCGTCTCTTCCAGCGCCAGCAGCACGGTCTGTTCGTAAGTAGCTAGAGCGGCTTCTGAGCGGCGGCTTGCAGCCTCGATCTGCTGGCGCACACGCATGAGATCAAGAAACGCCCAGCTGATGTGGGGACCGAAACTGTAGGCGTTGGAACCATGCTGTCTGAGGCTGGAAAAGGAACTGCCTTCCAGGTTCAAACGACCGCCAAAGGTGACGCGGGGAAAAAGATCAGCCACGGCGATGCCGACGCGCGCTGTCTCAGCTTCCAGCACGTGTTCTGCGATGCGGATGTCTGGCCTGGAGCGGAGCAGTTCCGCTGGGGCGGAGACGGTGACAGTGCTAGGTACGGCAGGTTGTTTGCCGATTTTTTGCAGTGTGCTGCGCAGTGCGGAGGGGTTTCGTCCGCAAAGCACGGCGATGCGGTGAATAGCGCGGGCTACACTCTCCTCGTAGCCTGGGATTTGCGCCTGGGTAGCATTCCAGAGAGAAGTGGCCCGCGCCACGTCCAGCTGTGTGCCGCGCCCACCTTTCAGAGCGGCCTCGGCGATGCGAAGCGCTTCTTTTTGATTAACGGCGTTCTCTTGCGCTACGGCGAGTTGCGCCTGAGCGCCGCGAAGCTCCAGGTAGTTCACTGCTAGCTCGGCTTGCAGCGTGACGAGCAGGTCTTGCAGACTGGCTTCTGCGGCGGTCGTAGTGGCGCGGGCTGCTTTGATCGCATTTCGAGCGCGTCCGAAGAAGTCCAATTCCCATGCGGTGTCGAAGCCGGTGCGGTAGAGCTCTGAGTTGCGGGAGCCGTTGCGTGCGCTGGGTGTGCTGGCTCCGTTGAGCGTGTTGTCATAGCTGGCACTTGCCGTGACGCTGGGGATAAACTCCAACCTTGCCTCCCGCCACAAGGCGCGGGCCTCCTGTAATCTCGCACGAGCCACGGCGAGGTCTCGGTTGTTTTCCCCGGCTTGGGTCATGAGCTGGTTGAGCGTGCTGTCATGGAGCTTACGCCACCATCCATGACGCGGTGAGTTGCTTATGGCAGCACCAGCACGTGAGGCGTAATCCGCAGGCATCTTTGGCTGCGGTTTTTGGAATGCTGGACCAACGGTACAACCTGAAACGGAGACCAGGAGAAAAAGAGTGACATTAAGACGCAGCATGTGGGGCAGGGTGGGGCGGGGCTTGCGGAGCGGGTTTGCGACGCTCCACGATGGCGCGCAGGAGAACGTAAAAGACCGGTGTGAAGAGCAGGCCGAAGAGCGTCACGCCGATCATGCCAAAGAATACCGCTGTGCCAAGCGCCTGCCTCATTTCCGCTCCGGCACCTGTGGCCAGCACCAGCGGCAATACGCCGAGGATAAACGCGAAGCTGGTCATGAGAATGGGGCGAAGACGCAGGCGGCATGCCTCCACCGCTGCCTCCACGCGGGTCCGCCCGGCGTCCTGCAGCTGTTTGGCGAACTCGACAATGAGGATGGCATTTTTGGCGGCGAGTCCGACCAGCACCACCAGCCCTATCTGTGTGAAGATGTTGTTGTCCAGTGCACGCAGCCACACTCCGCCGATGGCGGAGAGCAGGCACATGGGGACGATGAGGATGATGGCCAGCGGAAGGCTCCAGCTTTCGTACTGAGCGGACAGCACCAGGAAGACAAAGAGCACGCACAGGGGGAAGACGTAGATGAGCGTGTTCCCGGCCAAGATTTGCTGGTAGGTGAGATCAGTCCACTCTATGGCGAATCCATTCGGCAGATGCTCCTCCGCCAGTCGCTCGATTTTCTCGATCATTTGTCCGGAGCTGATGCCTGGCAGGGTGTTGCCGTTGATGTCTGCTGAGTAGTAGAGGTTGTAGCGCTGCACGCGGTCGGCACCTCCCGTTTTGGTAACTTTTACCAGGGCTCCCAGCGGCACCATTTCACCTGTCTGGTTGCGAATCTTGATGCGTGCGATGTCTGCGGGGTCTTTGCGGAAGACGGGGTCTGCCTGGGCGGTGACTTGATAGGTCCGTCCGAAGAGGTTGAAATCATTCACGTAAACCGATCCGAGATAGACTTGCAGTGCTTCGTTGAGATCCGACAGAGAGACACCCATGGTCTTGGCCTGGGCGCGATTGATCTCCAGTTTGTACTGCGGGGTGCGTGCGCGGAAGCCGGTAACCAGGGAGGTGAGACCCGGTTCGTTTTGTGCGGCCAGCAGCAGCTTTTGTGTGGCGGCTTCCAGGGCATCAAGACCGGCGTTGTTGAGATCCTGCACCTGAATTTTGAAGCCACCTGCATTCCCGAGACCGCGTAGCGGTGGCGGCGGCAGTACCAGTACGCGCCCTTCCTGGATGGTGGCAAACTTTTGCCTGATCACGCCCAGGATGCCGTCCCCTTTGAGTTCTGGAGCCTGCCTGTTCTTGAAGTCGTCGAACACCAGGAATGCGGCTCCGACATTGGGCTGATTGGCCTGGAGGACTGAGGAATAACCGGAGATGGCGAAGGTGTGTGCTATGCCTGGTATCTCCCGGGCCATGGCGTCCATCTTGCGCACCACGGCATCCGTGCGGTCAAAGGCGGCGGCGTCCGGCAGCTGCACCAGCACGATGCAGTAGCCCATGTCCTGTGCGGGAATGTAGCCGCCCGGCACAGAGTCGAAGGTCTTTTTGGTCAGATAAAGTAGCCCGCCGTAGCCTAGCAGTACGAGCACCGCGAAGCGGATGAGCCGACGCACCAGCCCTGCATAGAGGTTCGAACTGAACTGAAACGCCTTGTTAAATCCGCGAAAAAACCAGCCGAGCAAACCATTCAGCAGACGGGTGAACCAGTCCTCCCTGGCCCCGTGCGAGCGCAGCAGCAAAGCGCACAGCGCCGGGCTGAGCGTGAGCGAGTTGAAGGCGGAGATGACGGTGGATACGGCGATGGTCAGGGCGAACTGTTTGTAGAACTGTCCGGTGATACCGCTGATAAAGGCGGTGGGCACGAAGACCGCGCAGAGGACCAGCGCCATGGCGATGACCGCGCCGCTCACCTCGCTCATGGCCTGGATGGATGCCTCACGCGGGGCGAGCCCCTTTGCAATGTTTCGCTCCACGTTTTCCACCACGACGATGGCGTCATCCACTACGATGCCGATGGCCAGCACCAGGCCGAAGAGTGAAAGATTATTCAGCGAAAAGCCAAAGGCCTGCATCACTGCCAGTGTGCCGATGAGGGAGACCGGTACGGCCAGCAGGGGGATGACTGAGGCCCGCCACGTCTGGAGGAACACGATGACGACGAAGACAACGAGAAGCACGGCCTCGACGAGCGTGGTGAGCACGGAGCGGATGGACGAGCGGACGAACTTGGTGGTGTCGTAGTTGATGCGGTAGTCCACGCCGGGCGGAAAGCGTTGCTTGAGCTCGGAAAGGCGCTTGTAAACCGCATCGGCGGTCTGGATGGCATTGCTCCCCGGAAGCTGAAAGACGCGCAGCGACACCGCATTGTAGCCGTCCATGTAAGTCTTGCTGGAGTAGTCACGTGAGCCGAGTTCGATGCGGGCCACGTCACGCAGCCTCACCACGTCGCCATCTGAACCTGTTTTTAACACGATCTCGCCGAACTCCTCCGCTTTCTTCAGCCTGCCGGGAGCAGTGAGGGTGTATTGGAAATCCAGCCCATCCGCTGTGGGTGGCTGGCCGAGAGAGCCTGCGGCCACCTGCACGTTCTGCTCACGGATGGCCCGGGTGACATCTCCGGCGGTGAGTCCCAGGCTGGCCACCTTTTCGGGGTCAAGCCACACACGCATGGAGTAGTCTAGCCCGCCGAGTGTGGATGCCTCTGCCACACCGGGAATGCGGGCTATCTCATTCTGAATTTGGAGTGTGACGTAGTTGCTCAGGTAGCCCACTTCACGGGAGCCGTCTGGGCTGTAAAACTGAGCGGCCAGTGTGAGGTCTGGTGAACGCTTGTTCACTACCACGCCAAGCCGACGCACTTCTTCAGGCAAACGGGATACGGTGGCATTCACTCTGTTTTGCACCAGTACCTGAGCCTTGTTCAGATCCGTGCCAAGGCGGAAGGTGACGGTGATCTGCACCCGCCCATCACTGGTGGATGAGGATGAGAGGTAGAGCATGTCCTCCACGCCGTTGATCTCCTGTTCCAAGGGGGTGGAGACGGTTTCAGCCAGCGTGGTGGCGTCCGCGCCGGGATAAGAGGCTGATACGACTACAGTGGGCGGAATAACCTCCGGGTATTGCGCCACGGGAAGCGAAAAGTAGGACAGCGCGCCCAGTAGTGTGATGACGATGCTGAGCACCGCCGCCAGGATGGGACGATCTACAAAGACACGTGCGAAGTTCATGGTTTAGTGCCTTGGGGGCCGGGTTTTGCAGGCAGCATGTCCACCATCTCCGCCTTCAGCGGTGCACCGTTGCGCACGTTCATGATGCCGGTCACCACCACGCGGTCTTCCAGTTTGAGTCCTGCGCGGACGACCCTCATGCCATCAAGCAGCGGACCTAGCTTGACCGGGCGGTAGGCTGCTTTGTCATCTGGTCCCATCACCCACACATAGCTGCTTCCCTGGTCGTCACCCACTGCGGAGTCGCGAATGAGCAGGCCCTCATACTCTCCGCTGCCAGGAATGCGAATCCGTGCAAAGAAGCCCGGGGACATCAGACGATCCGGATTCGGAAACACGGCACGCGCACGGATGGTGCCCGTGGTGGGGTTGATCTGGTTGTCAACGAAATCGATCTCACCCTTGTGCGGCCAGCCGTCCTGGTTGGCCAGCGCCATTTCCGCTGGGATGCGGGTGAAAAGGGCACTTTCCCGTTCTCCCGTTCGGTGCATTTCGCGATACTTGAGCGCGGAGAGTTCATCCACTTCCATATCGCAATAGATCGGGTCCAGCGCCACGATGGTGGTTAGCACGGTAGAGTTGGTACCCTGCGGGCCGCCAGTGACCAGGTTGCCCTCTGTCAACCGCGCATCGCTGATGCGTCCGCTGATGGGTGCGGTGATACGAGTAAACTCCAGGTCCAGCTTCGCTGCGGCCAGAGTGGCTTCTGCGGCTCGCACCGCAGCCTGCTCGCCGGCGGCGCTTTTCAGCCGGCGCTCAGCTTCTTCGATGGAGATTACCTGGTCTTTGCGGAGCGCCGCAGCATTCTTGGCTTCTATCTCCGCCAGATCGGCGTTCGCTCTCGCTTGCGCCAGCACCGCTTCCGCCCGCTGGACCGCCGCTTCATAAGGCCGGGGGTCGATGGTGAAGAGCAGGTCTCCCTGCTTGACTTCGGAGCCTTCCTTGAAGCTGACCTTGTCCAGATAGCCGGAGACACGCGCACGCACTTCGACACGATCCCTCGCCATCAGACGACCCGTGAACTCATCCCAGTCGGTCATACGTCTGGCGATTGGCTTTGCCACCTGCACCTCCTGCACGGGCGGTGACGCACCTCGCGCTGGCTGAGAAGCGACTGGCTTGCAGCCGACCGCCGCCATCGACAGCAAAACCAATCCTCCCAGGCCAGCCAGATGGTCCAGTTTGAAGAGAAAACGAGTGCGGTGAAAGGGCATGCCTACACTTACGTACTGGAAACCTTCAAAAACAGTGCAGAAATGACATATTGTTCATACCAAAGTTGAATGACCAGCGTGACCAATCTTCAACACCTTCGTGAGTTCGTTCAAATTGCGGACTCCGGCGGCATCTCTCCGGCGGCAAAGGTGCTAGGCATGTCCCAGCCCACCCTGAGCCGTCATCTTGCGTCGCTTGAGGCGGAAGTGGGGGCACCGCTTCTCCGGCGGGACACTCACACCATGAGCCTCACGGATGCCGGACGCATTCTGCTGGTGGATGCCAGAGAGCTGCTGGCACTTGCTGACAGGATGGGGCGTCGGCTCAAGGGCGAGCGGCAGTCTCTGCGCGGTCACTTGCGCATCGTCTCCGTGGTGGATGTGGGACAGTGGATCGTCTCGCGTGTCCTTTCGCGTTTTGGCAAGCTGCATCCGGGCGTCACCACCGAGTTGCACCTCATCAACAGGCCCACCAAGTTCGTGAAGGAGGGATTTGACTGCGGCATCTCCGTGGGCGGGCTCGCAGACCATCGCAGGCTCGTCTCAAAAAGGGTGGCGCAACTGGACCGGCGTCTCGTCATAGCGCCGTCCCTGCTCGCTGGTGCAGAAGCGCCGACTAAGCCCGAGCAGCTCGCCCAGCTTCCCTGGCTTGGTATCTTGCAGCCTCACTTTTATGCAAGGGACCGCATCGACCTGTCGAAAGGCAGACGCCTGAGCCGGCTCAGGTTTAGTCCGGTCATGTTGCTTGACACGGTTACGGCGCTGCGCGAGGCAGCCATAGCAGGTGCGGGCTTTACCAGCCTACCGGAGTGGATGGCGGCGCGAGACATCTCAGCGGGCCGGCTGGTTCAACTTTTGCCTGACTGGTCGCTGGAGCCGGTGGATCTTCACATTGTGCATGGAGACCTGGAGCATCTGCCACAGCGTGTTCGCAGTCTGATTGAGTTTCTTTCCCTGGAGCTTCCCCTGGAACTCCACAGGCTAGACCTGGGAGAGCGTTAGTTCATGCGTGGTCAGTAGAGCTGACCATGCAGATCGCAGGTTCACACGGCGTTTGATTCTTCAGTATCCAAACCATGAAACACTTCTTCCTCTCCCTCCTCGCCGCATCCACTTTGGCTGCGGAGCCATTTCTTGAAAAGCAGGATCTCTTTGCCGTGGGAGACGATCCCGCTTACAACCTCTATCACATTCCAGGCATTGTCGTTACGGCCAAGGGCACTGTCCTAGCATGGTGTGAGGCGCGCAAGGGCGGCGGCGATTGGTCAGACATCCGCATCCTCCTCCGCCGCAGCACAGACGAAGGCAAGACCTGGAGCGCTCCGCAAAACATCGTGGACGTGCCGGGTCCGAAAACGAAGAACGCCTTCGCCCTTCGCCTGAAGAATGTGGACACCACCCAAGTCACCTACAACAACCCAGTGCTCATCGCTGACCAAGACGGCACCGTTCACATGCTCTTCTGTCTGGAGTATGAGCGCGCCTTTTACCAGCGCAGTGTGGACGATGGTCTCACCTGGTCCACGCCAGTCGAGATTACCCCCGCCTTTGAAGCCTTCAAAACAGACTACGACTGGAAAGTGTTGGCCACTGGGCCCAATCACGGCATCCAGCTCAAGACGGGCCGTCTGCTAGTCCCGGTCTGGCTCTCCACCGGTGAGGGCGGCAATGCGCATCGTCCTAGCGTCACAGCCACCATTTACAGTGATGATCAGGGGAGCACATGGAAGGCGGGCCAGATCGCCGTGCCTTGCACCGAGGAGTGGATCAATCCCAATGAGACCGTGGCCATCCAACTCAATGACGGACGTGTCATGCTCAACGTGCGCAGCGAATCCAAGGCGCACCGCCGTCTCGTCACTACCAGCCCCGACGGCGTATCCAACTGGAGCACCCCGCGTTTCGACGATGCCCTGCTGGAACCTATTTGCATGGCAGGCATCACCAGATACAACCACGGCGGACACAGTCTCATCCTCTTCTCCAATCCACACAATCTCGAAGGCGGGCGCGAGGGAACTCCGGAACCGGGAAAGAGCCGTCAGCGCAAGAACCTCAGCATCAAGCTCAGCCGGGATGAAGGCAAAACCTGGCCCGTGAACAAGCTCCTCCAGGACGGACCCAGCATGTACTCCGACATCATCGTCACCCACAGCGGCACCATCCTCTGCTTCTACGGACGTGGCAACAAACCCGGCTTTGCAGGAGAGGCTCTCACGCTCGCCCGCTTCAATCTGGAGTGGCTTGAACAACCATGAAAACATTCGCGCTACTGCTAAGCCTCGCCCCGCTCGTCCACTCCGCCGTCATCGAGGCAGACGTGTGTATCTATGGTGGCACCTCCGGTGGCGTCGTGGCCGCCGTGCAAGCCGCACGCATGGGCAAAAGTGTGGTCCTCGCAGAGCCTGGCCGACACCTGGGCGGCATGACCAGCGGTGGCTTGAGTGCGGTGGACATAGGCGATCCGCGCAGTGTTGGAGGCATCGCCCGTGAATACTTCACCAAGCTCGCTGCCACTGCGGGCGTCGAACTGGCGTGGGACAAACCCTTCAGTGCCTCTGGCGGAGGTCCTGCTACTGGCGGTGCCTACGCCATAGAGCCGCATCAGGCAGAGAAGGTCTTCATCGACATGGCGCGAGCCGCCGGTGTGAGAGTCTGTTATGAGGCGCGACTCGACACAGTCAGGAAGGAGGGTGCACGCATCACCGAGATCGTCATGGAAAATGGGGATGTGCTCCGGGCCAAAGTCTTTCTTGATACCACTTATGAAGGCGACCTCATGGCCAAGACCGGCGTCAGCTACACCTTGATGCGTGAAGCACGGGAGACCTATGGCGAGAAGTATGCGGGCATCATCTACGAGGAAAAGTATCGCCCGCGCACCAACCACCTCAAGCCCGGTGCCAATGGGCGCGTTCCAGGGGGTCAAGGGGTCTGGGATCGCGACTTTCCGCTCGATCCCTACGTCGTCAAAGGGGATCCCTCGAGCGGACTGTTGCCACTCATCAATGAAGGAACACCCGGCTCCCCCGGCGAAGCTGCACCTGGTGTGCAGGCTTACTGTTTCCGTCTCTGCCTTACCACAGACAAAGACAATATGATCCCCATTACTCCTCCCGCAGACTATGATTCCGGGCGGTACGAAATCGTCCTCCGCTTCATCCAGGCCTGCCTAGCTATCGGTGACGACATGGACCTCCGCTGGTTCTCCAAGCACGACCCTTTGCCCAACGAAAAATGGGACTTCAATACCGCCACATTTGGGGGCAACCTACCCGGTGCCTCGCACCCTTGGCCGGAAGCTTCGTACGCGGAACGAGAAAGGATAGCCAAAGCGCACGAGGATTACCACCGCGGCTTGCTCCATTTCCTGGCCACTGACCCTCGGGTTCCCGAGAAAGTGCGTGCAGATATGCAGCGCTTTGGTCTGCCCAAGGATGAGTTCACCGACAACGGCGGCTGGCCTCACCAGCTCTACGTCCGTCAGGCACGCCGCATGGTCAGCGACCTCGTCATGACCGAGCACCACACCTTTGGCAGGCAGACGGCTCCCAAGTCCATCGCACTCGGCAGTTACGGCACCGACGTGCATGAGATCCGCCGCATCGTCAAAGACGGAGTCGTGATCCGCGAGGGCAAGATCGCCGCTGGTCGCGACGGCGCTCCGCCGTATCCCATCGGTTATGACGCCATCGTGCCCCGGCGTGCCGAGTGCGAGAATCTCCTCGTCACCTTTGCCCTGAGTTGCAGCCATGTGGCCTTCGCCAGCATTCGCATGGAGCCGGTATTCATGTGCAGCAGCCAAAGCGCCGCCACAGCCGCCTGCATGACCTTGGATGAAGCTCAGGCCGTGCAGGATGTTGAATACGCCAAACTCCGCGTGAAGCTCCTCATGGATCACCAGATCCTGGAGTGGACCCACACAGCCTCACACAAAAACGCCCGTTGATAAGCCAGGCACACCGCCGCCTGGCCCTCCAGCGTGAGAGTTTGGAGGGGAATCCTCCTCACCGGGGACCAAGATCCATGCCCGGCAGCGTGCGCGAGATCAAACCCGCGATTCCGACCTCTGTCAGCCGAAGGGCAGCTTGTCGGCCAGACTCAAACGTCGCAGCACATCGGCTAACTCGGCAGGCAGGGGAGAGTGAAAGGTGAGCTTCTGGCGCGTCACCGGATGCAGGATTGCCAGCGTGTGAGCGTGCAGGAAGAGACGGTTCAGCCCATGACTACGGCGGAGTTCTCGGTTCAGCGAAAAGTCGCCATAAACATCGTCTCCCACTATAGGATAGCTTCGTGAAGCGGCCTGGACGCGGATCTGATGCGTGCGTCCAGTGTAGAGGTCGATGTCCAGCAAACTGAGACGCAAAGAAGCGTGCTGACCTACGAGACGGTAGTGGAGTTCGGCATTAGGTTTCGCATGAGCGCGCACCTGGGTACGAACCCGCCCTTTGCCCGCAGAAGTGACGAGGTGATCTAGCCATGCGCCTTTCGGTTTCATGCTCCCGGCACGGACGAGGGCCAGGTAGTGTTTGCGCACTCGATCCTGCTCAAACGCCAGGCGGCATGCACCCGCAGCCGCTTGTGTCTTCGCTGCCAGCAGCACGCCGGAGGTGTCTTCGTCCAGTCGATGAATCAGCCACAGCGGTCCACAGGGCGTTTGAAACCTGCGCTCACCTGCCGAGTAGGTACCCAGAAAAGCACAGCGTCCAGGTGCACCAGCACCATCTTCATTCGGGTGAGAAAGCACTCCCGTCGGCTTGTCCACCACCAGAAGCGCCGCATCCTGGAAAAGAACAGGGCAGGTAGTATAGGCAGGCGGCTCAGGCATGGTTTGGATGAATGGTGGCATGGGCTTCCCCGTGCTGTCCACTTCCCTCTTGCCGGAGACGGGTTTCATGCGATTTTCGGCGCCCTTGACCTCCCGGAGCGGAGGCTTCCCATAGCAAATCAATGGCACTCATCGTTCAAAAATACGGCGGCACCTCAGTCGGCACTCCAGAGCGCATTCGCAACTGCGCACGCCGCATCCTTGAGACGCAGCGGGCGGGCAATCAAGTGGTCGCCGTCGTCTCCGCCATGTCCGGCGTCACGGACAATCTCATCCGGCTCGCAAAGGAAGTCTCCCCGGAGCGCGAGCCCGTGGAGCGGGAGATGGATGTGCTTCTGGCCACCGGTGAGCAAACGACCATCGCGCTGACGGCCATGGCCATCCAAGCCCTCGGGGGCAAAGCGGTCTCCCTTACCGGTGCGCAGGCAGGCATCTCCACCGACCGCGTGCATACCAAGGCACGCATCTCAAACATCACCCCCGCAGCGGTGCACAAGATGCTTGATGAGGGCAATATCGTCATGCTCGCCGGCTTCCAGGGCCAGACCGCCAGTGGTGAAATCACCACACTCGGTCGAGGCGGCTCGGACCTCACTGCCATCGCCATGGCCGCTGCCATCAAGGCAGACATTTGCCAAATCTACACCGACGTGGACGGCGTTTACACCTGTGACCCCCGCGTGGTGAAGTGCGCCACCAAGATCCCGGAAATCAGTTACGACGAGATGCTCGAGATGGCCAGCAGCGGCTCAAAAGTCATGCAAAGCCGCTCGGTCGAGTTTGCGAAAAAATTTGGCGTTATCTTTGAGGTGCGCAACAGCATGAACAACAACCCAGGAACCATCGTGAAAGAAGAAACCCCCGGAATGGAGTCCGTCGTCGTGCGCGGCGTGAGTCTGGAGCGCAATCAAGCCAAAGTCACCATCGACGACGTGCCGGATCGTCCCGGAGTGTCCGCTTCAGTCTTCGGTGCGCTCGCGCAGGCCGGCATCATCATTGACATGATCGTTCAGAACGTCGCAACCGATGGGCTGACAGACATCTCCTTTACCATGAGCGGCGCAGACCTTGCACGTGCCGAGCAGACGCTCGCACCCGTGCTCGCCCAGCTCGGCGACCGCGTCGCCATGCGCACTCAGAGCGGCATCGCAAAGCTCTCCGTGGTCGGCATAGGCATGAGAAGTCACAGTGCCGTGGCCAGTCGCATGTTCAGCGCACTGGCAGAGCAGGGGATCAACATCCAGATGATCTCCACTTCCGAAATCAAAGTGGCCGTGATCGTCGATGAGGCAGAGATAGAGCGCTCCGCACGCGCCGTGCACACCGCATTCGGCCTCGATTCCGTGGCCTGACCTACTCTGTCCATGACGAGGCTGCTGCTGGTCCTGGCCTTACTGAGCGCTCCCATGTTCGCCCGTGATCTGGGGGACAAGGGCATGGGGCAGGGCGTCCCTGACAAGGCGGATGAAGAGACCATCCTGCGGCTTCAGTTGCTGCTCGATGCGGAAGGCTTCGGCCCGGGAAAAGTGGATGGTGCCCTAGGTGAGTTCACCTACAAGGCCGTGGTGAACTACAACTTCGCCAAAGGTCGCCCAAACCTCAGAGACTGGACGCCGGTCGTCGAGGAAGCGCGGCAGCGCGTACCAGTGCTCATGGTGCAGACCACCGTCACGGAAGCGCTGCTCAAGTTCGTCAACCCCAGCTTGCCTACGCAGCCCGAAGGCTGGGCCAAACAAAAATACATGGCCTATCGAAGCCTGCTGGAACTCATCGCCGAGCGCTACCACACTGACGAGACATTCATCACCAAGGTCAACCCCGGAGTCAACCTGAGTGCGCTCAAACCCGGCATGGCGGTCAATGTGCCGAACGTCGCGCAGCCCTTCCGCATTGAGGAACTCAAGCCCTTTGCCAAATACGATAGCGACCCCGTCCTCAGCACCAATACCGTCGTCATCGACACCCAAGAAAGAATAGCCGTTTTTTATGATGCGCAGAACCGTATGCTCGGTGCCTTTGTCATCACTCCCGGCAAGCCCCAGTTCATCCCGCGAGGGGACTGGAAGGTGGTCAACATGGCCAACACCCCCCACTTCAGGTACGACAAAAACTTTCTGGAAAAAGGCGAGCGCAGCGGCACCGCCTTCCAGATACCGCCCGGCCCCAACAGCCCAGTGGGCGTCTTTTGGGCGGGACTCAGCAAGTCCGGCATCGGCCTCCACGGCACAGCTTCACCCCGCACCATCGGACGCACCGAAAGCGCCGGATGCGTCCGATTCGCCAACTGGGACGCCGTGCGGCTGCCCTCGCTAATTCGTCCTGGAGCCAGAATCATCGTCCGCTGATGAGGAAAAATGTGAACAACCTGCACAAAGTCATAAAATCGTGTTGCGGAGGTCCACATTTATGGCACTGAAGTAGGCTCCCCACCCGCCGACGAAATGTTCGGTTGGTTGCGCTTCTCCGGAAGCAGGCCCCCGGCAGGGAAACCACCTTCAACCCGTTCAGTCCCCTTTTTTCATGAGAGTCCGCCCTTCAGTCAAACAACTTTGCGAGAACTGCCGCATCATCCGTCGGCAGGGTGTGGTGCGTGTGGTCTGCAAAAACCCGCGTCACAAGCAGCGCCAAGGCTGATCCGCTTTTCTTCACTTCATCTCTAGCACCATGGCCCGCCTCCTCGGAATCGACATCCCCAACGACAAGAAGATCGAATACTCGCTGCCCTACGTTTACGGCATCGGTCTTCCCCTAAGCCGCAAGATCCTTGCCGCTACCAATATTGATCCCAACATCCGCGCTGGCGAACTCACCGACGACCAGCTCGCGCAGATCGTTCAGGCCATCCAGGGCATGAAGCTTGTCACCGAGGGTGACCTCCGCCGTGAGCAGCAGGCCCACATGAAGCGTCTTCTCGGCATTAACTGCTACCGCGCACAGCGCCATCGCAAAGGGCTTCCCGTTCGCGGTCAGCGCACCAAGACCAACGCCCGCACTCGTAAAGGTGGTCGCAAGACCGTCGGTGTGCAGCGCAACCCAGGTGCCAAGAAAGGCAAGGTCTAACTCACCCACTTCAGCACAGTTCCTCGCATCTTAAACTATGGCATCGCCTGACACCCCAGAAACCCCGGAAGCAGCACCAGCTGCACCACCGGCCGAAGTGCCCTCCGCAGCACCCGCAGCCCCTGCCGCTGAAGCAGCCCCCGCTAAGCCCCAGACCATCAACGACGTCTTCCTTAGTCTCGATGGAGGCGCTTCCGAAGCCCCCAAGATTGTTCGGGCCAAGGGCTCCAAGAACATCGCTCAGGGCATCGTTCACGTCATTGCCACTTTCAACAACACCCTGGTCACCGTCACCGACCGCAATGGCAATGTGCTCGGCTGGTCCACGGCTGGCAAGATGGGCTTCCGCGGCTCCCGCAAAGGCACCGCCTATGCCGCCCAGGTCGTAGCCCAGGACGCATGCCGCCAAGCCATGGGACATGGACTCCGTGAAGCCGAAGTGCGCCTCCGCGGACCTGGCTCAGGCCGCGACTCCGCTGTTCGTGCCGTTCAGGCCCTCGGAGTGGAAGTCACCGTCATCAAGGACGTGACCCCCATCCCTCACAACGGCTGCCGTCCGCCCAAGGCACGCCGCGTCTAATCCACCGACTCATCCACTTTTATGGCACGTTACTCCGGACCACGCGAAAAAATCGCACGCCGCTTTGGCATCCCCCTCTTCGGCCCCTCCAAGGCGCTCGAAATCCGCAACTTCCCGCCAGGACAACACGGCGCGCGCAACACCCGCCGCAAAATGTCCGAATACGGCACCGCCCTCGCCGAAAAGCAGAAGCTCCGCTACCAGTATGGCGTTCTGGAAAAGCAGTTCCGTCGCTTCTTCGCAGAAGCCCAGCGCCGCAAAGGCGTCACTGGTGAAAACCTCCTCCAAATGCTGGAACTTCGCCTCGACAACGTGGCCTACCGTTTCGGCTTCGCCAACACCCGCTTCGCAGCGCGGCAGCTTGTCGCTCACGGTCACCTCCGCGTGAACGGCATCCGGGTGAATATTGCCAGTTACCAGTGCAAGCCGGGTGACGTCGTCAGTGTGAAGAACAGCCCACGTTCCCAGCAGCTCGTTGGTCGTTTCCTCGAAATGACTCAGGGAACCCCCGTGCCGGACTGGATGACGCTGGATCGTGACAAGCAGGAAGGGAAGATCAATCGAGTGCCCCTGCGCGAGGACATCAACCCCATCGCCAACGAGCAGCTCGTCGTCGAACTCTACTCCCGTTAATCTTCCTTTCAGGACTTCAAAAAGCGCGGCAGGAAATGGCCGCGCTTTTTTTTGGTCCCGGCGTATTGTCCCCCAGTTGGCAAACCATCCGTCGCATCGCAGCAAAAACAACCTCACACACCGCCCAACCAACCACGTTCCACGGGCGGCTTGTTGGAAGTATTTCGAAAAGGTGCACCACAACGGTGGCCTGGTTTGCCAGAGCCTGCGTGCCTAGCCTGACTGATTCATGAAAGTCGTAGCGAGACGCAGTGTAAGCCCGGAGTGGCAAGGCGGGCGCAGTTTTGAAAGGCTGAGTGCATGGGTGAATGCTCGATGCCTTTCAAAACAAGCCCAACGCCGCGAATGCGGGCTTGCAGCAAGTCGCAGTAGCGTTTCATGAACCCGTCAGGCTAGGCGGGGCGTGTGATGCAGCGCTATGTATTGCAGCTTGGCCAGATGAACGGGGACGCAGATCAATACCTGGCAGTGCTTGCCGGCGGCGATAGAGGGCGATGATACGGACCCGTAGTTCCTGCGCCGACTCTTTGGCTGATCGTCAGTGCGCAGCGCCGGGGGGATTGGCCGATCAGTTCATCGAGATCGGGCTCACCCTGCCGCTTCGGCGAGTGCTCGGCCGGGGCACGAGCGATGGCAGCGACGCGGACCCGATGCGTCCCGGCAGCAGAGGCCTGGAGACGGTGCCTCATAAAACTGGCCATAAAGAATGCTCCGCGTCTGTAATCCTGGCGGGTGTTGGATGGCATGAGCGGTAGGTGAAGAAGTTGAGACAGAGCGGGAAACGGTTCGCTCTTTGTGCTGGGCAGGTGTATCGTTCCAGTCATGTTCTTTCGTCCAAATGCAAGAAGAGTGGTCTGGGTGGCCATTCTCGCCGTGTGTGCAGTGGTTTTGACGCTGCGGCTCTCGCGGCGGGCAGATGTGGCGGATGAGACAGGCAGAGACGAAAAAGAACGCTCATCCTTGACGGCGGTGGAAAGCGCCATGAGCGCTGGGGAAAGCTCCGCGCCGGTAGTCGCTCTCCCGGTGGCACCAGCCACGGTGGTGCCGACGAAGCTGAGTCCTGCTCAGGTGGCGCTGCGCGAGAGGCGCAACCAATCACCGGGAGCGGCGACAGGAAGACCCTGGGAGCAAGTTGCAGGCTGGCAGGCGCTGAGTGACAGGGACCGCATCATTGAACTCATAGGGCGGCCCTTTGTCATCCAGGCAGACGGTGGGTTGGTCTATCTGGAACTGGCACTGGATGAGATCTATCTCCCACAGAACGAGGAGGGGGAGCGGCTGCAGAAGCTTCCGCCGCAACCAGATGCCCGCGCTCTGATAGCTGAGGTCGAAAAGATGCACCAGCCAGGTGAACTCATGCCACAGCTTGTGTTTTACATACCCGGCAAGGAGCGCGGAAAAGAATCGCGCCGTGTCCTGACGGAGCAGGTGATCACGGAGTCGGCGAATGTGGAGGCCAGCCTGGCCCACGCTAGGGCGGCAGGGTTTGCAGACTCGGTGGAGTTTGAGCCCGTGCCCGGGTTTGTTTTGACCCGTGCAGACGCGGTTCCTGGGCAGGCACTTCTTGCGGTTGCTGCGTTGTCGGATCATGCTGCCTCCCTCTCGGTGGAGCCGGTGCTGAACCGTGAAATGTCCAAGAAGCTGCTGCCGAATGACCCGCTCTTCGCGAGGCAGTGGCACCTGCGGAACACCGGCCAGTCTGGCGGCACTGCCGGGGTGGATGCCAAAGTGGTGAACACCTGGGACACGCGGCGCGGTTCAGGGATCAAGCTGGCGGTGATTGATGACGGTGTGCAGCACGACCATCCGGACTTGGTGGGGAACTACCAGGCCAGTTTGAGTACGGACTACGTGGGCAACGACAGCAACCCTTATCCCAATCTCACTACAGATGACCACGGTACAGCGGTGGCCGGAGTCATCGCCGCCACGCAGGGGAATGCGCTCGGCGTATCCGGTGCGGCACCGCTGAGCAACTTCGCCGCTTATCGGCTGCTGGGCAGCAATCAGTCCCCTACCACGGAATCTCAGGCCTTTGCGAAGGACAACAACATCGTTCACATCAAGAACAACAGCTGGGGGCCGCCGGACGAGCCTAACGCACTTGGAACCATCGCTGCGCTGCCACGCAATGCCCTGCAAAATGCGGCCACATCCGGGCGAAGCGGACTGGGCAGCATCATAGTATTCGCCGCAGGAAATGGGCGTGAATGGGGTGACCAAGGGAACAAGGACGCTTACGCCAACTCCATCTACACCTTCTCCATTGGAGCCGTCACCAACACCGGAGCGCTGTCGTGGTATAGCGAGACGGGCGCTCAACTCATCGCAGTGGCACCTTCCAATGGTGGCAGCCTCGGCATCGTCACCACGGACCTCATGGGAGACAACGGTTACAACAAGGCTACGACGCCAGTGCCCAAGGATTACGCCCATGACTTTGGCGGTACGTCCTCCGCTGCGCCGTTGGCCAGCGGGGTCATAGCGCTCATCCTGGAGGCTAATCCAGGGCTTGGCTGGCGGGATGTGAAGGAGATTCTGCTCCGCTCAGGAACGAAGCTCTCTCCCACCAGCACGGGATGGGTGAGCCGCTATGGTGGAAAGAGTTCCCTGCCACCCATCAAGCACCACCACAGCTTCGGCGGAGGCATGGTGAATGCCGAGGCCGCAGTGGCTATGGCAGCGGGCTGGACGAATCTTCCTGCACAGGTCTCGCAGACCCGGTCCGATGGCAGCTCGCGCCCCATCCCTGACAACAACTCGACAGGTGTCACAGTGAACCTTGACTTCTCAAGCATCCCACCCATGCGCCTGGAGATGGTCAGTGTGACGGTGAACATCGTGCACCCTTACAAAGGAGATCTGAATATCTCCCTGGTGTCACCGACTGGGGTGACAAGTGCCCTCGCAACTGTCACGGGCGCTGATGATGCTTCGAACTACACGAACTGGACCTTCACCTCAAACCGCCACTGGGGAGACCGAGGAGCTGGCATCTGGAAGCTGCTGGTCAGAGATGCTGCTGCTGGGGATGTGGGTGTGTTGAACAGTGTGAACGTCACCCTTTACGGGACGCCAAACCAGCCAGCAGATGCCACTTTAGATCCCGTGACTCAGCTTTTGCCCACTGGTGGACCGGCTACCTTCACCACCACTGGAACAGGAGACGGCGATTTGCTGTATCAGTGGTACAAGAATACCACGTCAGTCATCACGGGTGCCACGTCGGCCACCTTTACCATTCCCAGTTTGGCGTTGTCCCACGCTGGCAGGTACTCGTGTGAGGTTAGCAACGTGACAGGTGCGGACCGCACGGCGGAGGCACTGCTGGGAGTGGTAGATGCCACACCGGCCACGCAAGTGCTTGCTGAGAATGCTAAAGTAACACTTCAGGCGAAGGCGCAGGCCCCGACCACTTCCACCGTCCTGAGCTATCGCTGGTATCGCGGCATGACCCTGCTGAGTGATGGACCAAGCGGGAATGGCTCCACCATCAGTGGAGCGACCACTGCCAGGATGGTCATCACTGGAGCTCAGCTTGCGGACAGTGCTACATACCGGTGTGAGGTTACTATGGGTGCCCTGACCTGTTTCGCAGGCGATCAGACGGTGCACATCGTTCAAACACCGGTTCTCCAGGCTCCGCAGCCGAACCAGCTTACCTACAGCGTAAGCGAGGCGCTAACGCTGCCGATTTCCGCTACGGGATTTCCCTCCTTCTGGACCATCAACAAGCTGCCGTCTGGCATGAAGTTCAACTCAAAGACCGGAGTCCTCAGCGGCACTCCCAATGTGAGCGGAGACTTCCTCATCAAGATCAAGGCGAGAAATCCGGCAGGGACCGGGGAGATTAGCTTCACCCTCACGGTGCAGCCCTTGCCTGAAAGGGTGGTGGGCACCTATCGAGGCCTCATCGGGCGTGATCCGCTTGGGAACGCGAACTTGGGAGGTGCGCTAACGCTTACCGTGACGAAGACGGGCACCTACACCGTGAGTCTCACCCGGGGCGCGATCACCCACCGAAAGACGGAACGTCTGGCCACCACTGCGGCGGCGAATCCCCTCATGCCGAATCCTGCCACCGGCTACGTCTTGCTGTCGAAACCCGGGGTGACGCCGACCCTGACCTTGAGTTTCACCATCGATCCGAATGAAGGAGAGCTGACAGGGTCGCTTGTGGAAGGTCTGAACTGGATGGCCTTCGTGGAAGCATGGGAGAACCCATTCTCACTGAGTGCTCCAGCAACGGAGTATGAAGGCACTTACAACACAGCCTTCCTCCCGCCCTTCGGAGTGGTGGAGGGGCAGCAGCCACAAGGGTGCTCGTATGGCAGACTGATCGTCTCCAAAACCGGTGCTGCCACTTGGAGCGGACGGCTAGCAGACGGCACCTCTACCAGCTTCTCCGCCGCCGTGGGCAAGACTGGCAAGATGCCTTTGCATCGGCTGCTTTATGGGAACACAGGCTCCTACCGGGGCTGGCTTACCGTAGTGGAAGATGCGGGTTCCGGTTACGCCAACAACACGATTTCGGCTGATTTGGAATGGTTCAAGAAACAACCGCAGCCCGCCACCGTCCGCAGCTACGAACTTGGGTTCACCCAGTCCAACATCACGGGGCTGGGGGCGAAGTGGGTAAAGCCGGTGTTCCCCAATATCCCGTTGGGGCTTACCACGGGGGCCAAGGTTACATTCAGCAAAGGAGGCATCACCTCTTCCCAGCTGGTCGTGGCACCGGCAGATACGCTGAGCTACTCATTCACCTTCTCTGACAAGATCAGCATCGTCCACAATCCGGTGAACCCCGCCAAGCTGACCCTCACCTTTAGCCCAGTCACTGGCATCTACACCGGCACGGCCAACCTTTCGGATGGCGTGCCAGCGGTGAAACGCACTCTGAGTTACGGTGGAATCATGATTGGTGGCCCGGTAAACCAGAGTGTAGGCTGGTTTACGCTGCCGAAGCTACCGGTGCCACCGGAGAAATCGACAGACACCGACATTCTCTCGGGGCTTCTGGAGTTAGGGCCTCCTTGACCCATTAGGAGCGGTCGGAGGCGCGGGGGCGTCATTTGTCCGCAGGGGGATACTGCGTTATTTCCGAAACGCAGCCGCCTCCGGATCTCCCTTGTTTAGAAGGTAGGCCAGCAGGTCCAGAATGTCGTCCTGGGTGAGCATGTTCAGTAGCCCGGGGGGCATCATGCTGGTTTTACTCTCCTCCGTTTTCACGACTTTGCGTGCATCCACGTTCGTGAAGTTGTTGGGGTCCATCATGTTGGTGGAAACCATGAGAGTGGTTTCCTTCATGTTGGCGATGCGCCCTACGACCGTGCTGCCGTCATCGAGCGTGAAGATGGTGCTGCCATACTGGTCGCTGATTTCTTTGCTGGGGTTGAGGGTGTGATCCAGGAGGTCACGGGGGCTGAACTTTCCGGATACACTGGTCAAGTCTGGCCCCACCGCGCCACCCTCCTGGTTGAAGCGGTGGCAGGCGAAACAAGTGGCTGCGCCGAACATGTTGCGGCCGTTGGCGAAGTTTCGTCCACTTTTCAATCCTGCTTCCAGTGCTCCTTCCAGGTCTGCGAGAGTCCATGCTTTCTGGAACTGCATCGGTCTGAAAGTATAGGCGGGTGCGTTTGGCTCCGGCTTGGCCTCGAGAATGTCGCGAAGAGCGCCCTTCTCCTCGGCGCTGAGAGTGGCGATGGCGTTGCTCTTGATTTCGTCGATGAAAAGATTGAATGAGGCACCGCCCTTGTAGCTGGCGGCGCGGAGGAACCACCGGAAGTAGTCGGCGCGCAGTTCTGGCGTCCAGCCTGCCGTGGCGTTGCGCAGGATGCGGGCGTAGTCGATCTGCTCTTCCTGGGTGGGAGCCGCGTTGACCAGGGGGGCCGCTTTGGCGACGATGGCCGTGTCTCCGAGCATGACGAGCAGTTCGCACAAGTCGCGATCCAAACCGGTATTCAGGGTTGGGAAATGGGGGCCAAGCCGCTCGATGATCGTTCTGGCCACAGCGGGTGCCGGTTCTCCGTGGCGGCTGACGGTGAGCCAGTAGTTGCGAATAAGGGTGTTGCGGTCCAGCCCTTTGAGAGACTTCAGGTCGATGCGGTTGAGTGCCTGGATGATCGGGGCTTGCAGGTCGGCGTTTGGGGCGCAGCGGATGAGCGCCATGAGAGCGGTGAGCGAGGCACGGGGATTGGTTTCGGCAAGTGCCTTGTCCTGCCATTGGGTGAGCGGTTGATGCTCCAGGGCGATGCGGGCGGCGTGTCTGACAAGCCGGTCCTCACTGGACAGTGCTGGCCAGGCAGTTTCCACGGCAGTGGGATTCTTTTTGCCATGGAATGCTTCCAGTTTGGCACGCAGTGCGTGGAGGTCATTGAGCGGTGCGCTGGTAGATTCTGCGGTGGACTCCGGGCCGACATAACTGACGCGGTATAGACCGGACTGTACCTTGCGACCTCCGATGGTGACGTAAAGCGAGCCGTCATGTTTGCCCACCACCATGTCAGTGACGGGCAGGGGTGAGGCGCTCATGAACTCCTCAAAGCTGCCTGCGTAATGGGCACCGTCGGGGGTGAGGTGGACGGCATACACTTTGCCAAAGCTCCAGTCGCAGATGAAGAGAGCCTCCTGATACTTTGCAGGAAACTTGGCACCGTAGCCGAACACGACCCCGGTGGGAGAGCCTGGGCCTATGTCCACGACGGGCGGCTGACTGTCTTCCCAACGAACGGGCCACTTTTTGCTGCACGTGCGCCAGCCCTGATCTGCACCGCTCACGATCATGGTCACGCGGGTTGGGCGATACCAGGGCATGCCCACATCCCATTCCATGTCTGCGTCATAACCGAACAGATCGCCGTGGCGATTGAAGGCGATGTCGTAGGTGTTGCGGTTGCCGATGTTGATGAGTTCCCAGGTTTTGCCCTCGAGATCTGTTTTGGCCACCCAGCCTCCGGGTGCCAGGACGTCCCGCATGAAGCCGCGGCCCAGGAGCATGGGGGAGAGCTGATCTTCAGCCCAGTTGTTCGGCACACGGGAACTGTCCATGTCCGGCAGGGGAGTCTGGTTTCCGCTGACGATGAAGAGGGACTTGCCGTCGGGGCCGAGGACGATGCCATGCGGTCCGTGCTCTCCGCCCTTGTTCGGGAAGGCTTTGAGGAGTTCCAACTTGTCGAGTTGATCGTCATTGTCGCTGTCCGTGACGCGGTAGAGGCCTCGCCCCTGGTAAGCGTCGTCGTTCACTACGCCGTAAAGAGCGCCGTTGGTATAGAGCAGCCCCTGGCAGTGGCCAAAGACCGGCACCTTCTCCACCTTCGTATCGGACGCGGTCGCGCCAGTGGTGATGCGGTAGAGGCTGCCGTATTGATCGCTGACGAGAAGACGGCCTTTGTCATCTTGGGTCATGGCCACCCAGGAACCCTGCTCCTCCTTGGGTACGGAGTAGAGGAGTTCTACCTGGAATCCGGCCTTTACCTTGATGGCGGAGGCTGGGGTGGCTTGATCTGCCAGTTGCGCAAAGGTCATGCTGGCGGCAAGCCAGGCGGGGAGGGCGAGAAGACGGGCGTTCATGAGTGGATGATGAGATACGGTGTTGCTTTGGAATTCAAACGGGAGTGCGGCGAAGGCCTGTCACCCAGTGTGCAGGAATGGCTTCCGCGCCATGCAGGAGCCCGAGTATGCCGCCGATCACGATGCCGCGAGCTGCGGAGTCGCCCCCGGCGAGGATGTTTTCACGAATGGCCTCCTCGTAGCTTGCGCCGTGTCGATGCAGGAGCAGCACGGTGGATGGCAGGGCGGCTGAGAGGCTACATGACTGGCCCAGGGCCTCAATGGCCTTACCGGTGGGCAAACTGAGGACGCTGGCCTGGAGGGCCTTTTTCGCCAACTCCTGAACCCTCGCTGAGGAGTAGTGGAGTGCTTCATCCAGGGCTGTATGCAGGTCACTTCCCGTCCCGATGCAGAACATAAGCCGGGCCAGGAAAATGGCTGTGTCTTCAGCTAGGTGACTGCGATGGGTGAGCTGGGTCTGGGCCATGGAAGCGGCAGCGAGTTCGTCCAGTGTAAGGTTTTGTGAAAGGCCTACGGCCAGAGCCACCATGCCGCGTGCGGGCCCTGCAAGCTCCTCGGAATCTGCGCCTGCTTCCAGAGGGGACTTGCCGGAGTCAATGGCTGCGAGCGTCTGTCTGGTGGCCTTGTCAGGATAGGATAGGGTGCCTGGCGTTTTCCAGAAGGTGACCCAGCGCGACATGAAGTCCGCGGCATCAAAGCGGTTGCCGCTGGCTCGCAGTGATCCAAGGAGCACCCACATTTGATCTCCGAGGTGCGTGAAGTCACCGGCGCTTTTTCCTGGGTGATACGTGGTGGCCGGAGCATGCAAGCCCGCCGGGCAAGCGAACCGTTTTGCAATTTCAGCGCGGTCATACATCCAGTGTGCACCAAGGGCGGTGGCATCACCGACGAACGCGCCAAGCAGTGCGGGGGAACTCATGGGGGAGAGGGGAACAGGACTTTGCGGGCGTTCAAGAGGATTTTTTTGGGTAGCAGAGCCAAGCGGTGCTGGCAGTAAAGAAGGGGAGTCGAGGGCGTGGTGTCAGCGTCAAGTCGTGTGCGCTGGGGGCGGGGTCTTGCTTTTTGACGCGGCGGCCATCAGGCTTGGCTCTGTGGTAGGTCACAGCCCGGATCAAATGCGAGGATGAAGCGTTTGTAGAACTCGAGCGCGCTTTCCACTTCGGCGATGGGCACGAACTCGTCATGGGTGTGGGCTTGGTCGATGCTGCCGGGTCCGAAGACGATGGTGGGTATGCCGGCGCGTGCGAGTTTGGATGCGTCGGAGCCAAAGGGGACGCCGATGGGCTGAGCATCAAGATTCATGCCCTGGAGGACGGAGCAAGCAGTCTGCACGGTCAGGGTGGTGGTCGATGTGTGGAGAGCTTCGTCTATGAGGAGTGCGGGGCGTTCGTTGACGGCCTTGATGTGGGGGAAGCGGGCGAGCAGGGCGTCGTAGTTCTGCCATACTTCTTCGGCGCTTTCTCCGGGCATGAGGCGGCGGTCGATCTCGATGCTGCACTGATCTGGCACGAGGTTCACCTGCACGCCGCCGCGGATGGTGCCAACGGAGAGCGTGGGCGGCGTGAGCAATGGATGGGTGATCTTTGAAAGGCGCTGGTTCTCCTCTTCCAGCGCGCTGAGGATCACTGCCATGTGCTGGATGGCATTGATGCCGAGATGGGGCTTAGAGGAGTGGGCGGCTCTTCCCTCCACTGTGAGACGCCAGCGCAGGACGCCCTTGGAGGCGATGACGGGTTTCAGCTCCGTGGGTTCGGCCACGATGGCTCCCGAGGCCTCGATTTGTTCGCAAAGTTTCACCACGCCACGGTAGGTGGATTCTTCATCGACGACGGCTGCCAGCCAGACCTCGCAGGGTGGGGTGATGCGGGACGCCTTCACCTCCAACAGCGCGTGCATCATGGCGGCGAGTCCGGCCTTGTCATCCACGGAGCCACGGCCATAGACTCTGCCGGAGCGTAGGGTCGGCTCGAAGGGGGGAATGGACATGCCTTTGATGGAGACGGTGTCGGTGTGCGCTTCTAGGATGAGGCGTTGAGTGGTTTTGCCTGGCAGGACGGCGATGAGGTTGTGGCGTCCGGGAAAGACTTCCTGAGTGAAGGTGCTGATGCCATGGTGGGCGAAGAAGGATTCCAGCACGGGCAGGAGATGGGCCTCACTTCCGCCGTCTTCATAAGCTGGATTGACGGTGTTGCGGCGGATGAGTTCGCAAAGGGTGGCGATGACGGGCGTCATGTCTATTCCTCGTAGCGGGCCATGAAGGTGATGGAGCCGTCGTCCTGCCTGCGTCCGATGAGGTGGAGCTTGACTTGCTGAAGTCCTACGCGGCCCACGCTCTCTGCTACGCGTGTGGAGTAGTTGTCTGTGAGGATGGCGGACACGGCTCCGTAGCGGTCGCCACCTACATTGAGCATTTGCATGGCTTGGCTGACAGACATGCGAGAGTCATCCGAGGTGCGGGCCAGTCCGTCTGCGCCGTTGCGGGTGGAGATGAAGTTGGCTGCGTCGGACTCTGAGCAGCCGGTGACGGCCATGAGCACGTCTTTGGAGGCGGAGCGGATGTAGATGGTGCCAGTGGAGTGAATGGAGAAGTAGTTCCGCCAGTCCGGCTTGGCGCGAGCCACCTTCTCGAAGCCTCGCACGAGGAGCAGTTCCTCCAGTGAGGAAAAGGGCTGCTGACGTGGGAGGTTGTAGATGCCGAACTGCTGGTAGTAGTCTGCCTCAGCACCCTGCGGACGGGGGTCGGTGTCTTGGTCTATCCAGTCGGCGAGGGAGTCTGCCACGGTGGTGGCATCTTCCGAGCTGAGGCCCCAGATGATGAAGATGGAGTAGATGGATTCTTTTGCCCGCTCGTCGGTGGCGTAGTTCACGGGCAGCTTGGCCTCCTCCACTTCCGTGCGGAAGGTGATGGAGGAGTCTGTGCCGACGATGGGCATCTCCATGTCCACGGAGGCGAAGACCCCGTTCTGGAAGGCCAGCTCTGCGCCTGCCTCTGCGAGGTGAAGTGCGCGGAACTGGTTGGCCGCGTAGCCGGACTCACGAAGTGAGAAGTCCACATACTTCACGGTGGAACCTACGGTGAAGGACATGAGCATGATGGCCCAGATCATGAGCATCAGGGCAGATGCGGCTCTCCGTTTTCCGCTGTCCTTATTCTTTCTGGAGCCGAGATTCTTCATCAGCGGGTGGGTGTGGGAGTGGAACCTCCACCCGATGACGGAGTGGTGGTCGTGGTGGTGGAAGTCGGCGTGGTACTGCTGCTGGCTGGTTGGCTGCGGCCCTCTCGCAGGGTTCTCGCAGGGAGGGCGAAGACGAGACGAAGAGGGGTGATGCGGCCCTGCATGAGAAGCTGGATTTCAATGAGGTCTGGCAGGTTGGACTCGGACCACTCGTCCAGCCACTCGTCGGTGGATTCTTTGAAGAACCGCCAGTGCAGGTTTGCCACGTTGGGCAGGAGCGGCATCCAGTAGCGTCCTTGCTCATCTGCTACGTTGAGGGCTTCTGCGGCCTGCTGGATGACCATTTCGTTGTCGGAGGTCTGCGGGATGATGTCGGCACGGGAGATGGAGAGGTTGTAGCGCGGTGTACCGTCATCAGCAGTGGGCTGAACGAGGTCTGGTCTGAGACCTATGAGTGTCTCCTGGTAGGAGACGGGATTGGGGCCAAAGGCAAAACAGGTGGGCACGCCTGCGATGCCGAGTTCCTGGGGGCCATCATTCACATTGCTGTCAATGAGGGTAAGGGTGAGCGTGGCGGATACGGGAAGGGACTGGAGGGTGTAACGGCAGAGTTCTAGGAAGCGGTTGATCTGGTCGTTCTCTCGCTGGAGGCGTTCGATGTCTCCCGCGCCCTTCACGCTTCCCCGGATGATGGCGAAGAGTGTGGTGGAGATCATGCCCAGGATGACAAGGGCGATGACCACCTCCAGCAGACTGAAGGCCGGAGAGGTGTGTTCGTTTCTCGTTTTCCGTTTTCCGTTCACTGCTTTCTCCTCCGGTCATTTTCACTGTCAGAGACGTGCACCCAGACGAAGATGGACTCCTCGTGGGCTTTCCCGCCTGCGAGGTAGTTGGCGGTGACGGTAAGGGTGTACATGTCCTCCACGGCGCGGCCCTCTTTGGAGCGGATGGAGAGTGGCTCTACGGTGGAGGTAAGAGTGAGGTCGAGCTTCGGGTCCTGAATGGAAGTGGCCATGTCTGCGAGAGGCTTGCGCCGCACTTCTTCGAGGAAGGAGCGCATGGCAAGGCGAACGGAGTAATCCCGGTTCAGGATGTTGGCGACTTCAAGGGAGTTGTTCAAGGCCCTTGCTAGGCCGAGGACGGAGAGTCCGAAGACGGTGATGGCGATGATGAGTTCCAGCAGGATGTAGGCGCGCCGGGAATGACGCCCGCGAGAGGGCAAGTGACGCACGGTAGTCATGGTTAAAAGGTGGAGGTTTCCTTCACGATATCGACGGTGAGCGCGGAGAACTCGGCGGCGAAGGCGGCTCCTTCCCGGTTGATGGTGAGCTTCAGCGGGTCACAGATACCGCTGGGCTGGAAGACCCAGAGCTTGACGAGTTCCCCTTCGATGATGGTGGGCACGGCCTCGTGCCAATGCTGCACGGTGACGGAAGTACCCGGTGGGAAAACGTAACGCTCCACCCACTCTGGCTTGAGGAACTGCTCCCGGGCGCTCTCTGCTGCGGCGGCGGTGCTGGTGGCAGGTGTATCCCCGGGAGTGACTCCGGTGATGGCCGCGGTGACAGCCTGGTTCTCGGCGCCGGACTCCGCATCTGGATCCATGGCTTCCTTTAAGCCCGCTTCTGCGGCCATGTCTGCTTGAGTGATGAACTCATTCAGCGTGGTGAGCGTGAGGTAGGGATCGAAGTAACGGGTGGCGTAGAAGCCGGTGGAGGTGAAGGCTACTTGGTAGGGACGCTTTTCCTTGATGGCGCGAAGGCGGGCCTCTTTGGCTAGGTCCACAAGCTCGGCCAGCGGTTCTCGTGCGGCGCGCTCCCGTGCGAGGCCGCGGAAGGTGGGCACGGTGGAGGCGGCCAGCACAGCGAGGATCGTCATTACGATGACGATCTCGATGAGCGTGAAACCGTCTGCCGCCCGTGCCTTCATCTTACTTGGCTGCGGGGTTTTTGAAGTTGCCGATGTCGTCGGCGGTGCCGTCCTGGCCGTCCTTGCCGACGGACCACATGTCAAAGGCCTTGGTGCTTTTCACCGCCGGATACGTGTACTTGTAGGGCTGCCCCCAGGGATCTTTTGGCTCGGAGTCAAGTAGCTGAGTCCAGCGTTCCGGGATGGGCTCGGAGGTGGGTTTTTCCACGAGTGCCCGGATACCCTGCTCGGTGGTGGGCATGCGACCTGCGCGAGATTCATACAGTTGAAGCTGGGTGCTGATGGCCTGAATGTCGGAATCCACACGGGATTCTTTGGCTACGTCCACGTTGCCTTTGAGCAGGTAAACGGCGGAGGCGCCGAGGATGGCGAGGATCGTCATGACGATCACAATTTCCAAGAGGGTGAATCCGGCTTGAGACCGTGGAATGACCGATGATGAATGACGAGTGTGACGGTTGGGTTTCATGGATGGGTGAGATGTATGGTTTTGAGGTTCGAGAGGGGGCTGCGTGATTGGTTACGTTGCTGCCAAGCAAGCATGGAGTCGATCGTCTTTCTTGAGATTCCACGAATCTCGATCTTGCTCCCGAGTTCCCCAGCGCAGTAGAGGCTCAAGCGCCGATTGATGTATGCGAAGAGTTCCGGAAGTGTCCAAACGACGGCGAGACCTCCCAGATACGCTGCGAGTGAACCTGACGTGGAGGGGAAGTCGGTGAGCATGGCGGTGGCCAGACATGCAGTGGCCAGCGTTTGCACGACGCGGTAGAGGAAGCTTGGACCGGTCAGTCTGGGATCCTTGTAAGGCAGCCTGACCCGGTAGCATTTGTCTTGGTTGGCGAGGAACAGGCTCTCGCCATGCAACGAGAGGTCGGTGAGTATGTAGTGAACCGTGTCCAGAGTAAGGGTCTCTCCAGTGACGACACAAACCGGTGGGAGGGTGCCATGGTTTGGGACCAGCAATCCTTTCTCTGTCGCTTCGATAGGAGACACTACCGGCCCCGTCACGGGTGGCATCTCTTTGATCATGCGGGGCGGATTCATGGCCTTTGGACGGGGATGGTTAGTATCGCTTCTGGTGTCTGAAAATCTTGGCTCTTTGTCAAGCTCTGCCGCGGACGCCCTGGGAGGTCTGGAAGATGGCGGTGACGATGCTGTATGCGACGACGCCGACGATAACCGCCATGAAGATCATGATGACGGGGGAGATGAGCGTGGTGAGGCGTTTGATTTTTTTGTCGAGTTCCTTGTCGTAGCGGCTGGCAGATTTTTCGAGGGACTTGCCCAGCGTGCCGGTCTGTTCTCCGACGGCGATCATGTCGGTAAGCAGGGTGGGGAAGTTGCCTACTTTGCGGAGGGCAGCGGAGAGTGGTGCGCCTTCGCCGACGAGGGCGACGGCTTTTCCGAGCAGCACTTGCAGGTGGTCATTGGTCATGCCACGCGCTGCGAGCTTGAGGCCATTGAGCAGAGGGACGCCGTTGGTAACCAGATTACCCAGGGAGTGGGCAAACTGGGCGAACAGGCGGGTGCTGATGACGGGGCCGAAGAGCGGGAGGGAGAGTTTGGTTTGATGCCACCACATCCGCCCTTTTGCTGTGGCTACGTAGCCTTTGAAAGAGAGGAAGCCGATGGTGAACACTGCAAGCAGCAGCCACCAGTAGCTGCCGAGGAAGGATGAGAACCCCATGAGGAGCTCTGTAGCCATGGGCAGCTTGGTGCCGGAGTCCTTCAGCAAATCAGTCAACTGAGGGACTAGAACGGTCATGAAGACGATGAGCAGGGCGATGCAGGCGACGATGAGCAGTGCAGGGTAGATCATGGCCTGAGTGACCTTGCTTTGGAGCTCCTGAAGTACGGTGAGGTTGGCGGCCAGACGCCGCAGCACATCCGAGAGGGAGCCTGTGACTTCGCCAGCGGAGACGAGGTTCAGATACAGGTCATCAAAACTGGGCGAAGCCTTTTTGAGCGCTTTGGAAACGGTGGCACCTTCACGCAGTTCGTTGCGGAGAATGGCTGAGATGCGGCGTATTTGGGCTGAGTCTTGGCGCTCTTCCAGGATGCGCAGCGCCTGATCGATCTGCAGGCCGCCATCCAGCAGGTCCGCAAGTTCTTCGGTGAAGAGGATCAACTGCGCGCGCTTGAGCTTGACCGGCTCAGCACTGGCGGCTTCAGCGGCGGCCTTTTCCTTGGCAGCGGTGCGGGAGCTGGCCTCCTCGCTTACTTTGACCGGTGTGAGGGACTGTGACTCCAGTTTGCGGAAGGCCTCTGCGCGAGAGGTGGCCTGCACCTTGCCAGTGGACTGTTGGCCGGTGGGCGTCAGGGCGGTGTAGGTGAAGCTAGGCACTCGTTTGGGGTGGGACGGTTAGGCGGTGACGGGTGTTGCGATTGGCGGTGACACATCCTTGATCTGAGCATGGCACCGAGTTGACAGGAGATTTCGGGGTTGGCCTGATTTTCTGCTCATGGCGCGGTAGGAGTTGCTTAAAACGTAGTCGGCCATTCGTCCACTGATGACGGGCTACTCGCTCGCGGCGGTCACTGTGAGCACCTCTTCCAGCGTGGTGATGCCGGCGATGGCTTTGCCGAATCCGTATTGCCGCATGGGCACCATGCCGTCTGCGAGGGCCTGTGCCTTCATCTCTGCAACGGGTGCGCGGTCGTTGATCTTCTGTGCCAGCGCCGGGGTCATCTGACAGATTTCCATGATGGCGAGACGGCCAAGGAACCCGGTGCCGCGGCATTGACGGCAGCCCCCGGGGGACCGCAGCGTGTGTTTCTGGTCAAGGGGGAACCCGGCGGCGAGGAGGATGCTGTCATCCAGTTTGGCTGGCTGGCTGCAGTTGGTGCAGAGTGTGCGCACGAGGCGCTGTGCCTGGAAAGCGCGCACGGAGCTGGAGACGAGGAAGGGTTCGATGCCCATGTCCAGCAGGCGTGAAATGCCGGAGACGGCGTCGTTCGTGTGCAGGGTGGACAGCACAAGGTGCCCGGTTAGGGCACCGCGAATGGCAATCTCCACGGTCTCCTGGTCGCGCATCTCACCCACCATGATGACGTTGGGGTCACCGCGCAGAATGGACCTCAGACCGGCGGCGAAGGTGAGGTCGATCTCGGGTTTTACCGCGATTTGCACCACGCCATCCAGCTTGTTTTCCACGGGGTCTTCGATGGTGACGATGCGCCGGTCCTTGGTGTTGAGTTCCCGAAGCAGGGTGTAGAGGGTGGTGGACTTGCCGGATCCGGTAGGACCGGTGACGAGGATGATGCCGTTTGGCATGGCGATGAGCTTGCGCAGGATGGCTTCGTTGTGCTCATCCAGCCCTAGCTTGCTGAAGTCAAACTTCTGGCGTGTGAGCAAGCGAAGCGCCACGGATTCTCCGTTGACGCTCGGGATGGTGGCTACGCGGACGTCGATAGGGCTGCCGTCGAGCTCGAGATTGATGCGGCCGTCTTGCGGGAGGCGGCGCTCTGCGATGTCGAGATGCGCCATGATTTTGAGGCGTGAAACGAGTGAGGACTGAAGCAGGCGCATATTGGGTGGCACTGGCACTTCGAGCAATCTGCCGTCGATGCGGTAGCGGATGCGCAAGTCCCGCTCCAGTGGTTCCACATGGATGTCCGTGGCACGCTCCTTGAGCGCCTCTCGGAAAATTTGGTTCACGAAGTTCATCACGGTGGCCTCTTCATCGGCCTCGTCCAGCACGTTGACTTCCTGCTTCAAGTCATCCGCATCCATGTCCTCGCGGCCTTCGAGCAGTTCGTCAAAGTTCTCCGCACCCACGCCGAAGCCTTGGTGGAGAGCATCCAGAATGCGGTGGCGGGAGGCGATGTGCCAATGGATGCGTTTGCGCAGCTCCTGCCCTACGGCCTGCCGCGCATCCAGGTCGAAGGGATCGTAGGTGAGCAGCGTTGCCTCTAGGCCGGTGATGTGAGCGGGATACAAATGATGCCGCAGAGCGAGCTTGGCAGGGAACTTGGCGTGCAAGCCGCCTTCTGGAGCCTCGAGGCTCTCGTCCGAGTTGTAGGGCAGCTTGAGTGTCCTTGCGAGCTCTTCAAAGAACGATTCTTCATCCACTAGGTTGTTGTCCAGCAGCGCATGGATGAGCGGCTGGCGTTTTTCCTGGGCCTCTTCCAGAGTCTCCCGACAGCGAAGCGCGTTCTGGCAACCGGCGTTCGAAGCGACCTGGGTAAGGAGTTCGATGAGAGGTAAGGCGGTGGGACTGGGCGAAGTGGGCGGCATGGGGCAGCTATGGAACGTCAGGCGGTGCACGAAGTTTCGTTGCGTAGAGCCGGAATATGAACTTCCGGGAGCTTTCGGTCACGCTCCGAGTTTTTTCTTCACAAACCACGAGGATTTTGGTGGAATCCACTCGCCATCGGGAGCCGAGACGACATTATGAGCCAGGAGAATCCAACCCATCCACCCTCACCAGAGGCTTCGCAGCCGCTGCCTCAGGTTCCAGCAGGTTACCCGCCGGGCTACCCCATGCCTCCTGGCTATCCTCCGCAGGCATACCCACCAGGCGCGTATCCGCCGGGCTATCCGCAGGGTGGCTATCCACCGCCACCTGGCTACCCGTATCCCGCCTACCCACAGGGTT
>CAZIGH010000045.1:0-45292 GCA_964538625.1 uncultured Verrucomicrobiaceae bacterium
TACTACGAGTATCACTTCCTCTACATCGCCGGGATCGAGCATGTGGAGTCGAAGAACATCCAGGGCGCTTCCATCATGAAGCTCCAGTTTCACCCGGGAACCGACATGTCTGCGGCGTTGTCAGAGACGATCGCGTATGTGAACCGCAGCCGCTCCTTCATGCCACCGGGAACGCCGGGTGCCTTTGTGACACGCTTTGACGCGGGCAGCGTGCCGGTGGGCAATCTCGTCTTCTCAACGGAGAACCCAGACCGCACCGTGGGGCAAATGCAAGACGCGGCGCTGAATATGGTGAGGCCGCTCTTTGCCACGCTGCCAGGTGTGTCTGCTCCTCCACCCTTCGGCGGCAGTGCGCGGACGATTGTGGTTACCGTGAAGCCGGACCGGCTGCGTGCTTATGGATTGTCACCCGATGATGTGGTGGCTGCGATGACCGCTGCGAACAGCATCAGTCCCAGCGGTAACATGGCGCTGCCTGGCAGCTACCCAATCGTACCTACAAATGCCGTGGTGAAGAACATCCAAGACCTGGCGGGCGTCCCTCTCAAGGTCACAGATAAAGGTGCTGTCTTTGTGCGTGACATCGGTGAAGTGGTGGATGGCAGCGATATGGTGACGAGCGTGGCATTGGTGAACGGACGGCGCACCGTTTACATGCCGGTGACGAAGCGCAGTGATGCCTCGACGCTCAGCGTGGTGGAGCTGGTGAAGCAGAACCTGCCCAAGTTCAAGGCTGCCTGTCCTGAGGACATCAACGTCACCTTTGAGTTTGACCAGAGTCCCTGGGTCATCCGCGCCATTCAGGACCTTGTGAAGGAAGGTGCTCTCGGAGCGGTGCTCACCGGGCTGATGGTGCTGCTGTTTCTTCGTGACTTGCGTGGCGCATTGATCGTGGTGTTGAACATTCCCATCTCTATCGGTGCGGCACTGCTTGCGATGTGGATCACCGGCCAGTCGGTCAATTTGATGACACTCGGCGGACTGGCTTTGGCGGTTGGCATCTTGGTCGATGAAGCCACGGTGACCATGGAAAACATCCACGCGCATCTCTACCGTCATAGTAGTGGGAGGCCGACAAAAGCTGCGCTTGCCCGTGCCGCACTGGAAGCTACCGAGGAGACTGGCGTACCGCGAATGCTAGCCATGCTATGCATCCTTGCGGTGTTTGTACCGTCGTTTTTCATGCAAGGCGCGGCCAAGGCGCTTTTCACCCCCCTAGCGCTTGCAGTGGGATTCAGCATGATTGCTTCCTATTTGCTTTCCAGCTCACTGGTGCCGGTGCTGATGGTGTGGTGGACGCGAAAAGCAAAGCCGGGAACAGTCACCTCCTCCGCTGCCCATCAGAATAGGCTCGAAACAACACATGGACTCTTTGGTGCATTCGTTCGTTCGCTGGTTCTCACGCGGTTTGTGGTGATACCGGCGTATCTGGCGGGGACCTTGTTTGCTACGAGTCAGCTTTTGCCTCGTCTCGGACAGGAGATCTTTCCGCAAGTGGATGCTGGGCAGCTTCAACTTCGCATTCGGCTCCCAGCTGGAACGACACTGGAAACCACCGAGCAGACAGCCTTACGAGTATTGCAAATGATTGGTGAAGAGGGTCCAGTTTCCGTGAGTATGGGGCTAGTCGGTGTTCACGCATCCAACTACCCGGTCAACTTGATCCACCAATGGAACAGTGGGCCGGAGGAGGCAGTGTTGCAGGTGCAGTTCAAAGACGATACGCAAAGAAGGTCGGTTGAAGAGATTCGTGAATCCTTGCGTCAGAGGTTCGAGAAGGAGTTTCCGGATGCGCGATTCTCCTTTGAGCCAGCAGACATTGTGTCTCGCGTGATGGCGCTGGGATCACCTACGCCTATCGAGGTCGCGGTCAGCGGTAAGGACTTTGCATTGAGTCGTGCTCACGCCGAGGTGATCAGACAGTTGCTGGAGGCGATCCCGGCGTTGCGTGACGTGCAGTTTGGCCAGACGCTGGACTATCCTAGTGTGGATGTGAACATCGACCGCGAACGCGCAGGGCTGCTGGGTGTGCGGATGGTTGACGCCACTCGCAGTCTCGTTGCGGCCACTGCAAGTAGCCGGTTTACGGTGCCGAATTACTATGCTGACACCAAGACCGGTGTGAGCATGAGCCTGCAAGTGCAGGTGCCGCAAATGCAGATGAAGAGCATTGAGGATCTTCTCAATCTTCCAATCACGTCGATGAGTCAGGGAACTGTGCCTTTGCGCAGCATCAGCAAAGTCAGCGAGGGCACTGTGATAGGGCAATATGACCGCTACAACATGTCACGAATGGTTACCGTCACTGCGAACATCCATGGCAGCGACCTGGGCAGTGTCGCAGCACAGGTTGAGAAGGTGCTCGCTGAAACCGCCGCGCCCGCAGGTGTGAACGTGGCTCTGCGTGGTCAAGTGCAGCCGATGAAGGAGTTGCAAGGTGGATTGAGAGCTGGCCTACTCACTGCCGTGGTGGTGATCTTCCTCCTTCTTGTGGCGAATTTTCAAAGTGTGAGGCTTGCGCTCGCCGTGATCACCGCTTTGCCTGCCGTGCTGCTCGGTGTGGTGCTGGTTCTTTGGATGACTCAGACGACTCTGAATGTTCAGTCCTTTATGGGTACCATTATGGCCGTCGGTGTAGCTGTGGCTAACGCCATCCTGCTCGTCACTTTTGCCAGCCGTGCACATCAGAGAGGCATGACCCGGAACGACGCCGCCGTGTATGGAGCGTGTAGCCGTCTGCGTCCGATTCTGATGACCAGCTTTGCCATGATCGCGGGGATGATACCTCTCGCCGCGAGTGGTGGCACCGCAGGGCCGCTGGGGAAAGCGGTGGCAGGTGGTCTTGCTTTGGGCACGCTGGCGACCTTGTTCCTGCTTCCGGGTGTATTTGCGATGGTGTCCGATAAAGTACCGGTGTCTCCGTCTCTGGATCCTGATGAACTAAACACTGCAAACTGAATGCTCATGCGTCTGCTTATTCTGCTGCTCGTGGCGTCCACTGTGACAGCTCTCGAACTTCCTACAACAAAGCCGACAAGCGGAACGGTGCATCGTTGGGTGCCGTTTCCTTCCACGTTAGCGCCATGGCAGCAGACGGTGATTTACGCGAAGGTGACAGGTTTCGTAAAAGCGGTCGGTGTTGACAAGGGAGATGCCGTGAAGGCCGGTCAGGTGCTGGCCGAGATCGAGATGCCGGAACTGGAAGCGGAGCTGAGCAAATACGAAGCCGAGTCAGCGGCGTTGAAGCCCGCACTGGACTTTGCGCAGCAGGAGTATGACCGAATGCTGAAAGCGCAAAAGGCCTCTCCGGCGCTCATCTTGCCGCAAATGTTGGAGAAGGCGAAGTCAGAACTCGACAAGGCGAGGGCGTCATTTGATGTGGTAAATGCCAATGCCAAGAAGGCCCGTGTGATGCTTGGTTATGCGAAGATAGCGGCCCCTTTTGACGGCATCCTGTCCGCACGGCATGTCGATGCCGGTGCGCTGGTGAATGCGTCAGCGAGCAAGATGTTTGAGATCGTTGATGCGAGTACGATTCGTTTGCAAATTCCCGTGACGGAGCTTGAGACAACGTTGGTTAGTGCAGGCAAGCCCGTGAAGGCTCAAATCGATGCGCTGGGTGCGGCATCCAGTCCTGTTGAAGGCAGTATCTCCCGGGTGGCTTTTGCACTGGATCCCGGCACTCGTACCATGCTCGCTGAAGCGGATCTGAATAACGCTGATCTCAGACTCCGTCCTGGTATGTATGCCATTGCGAAGATAGCTGTGGAAGAACACGAGAACGTGATGCTGATCCCCGCAGACGGACTGGTGATGGAGAAGACCAGCGCTTTCGTCTTCACGCTGGTGGATGGCAAGGCGAAGAAGAACCCCGTAGCGATTGGTTTTAACGACGGAGTGAATGTCGAAATCCGCAGCGGGCTGGACGCCTCCGCTACAGTGCTGCTTCCCGGAAAGGTCGTCCTTACTCCCGAACAGCCTGTAACCGCAAGACCATGAGATTCATCCTACTTCTGTTGACGCTGTCGCCCGCGCTCCGTGCCGAGACCATCGATCTCCCGACGACACTGCGCTTAGCGGGGGCCGACGCGTTAGAGGTGAAGCTAGCGGAGGAAAAACTGGCTGAGGCGAGGGCGGATGAGCAACAGCGAACGTTGGCCTTTCTTCCTGTGCTGACGATTGGTGCGGGCTACAAGAATCATCAGGGTGCCATCCAGGATGTGGAGGGGAAGGTGTTTGATGCGAGTAAACAAAGCTACACAGTAGGCCTGGGAGCGGGTTTGGAATTGTCTCTTGGTGAGGCAATCTATCAGAAGCTTGCGGCGAAACAAAGGACTGTGGCCGCTGATAGGAACTTGGCCAGCGAGCGTCTGGCGAGGCAAGTAGATGCGGCTGCGGCGTACTTTGACCTCGTGCAGGCGCAGGCGGTAGTGGGCGTGACCTCAGAGGCAGTGCGCATTTCTCAGGACTATGGCAAGCAGGTCACGAACGCCGTCACAGCCGGCGTCGCGTTCAAGGGCGACTCACTCCGTGTGGATGTGCAGACGCGGCGAAATGAAGTGGAGCTGGAGCGTGCACGCGGCGCACTGAGACTGGCCAGTGTGGCGCTAGCAGAGAAGCTGCGGTTGGATCCTTCCATCATGCTGACTCCCGCAGATGGTGAGCCACGCCTCATCAAGCTGGTAAACCCTGACACCAATGTGAAGCCGCTCATCGAGAAAGCACTCGCCAGCCGCCCCGAGCTTGCGCGTGAACTGGCCGCAATCGCGGCCTTGCGAGCAGAGCGCGACGCGGTGGTGCGAGGCCCCTGGGTTCCCACTTTTACGGCACAGGCCTTTGGCGGCGGGCTTGATGGAGGGACTGGTTCGCGCACTCAGGGCGTCGAAGACACTCAGGACTATTTTGTCGGCCTGACGTGGAAGATTGGAGCAGGTGGTCTTTTTGACAAGGGTCGCCGTATGGCCGCCGAGTCGCGTGTGCGGCAGGCTGAGCTAAACGAAGCAAAGGCACGCGAGAGTATTACCGCGCAAGTCGTAGCTGCTGCGGAACAATGCAAAGCTTTGGCCCGAGAAGTGAACGCTTCACGAGCCGCAGTGAAAGCCGCCGAGGAGAATAACAAGCTCACCCTAGGGCGCAGCGAGTTTGCAGTGGGCGTGGTGTTAGAGACTGTGCTCTCGGAACAGGAGCTGACTCGGGCGAGACTTGAATATCTCAGGGCTGTGACCCAGTTCAATGCGGCGCAGTATCTGCTTTATCAGGCGGTGGGTGGGGCCAGTGGCGCTGAGTAATCTGCTCGTGATGTGGGTATTTGTTACACCTCTGCGAGAAGTGGAGACAGGGTCCAGAGCGACTCCATCTAGCTAATCGGGAGATTGCTCGACTGAATCCTTGTGGAGGCTCCGAGTGGCTGCGTGGGAGAGCCACACGGTTACCGATCGATTTTTTTCGGTTTTTGCGTCTCTTTTTTTTGATGTCCCGTAAATGGGTGGAGCTTTGAAAAGGCTGATGGTGCTCATTGGCTTTCTTAAAGCGGTTCAAAACAACCCAAACCCAAAGCACCCTACAAAGACCATGAAAACACTCGTTACTGCCATTGCACTGCTGGTTGTCGCCAACGCGGCTGTTAGTCCTGTTCGCGGCGAGATTCCTGTGATGTACACGAACATCACGCTTGCCGAGGTTGAGAAGGCTCAGAAGTCTTGGGGACAAGCGTTGATCCAAATCTCCACCGATTACAAGGAGGGAGGATTTGAGAAGGCCAAGGCCACCGCCGAGGCGGTTTTGGACGCGGCTTACGGTTACAGTCTTGGGCCTGTACTGTTCAAGCCGACGCTCACCGAGGCTCCTCAAACGTTCCGGCCCACTCGTGAGGGAGCGCTGGCCTATTTTGTGGGTGGGAACCCCAACTTCCCCAAGGACGGTGGTTTTGCCATCAAGGGCTGGACCAAGTATGAGTTCGAAAACTCGGCGATCCACATCACTGCCGATTTGGCCCTGACCATGGGTAAGGTGCGGATCACCGACAGCAACGGTAAAGTGACCGAGGTGGACAAGACCTGGGGATTCAAGAAGGATGACGCAGGCAACCTGCGTATCGTGCTCCATCATTCTTCCCTGCCATATACGGTGAACTAAGGATTGCTGTTTTCATTCACTCTTGATCCGGCTGTGGAGGTAGCATTCCCCGGCCGGATCTTGTTTCTTTGGACCGATGAAGAAGGGGAGTGTTCTTGGAGTGCGTGGTCGATTGGTGACGGCAATTTTGCTGTGAAGCCAGTGGCGGGGTGGTCTGTGGAGAGCTATCTCCCGAGCAACCCGTTCGCCTGCGGTCAATGTCACGAAAGCGTCACACGGACCGTTTGGCCAAGATTGACAGCTTCGTCACAGTGCGCCCGCCGGCCCGGTGATGCGTTCTGCGTGATCCGGCCTCCCTTATCATCACAACCACCGAACTCAACACATGCACCAACGACGACACGTAAGAACAACCATTGCCGCCCTATCCCTAATGCTAGCGGGTATGGGTTTTGCTGGGACCGGATCAAAGCTCCCCTCGGCCCCCGAGGTGGCACCCAAGGAAAAGTCTGTCTATGACCAGATCTGGGGACTTGCTGACTGGTATGACAATCCGGACAATCCAGTGGTGCAGGCTATTCGCCTTACCGGTCGCTACCACATGCAGTATCACTGGGCAGACCTAGACACTGGTGAGAGCGAGGACTTTGAGTTTCGGCGCTTTCGCATCGGCCTTGAGTTTGATCTGTTCAAGGAGTTCATGCTGAAGGGTGAGATGGTGAGCGGCAGTGACTTTGACCCATTTTATAATGGTTTCACCGAGCTATACCTCCAGTGGAAGCCCGACTCCGCGTTTGCGATTTTGGTGGGCAAGCAGAAGCCCAAGTTCACTTACGACTGGACGACGTCCAGCCGGTACCACCTTTACTTTGAGCGAAGCCAGATCCTGAACCACATGCGTCCTGATTACGCTCCTGGCGTTGTCATCACGGGCAAGCTTGGCAAGAAGTGGAGCTACTATGCAGGTGCTTTTAGCAACAGCCCGTCTGATGACCTGAGCGAGGAGTTCACGGAGTTCGATGGCAGTTCCTACATAGCCAAGGTCATGTATGACATGACGGAGACCCTGGGTGTGGATTCGGCAGAGTGGACGCTGGAGTATCTGCACAGCAAGACGAATGAGAACAGCACGATCTTCCAGACGGTGGAGAATGCCGTGGCTACCAGTCTTGCGATGAAGGAGGGCCGTTTTGGCGGGGTGGTGGAACTGGTTTACGGCGAGGGAGGTGAGGACGGGGATTTCTTTGGAGCGAACATCATGCCTGCCTGGATGCTCACGGACAAGCTTCACTTGGTCGGTCGCTACCAAATAGCCACGTCGAACGGGGAGAAGGGACTGCGTCCGCAGCGCCGGTATGAGCGTGAGGCGGGGGGGGGTCCAGGTGACCTTTATCAGGCTGGTTACCTTGGCATTGACTACTACATCTACGGCCAGAAAATGAAGTTCATGACGGGCGTCGAATATGCATCCATGTCTGGCAAGGCCGGCTATGAGGGCTGGACGGCGTTGGTAGGAATGCGCTTCTTCTGGGGCAAGGACAGCAAGGGTTCGTTCCCAACGGGTTATCCGAAGGCTGGCGAATAGAATCTACCTAGTCTCTGAGGCGTGATGGAGTGCTCCATCACGCCTTTTTCGTGCACGCGGATTTTAGCAAGTCGTCCAACCTTGCACTGGCGTTGAACGTGGCGCTCTCCCAGCAGAGGCGACGCCGGCTTCTTCGCAAGCCAACGATGGGGTCTGCCATGATCCTGGAGGTGAGTTCGGCAGGGTGCTCATTGAGTGCGAAGAACCTCGCCTCAACTGCTGCCACTTCACGATGCACCGGGATATCACTGCAATAGACTGGCAGGGCGTGAACCGCGGCCTCAAGCAGGGGGAGGCCAAAACCTTCACTCGTACTCGGGAAGAAGAGAAGGTCTGAAATCTGGTACAAGCCACGGAGATCCTCCTCTGAGACATGCGCTTGTTGGCCGATGAAAAACACGTGATCGCTCAAGCCTAAGCCGTCGGACAGTGCGGCCAGTTCGTGAGCGTAGGCAAGTTGATCCGCGTTGTGGGGGTCCGGTGCAGCGGTGACGAGGTAGGCGACATTGATTTCTGCCGCTCGTGCGGTGTTCACCAGCTGAATGGCCATCTCGATGTTCTTCCTTCTGACCATGCGTGCGGGGTGAAGCAACACGAGATCGCGACGAAACAGATCCAAGGAAGTAACCCAATGCCGCAATGAGGGAGACAAGCCAAGTAGGCGCCACGTGTCCACTCCGTTGGTAAAGACCCGTATGTGCTCTGGTGGCAGCCCTGTGGCCGTTGAATACTGTCTGCGTCGTTCTTCAGAGACGGTGACATGCAGGCAGTTCGGAGGCGGCTGGGTGAGGATTTCGTATGGAGGGTCGCACCAGGGCATGTGTGCGTAGGCGGGATTGATAGCTGCGATGTCATGAACCCAGTTGAGCCAACGCCCATGCGGCCATGCAGCGGCCATCTCATGGAGACGACGTGTGAGCTCGGGGTCGAACGGCATGGTGAAAACATTGTGGACGATCACTCCTTCGAAGTCCGAGAGGGTGCCGATTTTGTCTCGGGCGGTGAGGAAAACCACCTCATGCCCGAGGGATCGCAAGATGGCAGCCTGATCGTCCATGACGCGCTCCACTCCGCCGACGGTGGGCGGTTTCGTGTAGTGAATGAGGGCGAGGCGCATGGCTGGAGATACAAGTGCACGAGCTTCAAGAATCAAGACGGGAACCAGCGGTCCGATCTGATCTTGAATCCTGTGTGTTGCTGACTTGCGTCTTGAGAATCAGTTGGCGACGATGTTCACCAGCTTGCCCGGGACGACGATCACTTTGCGAACGGTGAGGTGGCCGATGAACTCCTGTGCACGTGGGCTGGCGAGTGCGAGCTTTTCCATCTCGTCTTTTGTGATGGCTACGGGTACGGTAAGCTTGTCGCGGAGCTTGCCGTTGACCTGAATGACGACTTCGATCTCGTCTTCCACCAGGGCGGCGGGGTCGAACAAGGGCCAGGTTTCATCGGCGACGAAGCGAGTGGCGGCGTGCTGAGGGAAAGCGGCACGCAGGCGATCGTTGAGTTCTTCGGCGAGGTGAGGAGCGAACGGACTGAGCACGCGCAGGAAGGTGGCGATGGAGGCCACGGGCTTTTTCTCGGCTTGCGTCAGTGCGTTGGTGCAAACCATCATCTGGCTGATGGCGGTATTGAAGCTGAGTTTCTCGATGTCTTCGCCGCACTTTTTGATGGTTTCGTGCAAGACTTTGTTGAGCTTTTTGTCGGCAGGGATGTCGGCCAGTTGGGGTGAAAGGACCCAAGCGCCTTCCTGGTTTTCCTGCATGATGAGGCGCCAGACGCGGGCGAGGAAACGATAGACGCCTTCTACACCGTTCATGCTCCAAGGCTTCACCTGTTCGAGAGGACCCATAAACATCTCGTATAAGCGCAGCGCATCAGCGCCGAAGTCGCGCACGACGTCATCGGGGTTGACGACGTTGCCACGTGATTTGGACATCTTCTGTCCGTCTTCGCCAAGGATAAGACCTTGGTTCACGAGGCGCTGGAAAGGCTCCGGCGTGCTGACGTAACCCAGATCAAAGAGCACTTTATGCCAGAAGCGGGCGTAGAGGAGGTGCAGCACGGCGTGTTCTGTGCCGCCGACGTAGAGATCGACGCCGCCGGGCTTGCCGCCGCCCATCCAGTAGCGTTCGGCGTCTTCACCCACGAAGCGCTCGCTGTTTCGGGCATCGCAATAGCGCAGGTAATACCAGCAGGACCCGGCCCATTGAGGCATGGTGTTGAGTTCGCGCGTGGCGGTTTCGGAATACCTTACCCAGTCGGTGGCTTTGGATAGGGGTGGCTCAGGGGTGCCTGTGGGCTTGAAGTCATCCAGGTCTGGAGGTGTCAGGGGCAGCTCGTTCTCAGGGATGCTGCGGTGCTGACCGTTTTCCCACACTATGGGAAAGGGCTCGCCCCAGTAACGCTGGCGGCTGAAGAGCCAGTCGCGCAGTTTGAAGTTGGTGGTGCCCTTACCGAGACCGCGCTCTTCGAGCCAGGCGGTGATGGCTTTCTTGGCTTCGGCTGTGTGCAGACCGTTGAGAAAGCCGGAGTTCACGGACACTCCGTCATCGGTGTAGCCCTGCCACTCTTTACCTTCCGGCGGTTGGACGACCTGAGTGATTGGAAGGCCGAACTTTTTCGCAAACTCAAAGTCGCGCTCGTCATGGGCAGGAACGGCCATGATGGCTCCGGTGCCATAACCCATGAGTACGTAGTCGGCGATCCAGACAGGTATGGGTTCGTTGTTGACTGGGTTCGTGGCGAACGCGCCGGTGAAGACGCCGGTTTTGTCCTTGGCCAGTTCGGTGCGCTCGAGGTCTGACTTGGAGGAGACGGACTTTTGGTATGCCTCGACTGCGGCTTTCTGCTCTGTGGTGGTGATTTGCGCCACCAGTGGGTGCTCGGGGGAGAGCACCATGTAGGTGGCGCCGAACAGGGTGTCTGGTCGGGTGGTGAACACGGTCACAGCGGACTCTCCCACCCTGAAGGTGACGTGAGCGCCTTCGCTGCGGCCGATCCAGTTGCGCTGGAGGAGCTTGATGCTCTCTGGCCAGTCGAGGCCGTCCAGTTCATCGATCAAGCGCTGGGCGTAGGCGGTGATGCGCAGCATCCACTGGCGCATGGGGCGGCGTTCGACGGGGAAGCCACCGACTTCGCTTTTTCCATCCACCACTTCTTCGTTGGCCAGGACGGTTCCCAGCTCAGGGCACCAGTTCACGGGGGCGGAGGATACGTAGGCGAGGCGTCTTGAATCGATTTCCTCGCGGCTCAGACCCTGTGCTTCGAGTTCACTGATGGGATGCGCTTTTCCATCGTCGCCCACATAGGAGTTGTAGAGCTTCAGGAAGATCCACTGTGTCCATTTGAAGTAGCCGGGATCGGTAGTGTTGACCTCTCGGTCCCAGTCGTAGGCGAATCCGAGGGACTTGAGCTGTTTTTTGAAGTTGGCCACGTTCGCCTCGGTGGTGACGCGGGGATGCGTACCGGTCTTGATGGCATACTGCTCCGCAGGCAGGCCGAATGCGTCCCAGCCCATGGGGTGCAGCACGTTGAAACCCTTCATGCGCTTGTAGCGGCCTATGATGTCGGTGGCGGTGTAGCCTTCTGGATGACCGACGTGCAGGCCCTGGCCGCTGGGATAGGGGAACATGTCGAGCACAAAGTACTTGGGCTTCGACGCGTCAAAGTCGGCGTCTCCTGGATTCGGAGTGCGGTAGGCGCGGGCTTGCTCCCAGGCGGTCTGCCATCTGGGTTCAAACTCGGAGAAGGGGAATGCTTTGCGTTGCTCGCTGCTCATGACGGAAAAGGGGCGCATAAGAAGGCGCAGCGTGGCGGAAGCGCAATGGAGATGTAACCCGCCAGCGCGGGTCGGCCTACCAGACTTTCAGCGTATTGGCCCCTTCCTCGATGAGACGCCAGAAGTTCTTGGACTTGGCGAGTTCTTCGTCCTCGCTCACGGGGAGGTTGGAGCGGAACATGAAGTCTGCGAGGGTGTTTTTGTGCAGGACGCGGTGGACGCGGACATTGCCCTCCTCCACGGCAAAGTAGATGCGGTAGTCGCCGGCACGGCAGCGGTAGAGGCGGGCGTGATTCCTTTCCAGAAGGCCAAACTTCCTCGCCAGCGCGTCACCTTCCAGGTCCTGGGGTTGAATGTCCAGTGCCTCAAGCAGTTGAAACTGGGTCTGAGTGGGCAGACGGGAGAGTTCCGCCGCGCTGATTTCGTTGAAAACTATCTGCATCACGTTTGGGGATGGTAAAGCGCTATGTCTGAGATGCAACCGCTGTGCCAGTTTGCAACTACCTGCGGTTTTGCTGCGTTTTTTCTGTATGGTTTCCGAACTCATCCGCACGCATAGCCAGTATCTGACCAGGCGGCACTTTCTGAGAGATTGTGGCGTAGGTCTGGGGAAGGTCGGGCTCGCCGGTCTGCTCACGGATTCTTTCGCGAGCGCTGCACCGCTGAGCGTTCGCGGGGGGCACCACGAGCCTAAGGCGAAACGGGTGATTCACCTGTTCATGGCGGGTGCTCCCAGCCAGTTGGAACTGTTTGATCACAAGCCTGCGCTTACGAAGTATGAGGGAAAGCCTATTCCGCCCGAGGTCATCGGTGGCCAGCGTTACGCTTTCATTCGCCCTGACGCTGCGGCGTTGGGGCCGAGGTTCAAGTTCACTAGGCATGGTCAGAGCGGTGCGGAGCTGTCGGAGGTGCTGCCGCATTTGGCGGAGATTGCAGATGACATTTGCCTGATCAAGTCCGTGAAGACGGACCAGTTCAACCACGCACCGGCGCAGATATTTTTCCAGACGGGATTCTCGCAGCCTGGGCGTCCCAGCATGGGTTCCTGGGCGCTTTATGGACTGGGAGCGGAGACGCAGAACCTTCCGGCGTTTGTGGTGATGTCCACTGGCAGCGGCTTGTCAGGGGGCAGTGCTCTCTGGTCCAGCGGCTTCCTGCCCACGGTCTATACGGGTGTGAGATTTCGCAACTCAGGAGACCCGATTCTGAATGTCTCAAGCCCGGCTGGCATTGATGCGAAAGCGCAGCGTGACTCGCTTGATTTGGTGCGAGCAATGAATGACAAGCGGCTCGGTGAGGTGGGTGACCCTGAAATTGCCACGCGCATCTCGGCTTACGAGATGGCGTTTCGTCTGCAAACGTCTGCGCCGGAGCTGATGGACCTGAAGTCGGAGAGCAAGGAGACCCTGGAGATGTATGGCTGCGATCCTGAAAAACCGAGCTACGCCCGTGCTTGCCTGCTAGCCCGGCGTATGATCGAGCGCGGAGTGCGTTTCGTGAACATTTTTCATGAAGGCTGGGACGCGCATTCCAACGTGGAGGGGAATGTGCGCAACAACTGCCAGCAGACAGATCGTGCTTCAGCGGCACTGGTGAAGGACTTGAAGCAGCGCGGCTTGCTGGATGATACGCTGGTGGTGTGGGGCGGGGAGTTTGGCCGTACCCCGATGGTGGAGACCAATCCGGCCCTGGGTCGTGCACTGGGCCGCGACCACCATCCTCAGGCGTTTACGATGTGGATGGCGGGTGCAGGCATCAAGCCGGGCATAACGATTGGCGAGACGGATGAACTTGGATTCAACATTGTGTCCGATCCAGTGCATGTGCATGACATTCAGGCGACGATGATGCACTTGATGGGGCTTGACCACGAGCGACTGACTTATCGCTACGCAGGGCGCGACTTCAGGCTCACGGATGTGCATGGGCATGTTGTGAAGAAGATTCTTGCGTGAGGCTTCTGCGGTGGTGGCTTAAAACGAGCCACCGAGGGCGAGATGCAGGTCCACGCGATTGCGCACGCGTGATGCCTCGGCGGTGACTAGAGCACTGCGGGCACTGGCGGCACGCTGGAAGCTGTCCAGCAGGGTGAGGATGTCTGAGAGACCGCGCTCGTAGCTTGAGCGTGCTAGGGCCTCGGCGCGCTCGGATTCTGCCAGTGTTTTGCGCAGTGCGCTGACTTGATCTGCCCAGTAGCGATCTGCCGCGAGCGCGGTTTCCACTTCCGCAAAGGCATCGAGCGCAGACTGTGCGTAGGTTTCTAGCGCCAGATCGTAGCGTGCGCGTGCGGCGTCCACGTTTGCCTTTAACCTACCGCCCTGGAAAATGGACTGTGCCACGCTACCAGCAAGGCTCCATAGCAGTGCGTCTTTGCTGAGCATCTCAGTGAGTTCCTCGCTGCTGTAGCCGGCTCCGGTGGTGAGGCGGAAGCTGGGCAGGAAGGCTTTGCGAGCGCGGCTCTCCTCTTTGAGCGCCGAGTCCAAGCGGCGCTCTGCGGCTCGCAGGTCTGGACGCCGGAGCAGAAGCTCCGAAGGCAGGCCTGCGGGAACGGTGGTGCTGAGCGTGGGGAGTTGGGAAAGAGGAGAAGCTTTTCCGGACGGGTAGCTGCCGAGCAGTACTTCCAGGGAGCGCTTGGCTGCATCAAGCTCACGGCGGCGTGCGTGCACGGTGGACTCTGAGCGGGCGAGATCGGCTTGGCTGAGGCTCACATCCAGTGCGCCGCGCTCGGCATTCAGGCCGCGTTCAAGCTGTTTGTTGAGAATACTGAGTTGTGCCTTCTGTGCTTCCACTTCCTGACTGGCAAGTGCCAGAAGACGCTCAGACTCATAGACGGAGACTGCGGCCTTCACCACATTGGCAGCGAGGAGGAGCCGGGCGTGATGTTCATCCTCTGCGGCTGCTGCGGCGTCTGCGGCTGCCGCGCTGCGCCCATCTCTCACGCGGCCCCAGACATCCAACTCCCAGCTGACATTGAGTCCGGTTTCGAAGCGGTTGCTGCGGGAGGAGACGCCTTCGAAGCGTGTGCCGGCAGGACGCTGGGAGCGTGAGGAGGAGAAGTCCGTATCCACCTGAGGCATGAGACTTGCACCGGCAGCTCTGGCTTGAGCTTGCGCTTCGCGCACTCGTGCGGCGGCTGCGCGGAGATCGCGGTTGGATGCAAGTGCCTGCTCGACGATGCGCTTCAGCTCGGTGCTGCGCAGATCTGTGAGCCAACTGGTGGACAGGGCACCCTGCACATTGGGAAGGGTGGCAGACCACGCTGCTGGAGCTAGGCTGCCGACCTCTCTGATGTCCTGTTCTTTGCGCTTTGGACTCTGCTGGCATCCAGCAGCAAGGAGGGTGAGGAGGCAGATGATCCAGCGCATGAGAAAGGGGGGCTTACCAGGAACTGAGGACGGCGTGCAGGTCTTCCATGTCCTGCATGATGGTGCGTCGGTCGGCTATGGGGTCGGCTCCGTAGGGAACGATGTCCACGCGACCGTGCTTGAGGGCGGTGATGCCGTTCCGTCCGTCGGGCTTCATGGCTTCCGCCACTGCCGCCTCGGAGAAACGAGCGGCGAGGATGCTGTCCTGCGGTGAGGCGAGGCCGCCGCGCTGGAGGTGTCCTAGCACTGAAGGACGGATTTCGAGGTCACTGAGGTCATCGGTGCGCTGGAAGTATTCTTTGAAAGCATCTGCAAGCACGTAGGCGCGGTTGCGAATGATTTCCGGGGCGAACTCCACGCCTTCAGCGATGAGCACGATGGTGTGGGACCGCCCGCCACGCATGCCTGCTGCGATGCTTGCAGCGAGTCGTTCCATGGCTGCGCGGGTGAGAGGACGGTTTGGATTTGGAGTGATGACCATCTCAGCGCCGGAGGCGATGGCTGCCATGCGGGCTAGTTCACCGCTTGCGCGGCCCATGGTCTCCAGGATCATGACGCGGCGATGGCTGCGTGCGGTGTCCTTGAAGTGGTCCACTGCCCAGGTGAGGGTGTTGAGTGCGGTATCGACACCAAGGGCCATCTCGGTGAAGTCGAGGTCGTTGTCGATGGTGGCGGGAATCCCGATCACACGTAGGTCGCTTTCCTCAGCCAGGAGTTTGGCGCCGGTAAGGGAGCCGTCGCCGCCGCAGACGATCAGGGCGCGGACGCCGAGGTTCTTGAGCAGCGCGACGGCTTCATCCCGCACGGGCTTTTCGTGGAAATCCAGGCAGCGAGCGGAACCAAGCACGATGCCGCCGGTGCGTACGATGCCGCTTACTGCGGCGTGGTCCATGAGGATCAAGTTCTGGCCGCCAGTGATCATGCCCCAGCGTCCGGTGCGTTCTTCGATCTGTGCGCGGAGTCGGTCGTAGCCGCCATCTGCACGGACTTGTTTGCAGGCATCGACGAGACCCTTGTAACCATTTCGAATGCCCAGCACTGGCACTTCATGGCGGTTGAGGCCCAGTCGTGTCACGGCGCGCAGGCAGGCGTTCATGCCGGGTGCATCACCTCCACTGAAGAGGACGGCGACGGGATGACCTGAGAGCTTGAGTGACGGTGAGGGCATGGCGATTGAAAACGTGGGGGGAGCGCTTTATTAGCGCAGGGCCGCCGGGTTCAAAGAGTTTTCAATCTGGAATGAGGGTAGTTTGCCGATTCGTCTGGTAGCGGCGCGTTAGCGTGGTGTGGTACAGGTTTGACGCGGGGGAGACTCTCTCTCTCTGCTCTCGGTTGGAGGTGGGCCATCAGCGTTGGAGCCGGGCCCAGACGAAGTGAGGTCCGTCTCCCTGCACACGGGCCATTTTGATCCAAAGCAGGGTCAGGTGCTCGAGGTGCAGGCTGTTGGCGAGCGGACCGGCGTCCACGGCGCTCCAGCCCAGTTCGGAACAGAGCTGGCTCACGGTGTGTTTTGCCACGGGATCGTCACCGGCGATGAGCATGGCGGGCTTTAGCTCGCCGTAGCCAGGGTAGGAGGAATCGTTGAAGTTCTCGTAACCGTAAATGGTGAAGGCTTTCACCACGTGAGCCTGGGGAGCGAGTTCCTGAACTTTCTCTGCACCGCTGGTCTTGCTCTCGAGACTGTGGCTGAGGCCTGGGCCTACGGGGTTCGTGCAATCAACGAGCACTTTGCGGGACAGGGAGGCTTCCAGCCCACGTAGAGCTTCAGCGTTGGCCCCGTAGGGCGTGGCGAGGAAGATGATGTCTGCTGATGCGACGGCGACTGCGGGTGCGAGCGCGGTGAGGGCTGGGCACTTGGTGATGGCTGCGCGCACGCTTTCCGAGTCGGGATGTCGGGCTGCGATGGTGACGGTGTGACCTGCTCTGCTGAGGTGCATGGCCAGTGCACTGCCGACGTGGCCGATGCCGATGAAGGTGATGTTCATTCTGGTGGTGTAAGATTTTGTTGTGATGGGATGGTGCGGAGGGTTATCGGAGAGAGTCCAGCACGAGAGCTGCGGTGGCATGTCCGCTATGCTGTTGCTGGCCGGTGATGAGATTGCCGTCCTTCACGGCGTGAGGCTGGAACGCGGGTGCTGCGTGAAAATGGGCTCCGAGTGCACGGGCTTCGTCCTCGATGCGAAAGGGCATGATTTTTTGGCCCACGGCTTGGTCTGCGTAGTCTTCTTCGCTGTTGGCGAAGCCGGTGATGCGCTTGCCTTTGAGGAATGCGGTGCCGTCGGGATTCTTCAGATCCAGCAGAAGACAAGTAGCGTGACAGAGGGCTGCGGTGGGTTTGCCGCTGGCAAGAAAGGTGCTGAAGAGGGCGAGTAGCGGCTCGTTGTGGCGGAAGGTGAACATGGGGCTCTGGCCACCGGCGACAAGTAGTGCATCGTAATCCGCTGGGCTGAGCGTGGTGATGGCTGGTGTGTTTTCCAGAAGTGCGGTGAAGTCTGGTCTGCTGAGGTAGGCGAGAGAGAGTGTGTCGTCCCTGGAGTAACCACTGGCGTCGCGGGGATCACTGAAGGTGTCCAACTCTACTTTTCCGCCTTGCGGGCTGGCGATGGTGACGGAGTGGCCTGCGTTGTGGAATGCATCGAGTGGGTGGATGAGTTCGGAGGCCCAGAAGCCAACTGGCCATCCGAGGGTGGAGGAGATGGAGGGATTGGCAACAACAATGAGGATTTTTTTGGCGATCATGCTGCGTGAAGTCTGGCTTTGGCAGCTGATTGATAAAATCGTTATTGATGTTCACTTTGATAGGTTGGATCAATCACTATGGAACTGCGCCAACTCCGATACTTTATCGCAATTGCCGAGGAGCGGGGGTTTCACAGGGCGGCACGGCGTCTGCATGTGACTCAGCCTACGCTGACAGCCTGCGTGCAGCAGCTAGAGGAGGAGCTTGGGTGCCGGTTGCTGGACCGATCTCGTCGGCACGTGGCAGTCACGGCGGCTGGGGCGGAGCTGTTGCTGGAAGCACGGCGGCTGGTGGATGCTGAACGGCTGACGAAGGCGGCTGTGCGTTCGGCTGCTGCGGGCCGGAGCGGACGGCTTAGGGTGGGGATTATTCCCACTGCGATGGTGCCGCCGGTGGCAGGGCTTTTGCGACATTTCCATCGTGATTTTGGCAGTGTGGTGCTGGAGGTGCAGCAGGGGCATTTGGACGAGGTGCTTGCGCGGATGGAGGCGGGGGATCTTGATGCGGTGGTGGGACGGGCTGAGGCTGCGACGAGCAGGATGAAGTGCCTGACGCTGGCGGCTGAGGAGCAGGGACTTGCGGTGCCCGAGGGCCATCCGCTTGCTACGCTTGGAGGACGGATTCCGCTTAGGCGGCTGGAAGGGGAGAGGATTCTGCTGCTGCGGAACAACCGCCACTTTGGCCGCTTGCTACAGGATGTGTGTTTGGAGAGGGGAATCTCGCCGGAGTATCGTTCGGTGGGGGAGGACTTCAGTGATCTTTTGTGGCTGGTTTCTGCGGGTGTGGGCTGCTGCCCGTGCTCAATGCTGTTGGGTCATCTCGTTCCTCCCGGTGCTGTTTTGAGGCCGTTGGCTTCGGCGCCGAAGCTGAGTATCAGCCTCATTGTGCCAGGTGCCAACGCCCACCCGGCGGCCGTGGCACTTGCTAGGCTGGCGGTGGAGCGTGCGCGGGAAAAGCCTGTGTGAAACGATGAGCTTCGGCGTGCTGTGTGTGGAGGCTGGCGCGCTTGTTCCGACGCAAACGGGCCAGCCCGTTTGAAGGCTGGCCCGCGAAAGGGGGGGCTATGAACCTTGGATGGGTTTACAGGCCTTTGCTGACCATGTATTTGACGAGGTCCACGACGCGGTTGGAGTAGCCCCACTCGTTGTCATACCAGCTGACGAGCTTGAAGAACTTGCTGTTGAGTTCGATGCCGGAGCCGGCATCAAAGATGGAACTGTGCGAGTCGTGGATGAAGTCGGTGGAGACCACTTCATCGCCGGTGTAGTCGAGGATACCCTTGAGATAGGTCTCGCTGGCCTTTTTCATGGCGGCGCAGATTTCCTTGTAGCTGGTTTCCTTTTCGGTCTTCACGGTGAGGTCCACCACGGAGACGGTAGGGGTGGGGACGCGGAAGGACATGCCGGTGAGCTTGCCTTTCACTTCTGGGATGGCAAGGCCGACGGCTTTGGCGGCACCGGTGCTGCTGGGGATGATGTTGATGGCGGCGCTGCGGCCACCCTTCCAGTCCTTGGCGCTGGGGCCGTCCACGGTCTTCTGGGTGGCGGTGTAGCTGTGGATGGTGGTCATGAGACCCTCAGCAACGCCGAAGCCTTCCTTGAGAAGGACGTGCACCACTGGGGCGAGGCAGTTGGTGGTGCAGGAGGCGTTTGAGACGACGTGGTGCTTGGCGGGATCATACTTCTCATGATTGACGCCCATGACGATGGTGATGTCCTCTTCTTTGCCGGGGGCGGAGATGATGACTTTCTTCGCGCCGGCGTCGATGTGACCTTGAGCTTTACTGCGCTCGGTGAAGAGGCCTGTGGACTCGATGACGATGTCCACTCCAAGGGCTTTCCAGGGGAGGGCGGCGGGACCTGCGCGCTCGGCGAGGCATTTGATCTCATGGCCATCTACCACCAAGATGTCATCTGCGGCGAGGTCAGGGCTGGACTTTTTGGAATAGACTTCCTCCTTGGCTTTGCCTTGGGTGGAGTCATACTTGACGAGGTAGGCGAGGTTGTCCGCCGGCACGAGGTCATTGACTGCGACGACCTGGATTTCCTTGCCAAGGAGTCCTTGGTCACAAATAGCGCGAAACACGAGACGCCCGATGCGTCCGAAACCATTGATGCCGATCTTGATCATCTTCTTATTGAGTTAGTGCGTGGGGGGGATTGCTGAAGCCAGACGCAGCAGGATGCGCGCCAGACGATGTTCCATAGACCTGCTGACTGGCGTCGTCAACGACGGGAGAGAAAAGGGCGAACGGACACAGGGTGAGTGCGGTCGAGGTCAGGAGGGGGCGGCGGCGGTGAATGCTGGCGCTGATCGGCTGGGCTGCTAGCCTGACTGATGCATGAAACGCTACTGCGACTTGCTGCAAGCCCGCATTAGCGGCGTTGGGCTTGCCACTGGGGGCTTTCACTGCGTCTCGCTACGACTTTCATGAATCAGTCAGGCTAGGGAGGGATCACCGCATGATGGGTAGGGTGATGTGCGAGGGGTGCGCGGGGTGGTGGTGGATGGTGTTGATGGCTTTTTGCTTGAGGCGGTTGGCGTTGAGCGGCTCGCCGGTGTTGGGATTCACGTCAAAGCGGGGGAAGTTGCTGCTGCTGAGGTCCACGCGGATGCGGTGGCCTTTTTTGAAGACGTTGCTGGTGGGGTAGAGGCGGATGGTGACGGGGTAAACCTTGCCGGGTTCCATGAGGTTTTCTTGTTTGAGGGACTCGCGGAACCGGGCGCGGACGATGCCATCCGTGAGGTTCATGGCGAAGCCTCCTGGCCAGTCTGGGGAGGGGGGATAGACGTCGAGCAGTTTGGCGGTGAAGTCGGTATCTCTTGCGGAGGAGGAGATCCAAAGTTTCACCTCGATCTCGCCGGTGATCTCGGTGTCGGTTGGCAGTGGTTCGGTTTGGAAGACGAGGACGTCATTTCGGGCGGAGAGGGGGATGGGGTTGGGCCAGTTCCAGATGTGTTTGCCGCCGACTTGGTCCCAGGCTCCCTGGAGAAGGATGCCGTCTCCGCTGGAGATGCTGCCTCCTATGGTGGGCACGGGGTTCTGTGGATCAAAGGTGTAGCTGGTGCTGCCCTGACCGGTCTCTGGCGAGAGTGTGCCGCCGGTGCTGAAATAATAGTTTTGAACTTGGGACCGTGCGGGTGGCCATTCGGTTTCACTGCGCCAGTAGCCGCCGTGGTGGAGCAGGCCTTTGTCGGTCTTTCGTCCGTCGCCCGTGCCCATGACGAAGATGCGCACTTTTGTGGCGAAGTGGCCCTCTTTGCCGATGGTGTTCTGGGCGTTTTTCATGAAGTGGTCGAACCACTCTTTTCTCCACGCGAGTTCATCTGGAATGGCGGCCTGTGGACCGAAGTCCACCTGGCCGTGGCTGCTCTTGGCCTGTGCGCCGTGGATCCAGGGGCCCATGATGAGATAGACGGGGCTCTTCAGGGTTTTGGTGAGTGCGGTGAAGTTGGCGGTGGTGTTGCCTGCCCAGGAGTCATACCAGCCGCCGACGAGATAGACTGGGATGTCTTTGTAGCTGGTGGTGTGGTCCAGGATGTTGTTGGGTTTCCAGTAGTCGTTGTCCGCTCCGTTGCTCATGGCACCGACGAGCCAGTCTTCGTATTCGGGAGCGAGGCGTAGCGGGGTCATGCCTGGGCGGAGCGGCAGATTTTCCAGGTAGTGGAAGCGATTGTCTGCCATTTCCTGGAGTATGGTCTGTGTGGCGGCGTCTTGGGCGCTGCGGCTGCCTTTTGCGGCGTTGAGCATGATCCAGTTCCAGAACCGCATTTCAAAGGCACCGGCGTTGCGCACTGACTGGACTCCGCAGTTGGACACGGCATCTACCGGGATGATGGTGACGAGTTCTGGTGCGCGATGGAGAGCCATGGCGTGCTGGGTGCCGCCTACGTAGGAGGTGCCTACCATGCCGATCTTTCCGTTGCTCCAGGGCTGTTTGCCGATCCATGCGGCGCAGTCCACCCCGTCGGGTCCGTCGTCGCTCATCCAGTGCCAGATGCCCTGGCTTTTGTAACGACCTCGGCAGTCCTGGGATACGAAGACGTAGCCATTTTGGGCAAAGTACTCTCCGAAACGTTTGGAGCCGTCTTTGTTGTAGGGCAGCCGGGTGAGGATAACGGGCAGTTTTTCTTCGAGCGGACTGCCGTTGCGTGCGGGGCGATAGATGTCTGTGGCCAGTGTGATGCCATCTCGCATGGGCACCATGATGTCTTTTTCCACCACCACTTCTTGCGCTGCGGCGGGGAGGAGGCAGAGGGCAAATGCCAACGAGCCAAGGAATGCGTTTGTTGTATGGGTCACTCCTGCCACTACGCTGTGCGAGGGGCTGCCTTTGCGCAGAAGCTGGGGGGAAAGGATGGGGGCTACTTCAAGCGGGTGTGAAAAGTCTGGGTGTGAGATTGCGAAGGGACGAGCATGGTGTAGCTGGTGCCGTCTGGAGCGACCTCGCAGATGACGATGCCTGCCTCACAGTTTTCGCCACGGTCTCCGTGGTTGGCGATGCGTTCGGGCTGGGTGTTGTTTTCACGATCTTCCCTGACGTTCTCGTGCACTTGGTAGATGGCTTGGATGGTGGGGGTGGTTTTGAGTGCCTGCATGGCGCTGCCGCTGGTGCCTTTGCGCGGGCCATTGTTGAAGACGGCCACGGTGGGCTTGATGGAGTGGATGAGCACGGGATTGTTGCTGGAGTCTAGGCCGTGGTGGTTGACTTGGTAGAGATCCACTTCGCCGATGAGGTTGTGAGGGCAGACGAGCTGGTCTTCCACGTTCCAGGTGATGTCGCCGCCATTGAAATAGCGGAAGGGGCCGAGGTCGAGCACCATGACGGTGCTGTTTGCGTTGTCGGAGGGGTCGGCGGGTTTGGTGGGCACGGTGCCGGTGAGGGGATTGCGGGGATGCTCAGGTCTGGGTTTGATGAAGTGCTGGTTGGCACCTAGGCAGGCGAACTGGAGTGCTGCTCCTTCACCCTTCTTGAGTGGGATGAGATCGCCCGCTTTGAGGACGACGCGGTTCTGCACTTTTGCGTCTAGGTAGGGCCGTCTCATCAGTGTCCAGCGCATGTCCTGGGGTTTGCCGTCGGGACTGTTTTCTGGCACGCCTTTGTCATACAGTGTGCCTATGGGCATCATGGCTGCGAGTTCTGCCAGCCCGCCGAAGTGATCTACGTGAAAGTGGGTGATGATGACGTGATCCAGGCGGGAGAGTCCGGCATGCTTGGTGGCGACTTCGTGGATGCGTTTGGGATCGCGACCGCCGGGGTTGCCGGTGTCGATGAGGATGGACTCGCCTGCTGGGGTGGTGATCAAGGTGGAGCCGCCGCCTTCTGAGTCGATCCAAAAGAGCTTGAGCGGTGCTGAAAGGGCTGGCTGACCGAGGATGGCGAAGCTGAGGGAGAGGAGAAGCAGTCTGCGCATGGGTACAGTGTGGGGGCACTTCACCAGGGAGGTAAAGCCTGAAGATGGGTGGAGCGCTTTTTGTGGCCTCCCCTACATGACCATGCCGCCGTCCACGGTGAGCACCTGGCCGGTGATGTAACGGGCTTCGGGGCTGGCGAGGAAGGCTGCTGCTGCGGCGATGTCTGCGGCCTCGCCCAGGATGCCGAGGGGGATCTTGGTGAGGATGCCTTCCTTCACTTTGTCATCCAGTACGCTGGTCATGTCGGTGGCGATGAAGCCGGGTGCGATGGCGTTGACCGTGACGCCACGTCCGGCGAACTCTCGTGCCATGGACTTGGTGAGGCCTATGAGGCCTGCCTTTGAAGCGGCGTAGTTTGCCTGACCTGCATTTCCCATGAGTCCGATGACGCTGGCCACATTGATGATGCGGGCGTTCTTTTGCTTGAGCAGGGAGCGCTGGAAGGCTTTGACGAGGTGGAATGCACCCTTGAGGTTGGTGTTGAGCACGGTGTCCCATTCTTCATCACTCATGCGGAGGAGGAGGTTGTCACGGGTGACGCCGGCGTTGTTCACGAGGATGTCCACGTGGCTAAAGTCGGCCAGGATTTGTTTGCCAAGCGCGGCGACGGCTTCGCCATTGGCGACATCTACGGCGTAGCCTTTGGCGCTGTCTGGTGTTTGTGAGTTGAGTGCATCTGCCACGGCTTGGGAGTTCGCCTCGGTGCGGGAGATGATGGCGACGCGTGCGCCTTCTGCTACGAAGCGCTCGGCGATGGCTTTACCGATGCCACGGCCTGCGCCGGTGACGACTGCGATGCGTTGATCAAGTTTGCCCATAAGGTAAGTGAGGCTGGCAAGTTGTGGAGCCAGGCGGGAATGGCAACGAGGAATGTGACATTCCTGGTGAAGTGGATTGAGATGCTGGCGTTGTCCAACGAGGCGGCGGGGTTTGACCTGGAAGCACGGACATCCTTCACTGTTTTGAAGAGAGGGTTCCTTGCCCATGGGCAGGAGGGTGCGAGGATCTCAACGGATTGGGCTTGCCGGGCTGTAGGAAGTCCTAATAGACTTCTCCGTCGAACGTTTATCCGACATTGCCATGATTTGCCGCTTCGCTTTGCTGTTGTTCGTTTCGCTTCCTTTGCTGGGCCAGTCCGGAGGTGAGATGAGGGTATTCACGGATGCGAAGGGGCGGACGATCAAGGCGCGGTTGGTGGGGGTGGCGGACGGCCAGGTGACGATTCAGCGTGAGGACGGGCAGCAGTTTCCCATACCGCTCGCCATGCTGTCGGCGGCGGACCAGGAGTATGTGAAGCAGAATGCGAATCTGGCCACGGGCGGCCAGAAGGCGGGTGCCAGCGATAACATTTCAGCAGCCGAGATGAACGCTCTGGCCGGGAGGGAGTTCTTTGGTGACTCGCCCCTGTGGGATACGGATGCGGAGCAGGTGGCACAGCGGCTTGAGCTTCGCCCGGAGTCGAAGACGAAGACGCAGAGCAGTTTCCGTTCGTATCCGGATGAGGCGTTTCGTTTTTTTGGTGCGCGGCCTTTTTCTGCGGCGCTGTATGCGGACAACAACAAGCCTACCGCGTTATCGCTGGTGTATGCGAACAAGGGGGATCTGTTCGGCTCGAAGGGCAGCGGTGAACTGCATTTTGAGCGAGGTGAGGTGCCTAAGGAGGCGAAGGAGATGCTCAAGAAGGCTATGAAGGCTGATGTGGAGGCTATCACGGCGACGCTCAGCAAGTCGCTGGGTGCTCCGGTGAAGATGCGTTTTGGCGAGGGGGCGGCTCGCGAGACGGTGGACAGGTGGGACTGGCGCGGGCACGCCATTTTGCTGAAGGAGAAGGAGATGGAATATGTGGGTCTGGAGGTGGTGAAGAAGGCCTTCGCGGACGCGGGTGGCACCGTGGATAAGACATCGGAGACCGTCGTGCGCGACAGGGTGAAGTCCAACTTGGAGACCCGTCCAAACGGGGATGTAGTGATAGGTGATCTGCCGATGGTGGACCAGGGACCAAAGGGCTATTGCGCGCCTGCTACCATGGAGCGCGCCATGCGTCATCTGGGACTTTCGGCAGACATGTATGTGCTGGCCATGACGGGGAACACGGGCTTCGGTGGGGGCACGAGCATGTATGCGCTGTTTGATGGCATGGGGCAGTACATTCGGCGGAAGGGCCGGTCTTTTGACAACTGGAGCGGGGAGATGAAGCTCAAGGAGCTGGCGAAGTACATTGACCGTGGTGTGCCGGTGATTTGGGGTCTCTCGAGCACGGAGTCGTTCAATGAAACGGCCAATGCGCGGACGAAGGAACGGGCTGGAGTGACAGACTGGAGTCAGTGGAAGACCCAAATGGCCCAGGTGGCCGCCAGTTCGGCGCTGGTACCGGATGACCAAAGCGCTCACGTGGTGCTCATCATTGGCTACAACAAGGAGACAAACGAGATCGCCTTCAGCGATAGCTGGGGCGAGCGCTACAAGGAACGCTGGATCACGGTGGGAGAGGCGGAGAAGGTCTCCCAGAAGAGGTTTTATGTCATCAGCTTTTGAGTGTGGCGTGAGTTGAGGCCGCCATGGAAGACCGCTTGCACAGCCCGGGAGCGGTGACTAGCGATGGAGCGGATGATTCTTCTTCACAGTCTTCGTGAGCTTGCCGCAGTGCCTGGCCCTTTGGTTCTGGCGTTTGGCATGTTTGATGGCGTGCACTTGGGACATCAGGCCGTCTTGAGCGCGGCGAGCGAAAAGGCGGCGGCAGCGGGTGGCAGCATGGTGGTGTTTACGTTTGATCCGCATCCTGCACGTGTGTTGAGGCCGGAGCTTGCGCCGAGACGGCTGGCTGGACCACGTCACCAGCTTCGTCTGTTGCGCCGTGCGGGAGTGGAGCGGGTGCTTTTGTTTCCATTCGATGTGGAGGTAGCTGCGACCGAAGCTGAGGACTTTGTGCGGCTGCTGGCAGGTGCGTGCCCAGAGCTGCGGGCCATCTGTGTGGGGAGGAATTGGCGGTTTGGGAGGGAAAGGGCAGGAGACGTGGAGCTGCTGGAGCGGGTAGGGGCCGAGCTGGGCTTTGAAGTGGTGGCGGTCTCTCCCGTATTGGTTCGCACGGAGCCGGTGAGCAGCACCCGGATTCGGCATGCGGTAAGGGCTGGGGACCATGCTCTGGCCCGGGAGCTGCTTGGCCGGGCATATAGCGTTTACGGTGATGTGGAGCATGGGGCGCGGCTGGCAAGGACGCTGGGTTTTCCCACCGCCAATGTGAGGGTGGAAAATGAGCAGCTTCCTCCGGCGGGAGTGTATGCGGTGAGAGTGCTTCTGGCGGATGGAGCGGTGCATCATGGTGTGGCTAACCTTGGACACCGCCCAACGGTGACGCCTTCGAATCAGGAACTGAGCCTGGAGGTGCATCTTTTTGACTTTGAGTCGGACCTCTATGGCCAGGAACTGGAAGTGGAGTTTCTGCACTTCCTGCGCTCGGAGAGGCGTTTCTCGGACGTGGAGGCGCTGAAACGCCAGATCGCCGCAGATGCGTCAGCCGCAAGGCTTCAGCTTTCAGCGCTTTAGTCCTGGAATGCTGCCGTAGCCGTAGAGGCTGGCCTCGCTTCCGGGCTTGGGTATGGAGAAGTCAAAGACACTCACGCCCTTGCGGCGCTGGCCTTCGTAGCGACGTCCGTCACTAGCACCGAAGAGTACCGGCTTACCGCTGGCTCTCAGTCTGCCGAGGTAGAGCATGACATGCGTGACGGGCAGGCTCCTCCTCCTCGCGTCATAGGTGCCGGACCAGAAGATGAGGTCGCCTGGCTTGAGGGCGGAGAGGGCTGGATCCGTGTGAGTTCTCACGTTTTGAGTGCGGCGCAGAGTCTGCGCTTTCTGAAGCCAGAGTGCCATGCTGTCTGACTGACGGGGCACGTCGCGGATTCCTTCTTTCTGAAGGACGTGGTAGATGGCTCCGGAACAGTCCATTCCGCCGCGGGCAGGATCTGCTGAAGCGAACGTATAGGTCAGCTTCATGCGCGTGAGTGCAAGCGCCCTTTGGATGAGGCTTTGCACGCGTTTGGGATAGGAGGAAAACCCGTCGAGATCGAACTCCGAGATGCTGCTGACTGCCGCGCTCGCTGCCCATGCGGAATGACCGACCACGGGCAAGGGGAAGGAAAGCTGGAAGAAATGACGGCGGGTCACAAGGTCATAGTGGCCGAAGAAATTATATGGAGTAAAGCGAAGAAATCAGCATCTCCATAGTATAGTGAGTATGTAAATAGGATTGATGATGGTGAATGCGATTGGTTAGAGGATTATTTTTTGTCGTTGCATTGACGTGTCTTTCCCTTGGGAACAGCATGGTGGGCCGACTCGAACTTTCGATTCCCCAACCTCCAGTTATGAATGCCTGCTCACGCCTCTGTCTCGTCGCCCTCACCGTGGCGCTGACTTCTTGCTCACTGCCACCCTCTCAGGCTTGGCGCATTGTGAAGACGCAAGGGCTGTTTCCGTATGTGTCCATGGAGCTTGGCAAGCGTCCTTTCCCCTCTGGAGTGACGCCGCTGAAGCGTGGTATTCACCTAGTGCCGGGCAGGGGAACGCCGCGTGTTACTTCGCCGACCTCTTCTGCGGCATGGTCTGCCAGCCGACCGGTGGGTTTGGGGAATCCCTACTTGCAGCTGCACACGACGCAGCCCGCGCCGCAGAGGATAGCGGTCATTCCGCCCAAGGAGTCCAGTCCCGTCTCGCCACTGCGGCCTGCGGCAGCGCCTCCTCCGGTGCCAGCCGCTGCGGTAGCCGTCCCGCAGCGCATCCCGGTTTCTGTGGGTGCGCCCACACCGCCTGCCGCGCCGCAGCGGGAGGTAGCGAGGTCACAGCCAGCTCCCAAGCCACCGGCGGCTACTGCGAGCCCCAAGCCGGCTCTTGAAGCAGTTCCTGCGCCCAAGGTGGCCCAGGCCCCCAAGCCGAAGCCAGATGGCATCCCTCTGCCCAAACCGGCACCTCCGCCTTCTAACAACACTGTGCAACCTCCGCCGGGTTCTGCAGCATCATCGGCTCCAGCTCCGGCTGCGGCGGTGCCCGCGCCTGTGGAGGTGCCTGTGGCGACGGCCATTCCCGGCAGACCTGGCTTCGTGAACAGCCCTTATGCGGCGAAGCATCAGATCGTGGATGTCACCGGGTTGAAACCGGGTCAGGAGGTGAAGTGCCCGTTTTCCGGAAGGCTCTTCCGCATCCCTGCGGACGCGAATCATCCTCCGTCAGCCAAGCCCTGATCACTCCACGATTTCCACCTCGTCTCCTACTTTGACAATGGAGAAGAACGCCTTCGCTTTCTCGTAAGGCAGGCGGATGCAGCCGTGCGAGGCCGGTCTGCCGGTGACGTGCCCGCTGTGCAAGCCGATGGCACTACAGTTGAGGCGCATGAACCAGGGCATGACCACGTGGTAGAGATTGGAGGTGTGGGTGCGGTGCTTGTCGGTGACGACAAACCTGCCGGTCGGTGTGGCGTAACCCTTCCGTCCGGAGGAGATTTTAGTGGAGTCGATGACCTTGCCACCTTGGGTGATCCAAGCGCGCTGCTCTGAGAGGTCCACCGTGACGAGCAGGTCGGGCTCGGAATCCGGATCGCGACCGAGGAGCACCCGCATGAGGAACAGGTAGCCCTGTGTGGCGGCGAAGTTAATGGGGTAGCGCTTCAAACGGCCCGTGCAGAGGCTGGCGCGCGCGCCGTGACGCATGAGAAGCGCGGTGGACTCTACATCTCCACGTGCGGCGCAGGCCATGAGCGGGGTCACATTACGGTCATGGGTGAGAGCGGACTTCAGGTCACGTATCGTCACGCGATTGAGTACAGACTCAGGCACCGGAGAGACGAACGAGGCATTGGGCACAGCACCACTGACTAGCAGCAGTCTCAGGAGATCGGGATCTCGCCTCAGGCTTGCGAGTGCCAGCGGTGGCTGCCCTTCTGCCCCTGGCAAATTGGGGTCCGCCCCGTGCAGCAGAAGCAGGTCTGCGGCAGCTCGCTGTCCGGTAAGGATGGCTGCGCACAGTGGGGTCTCATCGGTCTCCGATCTCACATCCGGATCCGCTCCCATGGCAAGCAGGCGCTTGAGCGCATCCAAGTCACCGATGACAACGGCTTGATGAATGGCGGGTGAGTCCATCCGAACCAGATGGCGCAGAATAAACTCCTCTAAAGGCTCTGCGACGGGGACCATGGGTAGGGAATGCACCGCAAGCGATACCCCAAAAACGGCGGCATCCTGAGCGAGCAGGCCCTGAGCATCGGCTGCCCCGGCAAGCATCGACGCCGCGAGGAACGCACATGGATACGCACTGGTAACGCTGCCGCTCACGGGCGGTGCGTTAAACAAGCGATCCGAGTTTGTCGAAGCGTTTCGTGCGCTTTATTTTTGGTGGAAGTGGTGGTGCTGGTATTTCAGGACGAAACGCCGGGATGGTGGGCTGCGGGAGTTCAGCTCACCACATTCACCGGTTTCCCGCTCTGCCATGCGGCAAGGTTTTGCGCGGCCATAGTGATGAGCCGCTTGCGGGCGGCATGGCTGGCCCATGCCACGTGCGGTGTGATGACGCAGTTTTTTGCACCGAAGAGCGGATTCCCATTTTTTGGCGGCTCGAGCGAGACGACATCCAGCCCGGCACCGGCCAGCCGATCGTCATTGAGCGCGGCAGCGAGCGCTGGCTCGTCGATGAGAGGTCCGCGAGCGGTATTAATAAGATAAGCGGAACGCTTCATTTGGGCGATGCTATCCGCATTGATGAGATGACGGGTATCATCAGTGAGTGGGCAGTGGAGGCTCACTACATCAGATTCTGCGAAGATGCGGTCCAGAGAGACAGCTTCCACACCCTCAGGCGGTGGAACAGCCCAGGTACGGCGGGTGGCTTTTACTTTCATGCCGAATGCGAGGGCGATGCGTGCGACAGCGGATCCGATGTCTCCGAGGCCGACGAGGCCCATGGTCCTGCCTTCCAGTTCGACCAGCGGTTGGTCCCAGAAACAGAAGTCTTGGCTACGGGTCCAGCGCCCGGCCATCACGTCTCTGGAAAGGGCACCGGTGTGGTTAGTGAGCTCAAGCAGAAGGGCAAAGACGAGCTGGGCCACGCTGGCGGAGGAGTAGCCGGGTACGTTGGTCACGATGATGCTGCGTTTTTTCGCTGCGGTGACATCCACCACGTTGTAACCAGTGGCCAGGACGCCGATGTATTGAAGCTTGGGAAGAGCCTCGATAACAGAGCGGGGGAGCACCGCCTTGTTGGTGATGAGCACCTCTGCGTCTGCGGCCCGCTCCAGAATGACCTCTTGCGTCAGCGAGCGGTCGTAGATGGCGCAGTCGCCAAGGGCTTGGAACTCTGACCATGAGAGGTCTCCTGGATTCGCCGTGTAGGCATCAAGCATCACGATTTTCATCGTCGTGGCACTACTCAAGGGCGGGGGTGCTGTAAACCATGGATTTCTGAAACGCATGTATTGACGGGATGGGCGGGTTTCCGCCATGCTTGGAGGAGCCATGAGCAGCAATCAGGTCAAGATGCCCACTACCAACCGGACAGTCCAGCTCGTCGCCAGCGGCGATCTGCGTCTGGCAGCCAACCAAACATGCTGGCCTGCCCAGGCGGCCATGGAGGAGGCTTTGGCCGCAGCGCTCAAAGCGGAGGGGGTGCGCATCGAACGGGCGCACCCCTTCAAGAAACCGGAGGGGCATGGTTTTATAGCCAGCCAGAGGGAGGGTATTCAGGTGTTCCGCAAGGTGGAGCCGGATCAGCCGCTGATTGTGGCGGAGGCGGTGTGGCAGTATTCGCATCACGTACTGGCGGGGCTGACGACGCACAAAGGACCTATCCTGACTGTGGCGAACTGGTCTGGTCAATGGCCCGGACTGGTGGGCATGCTGAATCTGAATGGTTCACTCACAAAAGCAGGGGTGAAGTACTCCACGCTGTGGAGTGTGGACTTCACGGACGCGTTCTTCGTTTCCAAGCTCAGGGAGTGGCTCAAGACAGGTGCCATCCAGCATGACATGAGTCATGTGCAGCCGATCGAATCAGTGAAAATCCCGCCGCAGGCGGCGCGCACCGGGGAGCAGCTGGCGAAGCAGCTGCAGACGGACAAGGCCATCATGGGCGTGTTTGATGAAGGATGCATGGGGATGTACAACGCCATCATCCCGGACCACGCGCTACATGCTTGTGGGGTCTTCAAAGAGCGCCTTTCGCAGTCGGCGCTCTACCACGAGACGAAGAGCACATCTGACGAGGATGCAGATGCGGTGTATGAGTGGCTGGTGAAGAAGGGTATGACCTTTCACCTGGGGAAGAAGAACGCCACTGAGCTGACGCGGGAGCAGGTGCGGATGCAGTGCAAGATGTACATCGCGGCGCTGCGCATGGCGGACGAGTTTGGTTGTGACTGCATAGGCATCCAGTATCAGCAGGGGCTGAAGGATCTGCTGCCCGCCTCCGATCTGGTGGAGGGGATGCTCAACAACACGGATCGGCCACCGGTGAGGGTGAAGAATGCCTCACGGGTGCTGTACAAGTCCGAACCACTGGTTCACTTCAATGAAGTGGACGAGTGCGCGGGGTTGGACGGCTTGATGACGCAGCGGGTGCATCGCTCGCTGGACCAGCCGGTGGAGAACACGCTGCACGATGTGCGCTGGGGCGAGCAGTATGGCAATGACTACGTGTGGGTCTTCCTCATCAGCGGAGCAGCACCGCCAGCGCATTTTGTGGGGGGATGGAAGGGAGCAGAGGGGTTCCGCCAACCGCCAATGTACTTCCCCAATGGTGGCAGCACTCTGCGAGGGGTGAGTCGTCCGGGGGAGATCATCTGGAGCCGCATCTTCGTGGAGAACGAGCAGCTGCACATGGACATAGGGAGGGGCACGGTGGTAGAGCTGCCGAAGGAGGAAACCGAGCGCCGCTGGAAGCTGACCACGCCGCAGTGGCCCATCATGCACGCCGTGCTGCACGGAGTCTCGCGGGATCAGCTTATGGCCAGGCACAAGGCAAACCACATCCAGGTGGCTTATGCTGGGAATGTGCACACGGCAGACGAGTGCATGTACACTAAGGCGGCGATGGCGCGTGCCCTTGGCATCAAGGTGAACTTCTGCGGCAGCGTGGGCAGAAGAGGGTAGGGGTATGGCGGTGAGGGATCGTGACCCTGCGGGGCACGCGCTGGACGTTCGTCACTCGCTGAAGGCGTTGACGATGCACTTTACCTCCGGTACTTCGCCCTCGATGAGGAAGACTTCGATGATGTCGTAGCGCCATGAGATGCGCTGGCGGCGGAGGTGTTTCATCCAGTCGTGTGCGCCCCGCTTGATGAGTTGCTGTTTCTCCTTGGTGACCGCCTCGGCGGGGCGATGCACCGGATCTCTGTAGGTACGGGTCTTTACTTCAACGAAACAAAGTACGTTGCGCTCGCGGCAGATGATGTCCACTTCGCCCCCGTGCTGTGCACGATGATTGGTTTTCAAGATAATGCGTTTTTGCTTCGTGAGCCAGCGTGCGGCTATGCCTTCGCCGATGCGGCCTATCTCTGCTGTAGTCCAGGGACTGCCGCTAGACGTTGAAGCGAAAGGTTTGTTGAGCGACTGGGCCGAACGAACGGCGATGGATCTCGCAAGGCCCGTGGAGAGCCAGCGCTTCAAGGTGCCGGGCAGTCGGGTAGCCTTTGTGAACATCGAATCCATATTCCGGGTAGCGCAGAGCCATCTGTATCATGAGACGATCCCTGGTGACTTTGGCCATGACGCTGGCGGCTGCAATCGAAAGACTCAGGGTGTCCCCCTTCACGAGGGACCGCTGAGGAATCGGGAACCGTGGTACCTCCAGACCATCAATCAAAGCCGCGTTAGCCTGTGCCTGAAGGGAGAGCACAGCGCGGCGCATCGCCTCGCGTGAGGCTTCCAGAATGTTCATGCGGTCGATCTCATGAGGCTCCAGCAGTGCGACGGACCAGATGATTCGGGAATCCTGTGACAGTTCCGCGTACAGACGCTCCCGCTGGCGTTCGCTCAGCTTCTTGGAGTCATTGAGCACGGGGTGAGAGAAGTCTTGAGGGAGAATGACGGCCGCCGCACAGACTGGACCTGCGAGCGGACCACGGCCCACCTCATCCACGCCGCAGATGATGGGGTAACCGGCTGCACGCAGCTCCTGCTCGTGGTGGAGCGTGGGGCCAGAGGATGTGAGGGCGCCGCGTTTCATGAGGCACGTCGCTTGACCACAATGTAAACGGGCGAACGCTGGCTGTGCATCCACGGCGGTCCCCAATCTACCTGCGTGTTGAATGCGCGGAAGTGCCTGCGGCCGATGCCCTTCAAGTTTGTAGAGTATTGCAGCGCGCGTCCTCCATCCAGAAGCGTCGCATGTTGTACCTGAAGCCGCTCGGCCAGAGCGGTGACCTCGCTCACGTTCATCACGCCGCCTTCGGCGCTGAGGACAAACACCACATCACCAGACTTCCGCACGCCGGCAAGCGCCCGGTAGGTGATGCGACGCCCGTCAAAGAACTTGTCCGGCGCGAGGTCGATGTAGTTAAAAACGGTGTGGTTTTTCATCACGGAGGGGTAGCCTTGTGTGCCCTCCTGAATCTCGCCAGGCACTTCATCCAGGAGGGATTTCGGGCCGAACCAAGGGTTGCCGTTTTTCACGAAGAAGACGCCCGTCCAGGCCGGGAAGGGGCGGTTCACCTGCTCACCCTTGTGTACCACCCAGCCCATGGGCTTGCCCTTGGGATCACGGAAGTTCGCTGTGATGGCCAAAAGCGCATTCTCATGCTGCAAGCGCTCTCGTGCAGTGGTGAGGGCGAACTGTGGTTTGAAGCTGGTGCTGAACTCCAGCTTCGCAGGTGAAATAAGCATGACCGCCACCTTCATTTCGCAGAGTAAGGTGGCAAACTGCTGGAGGTAGGTCACGGCACGACGGCGCACGGTGAGCTCTGCCATGCGGAAGCCTTCTTCCTGACTGAGGTCCTTCAGTGCGGCATCAAGCTCCCGCACGGAGACGCCGGTGATGGGTTTCCACTTGTCCGCCAGCTTCACCTCCAGGACGGCGCTGGAGTCGCGGTAGGCCCATAGGATGAAGTTACTGCGCCAGCGGTAGATTTCATCTGCCGTCCACAAGGTGCCGAGTAGCACCAGCGCCAGGAGACCCAGCCAGAGGAATCGTCTCCGCCAGGAACGCACCGGCGGCGGCAGCCAGATCCCACGCGGCATGTCTCGCCTGCGTGCTGCTTTGGTGGTTCCGCGTTTCTTGATTTTCCAGACTGACATGTTCTGCGCTCTTCATTCTGAAAAACCGGTGAAAAATCAAACGATAGCTGAAGAGAAGAGGGGAGGGCGGCCTCCGTTTCGCGGATGAAGCGGAGGCCGGTCGCCGTGAGGTGGGTCCCTTACTGAGGGGAAGGCGGCTTGACAGCGGTGCGCGGAGGCTGGACCCGGGCTTTGATGATCCATGGATTGACTGGCAGTTCATCTCGGATGCGGGTGTTCCTGCGGATGATGGTGGCCAGCGTCTGCTGTTCCACTATGCGGACGAGTTCTCGGGGCAGGTGGTGCTGATACCAGAAGCGGTCGCCGTCTCGCGAGCGGCGGAACTGATCTGCGATGATACGGTGCAGGGTCTCGCCGAGCATGGAGCCGGGCCGGTCTCTTTCGGCCAGGCCAGCCACCCAAAGATCCAGGTTTTCAGGGGTGCCATAGGCGTTCGTGAGTTCTGCGACGACGGCTGGGTTGGGATTGATGTCCTTGAAGCTGTGGACGGGCTTCAGCCGAAAGACGGCACGCATGGCATTGAATGAAGGCAGTCCATGGTCCCGCCCGCGCTGGATGTTGAGTGCACCGAGATCAAGGCCTCCGGCACCGGGAGCGCCGAAAAGGAAATTCCTCAGGTCATCGATGATCCAGTGGTCCAGTTCCTCGCAGGGTTGTCCGGCCATTCCGCGCAGGATGCTGTCGATGCCGTGGTCGGTGATGTTCTTTGGGTTGAAGAATGCCTCACGCAGGGTGAGATGACCCTCTGGGGCCTCCTTGAAATCAGGGCCGAGACGGAGCACGACACTTGAGACGGTGCTGTGGCCAAACCGGTAGGCGGCGGTGGCAAACTCATTTGAAACAGTGGCATCCACGTCTGGCCTGTATCCCTTGTATGGCGGCAGAGCTGCTGGTCCCAAAAGCAACGGCAGGTATTCTCGGTAAGTGATGGCCTGAATCTCCGCAGCCACGATGCTCCGGGCGAAGAGATAGATTTCGTTGTCATCAGCCTGAGGATTTTGTGCTTTGTATTTGTCTGCCCAGTGGTTGTGTTCGCGCACGAACAGGGTGTGCAGTGCGAGCAGGCCGGGCTGCTCATTCACTCGCACATCACCGGCTACGTAGAAGCTGGGTCCAGGCGGAATGTTTGCCAGACTGGCGCTGTTGAGGGGTAGTAGGGGGCCGTGTGGGCTGGTGCTGGTCTTCATTCGGCCGCTGCCGTCGAGCGCGCGGAGTGCAGTGGCGCGGGCTTCATCTGAGCCATAGATCATGGATGCGTCGATGTAGTGGGTGACGGCGTTGATCTGCTCGCGCACGCCTTCGAGCATTTGGTGGGCAGAGCGGTTGAGCCCTATGGTGGCCGTGCCGGTGGTGGAGGGATCAAACTGAGGATCGCCAGCAGGAACGAGGATGGGGAAGGCTTCTGCCGGGACGGCAGTGGGCGTTTCGTCGAGGTCATGATCGAGGAACTGGCCCCAGTTCCAAAACAAGTCCGTTGCTCCTCGCTGGTTGGGCCGCGCCGTCGTGGGGCGGGCGAGGATGCTGTTGGAGATGAGGCGTGCGCTTGGCCGCGTCTCACCTGCCGGACTGTCGGTGCCGTTGCCATAGGCTGCTTCGGTCAGCCGGGCAAAGGGTTGTCCTGCGGCACCCTGGGTGGAGTCGGACTTGTTGTTGCCACTGCCGTCGAAGGCAGGGAACTCGGTGAGCATGGTCCGCGCGCTCGGGGGCGGCTGGGGACGTTTTTCCGGCTGAGGTGGAGGCTGAGTGCTGCCGCCATGTGCCGGTGGTTCGGGACGGGGCATGATGCCCGGAGGCGTGCTTTGTGCGATTACGGTGAGGCTGAGGGTGAGCCAGGCGGAGGCTGTGAGGACTGTGGTGTTCATAGCGCTGTATTTGGTCATTGTGGGGTGAAGAGCGTGGGTCTTCGGTTCACAGCGGTATTGGAGCGCTATGGTGTTAAGGGACTGTGTGCTCGAGGGGGCAAAGTTGTTAAGAAAGTGTAAATCCGTGACGTCACGATGAGAGGTCGCGTTTATTCTTGCCCCATGAATGAGACGGACAAAGGTCTGACCCGCGTGCTGATGGTTGACGATGATCGGAAACTCTGTGGCCTGGTGCGCGAATACTTGGAGCCAATGGGTTATCAGGTGGAAGCGGTGCATCGCGGTCCGGAGGGCGCGGAGCTGGCAGCGGATGGAACCTGGCAGGCGGTCATTCTGGACTTGATGCTGCCTGGCTGTGATGGCTTTGAGGTGCTGAAACGCATTCGGGCCAAGTCCACGGTGCCTGTGCTCATGCTGACAGCGCGGGGGGATGAGGCGGATCGCATCGTGGGGCTGGAGGTGGGGGCTGACGACTATCTGCCAAAGACCTTTTCCACGCGCGAGTTGCTTGCGCGCCTGCGCGCCGTGATCCGCCGTTCTTCCATGAAAGTCAACGTTGTTGCAGAGACTCCTCCCACAGAACTCAAGGTGGGTCCGGTGCGGGTGAATCTGGACGCTCGGTCGGCGCTACTGAATGGGGAGCCGCTTATACTGACGCCCGTGGAGTTCGATCTGCTAGCGGCCTTAATGAAAGCAAAAGGGCGGGTAAAGACGCGTGAGCAGCTTCTGGATTCGTTACGAGACAGGGAGTGGGAGGTGTTTGACCGCAGCATTGACGTGCATGTGGCGGCGCTGAGGAAAAAGCTGGGAGATGACGCCCATTCACCACGCTTCATCCGGACGGTGCGGGCAGCTGGCTATATGTTCATCCATGAGGAGGGTGCGCGATGAAGCTCCGGCTGTCGCTGTATGGGAAGATTCTCCTCATGTTCCTGGTGAACGTACTTGTGCTCGCACTAGTTTGTTATTTGGTGTTGCGCATTCAGTTTGGCAGTGGACTGGGTACGGCGCTGGGTCGGGTGGCGGCAGATCGCATTCAGAGTGTGGCGGAGGATTTGCACGGCAGGCTGGATGCAGCTCCTGTGGCGAGGCGGGCCGACATTCTGAAGGAGCTTGGCGAGGCCTATGACATGAAGGTGGTGCTCTTGCGTCCACCAGATCACATTCTCCTGGGGCCGGATGTGACTGTGCCTGCAGAGGTGCGGGAGGAGATGCGTTCCATGAGCGCCGGACCGGGGCGGGCTGGGCCTCCTCCTCCTCCCCCACCTGAACCGCTATTTGGAGAGGAAGGCCCGCTTGGAGAACTCTTGGCAAGGGCAGATGTGCGGCGCGGACCACAGGGCAGGATGCCATCCCGAATGGGTACATTCATGGTGAAGGCGAGTGACGGGGAGCTGAGTCACTGGGTGGGTGTGGTGCTCCCGCCTTTGAGTGGCATCGACCGCAGTGCAGGGCCCATGTTTCTGGTATTCGCTTCCAGTTCCATCACTGGAAACGGACTTTTTTTTGACCTCAAGCCGTGGCTTTGGGGCATCTTCGGTGCGCTGGCGCTCTCAGCGCTGCTTTGGCTGCCTTTGGTGCGTGGTGTCACCAGTGCGGTGCGTGAAACGGTGAGGGCCACGAGTCGGATTTCGAAGGGCCGGTTTGATGTGCGGGTGGATGAATCCCGCGCTGATGAGCTGGGGGAGCTGGGCCGTTCTGTGAACCAAATGGCTGTGCAGCTGGATGGCTTTGTGCGCGGCCAGAAGCGCTTCATGGGGGATGTGGCTCACGAGTTGTGCTCACCTATCGCTCGCATGGAGCTGGGGCTGGGCATTCTGGAGTCGCGCGTGGAGGAGTCTGCGCTGTCTAGGCTGGAGGAGGTGCGCACGGAACTCCGTGAGCTGTCTGTCATGGTGAACGAACTGCTTTCGTTTTCTAAGGCCTCGCTGGCGGGTGAGGATAAGCCGCTTGAGTCTGTGGCGCTCGTAGATGTGGTGAGACGTGCTGCCAGCCGGGAGGGGCTGGACGCGGATGAAATCTCTGGCCCCATACCTGCGGGACTGAAGGTGCAAGCTCATGCCGAGCTTCTTCAGCGTGCCATCGCCAACGTGCTGCGCAATGCGCTCGTCCACGCGCCGGAGAGTCCGTCCATCGAGGTGGAGGTGGAGAGACAGGGCGAGGGCGTAATCCTCACCATAGCGGATCACGGCCCTGGTGTGCCGGAGGAATGTCTGGCACGGCTGTTCGAGCCGTTTTATCGGGTGGATACTTCCAGGGCGCGTGAAACAGGTGGCACCGGTCTGGGGCTTGCCATTGTCAAGACGGGCGTGGATGCCTGTGGCGGAACGGTGCAGGCCAGAAACAGGGAGGGCGGCGGGCTTGAGGTGCGGATGGAACTCATGGCAGCGGGCTGATTCCGAAGCTCACTTTCATGAAGCGTGTTGCCCATGGGTGCTCTAAGGGAACCCGTCTGCGGCAGTTAGACTACTTACCGTCGCTCTTTTTATCTTTGCTGAAGAAACGACCAAAGAATCCCTTCTTTTTCTCCTCGGTGGGTGCGGTGGTGTCAGGTATAGGGCCGTTGGGGCCTATGCCTGCGGGCGGAAGGCGGCCACCACCACTGGCGGGGAGTGTGGGCACGTTTCCCTGGGTCGCACCTTGGCTGCGGTCCAGTGGATTGGGGAGTTGGCCCTGTCCTGTGAGGTCGATGCTGGCGGGCTTCATGTCCGGAGATGAGACGTTGTAGCTGATGGATTTGGGCGGCAGTGCATTGCCCTTGGCGTCGTATTCAAAGATGATGCGTTGATAGACTTCTCCCTGCAGGTTCATCATGCGCTGCTCACTTGTGCGGCCGAAGGAGTCGAACAGGACCTGCACTCGGGCCTTGAGCTGGCCGCGTCCGTCATACACGTTGCCCTGCACGGGCTGGCCGCGTTCGTTAAGCAGATAGACCCGCTCGGCGATTTTGACCTTTTGCGCGCTGTAGGTGGTTTCCCGTTGCTCGCGGGTGAAGGGGTCCTGGATGGACTCGGTGTAGGTGCCGTCGGTGTGGTAGGCGGTGCGGGCTTTGATCTGGGGTGCCGTTCCCTGGGCAGCAAGCAACGGCGCTATGAACAGCGAGAGGGCTGGAAGGAAGAGGGCAAGGTGTTTCATCCGACGGGCAGGATACCCGCAATCCCGGATTCCGCCAATGACAAAGCATGGCACCCGGCTACGTAGCATGGTCATGGCATTCGATTTTCAACTTTCAGAGACTCCTCGGCGGGAGGAGTGGGCGGACCTTTTGCGGCAGGTGCTGGCGCATTTTGACTGCATGTCAGGCACTTTGCATCGGCTTGACGAAACGAATGGTCTTCTGAAGCTGGTGGCTGCCGAGCGTATTCCAGAGTCTCTGATGGGCGTGATAGCGGTCATTCCGGTGGGCAAGGGGATAGCAGGTGCAGCGGCGCAGCGGCGAGAGCCCGTGGAAATGTGTAACTTGCAGACAGACGCAAGCGGCGTGGCTAGGCCAGATGCGAAGCAGACGGGTGTGATGGGAAACATAGCCGTTCCCGTGCTGGCAGGGGATCAGCTCTGCGGTACGCTGGGCATTGGGAAGATGGTGCCTTATGAGTTTAGTCCAGATGAAAAGGCGGAACTCATGGACATTGGCAGGCGGATCGCCGGTCGCCTCAGGAGTTCACCGCTCGACGGGTAGTCCGGCGGCGCTCCAGGCGTTGAAGCCTCCCTTGAGTAGATAGACTTTCTTGAATCCCATTCCGGCCATGTCTGAGGCGGTCAATTCAGATCGTGGTCCGAGAGCGCAATAGACGAGCCAGGGTGCATCTTTGTCCCAGGTTTCCAAGTAGTGTTGGTTGCCGGTGAGAAAGGGCGCGAGCAGGGCCTTGGGGATACGACCTGCGGGGAGGTAAAACTCTTCTTCGCTGCGGACGTCTGCGATCTTGAGGTTGGGGCTGGTGGCAATCAGTTGTGCCGCATTCTCTGGTGTGAGCCATTCATAATGGGCTGGCAGGCTGATGGAAGGCGGACCTTCTTGCGCTGGAGGTATGGGCGCGGGTCCGCAGGAGGCGAGCAGCAGTGACAGCAACGGGATGTGATAAGACTTCATGAGGAACGGGCGGCTGTGGTTGTGCGCTGTTGATGGCGCTGGATGGCCTCAAGATAGATGTCCTCAAGGGCGCGGACTTGGCGCGCGGCTTCGAAACGCTGCCTGACGGAAGCGGCTGCATGTCTGGAGCACTCGGCAAGAAGTGCGGGATCGTGGAGCAAGCTGAGCACTGCGTCGGCGAGCGCACCCGGGTCCTTCTCGGGGACCAGCAGGCCGTCGTGGGCGTGGGTGACTGCCTCGGGTATGCCGCCGTGCTGAGTGGCTACAACGGGAAGACCCGTGGCCATGGCCTCGAGCATGGAGTTGGGTATGCCTTCCTGGTCACTGTCCTTGGTGACTTCACTGGGGTGTAGGAAGAGATGGGCCTGGTGATAGATTTCGATGAGCTGCTCCTGGCTCAACCAGCCGAGGAGCTTAATGTGTTGGCTGAGTTCTCGTTGCTCGATGACTTCCCGCAGTTTTGCCTCCTGGGGGCCGGTTCCGCAGATGAGAAACTGTGCTTTTGGCCATGTGGCGATGACTTTTTCCATCGCCTTGATGGCAGTGAGGATGCCTTTTTTGGGGATCAACCGGCAGGCTTGTACGATGCGCCATTCGCCATCCGGCGGCGGGGTGCGCACGGCTGGCTGGAGGTGGTCCATGGGGATGGGGGTGCGGTTGAGCCGCAGCTTTTCCTCAGGGCAGCCTAGATCTTTTAGCCTTTGGAGCAGGGAGTCGCTGCGCGCCATGACGAGCTCAGCCTTTTGGAATACGTCCTGCAAGGTGCCGGTCGTCTCCTCTCCTTTTTCGTGCAGTTTGGTCGAGACATCGACTCCGTGGAAGGAGACCACCCATGGGCCACCCCACTCCTGCAGCATGGGCAGGTAGGTGATGGCTTTGTGCCCATAGTAGGCGTGAACGAGATCCGGTTGATGGATTTTGAGCTTGTCCACGATGTCCCATGGGTGACATGGGCCGGTGTATTTGTTGATCTGCACCGGTGGCGGCCACTGGCGGACGACATACTTGTACCAAAAGCGCAGGATGAAGTTTCCCTTGGGCCGGTGGTGGAGCTTGGTGAGGCGCACCAGCGGCTGAAAGGGGAACATGCTCTCATTCTCCACCCACTGGGCATACACGGTGGTGCGGACGCGTGAGAGGCCGGCGATTTGCCGATAGATGCTCTGCATTTCCGCCTTCAGGTAGGTGCCGCAGAGGCTGATGACGTGAGGCCTGGAGTCTGCTGGTGATTCTTCAAGCATGAGGATGCAGTGCTAGGGCTTCGTCGTACACGGCCTCGAGTTTGGCGATTTGAGCGGTGGCTTCGAAGTGCTCGCGCACGTCGGACGCTGCTGCGGCGCTCATGGTCGCCCACAAGCCTGGCTCTGTGGTGAGACGGTGGAGAGAGTCACGCAGGGCAGGCACATCCCGTTCCGCATTGAGCAGCCCGGTCACGCCGTGCCGCACTGCTTCGGGTATGCCGCCATGCTGGGTGGCCACGACAGGAAGTCCTGTGGCCATGGCCTCGAGCATGGAGTTGGGTATGCCCTCCTGGTTCTGGTCCTCGGTGATGCGGCTGGGATGGATGAAGAGGTGGGACTGATGGTAAAGCTGACAGAGCGCGGATCCTCTGAGAAATCCTGCAAAGGTGACAGCCTCCTGAATGCCGAGTTCCTCACAGAGCTTCTTCAGTGGTTCGAGAAGAGGCCCCTCTCCTGCTATGGTGAAGGTGGCTGCGGGGTAGGTCTGCCGCAGGCTGGCAAAGGCGCGCAGGGCATCATCAAGCCCCTTTTTTTCGATCAAGCGGCAGGCCTGGACCAGTCTCCAGGCTCCATTCGGTGGGGCGCTGCGTGACACTAGTGGAAACTGGGCCATGGGGATGCCAGTGCGGTTGAGCCGCAGTTTTTCTGGCGGACAACCCAGGTCGAGAAGGCGCTGCTGAAGGGAGTGCGAACGTGCCAGAACGAAGGTGGTGGCTTTGAGCAGATCGCGCAGCTTGTGCTCATAGGAAGGATCGTGCGCTCTGGTCTGAACATCCATGCCGTGGAAGGAGACCACGCTTGCCCTGGGCCAGTGCTGGAGGAAGGGGAGAAGATGCACGCCAGTGTGGCCAAAGTACACATGCAGTACGTCTGCGTGACGACGCTCCAGCAGCTTGGCCAACACGCCGTATTCGCCGCGGTAAACGATAGGAGGCTGGCGCTTGACGTATTTGAGCCAAAAGCGGCGGATGAAGTTACTGCGCACCTTGGGTGCGATCTCAATGCCGTCGGGGGGCATCGGATACTGGTCGGCACAAAGGCGTTCTTTGGTGATGACGAAGGTCTGCCAGCGCTTCAGGCCGGTGATCTGCCGGTAGATGTGGAGCATCTCCGGCTTCAGAAAGGTGGTGCAATAGCTGGCTACGACGGGCATGGACTCGCCAGAGTGACGCAGCACCGTGCCCGGTTCAAGCGGGGATGCCCTCTCAACAAAAAGGCGCAGTGGCAAGACTGCGCCTTTTGATAAAGTGCGAGAGAGTAGCCGGGTGGCGACTTACCAGCCGTCATCTCCGAACCCATCTCCTCCTCTGCCGCCACGGCCACCACGATCTCCCTTCCAGCCGCGGTCACCACGGTCACCGCGATCTCCGCCGCCTTTGTAGCCACCGCCGCCGCCACCTTTGTAGCCGCCGCCACCGCCACCGCCACCGCCTTTGTAGCCACCGCCACCGCCGCCACCTTTGTAGCCACCGCGATCACCGCCGCCTTTGTAGCCACCGCCGCCGCCGCCACCACCACCGCTACCGCCCGGACGGGGTTCCTTAGGCCGCGCCTCGATGACACGCAGGGGGCGCCCGGCAAAGTCTTGATCGCTCAGTCCCCGAATGGCGGCGTTGGCCTCATTGTCGTCAGGCATGTCCACGAAACCGAATCCACGGGAGCGACCGGTGTCGCGGTCCGTGATCACGCGTGCGCTGGACACTTGGCCGAAAGCAGCAAAGGCGTTGCGTAGATCGTCATCGGTGACGCTGTACGCGAGGTTGCTTACATAGAGGTTCATCTGGTTGACTTGACTTTAGCAGTTGAGGAGGGATGCCATGGGACTCGAAGCAGAAAGAAGGTTCCATGGCTGAAACCAGATTTCCGGCAGTGCTCGCTTTTGCAAACACGTCGGCGCGAGAATAGCGGTCGGAAAAAAAGTGTCAAGCCGCCCGCAATGCCAAAGTCAGGCGGCCCAGCGGGATGAACCGTCCTGAGATGAAGAGCGTTTTGAGCTTGTGAAATTTTTCACAAATAGAGGTTGCCCGGTTTGTCCTCACCCGGATACTTCGCAGGCATATCCAACGCCGCCAGCCGCAAGTTCCCCACGATTTATGTCCGACGCCACCAGTGCCCCCTCAGCCCCGCCCAAGGTCGATTTGGTGAACGTGCAAATCAACGGCCAGTGGCATCAGCTCCCAAAAGGAATGCGGATGATCGAGGCCTGCCGCCAAGTGGGTGCGCTCGTGCCACATTACTGCTACCACCCGAAGCTCAGCTCGCCGGGGAACTGCCGCATGTGCCTGGTGGAGATGGGGATGCCCCCGCGTCCGGTTCCCGGCCAAGAGCCTGAAAAGGATGAGCATGGGATGCCCAAAATAGGCTGGATGCCGCGCCCGGTGATCGCGTGTGCCAACACTATCAGCGAAGGCATGGGCATCCGCACTGAGGGCAAGCTGAGCGAGGAGTGCCGCCGAGGCGTCATGGAGTTCCTTCTGGCGAATCATCCGCTCGACTGCCCCATCTGCGACCAAGCTGGCGAGTGCCGTTTGCAGGAGTTCAGCGTGGAGCATGGCCAGGGCGAGAGCCGCTACCGCGAGGACAAGGTGAAGAAGCCCAAGAACGTGGACATCGGTCCCCGCATTCGGCTGGACGATGAGCGCTGCATCATGTGCAGCCGCTGCATCCGCTTCACCGCAGAGATTGCCGATGATCCCGTGCTCGGCTTCACGGAGCGCGGCACGCATACCACCCTGGCCGTGCACCCTGGGCGCAGGCTGGAGAACAACTATTCCCTCAACACAGTGGACATCTGTCCGGTGGGTGCCCTTACGTCCAACGACTTCCGCTTTCAGATGCGGGTGTGGTTCCTCAGTGAGACCAACAGCATCTGCACCAAGTGCGCCCGTGGCTGCAACACGGAGATCAGTGCCCGTGGTGACACCATTTATCGCCAAACGCCCCGTGAGAACAACGACGTCAACTCCACGTGGATGTGTGACCAAGGCCGCCTGGACTTCCACTTTGTGAACAGCGAGTTCCGTCTCACTGATCCGATGATCAAGACCGACGGCAAACATAACATCGCCTCATGGAAACAAGCCATCGCCCACGCCGCAGAGAAACTGCGCGGTCTGGGAGGAGATGAGATCGCCATCGTGGCCTCCGCGCGGATGACCAACGAGGAGTTGTGGATGGTGAAGCAACTGCAAGCCGCCACGAAGGCCAAGTTCCTCGACGTGGTGCCGCGCACCGGTGGAGGAGACAACTACCTTCGCCACGACGACCAGAACCCAAACAGCAACGGAGTCAGACAGATCCTCGGCATCGAACCGGGTTCTCAACTGGACGCCATCCAGCGCGCCGTGAACTCCGGGCTGGTGAAGGGCGTGATCGCGTTCGGAGAAAATCTGCTCAAAGCTGGTTTCGCCCAGGAGGGCCTGTCCAAACTCAGCGTACTCATCTCCGCACACGTGCTGGCCAATGCCACCGCAGAACTTTCTACCGTAGTGCTGCCAGTGGCCACATACGCTGAAAAGCGCGGCAGCATGATTAATGCCACTGGCCGCCTTCAGCGTCTCAATAGAGCCGTCAAAAGTCCCGGCCTCGCCCGGGATGACTGGGAAGTGCTGCGCGATCTCGTGTTAGCCCTGTCCGGCAACAATGGCCTGCACTCGGTGGATGATGTGTTCAAACAGCTCGCCTCCAGCGTGGCCGTCTTCCAGGGTTTGACCCTCAGCGGCATCGGCGATCTCGGAGTGCAAGTGCTCGAGACCGGCGAAACGGTGCCATTGCTCGAGCGCGAAAGAGAGCGCAAGGCGAAGGGCATCATCGTGGGTTGAGGCCTGCGTAAGCTCTAGCCTGACGGATTCATGAAACGCTACTGCG
>CAZIGH010000046.1:0-44871 GCA_964538625.1 uncultured Verrucomicrobiaceae bacterium
GAGGCTGCCGATGGGCGTTTGCTGCGGTCCTGAGTTGGCTGCGGCGGGGTGTTTTTCTGTCGCTTGAGCGTGGACTGCCCTGACCGTGATGTGTCGCGGTCTGTGGGGTGCGTTGTCTTGTGATTCGCGTGCTCATGCGGTGGCGGCTTTGGATGTTGGTCCTCGGACGCGCATCAGGGCGCTGAGCATCTGCTCAAACGTAAGCGTCACCGCAAGCACCTGTAGTTGAGAGTTTAGTGCTGAGAACCCAAGGGTCATACATAGCGGGTATGACTCATGATGATAGCAAGGTGGATGAGGTTTCGGCAGTCAAGTGTGATGGGCCTGGACGGGTCCGTTCCAAGCCGGAGCGGCGGCGTGAGGTGTTGGCTGAGTTTGAGCGCTCGGGGTTGAGTGGGCCTGCGTTTCGTAGGATGGCGGAAATCAAGTATGAGACCTTTGTGAGCTGGCGGCAGGCGGCGCGGCGCAGGTCGTACGCTGTGGTCTTCAAGGCGCAGATCTGCTTTCAGTTCCCCAGCGACGGATGGCCATCCGTCTGGCGGAGGCCTCGGTGCGAGAGGCGCAGGGGGAACACAAGGCCCCGAGCATCGAAGTGCATCTGCCGGGTGGTTCGTGCATGATGATCGTGGATGCGGCGCAGATGACGCTGGCTGTGCCGTTGTGTGAGCGGTGAGGCTTGTCTGCGTGCGTTGTAAGCGTCTTGACCCCGTCGCTGCACGTCCAGGCGTTATGCGTCGGGCGGACTCTTCCCGTCTTGAACTGCGAGCGCTTTCAATGCTTCGCTCACGGCGGCGAAGGCAAACGCTCCAGTGACGTGGGTGGCGGCTCCGAATCCAGCGGCACAATCCAGGCGCATTCCGGCTTCGAGGTCTTTGGGGGGGGATGCGGAGCAGCTTCCATCTGGCTGGGGATAGACGGGCTTCTCCGTGCTGAAGACGGCCGTGACCCCCATGGCTAGGGCGCGTCCATCCTGACACCGTGGCCAGCCGTGATGACGGCGCAGTTTTCTGCGGACCTGCTGGAGCAGCGGGTCACTTCCAGCGAGGCCGAGGTCTGCCACGCGGATGCAGGTGGGGTCTCTTCTTCCACCGGCTGAGCCACTGGTGATGATGGGGATGTGAAGAGGCTTCGCTGCCGCAATCATGGCGGCCTTGATTGACATTCGATCCACGGCATCGAGGATCAAATCGAACTCGCTTGTGAGAAGGCGGTTGACGTTGGACTCGGTGACAAACTCCGCCACCGCAGTGACACGACACGCTGGGTGGATGTGTGCCACCCGCTCGGCCAGCACTTCTACCTTGGGCCTGCCGTAGCCGCCTTCGAGTGCGGGAAGCTGGCGGTTGGTGTTGGTGATGCAGACGTCATCCAAGTCTATGAGGGTCAGCGCTCCGATGCCGGAGCGAGCGAGTGCCTCGACGATCCAGGATCCGACACCGCCGACGCCGATTACGCAGACATGAGCACACTGAAAGCGTTGCAGCGCTGAGACTCCATAAAGTCGTGCAATGCCGCCAAAGCGTTGCTGGTAGTCGTCTGAGAACATGGTCCGGATACGACACAGCCGGAGCGGCTGCTCCGGCTGTGTGACAAGTGGGTTGTGCTAGATGAGGTTAAGCGGCAGCTTCGGCTTTGGGCTTGGGCAGGGCTCCGGGTTTTTGTTCGAGAGCGGCACGTGCCTTGTCCACGAGGGCGGAGATGGCGGCGCTGTCGGTGACGGCGAGGTCAGCAAGGACCTTGCGATCCATTTCGATACCGGCGGCTTTGAGGCCTTCGATGAAGCGGCTGTAGGAGAGACCCAAGGGGCGGACAGCGGCGTTGATGCGCTGAACCCAGAGGTTGCGGAAGTTCCGGCGGCGCTGTTTGCGGTCGCGGAAGGCGTAGGTCATGGCTTTGCGGACCGCATCTTTCGCATAACGGAAGTGCGTGGAGCGGAATCCGCGGAAGCCTTTGGCCTGGTCAAGCGTGCGCTTGCGGCGCTTGCGGCTGGCTGGGGAGTTGGTGGCTCTTGGCATGTTGTGTTTTCGATGATCAGACTGTTGTTGTGTGCTCGGGACACCGCCTCACCTGATCGAAGATCCCACAAGGAGAATCAGGCGGTGAACCGTGGCTCCGGAACTGGAGCCGGACGGGGTCAGGACCAGGGCATGTTTGCCTTGATCGCGGCCTCGTCCTCTTTCGCCACGACGGCGACCTTGCCGAGATTGCGCTTCCGCTTGCGGTTCTTGCAGGCCAGAAGGTGGCGCTTGCCTTGTTTGCGGCGAAGCACTTTTCCGGAGCCTGTGATTTTGAACCGTTTGGAAACGGCTTTTCTCGTTTTGGCTATACCAGCGTTTTTGGACATAGGGGGCGCGAAGGTAGTGGGTTCCGCCTTTTGGGCAAGGTCTTTTTTACCGGTGCGCCGAGTTCTTTGAGTCCCGCCCGGAGGAAGCTGGAACAGCTAAAACGACCCCATTTGCAAAAATGGGAATCAAAAATATCGGATTTAGCAAAAAATAAAGTTTACTTAATATAACTGAAGCATTAAACAGGCGGCGATCACTCTTTTCCCTCGCATGAATCCCACTCCGAATCCCATCCCCAGTGGAACCGCCAAGGAAAACTCCCCTCCCCTGGAGGAAGCGGAACAACTGAGACTGGCGAATCATTATCTCCGAGTCGCGCTGGATCAAGTGAAGGAGGGCGTCGTTCTGCTGGATGCAGGACCATTGGATTCCTCTGGGCCGCGTGTTCTCTATAGCAACATGCCTGTGGCCTGCCTGGCTGGAGTGGAGCCGGGGCGCGGCTTGCGTGGATTGCATGCAGCGGATCTGGCAGCAGGGGAAAAGGATGCCGCCGCTGTGCTGAACGCACTGGCGCAGGCGGCAGAGTCTGGTGCCGCTGAGTTTACCGCTCAGCTTCAAACGCACTACGGGAAAGGACCTCTGCCCTGCACGTGGCGTGTGAAGGCTCTTCATAATAGCATGAAGCAGTTGCTGAACTTCACGGTGACACTTCAACCGCTACCTCATGAGGCCCCTGCGGCCCAGCCTGCTCCTGTGGCCAAGCCGGATGATCTGGACGGTCAGTCAGAGCGACTGCGAGTCGAGAACTTGGCAGCCATGGCCCAGGGCATCGCCCACGATGTAAACAATCTCCTGGGCCCCATCACGGCGCAGTTGTCCCTTGTGCAGCCGACGGTGGATCCTGCCAGCGAACTCGGCAGAGCACTGGAAATGATCATGGCCTCGGTGAAGCGAGCGAAGCAGTTCACCGGTCAGGTGGTGAAAGCGGCGAAGAGCCGCCCCAACGAGAAGTGCCCAACGGACTTGATGGAACTGGTGCACGAGACGGTGCGTCTGGCGCAGGCGGGCACCAATGTAAAAGTGAACACACGGGCTGCGGAGGATCTACCATGGGCCATGTGTGATGGGGTGAAAGTCTCTCAGGTGCTGCAGAATCTGGTGATGAACGGCATTCAGGCCATGCCGAAGGGTGGATACCTGGATGTGGAGGTGAAGGAAGTAGAGGTGCGCTACGGGCAGGATGCGGAGTTGAAGCCAGGTCGCTATCTCGAGGTGCGTGTGCGAGATCGCGGAGTGGGCATTTCTCCTGACAATCTCGCCCGTCTATTCAAACAGAGCTTTACGACCAAACTGGATGGCAATGGCATAGGTCTCACGACATGCAAGCGCGTGGTAGAGGATCACAAGGGCGTGATCCGGGTGGATTCTGCGCTGGGTGTGGGCACAGAGTTCCGCTTCTACCTGCCTGCGGTGGAGAGGCCTTCGGGTCCCGCTGTCAGCAACGAACCCAAGCCACTCTCCCGCGGCCTCACCGCCGGGAGCGGGACGGTGCTCATCGTCGATGATGAGTGTGCCATCCGAGCCATCGCGTCCTCCATCCTGAAACGCTGCGGCTACCGTGTGCTGGAGTGCGAGTCCGGTGAGCAGGCCACCCGGACCTACATCCACATGTCTCGTGTGGGCACTCCAGTGGATGTGATCTTGATGGATCTGACTCTCTCCGGCGGCATGGAGGGACTCGAAACCGCCCAGCAGATCTGGGCCTTTGACCCGACGGCAAAAATCATTGTCTCCAGCGGCAGCGTGACGCCAGACATTCAGCGCTCGTTCCTTGAGCAGGGCTTCATCGACATTCTGCCCAAGCCCTACGAGGCCGGGGAACTCTCTGACTCCGTCCTCAACGCCATTCAAAAGCAGGTGCAGCCTTTCATGGCAGTCACTTACTGACTCCTGCCGCCACGCAAAAGGTTTGGCGTCCCTGCTTCGGTGATTGCGACGCGCCTCGGTGCAGATAGCATCGCTTCCAGACATGCCTGCCGCTTCCCTTGCCGACTTTGCCCGGAGTTATGACCGCGACCTGCTGAAAAGCCGTTGTGCCGATGCGGAGCGAATGCGTGAGCGCTTGAGGGAACTGTTTCCCAGGGAATCGCTTGCTGCGTTGCCGCTTGAAAAGTATGCCATCGGACTGGGTGAAGGAACCCTTTGCTATGAGTATGAGTTCGGTAGCAGCGCGATAGGCAGCATCAAAGGTGGCAGCGCCTTCAAGTACCTCGTCTTTTTCAACAAGGCGAAGGGAGTCTGGAAAAGCACGCTGCGGGAGGAGCCAGATCCACAAAAAGCATGGGAGCTGCTCCGTGCGGACCTGGTGCGTGCCATGGACTACGCCGAGCAGGGACGCTGGAGTGAGCTGGATGCGCTGCCAGTGGCAGGCTATGTCCCGGCACTACGCGGGAAGATGGCGCATGTGTTCTTTCCGGAAGAGGTGCTGCCCATCTTTGCCTTTGGCCACTTGCAGTATTTTCTGGGTCAACTCGGTGTGGAGTTCAAATACACCCGTGGAGTCTATGCCAGCGCGGCAAACAGACGCCTCCTTGAAGAACTGCGCCGTATTCCCGAACTGAGCGGTTGGACCACCAGCGAAATGGCGTATCTGCTCTACGAGTGGAGTCCTCCACCCTCGAAAAAGGCAGACCAGAGCTTTGAGGACTTCCTGGAGACATACGACCGCACTGCCTTTGAGATGCAGCTCGCCGAGGCCGAGACGCAGCGCCAGCGCATCCTCGCATTGTATCCCCTCAATAAGCTGCCAGATCTGACTTTGGAGGATTACGTGGGTGGCAATGAAGTGTCTGAAGATAACTTGGCCCCGCTGCTTGCACGTGGCTCGTCAGCACTCGGTGGCGACATCCGGGGAGTGGGAGGAAATGCGGTGGGCATCGTCCAGCTCAAGGGCACAGGCCTCTATCGCAGCACCTTGCGGGAGACTGGTGAGGCTGCGGAAGACTGGCACAAACTGCGGAGTGCGCTGGTCGAATGCTGCGAACTCGCCGCGAGAGGAGAATGGGAAGCCATAGACAAAGTGAGTCCCGCAAGCTGGATCCCCGCCCTGCGGACCAAGCTGCTGCATGTGTATTTCCCTGACGACGTTCTGCCCATGTTTCTCGGGCCAGAGCTGGGGTGGTATCTCGACAAGTTCGGCATCGATGAGAAGCCTGGTCCCGGCAAATACGCCGCCACACCGAACCGCCGTCTGTTGGATCACCTGCGCACCATCAGCGCGCTGGATGGCTGGTCCACCCTGGAGATGGTCATGGCGCTTCGAGCATGGAGTCCCATGACCAAGCGTGAGCCCAAGCTGCTGAAAGTGGCTCCAGGAGAGAACGCACGGCACTGGCAAGAGTGCCTGAAACGGCGGATGATCATCCTGGGCTGGGGACAGACCGGAGACCTTGGCAGCGTGAAAAACGTGGCCGGAGTTCGCGAAAAACTGGAAGCCACCGGCATCTACGACAGTAAGGCCAGCCTGACCAAGAAGACACGCGAAATCTGGGACTTCGTCAGTGCGAAACCGGGTGACCTCATAGCCGCCAACAACGGCATCGACGAAATCCTAGCCGTGGGTAAGGTGACGGAACCCGGCTATGAGTTCCTGGAGCCGGGCCTGGATGGAGCAGAGGACTACCGACACGCCCTGCACGTGGAATGGGACCTCACGCTTGCCCGCAGCATTCCCGCGCAGGGAGACTGGCGCTTCGTCACCGTGCAGGAAATCACTGGTGAGCTGAAGCGCCTCATTCTCGACGAAGCCCCTACCGCAGAACACTCACCACAGCCCTCTATTCCCAGTATGCCCCTTCCTCCCCTGAACCGCATCCTCTACGGCCCGCCTGGAACCGGGAAGACCTACAACGTCGTCCGTGAGGCAGCACGCATCGTGACCGGAGACCAGTCCCTCGATGACAATGCAGCAAAGGAGGAGTTTGACACAGCACTGAAGTCGGGGCGCATTCGTCTCGCTACGTTCCATCAATCCTTCAGCTACGAGGACTTCATTGAAGGCATCCGTCCTGCGATGGATGAAGATACAGGTAGTGCGCGGTTTGAGGTGCGGGATGGCATCTTCAAGACGATGGCTCTGGAGGCGCTGGGTGCGTGTTTAGAACGCCTCAGCAATGGCGATTTTGATTCCCGCTGGGACAGACTGCTGGAGGCGATTGCGGAGGAAGGCAGCGTGGAGATCAAAGGCCTTAAGGGTGTGGTGTGGACTTTGACCGAGACCAAGAATGGGAACCTAGAGGCAACCAACCCGACCACGGGTTCTAAACTAACTTGTGGGCGTGCCGCACTGTCTGAGGTCTGGCATAAGCTGGCACCCCAGAATCAAATCAACTCCAGTGACGCATCCAGAGCACTGAAGCGCGGAGCGCACACTGGAGTGATCGCGGCGGTTTACAATCACCTCATGTCGATGGACCAATCGGCCATCGGCAATTTGCCTCGGAGAGAGGATCCTGTTGCTGCAGCGAGAGATTATCTGGCACACGGCGAACACTCTGGCTGGCGTCTCGGCTCAGCTCGTCCACCCTACGTGCTCCTCATCGATGAGATCAACCGTGGGAACATCAGCCGCATCTTTGGGGAACTCATCACACTCATTGAGGACGACAAGCGCCACGGCAATGAGAATGCGTTGAGCACCGTTCTGCCCGTCTCACAAGATGTCTTCAGTGTCCCGCCGAACCTCTTTCTACTCGGCACCATGAACACAGCGGACAAAAGTCTCGCTTTGCTGGATGTGGCACTACGACGCCGGTTTGACTTCACCGAACTGCCGCCGGACTTCAGTCTCTGCACCGGCCTCACGGAAGCCATGCGGGACGTGCTAAATGAACTGAACGAGCGTTTGGAAAAACGCAAAGACCGGGATCACCGCATCGGCCATGCCTTCTTTATGAACGCAAGCAGCGGCGCTGAGTTCAACCACGCTTTCAGGCGCAAGGTGATACCGCTGCTACAGGAATACTTTTTCAATGACATCGACGGCGCACGCTACGTGCTGGGAGAAGATGAGCTGGACGATGGGCAGGGTTTCCTGCGCCGTATCGCGGGTGAATCACGCCCCCAGCGCAATCGTTGGCGATGGTTCACGGACGTGGAACCGGACATGGACTGTTGGGCACGGCTTGAGGCGAATCTGGGTGCATGACGGAGACCCTGCAGGTCAGCGAGTACGGCTCACGACGGGTCAAGTGGACATCCGTCACCCGTGAGGCCGTGCGGTCTGCCGCAGAACGCTGGGCGCAAGATCACTCGCTTTCCACCCTGCCACTGGATTTCGGGGGTACAGATGGCTGCACGCTTTTCACGGCCCAGTATGTGGGAGTGGTAGAGGCAGGCGGCGTGCGGGTGGAAATCTATCCGAAGCTGGACGCGGGACTGCTGGAGGATGATCACGTCTCTCCCTGCCGAGCGAAGTCCGTCATGAGCAACCTGCTCTGGCTGCTTGAGACTTCAGGATATGGCGAGTTGGTAGATGCGGGAGAGGCGTCGGTGCAAGAGTGTCCTGATGCCATCAACGATCTGCTGGCTTGGTTGTTTGCCCGCCGACTCCGCTCCCAGCTTGCCCTGGGGCTGCCGCATGAGCACATCGGCATGGAGGACGATCTCCCGCTCGTGCGTGGACGCATCCGCTTCGCGCGGCAAGCTGCGACACTGTTCGGCAGGCCAGACGTCATCGCCTGCGAGTGGGATGAGTTTAGCCTGGACACTCCGCTCACGCGACTCCTTCGCTGCGCCACTGAAGCGCTGCTATATCGCACGAGGCTGCCCGGTGCGGCAGCGGATCTGCGCGATGCGCTGGCCATGATGGATGATGTGCCAGTGGTGCTGCCCGCTCAGGCACTTGCACAGTGCACTGCCATCCGCTGGTCCCGCCTGAATCAACGCTGGAAACTCTGTCATGACCTGGCACTTGCGGTTCTGCGTGGTTTGGGCCGCGAGCTGACAGGGGGCGGCACGGAATCCTTCGTCTATCTGTTGAACATGAACGCACTCTTTGAGAGCCATTGTGCGAGGTGGCTGGAGAGGCGAATGGGAATGCTGGTCAGGGAACAGGAACCGCTGGGTTCACTACTGCGTCAATCAAAGGGTGGTCTGCGCCAGATAGCCGACTTCCTTTGGCATGATGCCAGTGGGCGTACCTGGGTGGGAGATGCCAAATACAAGGTGCCAGGCCCAGAGTGGCCTAAGATCGAAGACGTGCGGCAGCTCATCTGCTACGGCCAGCTTGCAGCGTTGCGCTTCGGCGCGGAAAAGGGCGGCTTGATGCTGCTGCATCCCACTGTGGAAGAAGAGACCTGCCGGAAAGCGATCACTTTTGATCACCAGACGCTTTACCTCCAAGCGGTGAAGGTGGTTCGCCCATCCAATGCGCCCACGTCAGTTCCCACGCTTCTGGATGCTAAAGGAGCCTGACTTGCCTTGTGAGCCGTATTTGCCGACCACGAGGTTCTGCTTTTGCAACAGCACACCGGTGAAGGAGAAGGACGCGAAGTCATCCTTATAAACGTAGGTGCCGCTGATGCCACCCGTCGCAATGGAGAAAGTGGCGTTGAGCTTATCGGGTCCCCAGTAGAGCACTCTGTTGCTGCGATTCCAGGTGATGGCACGATCTAGCTGGAAGAGTCTGAGCGTGGCAGAGGTGGAGTAATCTGGTCCACTGATGCGGAACCATACGTTGTCGTAGTCATCCACCAGTCCAGCGATGGCCCTTTGACCCGCAAGCGGAGCGGTGTAGCGGCTGCCGATGACCCTGCGTGTGATGTCAAAGCCGGAGGGATAGCTCGTCGCAGGCAGTGCTCCGGGGAGTTTCACCCAGCGCCACCTACCATCCAGATCACTGAGGCTAGGCTCGTCTCTGAAGGTGATGAGTCCGCTTATGGAGCCCTTCGGCACGGCGCCATAGAGGTTGCGATGGAATGACCACTGACCAAGGCGGCTGACATGACCCGCAAAGCTGGTGACTGTGCTCTCGGGAAGTGTCAGAGTGCCCGTGCATTTACCAAGATAGCTCACTGTGAGGGTGGCATGACCGTGCCCGCCCGGTTCTAGGTAAGGATCAGTTCCAACTGGTGCCATGAGCGCCAAGGTGTAAACGCCTTCGTGGGGAGACCGATTGGTCTTAGTGTATTTAGGCAGACGCTGTGCCGCTAGGTCCAGGGTGAGGCCATCGATGCTTACGGTGCCCTGCACCTGGTAGCCGTTTGCATCTCCGTCCTCACGCACAAGCCGCAAGTGCACCGCGATGGGTGTGGTGTTTTTCCGGTTGATGTTGAAAGTGACCTGCCCGGTGGCGCCGACGAACTTGTTGCTGAAGGCATAACGCAGATGATTGATACGCAGTGCTCCACTGAATGATCCCGTAGCAGAGAGAGTGAACGACTCCAGCGCTCCAGAAACCTCGTCTGCGGCGTTCTCCAGCAATCCGAGGAAGGAGCCAGAAGCGGCGCTGAGCCATGGTGAGACGTTCGCAACAGCCGGCGGAAGGGCGATAGTGGCCGGAGCTTCGGGCAAGCTCGTCGGTCCGGCGGACTCACTACCCGGATAGGGGAAGGTGGTGTCTGGAAGCACGATGACTGAGCCGTCTTTGTTCCCTGTCACAAAACAACCGGCGGCAAGGCCCTGCTTTTGAAATGCCACTCCAGTGAAGGCCACTGAGCGTCCACTGGCATCATCCACATAGCTTCCTACCATGCCGCCAGTGCTTCGGTTAATCGTGGCTTTCAGCGTTTCCGGCCCGTAGTGAACCAGCGTGTCGTCCCGCTTCCAGGAACCTACGCGGATGGAGTGGCCAGAAGGCTGGGGCAGACCTGCACCGACGAAGTTGAAAGTGATGTTAAACTCTTGATCTGCCAGTTGCGAAAGCGCACGCAGCCCTGATGCGGGCGGAGCAAAGCGTGAGCCAATCACCTGTGCCCAAAGATCAAAGCCGCCGCTGTGCATGACTTCCCGGGTGTCACTGAGCTTGATCCACTGGAACACACCGTCAGCGTCCGAAACGCCAGGCGTGTCCTGATGCGTGATGACGCCGCCGATGCGTCCCTTGATCGGCACGGAGCGATAAAGCTCCTGGTAGAGAGCCCACTCGCCGTCACCGGATAGCAAACAAGTCTTTGTAAACCGTGTGCCATCTCCAAGGCAAGCCACGAGAGTCATGCGCCCGCTTGCCGACATGCTGCCTGTCATCCATCCTTCACCACGTGGGGAGCCTGCGGGCCAGCTTCCCTGGCTGGGCAGCAGAAAGGTGAATGCACCGCGCTGTGCCGTCGGAGCTTTGAAGGTGGTGCCGTTGTACGGAATCTTGCGTGCCAGTGCGGTAGCCGTCACTCCCTGCCAAGTCACGTCGCCCACTATGCGCACCGCACCTCCGGAGAGTGTGCCATTTCCCTGCTCGAGGCGCAGGTTTAAGACGACGCTGCTTCCATCAGCTTGAGGGAGCGTGGCGTTGAGCGCTCCATTCGGCTGGATGTTGCCTTTGAGCGCTGCGTTGCGCCCCTTCATGCGCAGGGTGCCAGTCACTACTCCAGCTAGACCACTGGAGGCGGAAGCTCTGTTGACCGTAATGGTGCTGAGTGATCCCACCAGTTCACCACTCACTTGATCGTGCAACAATCCATCATAAAGACCCGGCGCAAAGGCGCTCCAGCCTGCTCCGGAGGAGCGCAGGTTGAGTGAATAGAAACCCACACCAGGAGAGGAGGCGCTAACTTCCAGCACCGCACTGCGTTCTCCAACGGCTGCCACATCAAAACGGATCCACACATCCACAAACTCGTTGGGACCAAGGTCTGCGGGAATGGGGGATGACTCCGGGCCAAAGGTCACCTCTGCCGCATCCGGCCCCGTCACACTGATCTGGAGTCCGTTTAGAGTGGAAGCGCTGGCATTGTGAAGGCGGATGCTTCTTCTGGCCCACACTCCGCCGTCAGCGCCAGCCACCATAGCATCAAACTGCAAGGTGCTGCCATTGGTCCTGATGACTTGGTTTGGCATCTCCAGCACGCGCAGCACCGGTGTAGATGGCAGGCCCACAGCGCGGAGATCCGCTTGAAACGCATTCACCCCTGCGCCGCTGGAGGACACGTGGAGCTGTGCGTTGCGAACGCCTTCTAGAGCGGCGTCAAACTTGAGTCTGAAGGCCCAGCTCTCGCCCGCAGCCAGCTCCGTCGGCATGGGGGTCGAGACCGGGACGATGGTCACGTCACTGCCATGGACTCCCGCTACGAAAACCGACAGACCGCTGAGCACTCCAGTGCCGCTGTTGATGACGCGAAGCACTTTTTCTACACCGATGCCGTTGTTGGGAATCATCTCCCCAAAGTCGATGCTGCTGCCCGTAGTCAGCGGAGTGCCAGAAGGCATTTCATCCACACGCAACTGGGGTGCGGCTGGCACGACCACATTCCCTTTCAGATAGACAAAGAAGGGGCTGTCTTCAGGAGCGTTGCTGGTGATTTTGACCGTTACGTCTCGCGGGCCTGGGCTGACTGTTCGCAGCCTGACCCAAAACTGCACGCTCTGGCCCGGATCCAGCGCCAGCAGGGGTGGGATGGGGCCTAGGTCCGATCCCACCGTGAACTCCGACGCGTCGGCACCGAGCACCCAGAACTTGATGTTGGTGAGGCGAGCCGTGCCGTCATTGGTGACTTCAAAATACTTTTTCGTCTCGGGTCCCACGGCGCCCACATTCACAGTGCCGAAGTCGTATGTGTCGCCATTGTTGATCTCCACATCCTCCGGCAGGGCCACGACATCGATTGCAGGCCTGGGCGCGGGCAGGCCGGTGGTGGACAGATTCAGAATGAACGGGTTGCTGGTGGGATCATTGCTGGCGATGCTGAGATGGGCCTGCCGTGGGCCTTCTGTCTTCACCCAGAACTTCACCCACAAGGTGAACTGAGCACCGGGTGCAAGCTGCGTGGGGATAGAACCTGTGTAGGTGCCAAAGGTCACCTCATCTGCCGCCGTGCCGCCTTTGGTCACGGAGATGCCTGTTAGACTTGCCTCACCGAGATTGCGAATGCGGAAGGCCTTTTCCGTCCATGGTCCATCGCGGCCATTGATCTCCATGTTGGGATAGGTGATGACGGTGCCGCTGGTCAGGTTGGGCCCGGCGGGCTGCTCATTGACCGCCAACTCGGGAAGACGGGCCTGGCCGACGCCGTTGAGATGCAGGACAAAGGGACTGCGGGCTTCATCATTGCTGGTGATCGTAAGCGTTGCTTGGCGCACGCCGTCCGTGCCGGGACGGAACGCCACCCAGAGGTATTGATTCTCATCCCGAGACAGAATGACTTTGTCAGTTCCTCCCTCATTCTGCTCCAGACCGAAGGTATAGTCCGCAGCAGCCGGACCACTTTTGCTCACTGAGATGCTGGTCAGATCGGCGGGACCGAGATTGAAGATGGTGACGGTCTCCACCTGTTCATCGTTCACCAGGTGAGTGCCGAAGTCGAGCGTGGCACCGGAGGACAGGGAGTTTCCAAAAGGATACTGCACGTCGATCTGGGGCCGTGGCGGCACGGCGTTGCACGTGAGCTGCACTAGGAACGGGCTGCGCAGTGAGTCACTGCTCACCACGCGCAGAGTGGCCGTGCGGGTACCGGCCACAAACGGCTTCCAGGTGAGATCAAAGGTGGATTGCTGCCCTGGTCCCACCATGAAGAAGTCGTTCCCTGTCAGCTCCACTTCGCTGGCGTGCGGCCCTTCCACGCTGATGGTGATGTTCTCCAAGTCCACGCTGCCGGTGTTGCGGATGGCAAAGGTGAGCATTCTGTCTTGGCCGATGAGGATGTTCCCAAAAGGCAGGACATCTCCGGCGTCGATCGCTGAGCCCGTTGCATTCTGGACCAACGCCATGCCTGCTGCGGCGGCTGTGATGCTGATGGGAATGTCAAACGGATCATCTGACATGTCATTGCTGGAGATGCGCAGGATGGCGGTACGCAATCCAAGCGCATCTGGGCTGAAGGTGGCACTGAAACCGGTTTCTTCTCCTGGTGCCATGGTGTTCTTTCCGGGCTGGGTCAGAGTCACTTCATCGGCATTCGGTCCTAGCACCGCCACCGAGAGGCCGCTCAAGGTAGCGGTGCCGGTGCTGCGCAGTGTGAAGTCACGTTTGATGCCCGCACCCAGCGGCACGGTGCCAAAGCTCTGGGTGGCACCGTTGTTGGCTAGCACTGCTCCCTGGTAGCGCGCCACCTCAAGCTCTGCCGTGGTTTGGTTTGCAATGACCGCGAATTCAAATGGGTCCCCATGGTTCACGCTTCCCGGCATGGAGTCGCTTCCTATCGTTACGGTGGCCGTACGAGCACCCGTAGCGGAGGGCATACAGTGGACAGAGAAGCTCTCGCTCTGCCCCGGGCCGATCACATTGCCAGCAGGACCAAAAATGGAGAAATCTCCGGCATGAGCACCTGAGAGCGTGATGCTGTGAATCGTCAGGTCACTGTTGCCTTCGTTGGCAATCAGCATTTGGACGCTACCAGAGGGATAGACGTAACCCAAGTTCACGGTGCCGCCGCTCGGTGGAACGTAGCCCGGCACCCCCTGCTGCATCACGGCGATGCTGCGGAAACGGCTGGTCAACTGGAAGAGCAACACAAACTGGGATTCGCTGCGATCATTGCTAACGATTTTGAAGGGGAAACTGCACGCTCCACTCACCTGTGGCGTGAATCTGATAGCGAAAGTGGTGCTGGCACCGGGCGCAAGGCTGGCGGAACCAGGTTGCACGAGTTGGAGTGTGCCTGCCGAGGGATCCACTTGAGACTCAACAGCCAGCCCAGTGAGGGGGGCGGTTCCATCGTTGCGGATGGTGAAAATGCGTTCCACTTGCGTGCCGCGCATCACATCACCCACATTCACGGTGTCTTGGTGCTGGAGTTCCACCATTCCATCCAGCACGGTGATCTCCGGCTCCGTGCCCATGCTGGTGAGCGCACAGGTGAAGGTGCCCGCATTGAGCGTCGCAAGGGAAAGGCTGGCGCTGCGTGCGCCCGTAGCTTGGGGGGAGGTGGTGAGCTGGAAACTCGTCGTCTCCCCAGGTCTCAGCCAGATCTGACCCAGTGCACCCACCGCGATTTCTGCTGCGTGGCTACCGGTAACGTCCACTGCGCGGTTGGGATCGTTGCTGTTGACCTTGACGTCTCGGAACGTCAGGTCTGCGTTCCCAGTATTCTCCACTGTCAGGGTGAGGGTCTGAGACGTCCCGGTCTCGACGCTGCCGAAGTCCACAGTGGAAGCACCTGAGGAGAGCACATCCCCTGCCCTTTTCACTGTGAGCTGAGGACCACCTGTGGACACGACAGAGAGTTTCTGTGCGCATATCCGCCACTGGGAATCAACGTCATTGCGTCCCGTCCACGCTACGATGGCATTCCCATTGGGATCCAGCCGCAGCAGGCCTTGGGCATGAGTGGTGCCCTCACCATAGGAGTTGTGCACCGGCCAGGGGAAGTGATGCTGCCACAGCACATTCCCAGAGTTGCCTGACAGGGCTGCTGTACAGGTGCCGCCGAAAGAGAACCTGGCTGAAGCGCCGCTCACCACCACGTCACCCGAGGCGTGCACCCTCACTGCCAGCGGGAGTCCGTAACCAGCAGCGAGGTCGTCTCCTTGCTGCCGCTCCCAAAGCAATGCTCCGTCACTGTTGCGAACTTTGATGAATAGAGAGCGGACTTCCGTAGTCATCATGTTGGCGTAACCACCAGCCACCAGGTTTCCATCTGGACCCAGATCCATAACCGTCAGCTCGGCAAGAAATGCACCGGAAGGCAGGTGTGCGCGATACCACTGCCGATCTCCGTCCACCCCGGCATACTTGGCAAAAAAGAAGCTGCCATAGCCAAACGAGTTTAGGCAGCGGCCACCTACGATGACATTCCCCGCTCCATCGAGGGCGACGCACCGCCCTTGATCTGGCACGACGGCGTTGTCCAACGTCACATCCTCCCTGCGCTGCCAGACCAGCGCGCCATCGGCAGCGGCGTAGCGAGCCACGTACAGACCGGCGGCGTACTGGGCGAGCTGCACATGGCGGTTGGCCCGCCCAGTAACGATCACATCACCATTCGCGGCTACCGTCACCGCATTCAGACGTACGCGAGCGGCATCGCTTGGGGAAGGGATGGCGTTGAGCACGTCTCTCTGCCAAATGAAGGCTCCCAAAGTACTGCCCCGCTTAACGGTGACACCATCCAAACCACGCTCCCCGGCCAGGATGACATCCCCTGCCGTATCGACCGTCATGGCTCTCACGACAAAGTTCTCCGACTTGTTCCACATCAACGCTCCCGTCGAGGAAGAGAACTTGAGAGTGAAACCTTCACTCGGACCAGAGAAGATGCTGGCGGATGAACCGGCTATGAGAATGTTCCCTGCACCATCCACCGCCACGCCCTGAACGCTGTCCACCTTCGTGGGGTTAGGATCATGCTGCACTTCCCAAAGGACGGCCCCCGTGTTGCCACTGAGCTTCATTACCTTCACACCGGCGGCAGAGTTGCCAGCCAGGATGATGTTTCCGGCGGGATCCTGAGTCATGGCCATCAGCTCGCCAGAGCGGCTCCACTCCAGCCACTCCTGCTTTGGCCAGCCTTCCAGTCCGTCAGCGAGCGTCCACGAGCAAGCAGCCAGCACCATGAAGAACGCCAGCCGAAGTGTCCCGGCGGTCAGTTTCGGAACGTCGGTGAGAGACCCCGTTTTCATGCCCCATACTACGCCCGCAGCGGCCAGTCCACTCACTGTGCCTTGGCTGCTGCTATGCGGGATTTGTGGGTGCTGTCACGGCCTCCACAGCCAGCGAAGCGCATCCGGCAGAGAGGCAGACATGCCTTTGCTGCCGTGAAAGCACTCGCCGAAGTCGAAGCGATAGTCGTAACCGGCAAACTTCAAGGCCGCCGCCATGTTTTGATTCGCCACGGGCCAGTTGCCGAATGCGTTGTCGATGTCGTTGCGTCCGTCCAGCAAGTAAACGCGGATGGGTTTGCGCTCCGTCTTGCGCACCAGCGCAGGAAACACGTGCCCGCCGCGCAAGTTGACGAAACTGCCCACCCAGCAGAGCACTTTCCCAAACTTGTCAGGCCGTTCCCACGCTGCATTAAATGCACAAATGCCGCCTGAGGAACCGCCTGCGATGGCACGCAGCGCGGGATCAGCACTCAGTTTCACGCCGTATCTGTTCTCTACGAGGGGGAGGATCTCTTCGAGCAGGAACCGTACATAGGCATCGCCAAGAGAGTCATACTCGAAGCCGCGATTCGCCGCCTTGTCCTCCAGCTTCTGATTGGGCCGTCTGCCTGGATCCACAAAAACGCCAACCGTGGGAGGCATCTGCTTCTTCGCGATGAGATGATCCATTACCACCGTGGCGCGCAGCTGGCCCTCGGGGTCAGCGTGGCGACTGCCGTCCTGCCAGACCATAAGCGGATAAGTGGTGGCAGCAACGTACCCGGGAGGCAGGTAGAGAGTGACCTGCCGCACGGTGTTCGGGAAGATTTTGCTTTCCGAGTAGTCGAAGGTGGCGCGCTTGCCCTGCGGAACTCCGGGTGAGGGCGTCCACTCCGGCGGCATGTCATAGAGTTCGATGTGGACCTGACCCGCCAGAAGCGGAGTGTCTCCGGCCATGACACGGTAGTCCACATTCGTAAAGTTGGGCATCTCAAGGGCGAGCGCCTGAAGGCCACTGGTGCCCACCGGCTTGAGGTCGCCCACCAGCTCGCCTTTCCCATCCACCACGCGGACCGGAGAGGGATTCACGACCGCCCAAGCCACGGTGCGCTGCTCTACCCGAGCGCCGGCCTTTCCCATCGTGAGGTTTTGCTTTCCGAACAACCTGAAGAGCATTTGCTCCACCTGCGCCGTCTCCGCAGCGGGATCTGAGAGCGCGGAAGCCAGAGCGACCACACTACCTGCGGGCTGCCCTTTCCCCTTGCGGTTCTGAGCGGAGGCAGGCGTGGCTGCCAGTAGAGCGAAAAAGGCAAGAACACCCAGGCAGAAAGGGTGGCACCGTACAGGAAACGTAAACATGGACAGCGCGAAAACGCGGCATTTCTGCTTGGCTTTCCCACAAATGCACGGATGCGAAAGATCCTCCGTTCCTCTGCCGCTGATTTTCCCGGGAATCAAGTCATCCCCTGCACCCTCCTAACTTGTGGATGAGGGCGCTCCGCGCTTTGCTCAGTCCCCGTTCCTCATCACTCGACAACCCGCCTCATCCAGATTACCTAACCGGCATGTCCTTTGTCCGTCACGCCATTCAGGCACTCGTCCTTCTCATCTGCCTGCCCGCTCACGCGCAGTGGATGGTTTATGATGTCCGTATCAATGCGGACCACGAGAACAGCGTCAACTTCAACCCCTACACCGGCATCTATCTCATCGTGCCAGTGGAGGGCGGTCGCACCACGATGATCTTTGCCACGGAGAACGCAGGGCGGCTGTATGCCGTCTCCCGGGAAGCGGGGCGTTACTTCATAGCGGCCAACGCGCAGAAGCGGCGTGGCGTGTTTTCGTCCATCATCATCGACCGCACAGTGCAGGCCATGTACCAAGCTAGCGGTGCATTGAATGGCACACTGGCCTATCGCCTGGGCGGCGAGCACCGAGCCACCCGCATCCCCCTGAGCATGAACGGCACCTTCATGGCTTCTGACAGTGAGGTCGAGACAGCGGTGCCAGACGGGGCAGACATAGGCGTAGCGGGCCAGGCGGCACTCACCGCCACCTTCCGCGCGGATCTCACCCGCATTCTTCAGGATCAGGCACAGCCCACGCTGGAGAATTCCATCCAGATCATCTCCGACTTGCTGGAGAAATATGGCTATCAGCCAGATACGGAACCGCTGCCTGGCACCGAGCTGGTTCCTGAACCCGTGGAACCCCTTCCTCCCGCACCTGCTCCGGAGCCTCATCCCACCGGGGACGGCTCCCTCTTTCCGCCCGGCACCCGCGAGGAGATGGAACGCGCTCTCCGCTGAATCCGCCTGCCCCCAATGCTGAAACCACCCATGGACACCATCGAACATGGATGCGTTGCCTTTGAAGCAGGCCTTCGCGTTCATCCTGTGTCGCAAATCCACTGACTCCTCCATGCGCACCAACGCCCGCCAGCTTGTAGCCCACTGCCTCGAAGTTGCAGGCGCACAGGGGCTGGCCCTTCCCTCGGCCACCGCCAGCACCTCTGTGGTGCACACCCTGCTGGACACGGGCAGACTGGATGAGGAAACCTTTCTCTCCAACCTCGCCAGCGGGCTTCAGCTTCCCTGGGTTTCACAGCCCGCACCCGACACAGCCGATGCGCCGGAACTCAAGCGCATTCTACCCGCACGCGTAGCGCTTCGCCACCGTCTCCTGCCGCTTCAGTTTGTTCAAGGGGAGGAGAGTAGCACCACGCAGACGAAAATCAGCATCGCCACCTGTGACCCTTTTGACCTCGTAGCAAGGCAGGCCGTAGCGCGGGAAGTGGATGCTTCCGTGAGATGGTGCGTGGCACCTCGCAAACGCCTGCTCTCGGCACTGAGGGACTTCTACGGCGTAGGTGCCGACGTGTTTGAAGAGATTCTCAAAGGCCGGGAGGTGGATGATACTGATCTCGACAGCCGAGATGAGGCCAACATCATCGACGCTGACGACGAAGAGGCCACCGTGGTCAAGTTCGTCAACCAAATCATCCGGGAAGCGCTGGAGCAGCACGCCACGGATATTCACGTGGAACCCATGGAAGACAAGCTCCGCCTCCGTTACCGTATCGACGGACGCCTTCGAGAGCTACCTGTGCCGGAGAACATCAAGCAGCTCCAGCAGTCTGTGCTGGCTCGTCTCAAAGTCATGGCCAAGCTCGACATCGCCGAGCGCCGCCTGCCGCAGGACGGGCGCATCAATCTCCAGATTGGCAACCAGTTCATCGACGTCCGCGTGGCCACCATCCCCTCCGTAGAGGGAGAGTCCATCTCCCTCCGTCTGCTGGGTCAGGAAAAGTTCACGCTGGACCGTCTCCGTCTGGAGCCAGACATGCGGCGGGAAGTGGAGCTTCTGTTGAAGAAGCCAAACGGCATCGTCCTCATCACCGGTCCCACCGGTTCTGGCAAGTCCACCTCTCTTTACACCTTCCTCTCCCAGCTCAATACCGAGCACCGGCGCATCGTCACCATCGAAGACCCGGTGGAAAACAAGCTCCCAGGCGTGGTGCAGATTGCTGTTAAACCGGAGATCAACCTCACCTTTGCCGCCGGTCTGCGCTCCATCCTCCGTGGAGACCCCAACGTCGTGATGATCGGAGAAATGCGTGATGTCGAGACGGCAGAGATTGCCATCCGTGCAGCACTGACGGGTCACCTTGTCTTCTCCACCCTGCATACCAATGACGCGCTGGGCGGCATCATCCGCCTCATCGACATGGGCATTGAGCCCTTCCTCGTGGCTTCGTCCGTGCGTGCTTTCTTCGCCCAACGGCTCGTTCGTGTGCTCTGCCCGGAGTGCCGTGTCATCGAGCCGCTGCCCGAGGAAAAACTGCGTGAACTCAAATACGAAGGCCCGGTGACCGGCACCATCTACCACGCAAAGGAAGGTGGCTGTGAAGCATGTCGCCACACTGGCTACCGTGGACGAATGTCCATCTACGAACTCATCCGCGTCACGCCTGCACTTGCAGACCTCATCACCCACCGGGACTCCAGGCAGAACCTCCTGGCCCAGGCGCTCAAGGATGGCTACCGCCCGCTGCGTGACTACGGCGTGCGCAAGATCCTGGCCGGCCTCACCAGCGTGGAGGAAGTCCTCTCCGTCACCGTCTCCGAAGGCGAAACCTAGTCCAGGTGCCTGGCCAGCGATGCGTGCAGATGTGCCTGGAGCACGTCGCCCATGCTGCTGCATGAGTCAAACGCCCGCGAGTGATGGTACTCGCCCAGCTCCGCAGCGAGCTGTGCCACCTTGTCCTCCGGCTCAGCGGGGTTGGCCCGCATGGCGTCAAACAGCGCCTCCAGCCTGGACAGCTCAGACAGGTAACGCCGTGCGATGAGGCTGCGCTCCTCCTCCTGATACTGCTTCATCGTGGGGTAGTTCAGACAGGCAGAACACATTTGCACCACGGGATGGTTCTCTTTGAAGAACTGCGGCAGATAGACATTCTTACGCCCCTCGTAGCTCTGCTGGTCGAAGTCGATGGCCCGCACGCGGTACTGCACCTCCTCAAAGTCCGGCGTCATGTCCACCACGTAGTTGTAGCTGCGCATGTCTCCCAGCAGGCGGACGAAACAGCGCTCACTGAACTTCACGAACTCCTTGGCCACGCGCACGCGGTTCAGATCCGGACGCTGGAAGTAATCGCGAATAAACACATCTCCCGGCACACCGGCGATGTGCTCCTCCACTAGAGTGCTGCCGTGCAGCAGAAAGGTCATGCGGTTGGGCGAGAGCAGGTGCTCCAGCTCCAGCCCATAAATGCGGGAGGCATCTCCCACCTTCACATAAAAATGGTCGTAGTTATCGTTGTATTGATTGACCACCCTCACGCGGAACGGCTTGGAGTTGCCGAACTCACAATAGTCCACGCGCTCCACGCTCAGGTGCGGCACGGCGTGCAGCTCCCCCGTCTTGAGCAGGGAGTAAATGCTCGTCAAGTTCTCGTAAAGTCTGCGCTGGGAGGTGGGTTCATACACCACGGTGGACCAGTAAGTAGCCTGGCCGGAGCGGTCAAAGAGCGGGTAGCTCTGCTGGAAGCCACGCAAGTCATCATACGTGGCAGGCAGCGTGTGCGCCCGGCCCACACGTTCAAGATACCGCCACAAGTCCTGGCCGATGGGCAGGAATGCCTTCCTCCGGGAGATCTCTATCCCCTCCGCACGTCCGACACCATCACCCCCGGCCATCTTTTGCATCTATTGAACCTGACTTCGCCTGAGTGACACCTCATGACGAAGCACCTCGTGCCGAAGAATCTCGGACTCAAGCTGCGCTTTGCGGAGTTCCAGTGCGGACTTGGACCGCTCCAGCTGAAAAGTGTCGCGCTTCAAATACTTGGCCCCGGAAATGTCCTGCGCTAGGTTGTCTATCTGCTGGACGAGCCGACCGACCTCATCCCGCATGGCCTTGGCCTTCGCATCCAGCACGGCCATTTCTTCATCCAACTGCCGCTTTTTTTGCTCCTGCTCCTTGGTCTTCGAAATCGGGCGCGGTGCTTCTTCCGGTGCGATGCGGTAAACCACGTTGTGCACCGGAGTGAGGCCGAGAAAATCCCTCACCATCTCTGGCAGGTCTCGCACACTGAGCTTCCCGGTTCCGGCAGAGTGCTTGAATGCCAGCACCTCCTCGTTCAGTTGCATAGCCACCACATCTTGGTAAGACCTGCCCTGCGCCGCGAAGTCCGCCAGCTTCAGACCCGGCACCTTGCTGCGCACGCTCACTTTGTATTTGGACTTGTACGTCTCGAAGTCCTTCTTGATCTGCTCCAGCTCCTTCTTCGCCTCATCGTGAGCCTGCTGCGCCTGCTTGACCGCCTCTTCCAGCTTCTTCGTCTCCAGCTTCGCCGCTTCAAGCTGGGACTGGAGCCGCTTCGCCGTCTGCTGAGCCTCGTAGTGGTGCTTCGTGAGCTGTTCAATCTCATCCCGCAGCGCTTTGGATTGTCCTGATGAACCGCCGTCGCATCCAGGTAGCAGGAGGACAAAGAGGGCGGCCAAGACCGGCATTTTCCATTTTGAGGAGGCGAACATGATCAAGGTGAGCGGTGATACGGCGGAGAGCTTAACAATCCAGCCACAACGTAGCAAGGCAATAACCATGCCTAGTCAACAAATCCTCGTGCGCTTTCCAGTTGTGCTCCTGCACCGGTGAGGCGTTGATCTGCCCATGTCCACTACCCTCTGGCATATCCGCAACGAACCGCGCACTCTCACTCGCCGCGGTATGGTGATGGGCATCGTCAACGTCACTCCTGATTCGTTTTCGGATGGCGGGCGATTTTCCGACCCCTCACGTGCCGTCGAACATGCGCTCACGTTGGTCGCAGAGGGTGCTGACATCATCGACATCGGTGGGGAGTCCACACGGCCCGGTGCAGAGCCTGTGGCAGAGGAGGAAGAGCTTCGCCGTGTCGTGCCCGTCATCGCCGCTCTGCGCCACCAAACTCGGGCACTCATCTCAGTGGATACCTTCAAGGCAGCTGTGGCCCGCGCTGCGCTGGACGAAGGAGCGGATATCATCAATGACATCACTGGCCTCACCGGAGATCCGGAGATGGAGAACGTGGCGGCCAGCTCAGATGCAGGCCTAGTGGTCATGCACATGCAAGGCAGGCCGCGGACCATGCAGCGGGCGCCGACCTATGAGGATGTGGTGGCCGAGGTGGAGAGCTTCTTCCGGCAGCGGCTCGCCGCGCTTGCAGAGCGGGGCATTGATCCTGCCAGAGTGGCTCTGGATCCCGGTATCGGTTTTGGGAAGCGGCTTGAACACAACCTGGCGCTGCTCAACGCCACTTCACGTTTTCACACGCTGGGACGGCCCCTTCTCATCGGAGCCTCGCGCAAGTCCATGATTGGTGCCGTTATGAACTCTCCCTCCATGCAGGACCGTTTCTGGCCAGGAGTGGCCATCACTTCCTTCACTCGTGAGGCAGGGGCGCTCATCCATCGAGTCCACGATGTCAGGGCTCACTCCCAAGCGCTTCGCATGACAGAAGCCATCCTCTTCGGCACGTCCATTCCGTCATGAAACTTCATCTTCATTGCGTCCAGTCCGACATTGTATGGGAGGACAAGTGGGCGAACTTTCGCCGTGTCCGCGAGCTCGTGCTCCATTCTGCACCAAAGCCCGGTGGCCTCATCGTGCTACCAGAGATGTTTGCCACCGGTTTCAGTCGAAATCTCGATATCACCGCAGAGCCACCAGGTGGCCCCACCAGCGAGTTTGCCACACAGCTCGCTGAGGAGACTGAATGCGCCGTGATGGCCGGACTGGTGCTGAGGTCTGAGAAGGGAGTGCACAACGTCTCGCTGACCATTTCTCCAGACGGCTCCACATTGTGCTGCTATGAGAAGCGTTTTCCTTTCTCACTCGGCGGTGAGGGCTTGGTCCATTCGGCAGGAGACAGCGTCCAGACCTTTGAGTGGCAGGGTGTCCGCATGGCCCCACTCGTCTGCTATGATCTGCGCTTTCCGGAAGTCACCCGAGATGCAGCAAACCAGGGCGTGGACTTGTACGTCTGCATCGCCAGCTGGCCCGTGAAACGAGTGCAACATTGGGTCACCCTGCTCCAGGCGAGAGCCATCGAAAACCTGGCCTGGGTAGCGGGCGTTAATCGCACCGGCACGGATCCTGACTTTACCTATCCCGGCCGGAGTCTGGTGGCAGATCCGCATGGAGTAATCATCGCAGACGCATCTGACCGCGAGCAAGTGCTCTCCACCATCATCGATACGGAAGTCTCCTCCCTCTGGCGCAAGCAGTTCCCGGCGCTCCGAGATGCGGGCCTGCCCGAGTGAACAGAGGAAAGGCCCTCCCGAGCGAGGTCGTTGTTTCACACCATGGATCGCAGGCACTTCATCAAATCCTCCGGAATCGCCGCTGCAGTCGCCGCAGGGACGCCTCTTCGCGCTGTTGAAGGCAGGTCAAACCCGGGCCTCATCGCTGATGAAAATCACAAGCCCGGCGCCAGCTTTCAGCTCACGCGGGTGAAGCAAGACGGCGCAGCCAAGTTTCGCAGCTCCGTCATAGAGGGTTACTGCTCCCGGCAGTCCATCAAGGCGGGTGAGACCCTGGACATCTTTGTGAGCACCCAGCCAGCGTCCGCCTTCAAGCTGGAAATCTTCCGCATGGGCTGGTATGGAGGAAGCGGCGCTCGGCTCATGAAGAGCGTGGGCCCGCTTGAGGGAAAACCTCAGCCTACACCAGAGATGGGGCCACAACGTCTGCGCGAGTGTGAGTGGGAGTCCAGCACTTCCATCACCATACCAGATGACTGGCCCAGCGGCGTGTATCTTGGGCGTCTCACCACGTTGCCCGATTCTGCTGACCTGCCCTACTGGCAGAGCTACGTCATCTTCGTCGTCAAAGATGAGCGCCCCGCAGACATCCTCTTTCAAGTGAGTGACAACACCTGGCAAGCCTACAATCAGTGGCCCGTCAGCGAGAGCCTCTACACCGATCCACGCGCCGCCCACGCCCCCGGAGTCAGCGTCAGTTTTGACCGCCCATACGGCAAGTATGTGCAGATCTTTGACCATCCCCTCAGCCAGGGCAGTGGAGAGTTTTTACTCTGGGAGTACCCGGCATGCTTCTGGCTGGAGAAGGAAGGCTATGACGTTACCTACTGTTCCAACGTCGATCTGCTGGACGCCGCCACGCTGAAAGGGCGCAAGGCACTGCTCAGCGTGGGTCATGACGAGTACTGGGACCTGCGCCAGTTTCACAACGTCCAACGCGGCATCGCTGACGGACTCAGCGTCCTCTGGCTCTCAGCCAATGACGTTTACATGGTCACCCCCTTCTCACCCAACGCCGCAGGTGAGCCAAATCGAAGGCTTACACGTGAGACCTGCTATGGAGAGTTTCGTGAAGAGGAGAAAGAGGCCTACTCCAAGATCCTCGGCCCGTTTGAAAATCCCGGTCCGGACGAACGTGAGATCATTGGCGCGCGAACCGTGGTGCCCTTCAATGGCGGCGGTGACTGGACGTGCAGCAAGCCAGACCACTGGCTCTTTGATGGAACCGGAATGAGTGAAGGGGATTCCATTCCTGGTCTCGTGGGCTGGGAGTTCCATGGAGATCCGGATCTGGAGCGCCCGGGCCTGCAGGTCGTGGCGGAGGGGAATGTCTGGGCCGGTGGTGCTCGCCTGGGCAGATACACCGCCACGGTGTTCGAAGGACCGAAGAAGAACATCGTCTTCAATGCGAGCACCATTTTCTGGTCCCAGGGGCTGGCCAGCCCACCCGGCCACATTCTGCCCTGGAGCCACTTCAGTCGCCCTCATGGGCCGGATGAGCGCGTGCAGCAGATCACGCGCAATGCGCTGAAGAGAGCGCTGGGCTCCTAGATCCGACAGATCAGACGGATAGGACACTTCCGACTGATCTAGCCAAAAAAAGGGGCCTCTTTCGAGGCCCCTCCGAGGGTATAGACTGAACTGGCGGCGGCTCTTACTTCTGCTCTTCGCCCGGACGCCACTCTTCGGTGGCAAACTTGAAGGCCTGCTCCAGGCCGACGAGGTCGGTGCTGGGGCGGAGGCTTTCGAAGGCTTGGGACTCGCGCTTGAGGTCGTCCTCGCTGTAGTTGACCGCTTTGACAGAAAGGCCGATGCGGCGCTCTGCCTTGTCCACTTTGATGACGCGGGCTTCCACGTCGTCGCCGACGTTGAGCACGTCCTTGACGCGGGCCACATGATCCTCGCTGAGCTGGGAGATGTGCACGAGACCGTCGATGTCGTCCTCCAGTTCCACAAAGGCACCGAAGCTGGCGATCTTTGCCACCTTGCCTTTGACGAGGTCGCCCACCTTGAAGCGGTCGTCGATCTTGCTCCAGGGGTCTGACTCCAGCTGCTTCATGCCGAGGCTGATGCGCTGGTTGGCCTTGTCGATGCCGAGCACGCTGGCCTCCACTTCCTGGCCCTTCTTGAGGATTTCGGAAGGGTGATTGATCTTGCGCGTCCAGCTGAGGTCGGACACGTGGATCATGCCGTCGATGCCTTCTTCCAGTTCCACGAAGGCACCGTAGGCGGTCAGGTTCCGCACAGGGCGTGTAACCACAGTGCCGACGGGATAACGGGTGTCAATGTCGTCCCAAGGATTGGGCTCGAGCTGGCGGACGCCGAGGCTGATCTTGCGCTCTTCCTTGTTGATACCCAAGACCACGGCCTCGATGACTTGGCCGATGGTGAGCACGTCTGAAGGACGAGCAATGCGCTTGACCCAGGAGAGCTCGGACACGTGAACAAGGCCTTCCACGCCTTCTTCCACTTCCACGAACGCGCCGTAGGCCACGAGCTTGGTGACCTTGCCGCGCACCTTGTGGCCGACGGGGTAACGTCCCTCGATGTTTTCCCAGGGATTGTTCTGCATCTGCTTGAGGCCGAGAGAGACACGCTCCTTCTCACGATTGACCTCAAGGATCTGAACTTCAAGCTGCTGGCCGATGGAAACCATCTCGGAGGGATGGTTGAGGCGACCCCAGGACATGTCGGTGATGTGAAGCAGGCCGTCCATGCCGTTGAGGTCCACGAACACACCGAAGTCGGTGATGTTCTTGACCACGCCGATGACCTTGGAGCCAGGTACCACGCCCTCGAGGAACTTCTGGCGCTGTTCGGCGCGCTCGGCCTCGATGACTTCGCGGCGGCTGAGCACCACGTTCTTGCGGTCGTCGTTGATCTTGACGATTTTGAACTCGTACACCTTGCCGACGTACTCGTTGAGATCCTTCGGCGGAATGATGTCGATCTGGCTGCCAGGCAGGAAGGCTTCCACGCCCACGTTGACGGTGAGGCCGCCCTTGACCACGCCCTTGACCTTGCCGCGGACAAGTCCGCCCTCGCGGAACACGACAGCGATTTTTTCCCAGTTCTGCTTGTGAGCGGCCTTCTCCTTGGAGAGGACCACCATGCCTTCGTCGTTCTCAAGGCGCTCCAGGAGCACTTCGACTTCGTCGCCGACATTGATTTCTTCGTCTTCAAACTCGGAGGCAGGGATGGCACCTTCTGACTTGTAGCCGATGTCCACCAGGACGACCTGAGGTTTGATTTCCAGGATGCGGCCCTTGACGATGGAGCCTTCAGAGTAAACGCGGAACGAGCTGGCGATCAGTTCCGACAGGGATTGAGCACTCATTTGGGAGTGGGTTGTATGTGGGTTCGGACGTTTGTGTTTCGTCTGTCAATCCTCGTCCGTAGATCTGGCAGGCGAGCCCCTGATCTCCGGTCAGTGGGGCGGTGGCTGGGACTGGAGGGCCGCTATGATCCACCCAAATCGGAATCGCGCAACCTCAATCCGGAAAAGAAATCCGCCCCTGCCTACACCTCGTATTCTTACCAAAAGGCATCGTTTCCGACTCCTGCGGTCGATTCCTTGAACAGCCAAGGCTGTTTTTCTGTCCAAGCCTTTGAACCCACGCAAGCCATGAAAACAAGGGCCGCAGTTCTCAAGTTCCCGTGGAGCAGCCGAAACCAGCCGGTGTCGGAAGGGGAAAAGAGTGTGCCTCGCATAGGCCTGTGCCTCTCCTCAGGAGGCGCACGCGGCTTGGCTCATGTGGGAGTCATCCAGGTGTTGGAGGAGGCTGGTGTTCCCATCGCCGCCATCGGTGGCACCAGCATGGGGGCGTATGTGGGTTCTCTCCTTGCAGCGGGCCTGCATTATGCAGACCTCTACAACCTGGCAGCGGAGATACCGGACAGGCGTACGCTGTTGCGCCTTCTTGATCCGGTCATCCCACCCAGCGCCGGCCTCATCAAAGGGGAAAAGATGCGTCGCCACCTGGAGCGCACTCTGGGCAAGCTCACTTTCAGCGAGCTGGCCGTTCCGCTTTACGTGGTGGCCACGGATCTGGACAAGCTTGCGCCCAAGGTGTTCGACTCTGGCCCCGTGGCCGTGGCCGTTCATGCCAGCGCAGCCATACCGGGAGTGTTTGCTCCGGTGACCATAGACGGACATCACTACACTGACGGCGGGGCTGCGGATCCTCTACCGGTCTCGATGCTCCGCGAGCGTTCCGGCGTGGACCACGTCGTGGCGGTGAACGTGGTGCCCAACACCTCACCTCTGCCGTCCGTGAAGTCCCGCTGGAACCCCTGCCGGTGGATGAACCTGCTGGCTACGGGCAATGTGCTGGACACCTTCAACCGCTCTCTCATCACCGCCCAGCGCCAGCTCGTGGCGAAGGAGTGCGAGTGCGCGGATGTCGTCATCCACCCTCAAGTGCCCGGCTCCAAGTGGTACGACTACGAGCACTTTGAAGCTTACATCCGTGCGGGTCGCGAGGCCGCACGCGCCGCCCTGCCGCAGATTCTCGCCCTGCTCAATCCCCAACCACCCGAATGCCATGAACCTCCTCCATGTCACCCCCTCGTGGGAAACTGCGCCGCCTGAGAGATGGAAAGCCTGGCAGCTCCGCCAGCTCAAGCGCTATCTCAAAACGCGTGTACTGCCCTTCTCTGCGCACCATCGCCGCGTAGCCGCAGAAGCCGGCTTTCACCCGGATGATCTGCGCTCACTGGAGGACTGGTCTGCCTTCCCCCTGAGCTCCAAAACAGACCTCACCGTGCCTGCGGAGAAGCTCCGGGAGTTCGTGCTGCAGCCCGACGCGGCGAAGCTCAAGTTCGAGCCGCGCACCATCGCGCACACCCTGCTGCACGGACCGTCGTCCGCGAGAGAAATGCTGGAGAAGGAGTTCCGTCCCGTACTGCTCACCAGCACCACGGGCCGCAGCAGTGACCCTGTGCCATTCGTCTTCACTGGCCATGATCTGGAGAATCTCAACCTCACCGGACGTAGGCTCATGGAGTGCGGCCGCAGCCAGAAAGACTTCCGCCATCTCAACTGCTTCCCCTACGCACCACACCTTGCCTTCTGGCAGGCGCATCACGCCTCGCTTGCCTTCGGCACCTTCATGGTCAGCACGGGCGGCGGAAAGACCATGGGCACGGATGGGAACCTCCGGCTCCTCGGCAAAATCCAGCCGGACATCATCATCGGCATGCCCACCTTCATCTACCACCTGCTGCACGAGGCGGTGGAGAGAGGAATGTCCGTGCCGAACCTCAAGCGCATCGTGCTCGGCGGAGAGAAGACCGCCCAGGGGCTGCGCGCAAAGCTCCGCGACCTGGCTCGCCAACTGGGTGGCGAGGCTCATGTTCTGAGCACTTACGGTTTTACGGAGGCTAAGATGGCCTTCCCGGAGTGCACCGGCCCCACGGCCATCATCCCCACCGGTTTCCACATCTCGCCGGACCTTGCGCTCATTGAAATCATCGACCCCAAGACCGGACGGCCCGTGCCGGACGGCACCCCGGGGGAAATCGTCTTCACACCGCTGGATTCACGCGGGACCGTGGTGCTGCGCTACCGCACGGGTGACCTGGCAGAGGGCGGCATGACCTGGGAGCGCTGCCCCCACTGCGGACGCACCTGTCCGCGCATCATCGGCCCCATCTCGCGCGTGAGCGAGGTGCGCTCGCTCGCACTCGACAAGGTGAAGGGCACGCTGGTAAACTTCAATGTGCTGGAGCATCTGCTGGATGACCAGCGTGGGCTCGCTGCATGGCAGATCGAACTCACCAAGCGCAACAACGACCCCCATGAGGTGGATGAACTCCATCTCCACATCTCCACTGAGCCGGGCATCTCGGAGAGCGAAGCAGAGAAGCTGGTGAGACGTCGCTTCCAGGAAGTTACCGAACTCACCCCAAACGCCGTACACTTCCACAGCTTTGAGCACATGCGCGAGCGTCTCGGTGTGGGTCGCCTGCTGAAGGAGGAGAAGATTCAAGACCGCCGACTCAATAAAGCAGAAACGGCTTCCGCCTCTCAATGAAGGCCGCGCTCTCTGACGCCCAGCGCTGTGCGACGGCACGCCAGTCACTGAGCCGCTTCATCGCAGCCTCATCCTGCATGAGGCGGTTCAGCTTAGTCGGCTCCATCTTGCCCGGGTAGAGGGCGTGGATCGTCGCCGCTATGGCCAGGCCCGTCTTCACTGGCTCGAACGAATCGCGGTCCGTCACCATCACCCGCACGCCGCCACAGCGCTGCTTTTCAAACACGCTCGAAGTCGGGGTGAACTGCTCTGGGATGAAACGCACTCCGCGCAAGCCGAGACCGTTCAGCTCCGAGGCCAACCGCCGGTCATGGATGTAAGGAGCGCCCAAGACCTCGAACGGGGTATCCGTACCCCTACCCACGCTGATGGCGAACTCCAGAATCCCGATGCCCGGGTACAAGGTGGCCGCCGTTAGCGAGCGCATGTTGGGAGAAGGGTTTTGCCAAGGTAGCCCGGTCGCATCGAACCACTCCGTGCGTCGCCAACCCTCCACCTTCACCACCTGCAAGTCCAAGGAGAGCTTGTCTTCCGCTGCGAACATCTTTGCCAGCTCGCCAGTGGTCATGCCATGCCGCAGCGGAATCGCGTGACAAGCCACGAAGTCCATCTTGTCGGGTTTCGCCGGTCCCTCCACCTTCACACCGCCGATGGGGTTCACCCGGTCCAGCACCACAAAAGGTTTGCCCTTCTCTGCGGCCGCTTTCATGCAACCCTTCAGCGTGGCGATGTAGGTGTAGAAGCGGCAGCCGATGTCCTGAATGTCAAACACCAGCACATCCACTTTACTTAGCTGCTCCTCACTCGGCACACGACGCTCACCATAGAGACTGTAAACCGGTAGTCCCGTGCGCTCGTCCACGGAGTCCCTGATCTTCGCCTGATCCAGCGCCCCACGGATTCCGTGCTCAGGGCTGAACAACGCCACCAACCTCACCCCGCTCATCCCCTTGAGCACATCGATCGTCGCCACCCGGTCTCGGTCGATGCCGGTCTGGTTGGTGATCAGACCCACACGTTTTCCCTTCAGCATCTCCAGACCATCCCGCTTCAGCACATCCACGCCATTCCACACCGCAGGTGGATCACCCTCTTCACGCGGATGCAGAACCGGTGGGCCGCTCTTTCCGCTGCCCACCGCCTCCGCCACCAGCGTTCCCACCTCCTCGTACAGATCCCTCACATTTCCCACACCGTCCGGGTGCAACCGCGAACTGAGCATGACAAAAAACGCCCGTGATGCGGGATCCACCCACAAAGCTGTGCCCGTCCATCCAGTGTGTCCGTAGCCGCCGGGGGGAAACACCTTGCCCCGCGGTCTGCTGTAGCGGGTGTCAATATCCCAGCCAAGACCGCGCCGTTCCCAAAGCGCTGCCGGAGTCTGCACGCTCGTCATGAGTCGTACCGTCTCCGCTTTCAACACACGTACTCCGTCCAGTTCCCCACCATTGAGCAGCATCCTTGCAAAACGCGCCGCGTCAGCCGCATTGATGAACAGCCCAGCATGACCAGCTACCCCACCCATGCGCCGTGCGGTCGGATCATGCACCACGCCGTGCAGCATCGTGCCCCCCTCGTCCCTGTCCGTGGGGACCACACGCGGGAGCAGGCGCTCCGCAGGCCGGTAGCCAGTAGCGCTCATCTTTAGCGGTGCAAAGATCCATTCCGCCGCGCATTGATCCAGCGGCTTACCGGCCACTCTAGCTACCAGCTCACCGAGAAGAATGAAGTTCACGTCGCTGTAACGAAATACTGCATCCACCCCCGTATCTGGCACACAGTCCAGCGCCCGGCGCACGCCAGCCTGGTAGCCAGACCAAGCCGGCTCCTTTGGCACGCCCGCCGGCAGTCCTGAGGTATGTGTCAACAAATGCCTCACTGTGATCCGCTCCCGCCCGTGGCCGCAAAACTCCGGCAGATAACGCTCCACCGGCACTTCCAGTTCTACCCTGCCTTCTTCGACGAGCTTCATGACACAGGGCGTCGTAGCCATGACCTTGGTGAGAGATGCCGCATCAAAGACTGCATCCTCCAACATCGCTCGCCGCTCCGGCACCACAGCGGCATTCCCCATGACCAGCGTCACTTTTTCTTCGCCCCGCTCCAAGTGAATCACCGCGCCGGGGCAATCCCCCTTCGCCATCGCCCGCTCCACCGCCGCACGTATCTCCCCCACCTTGGCCTCATCCAAAGCCCAAGCCATACCGGCCACGCACATCAACCACACGAAATGTCTCATGGCAGCCAATCTAACCTTACATGACAGACCGGAGTCAAAACTTGATTGTGTAAGGTCCTGTTCCACCGCTGGCAGGCCCGATCCTTTGACCAGGGACTCAAAGATGGATAAAAATTGTCCGCTTGAGATGGGCTGAGGATAAAATTTGACCACTCCGGCGACTGGCGTGCAAGCAGGCGGCTGTTTACGCTGGAGCCTCGTATGAAACCACTCGCTTTATCCGCTGCTCTTCTCTGTGCCGGTCCGGCCCTGGCCCAGTCCACCACACCTCCGAACGTGGGGGGCGTCGAAACCGTAGGCTACACCACCATTGATGCCGAGACCGGCTCCTATGGTCAACCCGGCTGGGTACAGCGCCGACCGTTTTCGACCACTCGGGTCCACATCCAGCGCAATCCCGGGGAGGTCGCCATGGAACAGTGGATACGGATGCGCAACAACGACGGTGAAAACAAGTTCCGCTTCTCTCAGGAAGTGGAGTTTGGCCTGCCGGGGCGTTTCCAGTTTGATTTGTACTGGGACTGGACGGTAGAGGACAGCAGGGCAGAGCATCTGGACATCGCACCTGAGATTCGCTGGGCACCTGCGGACTGGGGTGTCATTCCCCTGAATCCCACGTTCTATCTGGAATACAAGTTTGTGGATTCCTCCCGCGGCGGAGACGTCATCGAGCCCAAGCTCCTGTTTGGCGACGACTTTGGCGACGGCTGGCACTGGGGCTTGAACTTGATCTATGAGCGTGAGCTGGATGGGGAGAAGGCTGAGGAATACTCGGTGGCCGCCGCTGTGAGCAAGACGATCAATGAATCTCTGTCCGTGGGTTTTGAGGGCAAGTGGACTCGTGAAACCGTGGACGGCTCTCGGAACGACCCGGAGCAGAAGGTGGTGATAGGCCCGAACCTCCAGTGGAGAATCACCAAAAACCTGTATCTGAACCTCGCCACGCTAGCGGGTGTGACGGATGACGCTCCAGACTTTGAAGGCTGGTTCATCCTGGGCTACAACTTCAACGGCCCTACCTCGGGTTCGCCCATCAGCAGCCGCCGCCGCTGAGTCCTACCATGCTCAATGCCGCCCCACCTCCTGAACTGGATCCCCGCCGCACTCCCGGAGCGGCGAGGGCTGGCGGAGTGGGCACCGGAAGCGACCGGACAAGCCTGGGGGCGCTTTTGCTTTCGCTTTGCCTGCATGGGATGGCGTTTGGCCTGTGCACTTTTGTATGGTCCTGGGGTGGAGGGCAGCTCGGTGCCAGCGGCATGGATGAGCAGGATGCGGATGCGCCCTTCTCCCCATCCCTGGCATTCGAGCCTCAGCCATCTGAGTCGGTGCGCATCACCATGGCGCGCCCCCAGGCGTTCCAGCCTGCCGTCTCGCCCACGTTGCGCGCCAAGACGGACTTGTCTGAGATTCAGGTCCCTGACTGGCAGATGCAGGAGGTGGAACCTGTCGAAGCTCCGGAGGTGAGCCCCGAACCGGAGGAACCCAAGAAACCGGTGTCAGCAGCTGCCTCCACGACAAACGGCAAACTAAAAGGGGTGGAGCGCAAGCAGGCTGGCAGCGGGGCTGGCTCAGACAGAGGGCGCGGGACCTCTGACACGGGAGCACCTCAGATTGTTTCATCCCGTGCACCTGAGTATCCCTGGGATGCGAGGCGGCAAGGCATCCAGGGCGTGGCCACGGTGAGGGTGAAGGTGAGCACAAACGGCTCCGTCTTGGCCTGCAGCATCCACCGTAGCGCTGGGCACCGCTCGCTTGATGAGTCTGCCTTGCGCGCGGTGAGACGCTGGAGATTCACACCTGCACAGAGTGATGGAGTGGAGGTGCTGGTGACGGTCACTTTTCGGCTGAGCTGACCACTGCCCAAACAGCCGTCCCGGCGCAATCTCATTTCCTGCATTGCGCGACGGTGCCTGGTTCAGATCACCACGTCGGCATCTTCATCATCCACTTCGATGGGTTTGAGAATCATCCCGGCAGCGACGGTGTTGTTCGTCTGCTCATCCACCAGAATGAAGCTCCCCGTGGTGCGGTTCTGAGCATAGGCGTCGAAGAAGATGGGGGCGGAGGTGCGCACGCGGATGCAGCCGATGTCGTTCAGGCCAAACTCCAGGTTCTCAGTGGTCTTCTGCAGCGTGCTGATGTTCACTTTGTATAGCACTTCGGTGACCAGCGCACGGACATCGTTCGTGGTGTGGCGCAGATGATAGCGACCGCGCGGCTTGAGTGTCTTTTTGTCTGCGAACCAGCAGATCATGGCATCGAACTCATTGAGCACATGCGGCTCCTGGCCCTTCTTCACGATCATGCCGCCGCGACTGGTATCAATCTCATCGGCAAGGGTGAAAGAGTAAGACAGTTGCGGTATGGCCTCCTGCTGCGGACCTTCAAAGGTGTCGATGCTGGTGATGGTGGAGGTCATGCCTGCCGGGTAGGCCACCACCTCATCACCCACACGGAAGGTGCCGCTGGCTACACGCCCGGCGAAGCCGCGGTAGTCATGCAGATCCACGCCGAGCTTCTCATCCTTTTTGTCAGACATAGGGCGGATGACCCACTGTACCGGCAGCCGGGCTGCGTCCTGGGCAGACTCGCTCTGGACCTGCACCGTCTCAAGATGCTCCAGCAAGGACGGTCCTTTGAACCACGGCGTCTTGTCAGAGCGCTCCACCACGTTGTCGCCATTGAGCGCACTCATGGGGATGGGCTGGATTTGCGGCAGATACTCCAGGCCCTTGGCGAAGGCCATGTAGTCACTGACGATTTTGTCATACACGGCTTGGTCAAAGTTCACCAGGTCCATCTTGTTCACCGCGAGCACGATGTGCCCGATGCGCAGCAGACTAGCAAGGCAGGTGTGCCGCATGGTCTGCTCGATGACGCCCAAACGTGCATCCACCAATATGATAGCCAAGTCCGCCGTCGAGGCTCCGGTGACCATATTGCGCGTGTACTGGATGTGGCCAGGTGTGTCCGCTATGATGAACTTCCGCCGGGGTGTGGCGAAGTAGCGGTAGGCTACGTCAATGGTGATGCCCTGCTCCCGCTCAGCACGCAGTCCATCGGTGAGAAGAGCTAGGTTGACATGCGCATCACCCCGGCGCTTGGAGCTTTCTTCAACGGCGAGAAGCTGGTCCTCAAAGATGGACTTTGAGTCATAAAGCAACCGTCCAATGAGGGTGCTTTTTCCGTCATCTACGGAGCCAGCGGTGGTGAAGCGGAGGAGGGAGGATTCAGTGGGATTGACGAGAACGTCCATGATGGTCAGTTGAAGGTGGATGTGAGATGCAGTTCCCCGTTGTTCAGAAGTAACCTTCCTTTTTGCGGTCCTCCATGGCGGTCTCGGAGCGCTTGTCATCGGCCCGGGTACCGCGCTCTGTCTGGCGGGCAGCAGCTACTTCGGCCACGATGTCATCGATGGTGCTGGCGGTGCTTTCCACGGCACCAGTGCAGGTGGCGTCACCCACGGTGCGGAAGCGAATGGTCATCTCTCTCACTTTGGGCTTCTCTTCGTCTAGCAGGGTGATGAAGCCTGTCTCTGCATCCAAAAGCTGGCCGTGACGCTCGATGATTTTCCTGCGGTGGCTGAAGTAGAGGGAGGGAAGCGGAATATTCTCCTGCCGAATGTACTGCCAGATGTCCATCTCCGTCCAGTTGCTCAAGGGGAAGACGCGGAAGTGTTCTCCAAAGTGCTTGCGTCCATTAAAAATGTTCCACAACTCCGGGCGCTGGTTCTTCGGATCCCACTGACCGAACTCGTTGCGATGGCTGAAGAAGCGCTCCTTTGCCCGAGCTTTTTCTTCATCTCGCCTACCGCCGCCCAGGCACGCGTCGAACTGGTGCTCTTCGATCGTGTCGAGCAGCGTGACGGTTTGCAGCTTGTTCCGGCTAGCGTTGTGTCCTGTCTCTTCCTGCACACGACCATCGTCGATGGACTTCTGCACGCTGCCGACCACAAGCCGGGCACCGATCTCGTTCACGAACCAGTCGCGATACGTCATCGCCTCAGGAAAGTTGTGCCCGGTATCCACGTGCAACAGGGGAAAGGGCAGCTTTGCAGGGTAAAATGCCTTCCGCGCCAGCCAGGCCATGACGATGGAATCCTTTCCACCGGAAAAAAGCAGCGCAGGGTTCTGAAACTGGGCTGCCGTCTCGCGGAGGATGAAGATGGCCTCACTTTCGAGGAACTGAAGGTGGGTGATGGCGGAGGACATTAGAACAAGGGTGAAATGGGAAAGAAGGGAAAGGCCTTTACCAGCAGATGAATGCCATGGGAAGGTGGGAAGCTTGGGAGGTTGCTCTTTTCACTTGTCCGTGACGAGCTTCGCGTGCAACCCACACTCGTGTTTTTCGTCCCCTTTGGCAGGGTCGTAGTACGTGCGTTCGTTCGGAAGGTTGTGCTCAGCTAGGTAGGCCTCCAGCTCGACGGGTGTCCAGTCGAGGATGGGGTTGATCTTCAGTGTGTTAAACTTGGCGTCCCACATGATGGGCTGGAGCGTGGCGGCGCGCTGGGGGTTCTGTTCCTTGCGCAGAGCCGTGATCCATACGGCGGGCGCAAGCTCGCGCATACCGCGCTCAAAAGGCTCCAGCTTCATGATGCGGCTGAAGGACTCCACCTTTTCCAGCTCGTCAGGCATGGGAACGGACCCTCCGTTGAGAGCCAGCCAGTGAGCGGAAGTCATGAGGGGCAGATAGGGCTTCAGGTTCAGGGAAAGCTGGGCGCGACACCTCTCGGCGAACCGATAAGTCTCTGGGAGGTTGGTCCCATGATCTACCCACAGAATGGGAATGTCTTGTTGGGCAGCGGTGGCCAGATGCAGAATGACCGCCTCATAGGGGCGGAAGTTCGTGGTCACGATGGCTTTCCCGTTGGCGCGCTCCACAGCCCACTGAGTGAGCTCGGCAGGTGAGAGTCCCGCGACTTCGGCGTTGAGTGAGGCAATGGCGTCTGGGTTCATGGGTGAGCGGTTGGGGGCAAGTACTATTCTCTATATTGTTGATATGTAAAGTAGGATTTTGAAATCCGTCGATGCAGCGCTTCTCGTTTTCGGTTCACATGCTGCCTGGCTCCGTCCAGTAGCGTACTACCCTCTCCACCTGCACCGCCCTGCCAGTCGCCGGTTCTACGGTCACGAGGAGGCCGTTGAGACGCACTTTGCCACGGCCCACGCCGAAGCGCGTGGGCATGCCTTTGTGGAAGCGCTCCAGCACTGGTTCCACTTGGCTGCCTATGACGGACTCCATGGGTCCGCACATGCCTGCATCGCTCTGGTAAGCGGTACCTCCGGGCAGAATCCACTCATCCGCCGTGGGAATATGAGTGTGAGTCCCGACGACGGCAGAAACCTTACCGTCGAGGTGCCAGCCCATGGCTACCTTTTCACTCGTGGCCTCGGCATGGAAGTCAAGAAAGATGACGGGCGTCTCTTTGCGGATTTCCTGCACGAGTTCGGTGGCGATGACGAAGGGATTCTCCAGGGGCGGCTGCATAAACACGCGGCCCTGGAGGTTGATGACGCCCACCTTGCACTTCCTGGTTTCCAGGATGACCCAGCCGGAGCCGGGGTTCTCCTTGGGGTAGTTCGCCGGACGCAACAACCTTGGTTCGGTGGGCAGGTAGGGCAGGATTTCCTTTTGGTCCCAGACGTGATCTCCCGTAGTGACCACGGCAGCACCAGCACGCATGAGGCCTATGCAGAGCTTAGGCGTGATGCCACGACCGGCTGCGGAGTTTTCGCCGTTCACGATGGCGAAGTCCACCTTCAGCTCCTTCTTGATCTTCGGCAGCAGCTCTCCCACGGCTTTTCTGCCCGGTTCACCCATCACATCTCCGAGGAACAGGATGCGGAACAACCCGTCGTCCTCCGCGTATGTCGTCTCTTCTTCCTCGCTTGCTTCCGTCATTTCGTCCCATCCATCAGGGAGATTGTCACGTTGTTCAAGCGCGTCTATCATCTTCCATCCCTCATGTTTCCCACCGCCACCAGCTTGGTTCTGCTTCATCTGACGCTCGCCGCCGCAGCACAGACCGTGCCGGAGGCTGGGCCGTCTGCCAAGATTCAGCTTTCCAAAACCAGTCCTCTAACCGGCGTACCCGAGTGGTCACAACTCGCACAGTGGGATGGCACTTTGACCTGGGAGGAGTTCAAGTCTGCGTGGGACACGTTTTATTCTGACGGCAAAGCGTTCCCTCCCCCTTGGCAGGTTACTCCAGAAAAGCTGGAGGTGGCTACCGGGGGACAGCTCACCACCACCCAGGTGGTGAAGTTTCGCAAAGCGGGCGAGCCGGAAAACAAACTCAAACGCTGGTGGCGGCGGCCAGAGGAACTGCCGCCGCTGAAAGAACGCCCGGTGCTCTCGGATCTGCACATAGCGCTGGACCCGGGTCACATCGGAGGTGCCTACTCGCAGATGGAGGAGCGGCACCTGACCTTCAACCCCGCCAATCCCGACGAGGTGGTCAAGGAGGGTGACCTGACCCTGCTCACGGCAAAGGTGCTCAAGCCCATGCTCGAAGCCGCAGGTGCCCGCGTCTCACTCGTGCGTGAGCAGCTTGACCCCACCACTCCCAAACGTCCGCAAGACTTCCGCACCGCCGCACTCTCGCTCCTCGCAGAAGGCGGCATCATGAACCCGGTGGATGGCTACGCGGGGCTGACAGGTAGCGCGAAGTTCCTCACGCTTCAGTGGCAGATGGAGAAGCTGTTTTATCGCGTAGCAGAAATCCGTGCCCGTGCCGACAAGGTGAACACTCAGCTCAAGCCTGACATCGTCGTCTGCCTGCACCTCAATGCGGAAGACTGGGGAGATGCCGCTGCTCCTCAGTACTCACCGCTCAATCACCTGCACATCCTCATCAACGGCTGCTACAGCGCACCGGAACTGCAGTTTGCCGACGTGCGGTTTGAAGCGCTGGATCGCTTATTCTCCCGCGCCCATGAAGTGGAGCTGCCCCTTGCAGAAGTGGTGGCCAAGGAGATGGCTGCCTACACCAAACTGCCGCCATACGTCTATACCACAAGCAACGCCCGCAATGTCGGTAGCACCCCGTATGTCTATGCCCGGAACCTTCTGGCAAATCGGCTCTATCACTGCCCCACGATCTACCTTGAGCCCTACGTCATGAACCACCAGGACACGTATCGCAGACTGCTGCGCGGTCACTACAAAGGCCGCACCTTGGCAGATGGCCGCCTGCAAACCTCTATCATCGAGGACTATGCAAAAAGCGTGGCCAAGGGGCTGTTGGAGTTTTACTCCAAGCGGCGGGGGTAGTGAGCAAGCCGCTGCATGGCATGAGCCTCTCTTGGACTGCGGGAGGCTCCTGCCGCTTTGGGGTGCTGTCAGCCCTGCTGGCGGGCAAGTGACAAACCAGACTCCGCTCCCCACTACCGAACTAAACGGAAACTCAGTGCCATGCGGGTGCGGACTTCCGTATTCCAGGGCCTGATGCTCGGGGACTACCACGGGCAGTGGCTCCCCTCCATCACAACTTCAGCGCGAAGTGGTAGCACGTGATGTCCATGCCTTTGTGCAGGTAGAAGCGGTGTGCTGCATGGCGCTGGACACCGGAATCGAGATGAAGTTCCGCACATCCCTGACGCCGCGCTTCATCAATCAGCCAGTCCATCAAGGCGCTGCCGTGGCCTCGCCCCCGATCTGAGCCACGGCTGACGAGATCATCCACGTAGAGATGCCGCCCCCAGGAAAGCTTATCCATGATGCGCCAGCCTGCCACCGCGCGAACCACGCCGTCTTCTTCCACAAAGTGAATACGATAACCCTGCGCTCGCTGACGGGCCACCGCCGCGAGAAAAGCGTTGAGATCGAGTTGTGCGCGCAGCTCTTGAATCACGGGATGGACCGTCACGAGATCCGCTTCGTTGAGTGCCTCGCGTATGGTCATCCTTTGACCTCCTTCGCCGCATCGGCAGCACGCCACAGATACCACGCTGCCGTCGTGGCATAGGGACGCCAGCGTTCGCCGTAGTGCAGCACTTCCTTCGAGCTTGGAAGTTCGTCTTTGCCAAACACGACCTGAAATCCAGCCCGCACGCCGTAGTCATCAGCCGGCAATACGTCGGGCCTACCGAGCTTGAAAATGAGCAGCATCTGCACGGTCCAGCGCCCGACGCCGCGCACGGTGGTGAGGCGCGCGATGATTTCCTCATCGCTGAGCTTCGCGATTTCGCGCGAGCCGGGCACCACACCTTCGATGGTCTTGGCAGCGATGTCTCTGAGCGCCGCCACCTTGGCCCTAGAGAAGCCGCAAGATCGCAGTGCTTCATCATCGGCGGATGCAAGGGTTTCGGCACTGGGCATTCGGTTGCCAAAGAGCCCGCGAAAGCGCTTCAAGATGGTCTCTGCCGCCCTGCCGTGAAGCTGCTGGTGCGCCACGGCGCTGACGAGTGACTGAAAAGGCGATCGTGTGGTTTCAGGCTTAAGCCCGCACGGCCCATGAATGCGGATGAGCTTCTTCATCCCGTTGCACCGGCGTTGCAAATGGGCGTAGGCTTCTGGAGTCATGGTGCGCGCTTGTCCTCCTCTGCCACAAGGGCTTCCGAACTCATAGCGGTATCCAGCCCGCGGAGATGGCGATCCATGAACTGATTCACTCGTGTGCGAACCTCCGGATGCGAGACAGAACCATGGTCACCGTCTGTGATGGGGATGAGTGTGCTTGGCACTCTCACCTTTTGCAGCGCGGCATGAATAAGTTCCGCATGGCGGTAGGCCACTCGCCTATCTCCCACACCATGAAAGTGTACGAAGGGCGGGTCATCCGCGCTGACGTAGCTGATGGGCGAGGCCGCCTTGGCCACATCCGGCTTATCCTCATACGTACCGCCAAGAAGGCCCTTCACGGCGTCATCCTGCACCATGGGCTTGCCCTCCTTGTCGAACATCAGTGCCACACTGAAGTCCTGCGGACCGCAGAGATTGGCCACGCACGTGACGCGGCTGCTCTGCTCATCGTGAGACCCCAGATCTCCCTCCAGCTCATTGATCCCTCCGCTGGTGCCTAACAGTGAACTGAGGTGACCACCGGCAGAGCTTCCCCACACGCCAATCTTTTCCGGGTCGAGATTGAGCTCCTTGGCATGACCGCGAATCCACCGGATGGCAGCTTTGCAATCATGAATCTGTGCGGGAAAGGGCGCTTCACCCGTGAGCCGATAGCCGATAGCCACTGCGGCATACTCACCGGTGCGGGCGAACTGGATGCAGCTCCCGGCTGCGCCTATGCGGTCACCCCGCACCCAACCACCCCCATGGATAAAGGCCACCACAGGCAGCGGTTTGTCTGACTTGCGCTGCTTGGGCAGATAGAGATCAAGCGCCTGCTTTGGATTGTCGTTGTCTGCGAAGGGCTGATCAAGCCGCACCTCCACCTGGCTTTTGCCAGCCAGGCTGCGAATCTTTTCCTTTTGCTCAGAAAGGTCCTCGGCAGCCATGACGCCGGTGACAAGAAGGAAGCAGAGAAGCCCGTGTTTCATGGCTTCATTCTGAGCGGCGGGCTGCCGCATCGTCAAGGCCGCAAAGTGCTGCCTGCTACTTGCGCTCCTTACCAGAGGCGAGCGGCATGATGCCCAGCTCACGGGCCTCCTTGATGGAGATGAGCTGCACGTTGGGATTCTCGCCGCTGATCATCAACTCGGCGTGCTCAAGGATGCTCCCTGTGCCGGTTTCCAAAGCGCTCTCAAAGGTTTTGTAAGACGCGGCGAACTCCTTTTGCTTAGCCTTCTCGGGAAGCTTCGCGAACTCGCCAGAGGGCTTCAGGTTGTCCTGCCCAAGCATGGTGGTCTCCAGGCCCAACAAATCGGAGTCCTCCCCAAAGAGATCCTCCCAGTTTTCAAGCTCCGCATTCGTAAGCCGAAACGCCAGAAAACAATGCCCCGGCACCATGACGAGATGCACGTCGATGCCGATCTTCCGCAGAATGGAGGCCATGAGCACAGAGCCGTCCACGCAGTTCGCCTGGGTGGAGTCGATGCTGTCATCCAGGAAACGCACAGTCTGGCTCACCACGAACTTGGACGGCGTGGTGGTGGAGATGTCACTGTACTTGATGCCGCGGCGCTGAAGCACATTCCATATCGCAAAGACTTGAGCCAGCACTTCATTCGGATCACCCGATTGATAGCCCGTGAACGAAGTGACCAGACCAGATTGCAGCGCTTCCTTCAGAATCCCGTCTATCCAGGGGTGATTCTCATTCACGTAAGCCGCGAAGACCCATGAGAAGTCATCAAACTCCTCCCCATTCTCATCCATCAGGACGTAAAACGGGCAGTCATTAATGGACTTGAGAATGCAGGTCTCCGTCTGTTCATCCAGCGCTTCACCGTTGATGCTGACGCGGAAAATCGCATTCACTGGCTTCTGCTCGCGCACCTTGCTCAGAGCGTCGTAGTCCCACTTGCCTTTCGGAAAGATGAGCATCTCCTTGTAACGGCGCTCTGCAACCCCTTTCCACTTGGAGGGCTTCATGTAGCCCTCCACCTCGATCTCCACCTCGATCTCCGAGTCCGCAGGCACATCATAGAGCTCCACCGCGAGCCACCCGTTCTCATCGCCGAAGATGGGCGTCTCCTTTTTCTTTAAGGCAGGGTCGTCCTCCGTCTTCTTGTCCTCAGCACTCTGTTCATCACCGTTCCAGTCCACCGTGGCAGTGGAGATGATGGCACTGGGAAAGAGGTCCTTCTCGGTGTAGGACCAGGGGACAAACTCCGCTGCGGAAGCAAACGAAGCTGAGAAGAAGACGAGCGGAGTGAGGACTTTCATGGGGAGAGTGACAGCTAATACGAAATGCCCGGAACTCAAGTGGCCACGAGTTCTTGGTTTAGATAAAGAAAACCCGCAGCTAAGCGACTGCGGGCCCCCAAAGAGTAGAGCGTTCCACCTGCTACCAGCGGAAACGGATGCCCGCGAAGTAGGTGCGCGTCTCGTCACCAAAACCCGTGCCCAGACCCACATCCATGGCAGAGAACAGGCGGTAGTAACCCGCCACATCGACTGACTTCGAGTCGTAGTCATCTGCACTGCTGGCAGTCATAGAGAGGTCAAGCTCCAGGGAGTCCGTGGCCGCAAAACGCAGACCCGGAGTGATGTAGATGGAACCATCCGAAAACTCGAGACTCGACTTCTCTGCCGTCAGGTTAGCGTAGTTACCCCCCACTTCGGCAAAAAGATGAAAGCGGTCCGTAAGCGCAAAGTATGCCCCCCCACCCAGTGATACCGACACGAAGTCGTAGTTGGTCTTCAGCCCTTTGCCATTTCCAGATGCCCAGTCGAAGCTGCCTTTCAGATACAGGGGGCGGAAGAGTTCCGCTGAAAGCGACAGGCCCAATCCATGCGCCGCATCCAGGTTGCTGCTCTTGAAGTCCGTGTACTTATAAACCCCTTCAAGCTGCCCATAAGTGAGCATCGAACCCGCTCCGCTGCCCGCGTTTGACAGACCACTGGCAGCACCCAGCGTCTGGGAGGGTGGCGGTCCACCACCGTATCCACTGTAGCTTGCGGAGCCATAGTTGGCAGACGAAGATGGCGGCGCACCACCCGGATCCATCGTCACGACTTCACCCGGGGCACCGGTGCTAGGTCCATAACCCCACTGGCCAAACGCTGCCGAGGCGGACAGAAGACATACCAAGCTGAGGCAGCGGAAAGAAGACCATTTATTCATAACTCCAAGATATTTAGACAACCTAATCAGATTGCGCCTATTTTGTTTCATTCGCAATGATTTTTTTGAAAAACCAAGTCGCCTTTGTGATTGTGAATAAACTTTGATCTTGCCGGTCCTTCCGTTTTGACTTTTCGCCAAATCCGTCGCACTCCATGGAGCATGGCAGAAGTGAACTCCACCCGCAGTCTCGCACTCGGTGCCACGGCACCAGACTTTTGTCTGCCAGATGCCGCCGGACGTGACCACTGGCTCAGTGAGGTGAGAGGCCCTGCCGGTCTGGTAGTGGCCTTCGTTTGCAATCATTGCCCGTTCGTCGTCCACCTGGCAAATGCGCTCGGGAACTTCGCCCGGGAAGCCGCCGCACAGGGCGTGGGCTTCGTAGCCATCAACTCCAACCACGCAGAGCGCTACCCAGCCGATGCGCCGGACAAGATGCCCAGCTTCGCCAGCGAACATGGCTGGGAGTTTCCCTATTTGGTGGACACAGACCAGAGCGTGGCGCAGGCCTACTTCGCAGCATGCACGCCGGATTTTTATCTGTTCGACGCACAGCTCAGGCTCACCTACTGCGGCCAGTTTGATGCCTCCAGACCCCGGAACGGGATGCTCCCAACGGGAGAAACCCTGCGTGCCGCTATGAAAGCCATGTTGGCCGGTGAGGCACCCCTGTCCTCCCAACCGCCAAGCTCCGGCTGCAACATCAAGTGGAAGCCTGGGAATGAACCTGCCTGGTATGGCTGAGAGCGCTCGTAGGACTCGCCAACGTGCAGGGATACGATAGGGCCTCATAAAGTAAGGTCAAAGTATCGAGGCGGTCCGTCTTGGCCATTGCGTTTGAAGCAGCCATTGGAAGAGCCGTTCGAGCACTCAACCCAGCAAAGCCCGAATCAAAAAAAGATGCGGCAACGTGCGGCAGTGGAAGATGAATGCGCTCGCTCCACACACCAGACGATTTGGCAAAGCACATCAAAACCATGATCGAATGGTTGGAATCGCACAGTGCTGCTTGGCACCCACCATGGCATCCACCAACACCTTGCGCCTGCCTGTCACCTTGCACGTGCTCCAGCAAGCCGAACTCCAAAGCGTGACC
>CAZIGH010000047.1:0-44047 GCA_964538625.1 uncultured Verrucomicrobiaceae bacterium
GCCTGATTTTATCTTCGGCGCTGAGATGACGGCGGGTGGCCTTGACGGTTGTATCAGTAACGTGGGTAGCAGATTTCATGTTCCAGGTGGGTTGTATTTAACCCCACTCCTGTCTCTTAGCCACTATCCTCGCTTGGGACATTCCACCTGAAGCGCAACACTACGCCAAAGTTGCCGCACGGAAGGATGCGCAGTGGCGGCACCACAGCGGAGGTGCTCACATCATTTGGTTTCGATTTTCTCCACTACGTCATGCACCTCAAGGAGATCTGCTGCCGTCTTGCCTTCCTCTGTGAGTGGTGCGCTACGAGCAAGTTTTCGCAGCAGCTTGATGATTTTGCGATCATCACCCTCTACGTCAGAAAGATGAATGTGACTCAGCAAGATGCGGGCGGACTCAGCATCTTCAGGAGAGCGGTTGAAGCTGTTGTCACCCAGTCCGAGAATGGTCTGTCGCATTTTCGAGGTGGTCTTCATTTCAGACTTCACCAGCAAACGAACTACATCTGTGTACAACGAAGCATACTCCACCTGATCCAGTTCCCGCAAGTGGTGCACTACAAAGTGAAGCTTGCTTTCACAGTTCTCGGCGAACCGTGATCTCTTTGATCCTTCCCAGGTCCGCAGAGACTGCCGGAAAAAATCAAGGTCAGGCGGTACTTGAGGGAAGCATTTCAGGGCCAACGTGATGTATTCGTCGCTCAATCCACCCCATAGTAATCGCAGGTTCTGCTCAGGCAGAACTGACACCTTCTCGACTTTGAACATTCCCTCCATTCGCCGCAGAGTCGCCTGAAAGATTCGGTAGTGGCCGTGAAACGCTTCTGAAGGTCCCGGATCAGCGGCTAGACTTGCATACATTGGCCTCACTTTAACCCAGTCCTCAAGCGGAAGATCTCCATCGACAGCTTTGCTGGACTCTCCGGCATAGACCTTCACAACCTCAAGAAAACGCTCATAGTTGGCCGATGTAACCGCACGCGCTTGTCCGGTTTCCACGCGATGAAAAAATTCTGAAGGTCCGCGCAGAAAAACTTCAGCTTGCTCCTTGGGTAGATGCCTCGCGATGTCTTTTGCTTGAAGTTCAATCAATGATCTTAGCCAAGTTGGTAGGACCAACGGAGGTTGATCTGCGAGAGCCGCGACCGAGAAACAAAACGAAAAGACGAGCACGAAGCCTGATCTCAGGATGAATTGATTCATAAGCTGGGACAACACTTTTTGCTTCGCACGATCCCAACATAGTTTCTCATGGTTTGTCCCGAAGGGTTGATCGGAACTTTTTCATTTATCTTAAATGGACCGTCTTGAACAGTGGTGGGCGGATTGACCGAACCGTTTGGAGAAGTCGTAGCAATTACGGTGACAACCTTGTATGTGCCGACGAACACACCTTCCTTCGGGGTCAGAAATCTTTGGAAAATGCCAAAATGATGGTTTGTGAATTCAACCGCGTCTTCGTCGATCAAGTTGTCGCCTCCCGTGGTTTCCTGCCAGGTATGATCTTCATTGAACGTGACTGCTCCGACTGGTGGTATGTTCCAAGTTACTTGGATGTCACCTTTGGGTTGCCATGTAGTCTGTGGCGCAGACTTAGACAAAATTTGCCCACACCCGTTGTTCCCCTCTTCCAGCGCTGTTCCAAAAGTCTCTTCTGCCAGAACGTCCTTTACTTCGCCATCCCAATGTTTGTTTACCGTGACGGAGCCGTGGCTAGTGGTGGTAGGCTTAGATTCATGCTGATTCACCGTGAAGGAAGCGATCTTCACCATCTGCCCCGAAGAGTTGGGTTTCATCTCTGGAACATCTTCGATCTCGTGAACCGTTAGGGTGAATGAGTCAGAGAATGGACCCGTCGTCTCCTCCCCGCTACCATTTGACCATACGTAGCTCACATCACAAGTGACCGTCTTGGATCCTGTGGTCGCAGTTGAAACTTGCGCTTGGGATGCGCCGGATGCTTGAACAATGTCGCCATCCCAATCGTAGATGGTGCGAACCAACTCCCACTCAGGGTCATCCTCATTCTCTTTCGCTGGCGGTTTGATGCACTCATCGCCCTTCACGACCACTAGTGCTATCGTTTCTTTGCACGAGTGAAATCCAGAGTTCTTATTGTCATAGATCCCTGACAACTTTGTGATCTTTGGGCAACCATCGCTGCCAGGATGCCCGTCTTGCGAATGACCAGAGCCTGCTGCGAACGATAACATTATAGCAACAGTGACTAACTTGAGTCGATTGATCAGTATTGTGTAGTGGTTCATCAGGGCGCTGGTTGTTCTTTTTTGAGGGCGAAGAGCTTTCTTCCAAACTTCGCGACCATCTTGGGGTCGAGTTTGGATTCGTCGCCGTCGGCGAGGATCCATTCGCAGCGGGCGGCCATTTGCCAGTCTTCTAACATGCCGCTGCCGGCCCAGGGTTCATAGCGCACCTGGATGGCGTGTTTTTTGGCGGTGACCGGGTCTCCAGCGTCCCAGTAATGCTGCGCCCACCAGTAATGGGCCTTGCGGCTAAGGGTGTGGCCGGGGTCAAGGTCGAGTGCTTGTGACAGCATGGCGAGGCCGGATTGGTCATTCTTGTTCTGCTTCATGAGCCAGTCGCCATAGGTGATGAGGAAAAACAGTTTGCCGATCTTCGGCGTGCTGGCGCCCGCAGCGAGAGAGGCGTGCAGTTGATCGGCCTCCGGCTCCTTGTTTGCTTCCAGAAGCGAAAGAAGGACAAAGGACAGGTATTCCCAATACACGGTGCTCTCCGACCAGAGCCACAGCTTCATCTCCGCGCTGATGCTGTCCCAGATGGCAACCGTGCGTTCCGGCTTGTGGAAGTCCTGCGTCGTGCGTCGGGCGAGTTTGAGGAGAATGGTGTGGGCTTCGGCAGGCAGAAGCGTGGTGTTGATTGCGGCTACGGCTTCTTTCTCCGCCTTCTCCCAGAACTGGAAGGCGAGTTTGTCCGCTTCATCTCCGGGGGCGAAGCGCAGTTGACGGGCGATGTCGAGCAAGGTGCTCCAGTCATCGACCACGGGAAGCAGCGCACGCACTTCTGCGATGCCGGTGGCGATGGCGGTGGTGTCTCCCGCTGCGACGAGGGCCTGCACCCATTTCAGCCGGGCCTGGGCGCGGAGATTGAGCGGCATGGCTTCACTGCTGGCGAAGAGGTTGTAAAAATGAGCGGCCCGCTGATGACGCTCGAAGTAAGCCTCGATGCGACCGAGCGCCCAAAGAGACTTGCCCCAGGTCTCGCTGCCTGCGGGCATGGAGGTGAGACGGGCCTCCAACCATGGGATGGCGATGTCGTGACGTTTCGCCATCATGGTAGAGAGCGCCAGGCTGTGGGCGGCTCCGTGGGCGAACTCGATTCCATATGCTCCCTCCGCGCCTTGCACGAGAGAGTCGAGTCCAGGGTCGCTGCCAGCAAACCAACTTGATCTCACATACTCCTTCGCCGCTGAAAGCCACTCCATGGGAGAGATATCGGGCTGACGAAGGACAGCGAGAGCAGCGGAGATATTCGTGGCGGGATCGGCAGCCTTTTGTTTGGACTCTCGCAGGAAGATTTTCCGTAGTTCCGCTGCTTCCACCGGAAACTTGCTGCCCTGGCTACGCAGCCAGTGGTCGGCCAGGGTCTTCCACTGTGGCGAGCCGATGCTGCGCAGTTCTTGCACCAAGACCAAGGTGGCGCGTGCGCGGATGGAAGGCAGCGCGGTTGCGACCATGGCTAGGACTTCAGCACCAATGGTGGGTTCACCCAAGGCATGCTTGATCTGCACGAGAAGCCGCAGGCTGTGCAACGTTTTGGCTTGGAGTCTGCCCATCATGAGTGCTTGCATCACCCACTGGAGCGCTGCCTCCGGGTTGTCCTCACGCAGCGCGATCTCTGCCAGCGATTCACGAGCGCGGGTCGCACCCTTGGGGCAGGCATCAAGCGCGGCTTGAAGGAATTCCTTGGCGGCGTCGATCTCACCTTCACGCAAAAAAAGGCGCCCGAGTTCCGAGGCGATGACGGAGAGTCGTTGTGGACGCGGGGAAAACGGGACGACCTTCCCTTTTCGTAACTCGTGGCGAATCTGGCGTGCTCCTGAATGGAAGTCCGACCACTTCTGGCGTGCGTCGGTGAGGATCACGCGAGCCTGCTCCCAGGCGGCTTCGATTTGAGCTGCTTTCAATAAGGCGCGTATCTTACCCATGCGAGGCCGCAGCCAGAGAAGCGGATCATCTTCCACCAGTGAGGCGGCGTGCTCCTGGATCTCTGCTGCTTCTTCATATGCACCGCGCTGAAACTCACTATCGGCGGCGAGGGCGAGTACCTTGCCTTGTTGGGCCGTAGTCATTGGCTGCTCAAGAAGCAGTGCCTCCACCTGCATGAGGGCATTCTCGGCTTCACCACTCTGGATTTGGTCGCGAATCTCACGCAGATCCGAGCTTAGCGAGTTCAGATCAATCTGGTCGAATCCGGGACCCTTGGTGAAATCTGCTTCAGCTTCGACTGGGCTGTCGGATGGAGAAGTGGTGTTCATCGTTCAAAATGAAAAAAGAAAAGGTTCCCGGCGCGGCAGCGATGGTTATCCCCACCGCACCGGGGCAACTAGTCAGGTTCGTCATCGCTGTTGCGCGAAGATCCCGTGACCGCAGTTAAAGAATGTTCTGACTTGGAGGAGTAAAGGTTCCAGCAGGGCAGCGTGAGGTCACACCGTCGAGCCGAAGCAGCTGTTCAGGTTGATCATCGCTGTTGCGCGAACATCCCGTGAACGAATCATGGCGGTCTTCAGTTTCTCTAGTGTCTGGTCCGCCGGAGCGGCGACAGGAGCACCAGAAGGAAGCTGTCCAGGCGGGACAGCCGGAGGAGATGACGGGAGACCTTCGTCACCCTCCAGAAAGACTTCAAACGCATGGCCTCTGCGGCCCGCAACGAGCACAGCCTCTTCCGCCGTGCGGAAGCGAGCACGTTTGCAAAAGGAAAGAAAGCTCTGGCCGCACAATTCAGGCTGCACAGGGCGCACACAAACCCGCCCACTCAGCGAAGACCACACCCCACCGCCAGTTGCTGCGGCGAGAGAGACTACGGAAAGTGTGCGGAGGAACGTCTTGCGTTTCATGTGCGGTGATAACCAATCCAGCATGGCCCGTGCCAACAACATCAAACCTGTTAAGAAACTGTCACCATAACTCCGCATGGATTCCACAGTGCCTTAAACTAGGATAGCCCAATGCTAACCCTGAAATCTCACGCGATTCGTTCCTCACCACTGCTAGTTGGATGCAGTTTGATGCTAGTTTTTGGCGACTTCATCAAGGCCGATACAGTCGGTGTGTTGCTGGCGCTAGAAGCGGACCTGAAAACGCTGACGGCGGTCGGCACTTCACTCGGAGAACCTTCATCAGTAGGCGGGCGGAGAATCCACCGGCTGCAACTCGGTCCGCACCGCGTCTATGCTGCACTGATGGGTTCCGGTTGTGTCGAAACCGCAGTGACAACCGAGGCACTTCTGGCGCGGCATCGTTGCGACGTCGTGCTTTCTATTGGTCCTGCGGGTGGACTGACGAGTGATGCCTCGCAGGCGGGTTGGTGGAAAGTGACTGCCTGTGTGTTGGACGGACGGAACGCGGGTGAAGGCTCCGCATCCAGTCCATTGAAGCTGGCCGATGTGCCCGAGGCTTGGAAGTTGCCCGGGCCGCTGGATACCGCCAAGCACGCCGTCTTGCTTTCAGGCGAAACTTTCATCAACACCACCACCCAAAGGAGCGCCGCTGCTTCAACGGGCGCCGCGCTAGTGGACATGAACACGCATGGACTCGCGGCTGCGTGTCGAAACCATGATGTGCCGCTGCACGTCTGGCGTGTCGTTAGCGATCATGCAGACGAGCAGGCTTCGGAGGTCTTCAAAGCTTTTGTGAAGACTTACGATGGGCTGGGTGGAAAAGCGCTGGCGGAACTGATTCAGACGCTGCCTGCCAATCCGAAAGCAGCAGGGAGTTACCCCGGCATCCGCAGCTTTTTGAAAGCCACCGAATAGTCTGCGTCATTCGCGAAGCACCTTCTCCCACTCGTCTTCTTTGAAGCCTGTCAGGTGCACGCCGTTTCGCTCATCGATGGCGAAGGGGCGTTTCACCAGATTGCCGGTTTCGCGCATCAAGGCGAAGGCTTCTTTTGGAGTCATTGAGGCGAGGCGGTCCTTGATGCCCATGGCACGGTAATCCTGGCCGGAGGTGTTGAAGAGTGCGCTGAGTGAACCGCGTGCCTCCAGCATGGAGGCGAGTTCCGCCTCGGTGGGTGGGGTCTCGCGGATGGGGTGCTCCTCGAACTCCATTCCATGCTGCTTCAGCCAGGCGACGGCGTTGCGGCAGGTGGAACAGGCCTTGTAGGTGTAGATTTTCAGCGCCATGTCTCAGCAAGTAGGGAGAAATGAACCGGATGCAACGTTGTGTAGGCATGGCCCGCTCTGCGCTTCTGTTCACCCTTTGCTTTGTTTCATCCGCGTTGTTCGCCCAGACCCCGGCGTCCATCGGTGTGGGGGCGAAACCTCTGCCCGGTGCGGAAGTGATTTTCGATGGTAGCCGCGAGATGCTGGATGCGAAGTGGACCTACTGGGAAGGCCCGCGCTTCGCCTCCGCTCTGCCGATCAAGTGGCCCATCGTTGACGATCCGGTGGACGGCGGCACTTGTGTGAAGACGGATGATCCCGCCGCAGCACAGGGCAAGTATGGCTCTGCCGACATCGTGACGAAGAAGCCGTATCGCGACTTCCGCCTGCATGTCGAGTTTCTGGTGATGAATCCAAAGGGCAACAGCGGCGTGTATTTGCAGAACCGCTACGAGATCCAGATCCACGAAGGCGTGACGACCAAGCACGGCACGGGCGCAGTGATCAACGAGACCGACGCACCGCATGAGCACTTCAACGGCGTGGGCAAATGGAACGCCTATGACATCGTGTTCCGCGCGGCGCGGTTCAAGGACGGGAAGCGCGTAGAGCAGCCGCTGGTGAGCATGTATTTCAACGGCAAGAAGGTGCATCACAACGTGGCCATCCAGAAGGTGTGGGGCGGACCGAACTCCGGGGTGGATGGCGGCAACGAGAATGGGTTCGGCATCACGGACTCGCCACAGGGCATCAAGCTCCAGGCCGAGGGACACGACGTTCGCTTCCGAAACATCTGGATCAAGGAGCTGGACTTGGTGGAACCGGATACGGACTTTAGCGAATGAGTGTCATGTGAAACTGGTAGTGCTCCTCGCCGGCCCTGCTAACGTAATCCCCGAGATGAATGGAATGCGCCTCACTCTCATCAACCTCGCAGCGTGTTTTGGACACCGGCCTGAGCTGACTTGCGAAAGCGAGACCTCTCAGCGGGTGGCGACTTGGTGGAGGATGCTGGTTTTTGCCTTCGTCCTGGTGCAGCCGTTGGCAGGGTATGCCACCGACGAGCCGGAAGCGAAATCACTGACGTGGTTCACAGAGGAGCAGGTGGAGAGTTGGATGCAGTCCGTTGTCAAGGTGACGCAGATCGGACGTGGAGGAGAAGAGGGCTTGGGCGCGGGCTGGGTTATGGATGGGAGCGGCCTCATTGTGACCAATCTCCACGTCATCGGGCGCGGGCGGAAGCTGAAGGTGGAGACTCACGACGGCGTGGAGCATGAGGTGACGTCCGTTCATGCCTGGGATGAGGCGGCGGACCTCGCCATTCTGAAAGTGAACACCGCTGGGCTGAAGCCCTTCAAGGTGGGTGATTCCAACAAGGCGAAGCAAGGGCAGCCAGTGGCAGCAATAGGCAATCCAGAGGGACTTGAGTTTTCCTTTGTTCAGGGCGTCATCTCCGGCGTTCGTGAAATCGAAGGCCAGGAGATGCTTCAACTAGCACTGCCGATTGAACGCGGAAACAGTGGCGGTCCACTCATCAACAGCAAGGGTGAAGTCATCGGCGTGCTGACGCTCAAGTCTATGAAGTCGGACAATCTCGGCTTCGCCATGCCATCTGCTGCGGTCAAGACGCTGCGCAGTAACCCCTCACCACTGTCCATGCAGGCCTGGGCCACCATCGGCGTGCTGGATGCGCGAACCTGGAGCATCGTGAATGGTGCCGACTGGCAACAGCGCGCCGGGGTCATTAAATCCACCGGCCTGGGTCAAGGCTTCGGCGGACGTACTCTCGCCATCTGGCAGACCGAGGAGCCCAAGGGAGTTTATGAGGTCGCAGTCAAAGTGAAGCTCGAGTCCGAGAGCGGAGCAGCCGGCCTTGTTTTCTGCAGTGATGGAAAGGACCGTCACTACGGCTTCTATCCCTCTGGTGGAAACTTACGGCTCACCCGTTTTGAGGGCGCGGACTTCTACACCTGGCAGGTGCTCCGTCAGGCTCCCTCAGAGGCATACAAGCCGGGAGAGTGGAACGAACTCCGCGTGCGTGTGGAGGAGGGCAAGCTTCACTGCTGGGTGAATGAAGAGCTGTGGCTGGTGGCTGAGGACAACAGCTTCCGCGGTGGCCGGGTAGGTCTCTGCCGCTTCAGGGAGCCAATGGCCGAGTTCAAACAGTTTCGTGTGGGCACAGACCTAGCGCAGCCACCGCTGCCCAAAGAACTGGTGCGCTCGGTGGAAAAGCACATCCAAGAGTTTACCGATGGCAGACAGACGGAGACCACCACCGTGGAAGTACTCCGTGGAGACGCACCCGCCGCCCTGCGCATTGTGCAGCAGCAGATCGCCGCCACGGAAAAAAAGCTGGAAGACATGCGCAAACTCCAGCGTGTCGTGCACCAAGCCGCCGTCACGGCAGAACTTGTGGAAAACCTGGACGCTGGTGGAGGACTCCTCGCAGCCGCCCTATTGCTGGCTAGGCATGACAATGCGGAGCTCGACGCCCAGCCTTATCTCACCCTGATGGAGCGGATGGCTTCTGATCTGAAAAGCGATGCAGAGATAGCGCAGGGCGGTCTGCACGCAGTCAAACGGCTTAGCCGCTATCTGTTCAGCGAAAACGGCTTCCACATGGTGAAGCAAGATTTCAGCCGCTCGAACAGCTACATCAACGAAGTACTGGATGACCGCGAAGGACTCCCCATCATGCTCGCCGCAGTCTATTTGGAGATGGCGGAACGCCTTGGCATGAAAGGCCTTTTCGGTGCCTCACTGCCCGGGCGGTTCATGGTCGGCATCCGGACTCCGGAGCAAGATCCACCGGCGCGACTCATCGACGTAGCAGACGGCGGCAAAATCCTCTCGCCAGCGCAAGCAGCAGAGGTGGTGGGACTGCTGGACAGCGCGGATCTGGTGCCCTACCTGGAGCCAGCCTCACACACCCAGATGATCCTCCGCATGGTGCGCAACCTCATGGGCGTCATTCCCCCGGGTGAGCCACCTGCCGAGGATCAAGTGCCGTATCTGAGCCTCCAGATAGCCCTAGACGAAGGTGCCACACAAGAGCGCTTTCTACGTGCCGCATGGCGCAGTTCCAATGGCGACAAGGCCGGTGCAAGAGAAGACTTGATGTGGCTCATGGAGCATGGCGGGCCTTCCATGGATGAATACCGGCTTCAGAAGCTCCAGGAGTGGTATCACTCCCTGAAGTAAAGGCGGCTCAATAGGGCTTAGGCGTATCCAACAGCGTGAAACCCTTCTCGCAGGCCCGCCGCAACCGCGTACTCACCGCTACCGTGTAGGCGGCGGCAGCGTAGCCAAAGCAAGCGATCACCAGCCAGAAGGGTAGCACGCTCAGCGGCAGCAGGGGCGGCCTCTCAGGCTTGATGCCGGGCAGCACCCAGAGCATCGCTGCCAGACCCACCACCGCCGCGCCGAAGAAAAGCAGGCTCATCATCCACCGGCAGACCACCACCTTCTTCGTCATACCCACCGCCACGACCAGCGTAAGCACATACCAAACAGTGGCCCAGCCTGCTGCGGAAAAGAACTCGTGAAACAGGAGCAGCGCTATCACCAGAATCCCCGACAGCAGGTGGGCAAAGAGCACCTTCCTCGCAAAAAGAATGGAGCCGCTACTTGCGGGTTCGGCATATTTCTGGCGCTGCAAATCAAGCATGGTGCATCAGCCTTGAATGATCAGCTCGCCAAAGGATGCCGGGACCCGCATCAGCAGAACGTCACTCCCACGCCGCAAAATCAAGCGGCGGCGGCAACGCCCTAGGCGTTCTTCAGATAGGCGAAGGCGACGACTCCAAGGGAAAGGAAGGCGAGGGCGAGGAAAACTCCGGTGAACATGCCTTTCGCATTAACCAAAATGGAGCGCCGCGCCAGTGAAAAGCACGCAGAACCATGTGGGGAAACGGCAACCTCCGCATACAAATCTGTCCAGTGGCGGCGTTGCACCCTGAGAAAGCCCAGTCCTGTGGCAGCGGCTTTCACAAAGACCCATCCAAACCAACCCACCATGAAACCCATGCATCCACCCATACGCACCCTGCTGGCCCTTGCCGTTCTTGGCGCCACCACCGCCCTGGCTCAAGACGGCCCCAAGCCCCCCCCGCCACCGAATGAAGGCCAGCCCGAAGCCCGCCGCCCCGAAGCAGCTCCACCGCCACGCGGGGGCGAAGGACACCGTGACGCACGCCCAGAGCGAGACGGCCCACCACCTAGCCGCCCTGATGCAGGCCCCCGCGAGGAGCAGCGTCGCCCAGAAGCCCCCCCTCCTAGCTTGGACGGAGAGCGCGGACGCGCAGAGAACCGCCCCGGGCCACGAGGTGGCGACGGTGAGCGCGGCCATAGCATGAACGAGCGCGGAGAGCGTGGACCAGACCGCAAAGGTCCACCTCCAGGACCCGAAGCACGCGGTCCCAGGGATTCGCACGAGCGCCAAGACGGTCCACCGCGTCCGCACATGCAACCGCATGGAAAACAAGGTCCGGATGCGCGAAACGGCGGCCCGCGCCCTGAAGGCGGCAGACCTCACTTCCGCAGTGGCGAACACCGTGGCCCGCAGATGAAAAAACCTGGACCCCGTCATCACGGCCCACGTTACGGGCGCGGAGGCCCGGACCAAGGACGACGCTTCATGGCACCCGGCCCCCGACCTCACGATCGTGAGCGCATGGGTCCTCCTGGCTTCTGCCCGCACTGCAAGCGCGGCGGGCCGGAAGGCCCGGATATGAAAGGCCGTGGTCCACAACACCACGGCATGAAGGCCCCAGGCCCGCAGGGACACCGCAAACCTCCCCATGGTCCTGGACCGCAGGGTCGCCACGGACCTGACCGCGGACCTCGCGGCGATGGCCCACGCGGCGACCGCCCCGGGCACGAGGGCGACCGGCGGGTGTAACCTAGCCTCACTCTAAACTGCGGTTCATCACCGTCAGTTCCGCCCAACTGCTGCGAGCTGCGTTGAACACCTGGACCTGCTTCACTTCAAAGCGTGGATGTTTTTTCACAAAAGCATCCACGCTTTCGCTTTCATCCGTTGTGGCAGCCAGTGTGTCCAGTTGGCCTTTGAGGAATGGCCCAAGCGCCGCAGACAGCGTCCACTCCCGCCGCAGCAGCACCACCAGTGCCACATCTTCCTTTTGTACCTCTCGCTCACAGACCTCCAGCTTGTTGGTAAACTTCCACATCTGGTTCGTGTGAAACACCAAGCTCGGCTCATTGAACCGGCAAGCCACCAACCTGCCAGTCCCGCGCATCTCCACTCCAAGCATGGCACCCGCATGAGTCTGGCGCATCGCCTCACTAATCCGCTGCGTGTGCCAAGCCACAAGAAGCAGAAGCAGCCATGAAAAACGGCTCCACCTCGCAACCCCAAGACAAAGTCCAAAGGCCGTGAACGCCGTGATCAACCACGCTCCGTGCCGCACCACCGCTGCCAGCGCATCCGGCCACTGCACGCCATAGCCCAAGCCGAGCGCTACTAATGTCAAAGCCACCCAAACGCCACCAACCACGCGGGAAACACCGCGCTGCCAGTTCTCACCCCGGCTCAGTGCAAGCGCCACCAGCAATGCAGCCGCAGGAAAGCCCGGCATCACATAATGCGGAAGCTGCGTGGCATAAAACGTGAAGATTACATACGGCGCACTGAACCAGGAAACGAGCAGCGCACTGCGTTCATCCCAATGCGAGCGCACGGTGCGCCAGACAAGCGGGAGGAACATGATCCAAGGGAACAAACTCAGAACCGCCGTGGCAAAGTAATAGCCCGGCACCGGGAAGCGCCCATTGAAGGCCTGCGTGCCGCGCTCCACCACGTGCTCGCCCATGCCCACTTTCCAGAAAAGACCCTTCGTCTCGATCAGCGCCGGGATACCCCATGCCGCCACGATGGCGAAGGAGAGCAACAAGCCCGGCCACAACTTCAGCCGACCCAGCAGCAGCGGTTTGCGCCACCACAGGAAGCGCTGCATCACCAGCGCCAGCCCAGGCACGATCAGCGCCAGCGGACCCTTGGCCAGAAAGCCCAGCCCCAGCGAGCCGTAGAGAATCCAGTGCCAGCGGTTCCACGCACCTCCTCCACCAGCGTGGCAGATCTGCATCAGCGACCACATCGCCAACGTGACGAAGAGCACCATCGGCATGTCTGCCACCGCCAGCCGGCCATGGACAAAGACTTGAAACGTCGTAAGCCACACTGCGCCTGCAAGTAGTCCCGCACGCGCCCCCCACCAGGCAGAGGCCATGGCCCGCACCACCAGAGCGATCAACCACGCTGCCAATACCGAGTGCAGCCGCGCCGCAAGTTCATTCACGCCCAGCAGCTTGTAGTGCAGCGCCATCCACCAGTAAGTCAGCGGTGGCTTGTCAAAGCGGTACTCGCCGTTGAAGTAAGGCACCGCCCAGGAACCGCGCTCGAGCATTTCCACCGTTGCGTGGGCAAAGCGCGGCTCATCTCGGTCCATCATGGGCAGAGTGCCAAGCCCGGCCAGAAACAAAAAAGCAGCCAGCACCGCCAGCACGCCGCCGCCATGTCGGCGGCAGTAGGCGTCGGAAAAAGAATCAGGCAGAAGGCAGGGCATGAGCGGGTAACCTGGCGGAGCGCACCGCAGGCGTGGCAATGGTAACGTCCGCAGCCCATCTGGCCAGTGGGATCGCGAAAAGGAGGGCCAGCAGGGTGGAACCCAGCACGTCGGTCAGATGATGTCGATCCAGCTGAATGCGTGACCAGGCCACCACAGCGGCACATGCCACCAGTGGTGTGCCCAGCAGGGGACTGTGAAGGATTACTGGCAGCGTGGCCCCCATCGCCGTGGCCGTGTGTGCCGAAGGAAACGACTGCATCTGGCTGCGAAGGTGCGGCCCATAAAACCTGTCCTTCAGCATCGCGGCAGGGCGCGGACGCCCAGTCATGAACCGGATCACATTCGCGCTCAGTCCACTCAGGCACGCACAAATCAGACCCGCCGTGGCCAGCCGGTGAAGACGGCGGGAGCGGCGAAGCCTGGCGACGCCATGGCCCACAGCGAATAACACCAGATTGAACCCTAGAAAGTCACCATAGTAGCTCGCCACCGCTGCTACCTCCTTCCATCCAGATGAGGAAGCGTTTGCCGACTTCACGCGGTCGCGAATGGCATCGTCCAGCGGCGAAAGGATCCACAAAGCAACGCAAGTCACCATCACCATCGAAAGAGCCGGCAGCCACCAGCGCAACCACCAGCGCCCCGTGTGAAGCAGGGCCTCTTTGGCCTCAATCCATAATGAAGTCATCCAACTGTTCAGTGCTCGAACCATGGGGAAACCTCCTCCGGCCCACCAGCGCTGCACCTGGCAGAGAGTGAACTTTTTGCCCCGTTTCTGTCTTGTCACCCATTTCCATTTCACCCAAGCTCACCGCCATGCAACGCCGTCACTTTCTCTCAGGGCTCTCCACCGCCCTCGCCGCCACCTGGACGCAAACCCTCCGTGCCGCACCCGCAGCTACGGACGTCATTGTAGGCCACGGTGCTTACCGCTATCGTGTGGTGAAAGACTGGGTGGCTCCGGGTCAAGGTCGCCACCATCCCATTCTCAACTGCCACGAAATGGTGCAGACCAAGGACGGACGCCTCTTCATGATAGGCGACCACTGGGACAACCAGATGCTCATCTTCAAAACCGACGGCACCATCATCGACTCGTGGGGCAGCGTCTGGCCCGGCGGCCACGGATTGACCTTAAGCCATGAGAACGGCGAGGAGTTCCTCTTCGTCACGGATTCAGGTCTTTGGAAAAGCGGCAGCGGCGGCTACCGCCAGACGGGTCGAGTCACGAAGATTGACCTCTCTGGGAGGGAGATCTTCTCCATCAGCCATCCCATGAGCATCGGTGCCTATGAGCCGGACATGTTCTTCAACCCCACAGAGGTCGCCATAGCTCCCAATGGCGACATCTATGTGGCGGACGGTTACGGCTCGAACTACGTGCTTCGCTATGACTCGCGCGGGAAGTTCATCGGGCGCTTTGGAGGAAAGGATGGCGTCCCGGAGAACGAGCGCCTGAACAGCGCCCATGGCATCGCCATAGACACCCGCACCGGAGCGGATAAAGCCACCGTCATTGTCACCTCTCGTGCCGACAACTGCTTCATCCGCTTCACCCTAGAAGGCAAATACCTCGAAACCATCCCCACGCCCGGAGCCTACGTCTGCCGTCCCGTCATCGCTGGAAAAGAACTCTACGCCGGCGTGTGCTGGTCCAAGGACAAGGACGGCAAGTTCAAGGCCATGGAGTCCGGGTTCGTGGTGGTGCTTGATGAGACGGGCAAAGTGATCGCTGCACCTTGTGGGGAAGAGCCCGTATATGAAGACGGCAAGCTCAAACCACTGATGCGGAAGGAAAACATCCTGGAGCACGGCCATGACGTGTGTGTGCTGGAGAACGGCGACCTCATCGTCTGCCAGTGGAATGCCTTTCAGACCTATCCAGTGAAGCTGGAGAAGCTGGCTTAACCCGGTAGGCTCCCCAGGCACCTCTCCTTTTCTCTGGACGGAAGCCACCCAGCCAGCCAGCATCTGCGCCGTCATGTCCACCACCTACTGGCCTTTCGTCACCCTCATTGTCAGCGTCGTCTTCATCATCGTCGGCATTGGGAAGTTGCGCCTTCACGCCTTCATCGCACTCGTGCTGGCTGCCATCCTGGCCGGGCTGATGACGGGCAAAGACTCCTGGGACGTAGTGCAGAAGGACGGCAAGGTGAAGACCTACTCCGCACTGGTCGGCTCCGTGGAAGTGGTAGCCAAAGGGCTGGGAGACACCGCGCGGGACATCGCCATCTCCATCGCGCTCGCGGCCGTCATCGGCATGGCGCTCATGCAAAGCGGCGGAGCGGACAAAGTGGTGCGCCGCTTCCTCGCCGCCTTCGGTGAGAAACGCGCTGGCTGGGCGCTGCTGTGGAGCACGTTCATCCTTAGCGCGCCGATTTTCTTCGATACCATGTTCATGCTCATGGCTCCACTGGCCATGACATTGGCGCTGCGCACCGGGGGCAACTACGTGCTCTACGTCCTGGCTGTGTGCTGCGCAGGCACCATCACCCATGGCATGACTGTCCCGCATCCGGGTCCCGTGGCAGTAGTGGATGATCTGGGCATCAGCGTCGGCGTCTCCCTGGTCTGGGGTATGGGCGTGGGCGGTATCGTGGCGGCGCTCGGTTTCATGATCAGCCACTGGCTGAACCGCCGCGTGCAGGTGCCCGTCCGCGGCTCCGGCGCAGTGTCACTGGAGAGCCTGCATGGCATCAACCGCAAGGCAGAGAGCGAACTCCCGTCTTTTTTCTGGAGCATCACACCGGTCGTGCTGCCCATCCTTCTCATCAGCCTCACCACCGTCTTTGAGTTGGCTCACAGCGGCATCCACCCGAAGACCGGTGAACCTGCGGGCTGGGCGCTCACCTTCCAGTCCATGCTCGGCGGCGAGTCAGGTTTCAATGCCGTGCGCACTTGGGTGGACTTCATAGGGAACAAAAACATCGCCCTGTTCATCGGTGCATTCATCGCGCTCGCCGTGCTGGCGAAACAGTGCAAGCTCGGCCTCGGCAAGCTGGAAGAGATGGTGGGGCCGCCACTGGAGACAGCGGGCATGATTATCCTCATCACCAGTGCCGGCGGCGCGTTCGGCCTTGCGCTTCGGAGTGCTGGTGTGGGTGATGCGGTAAAGGCACTTGCCGAAGGCTACAGCATCAATCTCATCCTGCTCGGCTGGCTCGTCGCCGTGGTCATCCGGGTGGCGCAAGGCTCCGCCACCGTGGCCATGCTTACCGCCTCTTCCATCATGGTGCCCATGCTTGCGGGCGGCACACTGGGCTGCCATCCAGTGTATCTCTTCATGAGCATCGGATTCGGCTCCATGTTCTGCTCCTGGATGAATGACAGCGGCTTCTGGGCCGTGTCCAAGCTCTCCGGCATGACTGAAGGCGAAACCCTCCGCACCTGGACCATCCAGCTCACGGCCAACTCCACCATAGGCCTCATCGTAGTCCTAGCTCTGAGCAAGCTGGTGCCGATGGTGTAATCCGCTCTGTCACGCGCCCTTTCAGGTTCACCTCTGCGTGCCGACCTCAAGCCAGATCGACTTGTAGGCTCGGTGAGCGAGAAGTGAGGAGTGGTAGTTTTTCACCTCGGGACGCTTGAGATAGTATTGAACCCGCCAGTAGAGTGGAATGAGCGGCAGATCGTCCAGCAGCAGGGACTCTGCCTCATAGAGCTGCTGATACCGGGCATTCAGGTCCGGATTGATCGCTGACTGGTTGACCAGCTCATCGAATCGCTTGCTAGCGTAGCCGGTGTTGTTGTTGCCATCTCCAGTCCGCCACATGCTCAGGAAAGTCATGGGATCAGGGTAGTCCCCCACCCAGCCGGCGATGGCGATGCTGTAGTCCAGCTTGCGCATCGCATCCAGATACACCTGCCATTCCTGATTGAGCACACCGACCTCGATGTTCAGGTGTCTTTTCCACATCTCCTGCACCGCCTCCGAGATGGTTCTTGCCGCGCTACTCTGCGTAATGAGAAGCTCCACCTTCGGAAAGCCCCTGCCGTCCGGGAAGCCAGCCTCGGCCAGCAGACTCTTCGCGCGTTGAGGATCAAACGTGAGCTTTTGTGGCGTCTGGTAGCCCTCTGCGCATCCCGGTGGCGTCAGCCCGTAGGCCGCCGTCTGCCCAGCGCGCAGCACGTTGTTCACCAGGCTTTCGCGATCCACTGCCAGCCCGAGTGCCTGACGCACACGATTGTCATTGAATGGCGGGCGTGTCACATTGAGCCTCAGAAAGTGCGTGCCCAGGTTTGGACTCGTCTGATAATAGCCAGAACCACCCTCCTTGTAATACGGCACTCGAGGAAGCGGCACCATGTCCGTGAGGTGCAGCTGCCCATCCCGAAATGCGCGTTCCTCAGAGGTGTCTGATGCGATGGGAAAGAAGTGAATCTCATTGAGCTTCACGCTGGCCTTGTCCCAGTAGTGCGGATTGCGCTCCACGGCGAGGTAGTGGGTGAAGCGCCAAGTCTTGAGCATGAACGGACCGTTCGTCACGATGAACTCCGGCTTGCTCCATGGATTGAAGCGGTCGGTCATTCCACCATGTTTCTCCACCACATGGCGGGGAATGGCGAACCAGGAGTAGTGCTTCAGCATACCCGGCAAGTAGGGTGCCGGGCCTTCGAGCGTCATCTCCAGCGTCAGATCATCCACGGCACGCACGCCCACCTGGGAAAAGTCCTTCAGCTCGCCCTTATTGAACTTCTCTGCATTCTTCAGCGGGTAAAGCATCGTGGCATAGTCTGCCGCCAGCTCGGGTGAAAGGATGCGCTGGTAGGTAAAGACGAAGTCACCACTGGTGACCGGAGTGCCATCACTCCAGCGCCCCTCTGGCTGCAGCTTGAAAGTCCACCTCGTGTAGTCCACATGGGACCACTCCGCCGCAGCGCCGGGCTCATCGGCATCCGGGTCAGAGGTTCCAGGTGCCACAAGTCCCTCAAACAAGGCCGAGATAACGTGATGCTCCGGCACTCCTGTGGCGAGAGTAGGGTCCATGGTCTCGATCTCGGTTCCATTCCCTGCGAGCAGCACGCCCCTTCGCCCAGCCTCCACGATACGCGGTTCTCGGGCCTGCCGCGCCTCGTGAAATGCCTTCACCCCTGCGGCCAGCGCCAGCAGCACAGCGATGCGAATCATCCAGCTCTTCATCCCCCCAGCATACGCATCCGCATCAATCCTCCACCGAAACCTCTGCCCAACTGTGAGGCTTTTTCCTTGGCCTTCACCGCATCATCGCCATCGTGGCAGCAAGTGAAGATAAGGTTTCAACATACCGGGCGCTTAGTGTCTTGGCTGCTGCGTGGCATAGCCAGCACGCTGCGCATCGAAGTGGAGGACCAGGCAGGCATCCTCCAGACCACCGCTGTGCGGAAACCGGTCATCTGGGCCTTCTGGCACAACCGCATGTTTCTCATCCCCTACCTCAAAGAGCGCTGGTTCCCCCACCTGCCGGGCTGCATCCTCAGCTCGCCAAGCGGCGACGGCCAAATCATTGCGGACGTCTGCGCCGCCTTCGGGCTGGAGGCCGCCCGCGGCTCATCGTCCAAACCAGACAAGGGCAGGTCCGCCCTCATCAAAATGGCAGGCAAAATCAAAGAAGGCTACGACATCGGCATCACGCCAGACGGCCCCCGGGGACCGATTTATCAACTGCACCCCGGCGTTCTCAAACTGGCACAGCTCACCGAAACCGAAGTCATGCCCATTCACGTCACGTACGACGCGTTCTGGGAGTTTGGAACCTGGGACCGCTTCCAGCTGCCCAAGCCGTTTAGCACAGTGCACATCCGGCTGGACAAACTCATACCCATCCCCCGCAAGCTCGACGAGGACGAATTTGAAAACCACCGGCTAGCGCTCGAGCGCCAGATGCAGACATCAACTTCATCTGCAACCCACGCAACTTTCACCGCTCCCTGACGTTTCAACTGCTTCCATGACCTCCAGCGCCTCCACTTTCCTCATCCCCGCCGAAGACACGACGTGGCGGGTTTGGAAGGCGCGTTCCAGTGCCCCCTCGGAAGCAGTGGATACACCAGCACATTACGATGACCGGTCCAAACCCGTCATCGTAGGCCTGCCAGCCACCGCCTGCCGCACCATCAGCATGGTACTGCCCCATGCCGACCAGACACTGCTGCGGGAAATGGTAGCCTCACAGCTGGAACGTCGCGGTATCAAAGGCCCCGGCGGTGCCCCACCGGCCTTTCGCTGGCATCTGCTTGGAAACTCCGGCCCTCACGCCATCCTGTCCGTAGATGTGCTGGTGGAACCCTTCCCCGACGAACTCGCCGTCACCCACGCTGCCAACTACACCGCTGCCCTACGCCTTCTGCATCTACCGCCCGGTCAGCTCACCGTAGTGGAGGAACAAGGGGACCTCGTCATCGCCGCCAATCACAACGGCAAGTTGCAGCACAGCCACATCTTCGCCCAGCGTCCGGCGGATGCTGCCGCCTTGGCCCAAGAAGTAGTGTTCACCAAACTCGCCCTCGAAGCGCAGCCAGGCATGAGCCCCGTGACCGGCGTGACACTGGTGGGAGCCTGGGACGCCAACCTGGTGGCCGAGCTTCGTCAGGCACTCGGCCTCACCGTGCAGGAGATTGATCGGCTGGCACCCTCTCCCCAGCTAGACACCAAATCCTGGACCGAGCTGCTTCCCCAAGCCGTATCACAAGCGCGGGCCGAAGCCGCCACCCGTCGGAAATGGATGCGCATTGGACTACTGGCCGCCCTCTCTGTCGCATGTCTCATCATCCTTGGTGTGCTCCACCTGAGGCAGAGGCAAGCCCTGGCCGATTCCCTCGCCGCAGATGTGGCCGCCACCGCAGCTCCGGCCGCACAAGTGCGTCAGACAGCAGAAAAGTGGAAAGCCCTCCTGCCCGCCACGGACAGCCGCCGCTTCCCGCTGGTTCTCCTTCAGCAAATCACCTCCCTCATGCCACCATCCGGCATCGTATTCCGAGACGCCGAGATCTCTCTCTCCGAAATCGAAGTCCGCGGCGAAGCCCGCAACGCCCAAACGGCCGCCCAGCTCATGGAAGACCTGGCCAAGCACCCAAACTTAAGCCGGTATGCCTGGTCCATGCCCCAGCCGCAACCCAGGGACAAGACCGTAACCTTCCGCATCCAGGGGAAACTCAAGCCATGACCAAGCTCACACCGCGCGAAAAACGTCTGCTCGGGGCCTGCATCGCTGTGCTCTTCATCTCAGGCTCCACCCTCCTGGCAAAGGAGTTCCTGGACAGGCGCTCCGCCCTGGAAAAAACCATCGCTGCACTTGAGACCGAGAAACGTGACAACGACTCGTGGCTCACCCAGCGTGAGTTCCAGCAAGGGCGAAACCAGTGGATTGAAGACCATCTGCCCGCCACCGACTCCCTGGGTCGAGCACAAGGCCAGCTCCTTGAAGAGTTCCAAAACCAAGCCCTCAACAACGAGATCAGAGTTGTCAGTTCCTCACTGCCCGCCGCCCACAGCACCGCCCACTACCGAGAAGTAGCCGTCACGCTCAAGCTCTACGGCGAACAGGCTCGCATGCTCACTTGGCTGGCCACCATCCAGAGTCCCGAGCGCTTTTACATCATCAAGTCCATCGAACTGGATCCCGATGGCCGCTCACGCGCTGCCACACCGCAGATCGAGTGCGACATCACCGTAGCCCGGTGGTTCAAACCTGAAGCCAGCAGCTCCTCTGCCTCCCCCCCCTGAACCACGTGAAACGCCTTGCCTCCATCCTCGCGCTCGCTGCAAGTCTCGGCTCACAGGCCGCAGAGACAGACCCCGATCTGCCGCAGCCCTTTGATCCCTCCACGCTGGCCACACTAGTGGAAAGCTCCCCGTTCAACCGGGCCATCAACCCCTCAGACACCCTCATCCTCACCGGCCTCGCCTACGTGGGCGGCAAGCCCATAGCCCATCTCCTGGACTCTGAGACAAAGAAGACCCACGTCGTCTCGGAGAAGCCCAACCACGACGGCTGGGTACTTGTAGATGCCCTTCCCGCGCGCGATTTCAAACGCGCCCAGGTAACCATCCGTATTGGCGGAGAAGAAGTCACCATTCGCAGCAATGCCACTGCCGCAGCAGATGCCCGCAAGTCCAACAACGGTGCGCCACCGCCGCCACCCTCCTCCTCCGATCGCGGGCGCGGCCCCAGTGAAGGTGACCGCGGCTACTCCCGGGACAGGCGCGGCCCTAGCAAAGAAGACATCGAGCGCTTCCAGTCCATGTCACAAGAAGCCCAAGAAAAAGTGCGTAACCTCTTCCGGGACAGTCGCGAGAAACTCATGAACATGAGCGAGGACGACCGCAGAAACTACATCCGCTCCAACGTTGAAAAAATCTACGCTGAAGACCAGCAACGCAGAGGTGGAGGAGGCGGAGGAGGTGCACGGCCACCCAGACGCTGACCACTGACTATCTCGCCATTTGCTTCGCCCACATCCGCCCCATTTTACATGTCATCTCCACGCACTCTGCTTCTCGCCTTCCTCACTACCGGCATCCTCGTGGCGCAGGAAGAAAAAACCACACCTCCCACACCACAGCCAGTGGACCCCGCCGAGCGCACTGACCGCTCGCTCAACCGCGCCTTCCTTGCCCAAGCAGACCCAGTAGCCCCAGCACCTTCCGCCCCTGCAGGCAGTCCGGCACCCACCGCACCTTCGGCACCCAGTCAGCCTGCCGCAGGCAGCCCACCTCCTGAAGGTGGACCACAGTTTGATCCCCGCGGAGACGGCTCCGGATTCCGCCGCCGCGGTCCCGGCGGCCCAGGAGGACCCGGTGGTCCCGGTGGACCGGGATTCGGTGGCAGCCCGGGCGGCCCCATGGGTGGCGGTTTCTTCGGAGCACCTGGAGCAGCGCTGGGCGGTTCGGAGACAGACACCTACCGCATCGAAGGGGACAAAGTCTCCCTCATCTACCAGAACAACCCCGTCGCCGACGTACTCTCCCTTTACGAGCTGCTCACCGGCATGACCCTCATCAAGGACACCGCCATCTTCGAAGGGCCTCCCGTTTCACTCGTCACTCCCAACCCCGTGGAAAAGGCAGAGGCCATCCGTCTCATCGAAGCCACCCTGCTCACCAACGGCTACTCCATCGTCATCGACCCCGGCGGCAAGTCCGCCCGCATTCGCTCCACCCGTTCACGAGGTGCCACCGAGCTCCAGTTCTCCCAGGGCGTGAAGTTCTACACCGACGTCAATCTCATTCCTGAGGGGGAGTCCATCGTCACCTACTATCTGCGGCTCAACAACCTGCTTCCGGATGAAGCCGGCACCATCCTAGCCAACCACGTAGGTCTCAACGTGTATGGCCGCATCACACCCGTCGTGAACCCCCCCGGCCTTCTCATCACTGAGTCTGCCTCCATCGTGAAGCACCTCATTTCCATCATTGACAGCATCGACGTCGCCGGCGCCGCCTCCGCCCTCATCACCAAGTTTGTTCCACTCAAATATGCAGACGCCACCACCGTGGCGCAAATCGTGCAGGCCACCATCACCGCCCAAGCCACCGAACGTGAGTCCAAAGGCATCACCACCATTCGCGGCCAAGCCCAGCCGGAGTACCAGCGCAGTTCCAACAGCGGCGGATCTCCCGGTCAGCCCGGTCAGCCGCCGCCCAGCTCTTCATCCTCCTCATCCTCATCATCTTCCTCCAGTGAACGCCATCGCGACCGCGACAGGGAACGCAACGGCAGCAGTGACGAGCGCTTTCCCGTGCCCACCGCTCAGGTCGTCGCAGACTCCCGTTTGAACCAGATCCTCGTCGTGGCCAACGCGGAAGACTACACCTACATCGCCTCCCTCATCCAGGAGTTCGACAAACCGGTCGATGTGGAAGAACCCTACGAGCGGAAGCTCAACTACGCTTATGCCGTGGACGTATTGAGTTCGCTGGCGGACTTCCTTCAGGAACCCACCTCCACCACAGGCACACAACTGCCCGGAGGAGGCACCCTGGCAGCGGCCAACCGTCAGGTCACCTCTTCCTCCTCCTCCCTCCTCACCGGAGGTCGCAACACCGCCACTCAGCGCGGCGGCACCATCGTAGGTTCCAGCGGTACCGGCGTGAGCGAGGACGGCACAAGCACCGGTTCAGGCGCAGGTAACCGCGCAGACCAGCTCACAGCCCCACAGGCAGACAACTCTCCCATCTCCGTGCTCGTGGGCAAAACCCGCATCATCGCCGACCCCATGGCCAACTCCATCATCGTCATGGGTTCCAAGGAAGCCATTGACAAGGCCAACCTGCTTCTCGACAAACTGGACCGTAAACCCGCACAAGTCTATCTCTCCACCGTCATCGGACAGCTCACCCTAGGAGACGGCATGGAACTCGGCGTGGACTGGCTCAGCCAGTTCAACAACTTCAGTAACGGCAGCAGTGGCTTCACCTCCTCACTCTTCGCCACCAATGAAGGCGTTATCACCAACGGCAACATCTCCGATCTCCGGGACAACCTGGTGACCGCTCCGTGGGGACCGCTCAAAGGCTTCAACTTCTACGGGCAAATCTCCGAGACCGTGGGTGCCTACCTCACCGCGCTGGAAACCACCAAACGATTCAAGGTGCTCTCCCGTCCCTCCGTCTTTGCCCTCAACAACAAGAAAGCCGTCATCACCTCCGGACAGCAGATTCCCGTTCCCTCCCAGACCATCACCGCCGTGGGCAACAACAACAATAACGGCAACGTCACTACCACCGTGGAGTACCGAGACGTCGTTTTGAAGCTCGAAGTCGTACCCCTCATTAACCCCAATGGCGAAGTCACTCTCACCATCGCCCAGGTCAATGACACCCAGGTCGGCACCCAGCGCGTGGAGCCAAATGACATCCCTATCATCGGCACCGAGCAGCTCATCACCACCGTCACCGTGCCGGATGGCAATACCATCGTCCTCGGCGGCTTGATCTCCGAGCAGGACTCTAGAGACACCGAAGGTCTGCCCTTCATCTCACGAGTGCCTCTCATAGGCAGCTTCTTCAAGGACGACAAGAAAAACCTCAGCCGCAAAGAACTCATCATCTTCATCCAGCCACAGGTCGTCTCAGATGATGGCAGCCTTCGCGCCGCCTCCATCTCTGAGGACATGCGCACCACCGTCGGAGCCGACGCCGCACAAAAGTTCCCTGAAAAAATAGCTCCCCCACCCCCGCCGGCTCCCGCTCAGACCGCCGCACAGTCCCAGACCGAAAAGAAAAAGAACTGGATCTCCCGCGTCTTCCAGCGCAAGCCAAAGGAAGGCACCCCGGCCAATCCTCCCGCCATGCCCCGGAAGTAGAACTGACAAGCACGGCATCAGGTTTCGACCGCGACCAAATCGAAAAGCCTGCCACATTCATGCCGCCGCGCCGCTGTAAGCGCGCGGTGGTCTTCACACTCCTACATGGAGAATAGCGGCAGAGACTTCATCAAAGACTGATACACCCCCCATGACAGAGGGATGCCGACAATGATCCAGGCCATCCAAATCTTCATAGCTTCTCGTCTCCTGCGTAGAGTGGAAGGTGATGTTTCTTTGCCACGGGCCTGACCAGCAGATTGGCCAGCAGACCTATCCCCAGCAGCACGCACATGAGCTTCAGGGTTCCGTTGTAAGCCTCAGCCCTCGGCACACCGGCAGCCACTCTGGACTCGAAGAGCTTGTTCACCATCTGTGGACCAATCACCGCCGCCATGGACCATGCCGTGATCAACCGCCCGTGAATCGCCCCCACCTGATACGTGCCAAACATATCCTTCAAGTAGGCCGGTATCGTCGCAAAACCACCACCATACATCGAGATGATCACACAGGAGAACACCACAAACAAAAGCCGGTTCTGCGTCTCCTGAGTCCATGGCAGCAGGGCATACAACACCGCGCCCAGGATGAAGTAAACGCAGTAAATCACCTTGCGGCCCGTGTAGTCCGAGGCTGAGGACCAGAGGAAGCGCCCTCCCATGTTGAACAGGGAAAGTAGCCCCACAAACCCGCCTCCTATGGCTGCATCCACAAAAAACATGTCCTGCACAATGTCTGAAGCCTTGCCCAGGATACCTATGCCAGCGCTGACATTCATGCACAGCACCACCCACAGCAGCCAAAACTGCGGCGTCTTCCAAGCCACATCCACACTCACCTGCACCGCAGAACCCGCCTTCGCCGTCGGAGTCCACCCCTCCGGCCTCCAGCCTTCAGCAGGCACCCGGATCATCACGGCACCAAAAACCATGAAGGCCAGATACACCAGTCCCATCGTCAGCATCGCCCCCGCAGCTCCCGTACTTCCCGGTCCCTTGAACCAATCCATCAGCGTCACTGAGAGCGGCCCGCCTATCATCGCACCACTGCCGAAACCCATGATCGCCATCCCCGTAGCCATGCCCGGACGGTCGGGAAACCACTTCACCAGTGTCGAGACGGGAGCGATGTAACCCAGCCCCAGGCCTACACCACCCAGTAGGCCATAAGCCCCAAGCAGCAGCCAGATGCTTTTGATTTTCACTGCCAAAGCCGAAAGCACCAGCCCACCGCAGAAGCAGGCCGCGCTCACCAGCATCGTTTTGCGCGGACCGCTGCGTTCCACCCATTTCCCAAACAGCGCCGCCGAAAGCCCGAGCATAATCAGCCCCACTGAGTAGGCCCACTGCACCGTGGACACAGGCACCTCAAGCTCCTGGGACAGCGCCTTGTTAAACGTGCTGAAAGCATACACCTGCCCGATGCACATGTGCATCGCAATCGCCGCCGGCGGAACCAGCCAGCGGTTGAACCCGGCTCCCGCTACCGTCGCCTCACGGGAAAGAATACTCATGCGAAAAAAGGTTGACCATTCATCCGCAGGATTCAGCCAACTTGCCCAAAGAAAGGCAAGAAAAACGTGGGGCCAACTCTCCTTACGGCCCCGTCGCGTGCCGCTGCCAAAATGTCTTAGTTTGAACGCTCCGTGTTAGACATTTGACCAAAAAAGGTTCACACTGACCCAATAGGAAGGGACCGATGCCATGCGATTCACGTTTCCGAAAAGAATGGGGCAAATCCTCGCTAGCCTAACTGCTATACCGGCACTAGGCCTCAGTGCCGAAAAGCTGGACATCATCGGCCCGCCGGGCAGTGAGTGGTTTGGAGAAAAAGTCACGGTCCTTCCCAACGGCAACTTCATCGTCGTGGACTCAGGTTACGACCTGCCCGGACCCATCCTGAACGTAGGGGCTGTTTACCTGTATTCCGGAGACGGAGCGTTGATCAGCCGACTGCGCGGAACCAACGCCAATGACGGGGTGGGCCTAGGTGGGATTAAGGTCCTCACCAACGGACATTTCGTGGTGTGCAGCGGATTGTGGAATGGCAATCGAGGTGCGGTCACATGGGGACATGCTGAGACCGGCTTTGGGGCGGCGGAAGCCAGCGTCTCCATCTTCAACTCCGTGGTCGGCTCCAGCAGCGGGGAGTATCTCGGTGAAACCAGCAACGTGTGCCCTCTGGCCAACGGCCACTATGTCTTGGCCAGCCCAAGATGGAATGGCAACCGCGGAGCGGTGAGATGGTGCAACGGCAATGGCGGGACCGTAGGAGCCCTCTCGGTGGCGAACTCGCTGGTAGGAACCAATGCCAACGATTATGTAGGAACGACTCTAATCGCCCTGACCAGTGGTCACTACGTCACCAGCAGCCAGTCATGGAATGGCGTTCGCGGCGCAGTCACTTGGGGAAATGGTCTCAGCGGCACCGTTGGAGAAGTGTCCGCACTCAACTCCCTGGTGGGCACCAATCCGTTCGATCGCATCGGCCACAGGCTTGGTGGACTGCCCAACGGCCATTACGTGACCACTAGCCGTTACTGGGCGTCCAACGCGGGTGCAGTGACCTGGTGCCATGGAACCGGGGGAACTGTGGGCGCTGTCTCCGCAGCGAACTCGCTCGTAGGCAGTGCTCCAGACGACGCCGTGGGACTTTCCGTCATCTTTCTGCCAAACAGCCACTTCGTCGTTTGCAGCGCCCAATGGAATGGCTACCGCGGCGCTGCCACGTATTGCAGAGGGGACACTCCTACGACCGGAAACGTCTCGAGCGCAAACTCGCTGGTGGGTAGCGCTACCATGGATCAGGTCGGCTACGGTGCCACCGCACTCAGCAATGGACACTACGTCGTGTACAGTCCCTACTGGGATGGTCAACGAGGTGCCATTACATGGGCGGACGGCACCGCAGGTATGACCGGCGTAGTCTCCACTAGCAACTCTTGGGTGGGTCAGAACTCAGGCGATACGATCGGCAATCGAGTGACCCCTCTGACCAACGGCAACTACGTCGTCCTCAGCCCCAACTGGAATGGCAACCGCGGCGCCGCCACATGGATGGACGGCTCGAAAGCCGCCATCGGCACCATGTCTCCGGCAGAGTCGCTGACGGGCAGCGATCCCTCAGATTTCGTAGGCTGGTCCGCCACGGCACTCACTCAAGGCAACTACGTCGTGACTAGCCCAAACTGGAACAGCAACTGCGGTGCCGCCACTTGGGGAAATGGCAAGACGGGTGTAAAAGGTGTCGTCTCCTCAGCCAACTCCCTGGTCGGTGGCAGTCTGAACGACTCCGTAGGTTCGATCGCAACCGTCAGCCTCACCAACGGCCACTACGTCGTCCGCTCTCCGGACTTCGACAACGTCACCGTCATGGATGCAGGAGCCGTAACATGGGGAGATGGCAACAAGGGCACCACCGGCTTCGTTCAAAGTGGCAACTCACTCGTGGGGGCCAACCCAAGTGACAAAGTGGGAAGTGATAGCGTCACTCCGCTGCCGAATGGTCACTATATCGTGGCCAGCTCAGGGTGGGATGGAGATGGAATCACCAACGCCGGTGCCATCACCTGGTGCAACGGATGGGGCGGCTCCATAGGCCAGGTAACCCCAGCCAACTCCATCGTAGGCACTGCCAACAACGATCGCTTGGGCCAGGGTATCACGGGAAGCAGCTCCCCGGTTTTCGCGGACGACATGTACGTGTTCAGCTCCGCCTACTGGTCCGGCGGCGTCGGGAACACGCGTGGCATGGCCGGTCTTGCAGATGCGTCCTCCGGCATCAGCGGCTTCGTTAGTTCCGCTAATTCAGTCGTTGGCAAGCTAGACCTACGCGGCATCGACCTCTCCTACGCCTATGACCCGCGCCGCAGGCAGCTCCTCGTAGCCCGCCCATGGGAAAGCATCGTCACCATCCTGCGCATGAGTCGCATCCACACACTGGCACGGACATCTACCAGTGCACCCGGGGCTGCCGACATCGCATTCCGAAAAATCGATTCAGCCGCCATCAACTCCACCGGCAGCGTCTTGCTCCAGGCCACGCTGAGCGGCAGCGGCTCAGCAGCAGGTCGCCAGCGCGCCCTGTTCTCAGGCTCAGCGGCAGGCCTGGACTTGGTATTGCAGTCAGGCACACCGCTTGTTGGCCTTGGCATGGGCATGACTTCCGCTCACCGCGCCAGTGGTTGGAGGTTCCCGGTGCTCAATCAACCAGGGGTCGGCCTGTTCTTGGCCGATGTTCAGGGCCCAGGCATCGGAACCGCCAACCGCCAGCTCCTACTGCGAGATACAGGCATCAACTTGTTTGGCCTCAGACGCTCCGGCCTGCCCTTGGCCGTAACCCCGCTTGACACCGCCACCATCAAGTCCTTTGACGCCCTGCTTCAGAGTCACCTGGCTGACTGCGTGGTAGTACCATGCCAGCTGAATCCCGGCTCAGGTGTGAATCGCACCAACGACAGCCTGCTCCTCATCCTCGAACAAACAGGTGCAGTGAAGCCCAACTTCTTCGCGCGAGAAGGTGAGACCGCCTTCGATGGTGGCGGCACCTTTGGTGCGCTCAATCCAAGGCTCGTCACCACCACCACGGTCGGCTTGGGCGAAGTACTGCACTTCGCGGCTCCACTTCAGCCCAGCAGCGGCAGACCGCAGCCAGCGCTCTATAGGATGAGGATGGATGGCAGCGTGAGGACACGCACCGCAAAGGCCGGCGACACGGCACCTGGTGCTGGCAGTGCCACCTTTGGCACCTTCACCGGGCTGAGCCAAACGTTCGACCAGGCTATTGTCCGCGCGACCCTGACGGGAGTGCCCGCATCCGCCAATGAAGGCATCTGGTCATTGCCCACAGCCGGGCTCCTCCTGCGCAAGGGAGAGGAGTTTGATCCCGTCAATCACCCCGGGCTGCTTGTCCGGCGCATCATCCGCTTCTGGGCGCTCAACTACCAAAATCAACTCGTGACCCTGGTGCAGTTGGCAGGCACCAGCGTGAACCGGAACAATGACCAGGCTCTGCTCCTTCGCCAGTCTGACGGCGTCTTCCGCATCCTGGCCCGCACTGGTTCCAGTCTGCATGGTCTCAGGTTGCAGGAAACACTCCAGACCATCCAAGCCGTGGACGTGCATCCCGTCAGCGGACACTACATCCTACTCGCCTCCATCAGAGGTGCCCCGGCAGGCCTGAATCAAGCCCTTTGGACAGGCAGAACCCTCGCAGGTGACAACACCACGCTAGCCGCCATGCGCCAGCCTCAGCTCCTCCGCCGAAAGGGAGACTACTACCGCACCCAAACCTCACCCGGCACCCTGCTTCGCAGCATCCAGCTCCTCACCGCACCGGACCCAGCTGGCGCGGGAGGGCGCGGACTTGCCCAGTCCATCAGCAACGCAGGTCATCTCGTGGCAGTGCTAGCAGGTGACCTACGCCAGACAGAACTCGTCATCATGGATGCAAAATAAACGCACGCACCGCTCATGAAACCTGGCTCCACTCTCCTCTTTCCATTTTGTGCCATCATACTGCTGGCCCTCCCTGCCTTCTCCCAAGCCTCAGAACAACTCGACATCCCAGCACCATCCGGCAGCGAAAAGTTTGGGCAGACCGTCACAGTGCTGCCCAACGGAAACATCGTCATCACAGACCCGCTGTTCGACCTGCCCGGACCAGTCGCCAACGTAGGCGCGGTTTACCTTTATTCGCCAGATGGCGCGCTCATCAGCCAGTTGCGCGGCAGCACCGCGAACGACCGGGTCGGAGAAAGCGGCATCCAAGTCCTCGCAAGCGGGAACTTCGTCGTCCGCAGTTCATTGTGGAATGGCAATCGAGGAGCCGTCACCTGGGGCAGCGCCAGCACCGGGTTTGGAGCGACCACCGTGACCGTATCCGCGCTCAACTCCCTCGTCGGATCCACCACGGGGGACGGAGTGGGCTCCACCAACATCGTTACCCTCGTCAACGGCCATTACGTCGTCATCAGCCAGACGTGGAACAACTTGCCCAAAACCAGCGTCGGTGCCGTCACTTGGGGGAATGGCTACGTGGGCACCTCCGGTGCCATTTCGTCCAGCAACTCCCTCATCGGCTCCACCACCAACGACCAAGTGGGCAGTGGCGGCATCCGCGCCCTCACCAACGGCCACTACGTGATCGCCAGCCCCAGTTGGGACGGCAGCTTCACCAACACCGGTGCCGTCACTTGGGCAAATGGCAATGGTGGCACCATAGGCGAAATCAGTGCCCTCAACTCCCTGGTGGGAAGCTTTGCCGGCAGTCTCATCGGATCCACACCCACCGTAGCCCTCACCAACGGAAACTATGTCGTCGTCAGCCCATTCTGGAACGGCGTCCGCGGCGCAGTGACATGGGGAAACGGCCAAGCTGGAACCGTAGGCATCGTCAGTGCCGCGAACTCTCTCGTAGGGACCAACACGAACGACGCCGTGGGCAACTCCGGCGTCTGTCCCCTGGTCAACGGACACTATGTCGTCTGCAGCAGCCTCTGGGACAACGGCAGCTTCACCAATGCAGGTGCCGCCACCTGGTGCAATGGCAACGGCGGCACCGTTGGTGATGTCTCGCCCGCCAACTCCCTCGTGGGCGGCGCCATCGGAGACCAGGTAGGCAACCTAGGGTGCACCGCACTGACCAACGGGCACTACGTGGTCAATAGCGGAAACTGGAGGGGCAACCGTGGTGCCGTGACCTGGGGAAATGGCAACACAGGCACCACCGGCGAAGTGTCAGAGACCAACTCCATGACAGGCAGCCAGTTCGGCGACAACGTGGGCTTCTACGGCGCCACCGCCCTCACGAATGGCAACTACGTCGTAGCCAGCCCCTCTTGGGACAATGGCCCTGTCACCGACGTGGGAGCCGCCACCTGGGGAGACGGCAGCAGAGGCACTCGTGGAGCCGTCTCCGCCGCAAACTCACTCATCGGCTCCCAGACGGGTGATCAAGTGGGCTATGGCGGAGTCTATCCCCTCACCAATGGCAACTACGTCGTCAGCAGCGCCTTCTGGGACAACGCAGCCATTGCGAATGTAGGAGCCGTCACCTGGGGAGATGGCAGAAGAGGCACACGCGGCGTCGTGTCTGCCGCCAACTCCCTCGTCGGCTCCAAAATGAACGACTCCGTGGGAAGCTACTTCATCGTCCCACTGAGCAACGGACACTTCGTAGCAGGCAGCCCAAACTGGGACAACGGCTCCGCCGTAAACGCAGGTGCCGCCACCTGGTGCAATGGCAATGGCGGCACCGTAGGACCAGTCACCCCTAGCAACTCCATCGTCGGTTCCCATACCGGCGATTCCGTGGGCCAATACTGCATTCCACTGGTCAACTCCCACTACGTTCTGATTAACACCTCATGGTCGAACGATGCCACACCCTCAGTCGGTGCCATCACATGGGGCAACGGCAGCGGCGGCAGCCAAGGAGTCATCAGCGTGGAAAACTCACTCATCGGCGAAACCGCAAACGACAGCTTGGGACAGGGAGCCTTCCAGCCGCTCGAAGATGGAAACTATGCCATTCTCAGCCCTGACTGGGACAATGGTATCGTCATGAACGGAGGTGCAGCCACACTGGGCGCCGGCACATCCGGACTGTGCGGCTACATCACCATCGCCAACAGCGTCATCGGCTACGCCCCCGGCAGTGGTTCCTCCTTCACCTACGGCTACGACGCCAAGCGTCAGCAGCTCATTGTGGGCCGCCCCGCTGAAGGCATGGTCTCCATCCTGCGCGCCACCCGCACCATCAGCCTGGCGAAGTCCGGCACCTCCGCACCCGGTGCCGCAGACATCAGCCACACCACACCACTCGCCGCCGCAGTGAACCAGCAGGGAAATGTCTTGCTGGAGACCCGGCTCAACGGCAGCGGCTCCACCGGAGGGCGAAACAGAGCCACATTCTCCGGCAAATCAGCCACAGACATGGATTTGCTCCTGCAAACCGGCACCCCGTTGCAGAGTCTCGGCTACGGCTTGTCCTCCGCACAAAGCGCCCGCTCATTTTCCCATCACGTTTTTCACCAGGACTCTCGCGGCCTGTTTGTATCCACCCTCAACGGCACAGGCATCAACGCTTCCAACAACCAACTGCTTCTCCTGGACAACGGTAACAACCTCTTCGCCCTCATGCGCACAGGTTGGCCTCTTACCACCGGGTCCCTCTCCGGCAATAGCCTCCGCAGCATCAGCCAAGTGCTCCAAAGTCCCTTCCAGGATCACATCATACTGCCATACACCCTCAATCTCGGCGGCACCGTCAATACAGGCAACGACTCCGGCATCCTCCTTCTCACCCACAGCGGCGGCATCCAGCCGAATCTCGATGCCCGAGAGGGTGCATCCGCATTCGGTGGAGGCGGCCTCTTTGGCAGCTTCACCCCCATGGCCACCACCGCAGTGTCTGACATGCTCTACTTCATCGCCCAGTTCAGACCCACCTCCGGCACGCCAAAGGCGGCGAGTTTCTACATGACCGCAGACGGCACCACAAAGCTCCGCTCCGTCGCTCCGGGAGACACCGCAGGAGGCAGCTCCGGTGCCACCTTCCGCTCCTTTAGCGGCCTCACCCACGTGGGCACCTTTGGCCTATTGCGTTCCACACTCAACGGTTCACCTGCCGCCACGAACGAAGGCATCTGGCTTCTCCCGCTCAATGGCCTACTGCTGCGCAAAGGCACCCCCTTCACCCCTGTCGGCTACACCCAGCCACGCACTATCCGCAGATTCCTAGGTATCTGGCCCGTTCACTTCAGTGGCCAGATCATCGTCCTCGCACAACTCGACGGATCACCCAGCAACCAAGCTCTACTCCTCCTGCAAAACGACAGCACCATTCGCATCCTCGCCGAGACCGGCTACAAACTGCACGGCATGAACCAAAGAGAAACCCTGCGCAGCATCCAAGCCGTCGATATCAGCCCCCTCACCGGCAGCTACACCCTCCTAGGCAGCATCGCAGGCGCTCCGGCCTCCCGAAACCAAGCCCTCTGGGTGGGTCACACCTACCTCGGTCTGGACGCCAGCACCTTCAGCGAGCGCCTTCCCCGTCTCAGCCGCCGCAAAGGTGAACTCTACCGCACCGGCAGCACCCCATCCGGCCAAATCCGAAGCATCGCCATCCGTCCCGTCAGAAATAGCTCCGGTGCCAACAGCCGCGGGCATGCACACATCGTCAGCGGCGCAGGTCATGTCGTCGCAGAAATCACCGGTGACGGGCGGCGCACCGAGGTCGTGCTCATCGAACCCTGAAACCTCCTGCCAGCACCGTCCAAGCAGCACCCCATCACGGCCTAGACCCAAGCCCCCCAGTCGCCAAAGGCTTCCAGCCCCTTCATCTCCCCAAGTATAGGGAGATGCTGGCACGTCATACCATTTGCACCATACCATTTTGTCTTTAATCCCTTTTCGGATCAAAACCAGCCCACAACACCGCCATAGTTCATCTCTAGAGTTTAGCACAGCCCCATTCAAATCCTTCGCTTTCGCCCCTGCCACAAACATGCCGCCGGACCAAACAGCCGCAAAGACCAGCAGAGCAGTCTTTTCGGCCAGCCGTCACGCAACTGGCTAAACCCGCTGAAATGAATACCCCAAGGCAGCCCACTTTTGCAGTGGCCTAAGAGATAGGCACCCTCTTTGGTCTTCTTCACCACTCACCTCAGTGCCGCTTTGGGTCAGCAGACGTATCCATCCTCCCGCCACTCATTGCCCATCGCATCGGCTCTGCTCGGTGGTCCACCGCCACATCCGCTATGAATACCCCTCGCCAAATCCCGTACCTCCCCGTTTGAGTATTCGTCATGCACGTTACTGTCCTGATTCACCGAACCACCATGCTCATCCCCTTCGTCTGCGGATGGATGATGGCTCAGGATCAAGCCCCAGTGAAGCCCCTGCTCACCACCTGCGTTCAGATACGAGCACTGAAGCCAACCGAGGCCGATCTACCTCACGAGGCACAAATCGAAGGCGTCGCCACTGTGGTGCCTCGTGTGTCGCAGTCCGGGCTGGTAATCCAGGACGCCACCGACGGCATCTGGGTGGAGCTTGGCAAAGCCAGGGCGCTCAGGATACTTGAGGCAGACAGCGACCAACGGATCGGCCAGCTGAATGTGGGCGATCGCGTGCGGGTAGAAGGCATCACCGAGCGTGGAGGATTTGCGCCAGTCATCATCCCAAGAAGGATCGTCTTGTTGGCCCACGCATGCCCCCTTCCAGAGGCCTTGCCCGTGACCATCCCGGCGGTACTGTCCGGGAAGCACGATGTCCAACGGGTCAAACTCACAGGCGTCGTCCAGCACACTTCCGTCGGCGGCCTCAGTAGCCCACGCACCCTGATGATCAAGCTGGTCAACTCTGGCGGCCAACTGCCAGTCAAAGTACCCCGCGAGGCCCTCCCACCCGAAGACAACCTGCTCGACACCCAGATCACCATCAGCGGCACACTGATCTCCCGGCACAACAGCCGCGCCGAAATGTCCGGCGCACTCCTGGTGACCGATCGTGCGGAGGATGTCCAGGTGCTGCGGCCGGCCACACCACCATTCAAAGTCCCACGGCTCTCCCTCACCTCCCTCCGGCCCTACGAACCCGGCGGATTCTCCGCCTTCAGAAGACGCATCACAGGCACCGTCACCCTCTGGGAGCCGGGGGTTAGAGCCGTGCTGCAAGATGGCAGTGCCGCCGTGGAAGTAACCACCGCAAGCCAAGACTCCATCCCGCTCGGCAGCCTCGTCGAAGCCGTCGGCTTCATCAGCAGACCCAGCCCCATCTGTCGCATGGAGAATGCCCTCTTCCGTGTCATCGAGCAACGCGTCCCACCAGAGCCCGTGGGCACCACCGCACAAGCCCTGCTGGATGCCAGTCGGCGGAGCAATGCACAGTTCTGGCAGCGCAGCATTTTCGACTTCCACTTTCGCCTCGTGCGCCTCAGCGGCACGCTCGTGGAATCCTTTGCCACCGTGGAGCAGCAAGGCCGCACTCTTCTCCTTCAAAGCGGCGGCGTGCTTTTGCCCGTCCACTGGAACGCCGCACCGGCGGACTTCGGTGAGCACTGGCGGCAGGGCAGTGAACTGGAGGTCACCGGCATCGTGGAAATGAAAGCGCCCCCTGACGACCTCGTGGCCTACGAACCTCATGGCAAAGGGGACCTCGCCCTATCCATACGCAGCGGTGACGACGTCCGGATCCTCGCCGCCGCCCCCTGGTGGACCAGGCAGCGTCTTATCACCGCAGGCTGGATTGGTGCCGCACTGGGTGCCCTGGCACTCTGGCTGGTGTTTGCCCTCTCCCGTCGGGTGCGCACGCAGGCAGCCGAGTTGGCAGAGCGCATCGCCCAGCACCGGGAGGCTGAGATACGCTTCACAGCTACGCTGGATGAACGCAACCGGCTGGGCGCTGACATGCACGATGGCCTTCAGCAGTTCATCACAGGCGTATCCGTCCAGTTACAGGTAGCCAAAGGATCGCTCGACTCCGGTCGCGACGCCGGCCCCGCACTTGACTCCGCCGAAAAGCTCCTGTTCCACCTGCGGGAAGATTTCCGCCACTGCGTCAATGCACTGCGAGATACCGCTGCGGCCATGCACCTGCCCACCATGCTGGAACACACCGCCGCCGTCATCCGCACCTGTCATCTGGTCGAAGCGCAGGTCCAGATCACCGGTCAACCCACCGATCTTCCCGGCCGCGCCGTTGCGAATCTCATGCTCGTCGTTCAGGAGGCCGCCAACAACGCCGCACGCCACGGGAGGGCGAAGTCCATCATCCTGCGTTGCCACTTTACGCCCGACACGCTAAAGCTCACCATTCAGGATGACGGCATCGGCTTCGACGCCAGCACCGTGTCCTCTGACAAAGCTAGGTTCGGACTGCAAAACATGCGCAGCAGACTCACCCAGCTCGGCGGCACCCTAGGCATTGAAGGCACCCCTGGCCAGGGCACCAGTGTCACTGCCACTCTTCCGCTGCCAGTTGTGGATCCCTCCCAGCTCCTTACCCTCCCCCCATCATGTCCGCCAGCATCACCATCCTCCTCGTAGATGACCATCCACCCATCCGTGCCGGCGTGGCCGCCATGCTGGGCCTTTACCCCGAGTTTCAGGTCGTCGCCCAGGCTGAAGACGGTGAGCAGGCCCTACGCCTGCACGCGGAGCTAAAGCCTGACCTGACACTCATGGATGTCCGCCTGCCGGGCATGGGCGGCATCCGGGCGGCGGCCGCCATCCGGGCCGCTTCGCCAAAAGCCCGTATCATCATGCTGAGCGCAGACTCACTGCCCGCAGACATCTCCCACGCTCGAGAGGCCGGAGCGTGTGGATTCCTTGTGAAGACCTGCCCTCACCCCATCTTCGCCAGCGAACTGCGTCACGCTCATCAGCATGGCTGGTGTCAGCCCTACGACCCCGCACTCCCCAGAAAAGCCTTCCAGACCGTCCCCCAACTTACTGCCCGGGAAATGGAAGTGCTGCACTGCCTGCGGAGAGGCTTGTCGAATACAGACATCGGCACCGCACTTGGCGTCAGCGTGCAGACGGCCATCAGCCATGTCAAAACCCTCATGAACAAGCTCCACGCCGCCAACCGTACCGAGGTCGTGACCATCAGCTACGAACTCGGCCTCATCAAAGTGGAAGGCACCCACTGACCGCTCCAGGCATGGATTAAAACCCCTATTTCTAGGGATAGCCGATACTGACAGCCCCCTCTATGTGAAAGCCACCCATCAGGTGGCATTCATGTTTTACTACAGAAGTTTTCCTATTCCCGCCGTTCTATACGCCATCGCTTGTCTCCTTGGCAGCCACGTCATGGCACAAACCTGGACGGGCAACACCAGCGCCCTTTGGAGCAACGGTGCCAACTGGACAGGTGGCGCACCCGTCAGCAGCGGCTCCAGCGCACTGACCTTCAATCCCGCCAGCCTCACGGGCAGCGCCATCACCTCCACCAGCAACGACCTCACGGATTTCACCGCCACCAGCATCACCTTCAACAACTCCACCACCGCAGGTGCCTTCACCCTGGCAGGCAACCAGATCATTCTCGGAGGAAACATCACCACCACTGGCACCACTGGCACGCCCACTCACACCATCAGCCTCTCGCTGATCCTGAATGGCACGCGCACCATCGCCGCGATTACCGACAACAACATCACCGTCTCCGGCCTCATCTCCGAGACGGGTGGTTCACAGGGTCTCATCAAGGCGAATGCCGGCGTCTTGACTCTGTCCAATGCCGGAAACTCTTTCACCGGCACCATGGCCATCAACCAAGGCACCGTAAGCGTGAACAGCCTGGCAGCCAGCGGCGTTCCCAGCGCCATCGGCGCGGGCAACGCCATCAGCCTGGGAAGCAGCACCACGATTGGAGGCACACTCACCTACACCGGCTCCAGTTCGGTCACGGTAGATCGCTCCATCACCCTCGGTGCCACCACCACGGGCGGCGGCACCATCAACAACAACGGCTCCGGCGCGCTCGTATTCAGCGGCACCTTTGCCAACTCACAGACCTCCGGAGCCAAAACCTTCACCCTTGGCGGAAGCAACACAGGGGCGAATGACTTCCAGAGTAACATCGTCAACGGCTCCGGCGGAACCTTGGGCGTCACCAAGGCAAACGCAGGCACGTGGACCCTCTCCGGCAACAACACCTATACCGGGACCACAATCATCCAGCAGGGAACACTCAATGCAGCCATCATCGCAGACACCGGCTCCAGCAATCTCGGCCTCGGCACCACCATGCGCATCGGCGGCGCGACCACTACGGGCACACTCAACTACACCGGCACCGGAAACAGCACAGCCCGCACCCTTCAGATTGGCAACAACTCAGCCACCCCAGTAGCAGGGGACACAGGAGGTGCCATCATCAATCAAAACGGCCCTGATGGAGGGACTGGACTCAAGTTCACCGCCGCAAACTTCAACACCACCGGCCTCACGGGTTCCATAGCCACCTCACGCACCCTGACCCTCGGCGGCAGCAACACAGACGCTAACGAGATCTCCGGCGTCATCGCGGATGGCTTGAGCGGCACCATGGCCACCGCACTCACCAAAAGCGGCAACGGACGCTGGATCCTCGCCGGCGCCAACACTTACACCGGCCCCACCACCGTCAGCGGCGGAGTCTTGCAGTTAAACCACGCCACTGCCCTGCCAGGCGGCATCGGCACTACCGGCGGTATTAGCGCACTGATACTCAACGGCGGGGTACTAGGTCTCGGCAGTGGAGACTTTACCCGCAGTCTGGGCACCGGTGCCTCACAGGTCCAGCTCACGGCGAATCTCTCCGGCTTTGCAGCTTTCGGAGCGGACCGCATTGTCAACCTCGGCGGCGCCTCTGCCGCAGTCACATGGGCCAGCGGCAGCTTCATGACTGCGGGCAGCAGCCTCGTGCTCAGTCATGCCACGGCCACCCACACGCTGGACTTCCAAAACCCAATCGTCCTCAGTGGCACCCGCTTCTTCAACGTGCCAGACGGTGCCGCTGCGGTGGATGCCAGGCTGAGCGGCGCCATCACCGGATCCACTTCCTTTTCCAAAACAGGTGCCGGCACCCTGGAACTCACGAACACCGGAAATGCCTGGACCGGTCTCACCTACATCGACAGCGGCACCCTCCGACTCGGTGCCTCCAACGTTCTTCCCAACAACAGCGTCGAGCTCAAACGCGCTACCACCGCCGACACCCACCCGGTGCTCGACCTCAATGGCTTTAGCGACACCATCGGCGGCATCAACCTCGGTCATGGCACCACCACCGCCGCCAACGCAGGCGGGCAGCAGTCCATCATCAACTCCGGCGGTGCGGCCACCTTGACCCTGGGCGGCAATATCGAGTACCGTTCCGGATCAGCAGGGTTCGAAAACGGGCAAGCCCTCATCTCGGCGAACATCGACACTGGCGGTGTCACACGCAACATTACCGTTGGAGATGGCCTCGCGGAGGATGACCTAGTCATCTCCGGCGTCATCTCAGGTGCGGGCACACTCTTCAAGCTTGGAACCGGCACGCTCGTCCTTTCCGGGGCCAATATCCACACCGGCCAGATGAACCTTCAGACTGGCACATTGAAGCTGGGTGCCAGCGGCGTGCTTCCAGATGCAAATACGGTCCAAATGGGCACGAACAACTCCACCTCCGGCACCACGCTGGACCTCAACGGCTTTTCAGAAACCATTGGCGCACTCTCACTGGGCGGAGCAGGCGGCACCAACAGCCCTGCCGCAGCGGGAAACATCCATACCATCGTAAACACAGGCGCAGCTGGTGCCGTCCTCACCCTCGGCGGGCCACTCAACTATTACAACGGCAATACCAACCCGAACGGTCGCGCCGAAATCTCCGCCAGCATCAACTCCGGGGCTGCCGCGCGCAACTTCATCGTGGAAGACAGCTCCCACGCCAGTGCCGCTACCGTGGACCTCCTCATCTCCGGCACCATTGTCGGCACCAATGGCTTCAACAAAGCCGGTGCAGGCACTCTGGCCCTGTCCGCCGCCAATACCTTCTCGGGCGTCACGCGGCCAGGAGCGGGCGTCTTGCTCCTGCAAAACAACCTCGCGCTGCAAAACAGCCCGTTGAATCTGGAGACAGCGTCCGCTGGCACCATCAGTCTCGACTCAGGCGTCACCACGCCCACCTTCGGCGGACTTCGTGGAGAACGCAATCTCACCTCCGTCATTACCTCTGGATACGGCAGCGTTACTCAAATCACCCTGAATCCCGGCACCGGTTCCACCAACAACTACAGCGGCGTCATCCCAGATGGAGCCACCGGCATGAACCTCGTCAAGACCGGCGTGGGAACTCAAATCCTCGCCGGCGCGAACACCTACACCGGCACCACCACCGTCAACGGCGGACTCCTGCAAGTCGGCAACGCCGGCACCGGCACCACCGGAACCGGAGCCGTCACCGTCAACAGCAGTTCCACCATCCTCGGCACCGGCATCATCCGGGGTTCCAGCTTCACCGCAGCCAGCGGCTCCACCGTTCACGCAGGGGACGGCACCGGCGCATCCAACTACGGCACCCTCACCTTCACGTCCGCTACCGGCACCGGCACCTATGACTTTCAGGCGGGCAGCAGCACCTTTCTGGGGCTGGACCTATCCAGCCCCTCCAACTCCGACAAGCTGCTCTTCACCAACAACGGCTCCCTCACCTTTAATGGCAACCTCACGGTCGGACCGGCCTCCTTCACCCCCTCCAGTACTGCCGTCTTTCAGCTTCTTGATTGGATGGCTCTCGGCTCCACCACCTTCCACAGCCGCTACACCTACACCGGACTCCTTTTCGGAAACGGCGACGAGGCACCCGGCTTTGACCTTCCGGACATCTCAAGCGGCGGCATTTACGCTTGGGACATCAGCCTCTTCGCCTCCCAGGGCAGCATCGCCATCGTCGTGGTGCCCGAACCATCACGAGTCTTTCTCATCCTCTTCGCTGCCACCCTGATCACTCTCAGACGCCGCCGAGACTTCAAGTCCCAACACGCACCACGCCGACCCACCCTCTGAACCCTGGATCTCCCGTCCATGAACCTGCTCGACCTTCTTCCCTCTCCCCCACCCTCCGCATCCTCCCGCAAATCGCTCAGCGCAGGAGAAAAAACGGCCATCTTGCGCGCCATCCATTCCCATTCATGGTCCACCGCCAGAGAAGTGTATGGATGGGCATGGAACCACCTCGGCGTGAGAATCTCGTACGTGACCCTGTGGCGCTACTTGAATGCCGCCGGCCTGCTCGCGGGAGACAGGCTCCGTGGTAGGCGCTTGAGCCCCAAGACCAAATAGGCAACGAGCACCAAGACACTCCCCCTTCTTTAAGCAACAAGCTTAACCAAATTGAAGGCGAGCCAACCGCAGGTTGAGCGTGACTCCTCGCCGCCTGTCCTGTTAGGCTGTCCGTCCCCATGGAGACCTCCACCCCATTTCGCCGTATCGTCTCAGCCGCAGTCATGGCGGTGCTGACATGCTCCGGAGCGGAAGCCGCAAGTTTCATCAAGGCAGACGTCACCACCTTTCTCGGTCCCACCTTCTTTGTGGATGACGCCGCACCTGGCGGCACAGATGCGCTAATCAACCAGCCAAATACCGGTGCCTACACACGCAGTTTTGCAGGACTGCTCACGGCCAATCAAGGCACCACCACCATCAGCATCACGGGCATGGGATTCGCCACATCCAATAGCCTGAGCTCGAATGACGCCACCAGCGTGGTCCTCACCTTCACCTACTTGGGAGCGGACGGAGCAGTGGGCGGTGGGGATGATGTCCTCGTAGGGTCCACCACCGTAGGGTTCGCTTACCTCAACGCGGGCGAGTACTCCTGCGTATTTGATGCGCCGCTCACCGCTACCCTAAACATCACCGCCACGAACTTTCGCATCGCAGTCACGCCCTCCAATGCCGGCGGAACTGGCTCCATCAACTTCAAAATCGGCACCCTGGCCTACGAAGGCACCTCTGGAGCACGTCTCAGCGTGTCTGGCACCACTTCCACCATGCTGCCCACCACCCCGAGGCGTGTCAACTTGGCCAAATACCAACCGGCTACCGCCTCCAGCATCAACGGACAGTACGTGGCAGACTTCGCCAGTGACGGCGTAGTGGGCAACTCCAACAGCTGGCGCTCCCCCAACACCAGCGGCCCACATTGGGCGGAAGTGGCCCTACCACGTCCCGTAACGGCACGCAGCGCACAACTTTATCTTGGCATCGATGATGGCTCCGTACCCGCGTCCTTTCGCCTCCAGTATGAAGCCGACGGCTCATGGGTGGACGTGCCCGGCTCCACTCGCACAGGCAACACCGCCAGCGAGGTGAACATCCTCTTCACCAGCTCCGTCACCGCCAGTCGATTCCGCTTTTACACCACGCTCACCGGACCCATTCGCGTCAAAGAGTTGGCTCTCTTCCCGCCCAATCCTGATCCCGTTACCAGCGCCGAGCTCGGTTTCCCCCTCGGTACGGACGTTGAAGTGAATCTCGCAAGAATGCGCCCTGCAAGGGCCAGCGCCGTAAATGGGGCCAACTATGCCAAACTCGCCGTGGACGGCTTTGTCAGCAGCGCCTCGAAATGGCAGACTACCACCACAGGCACCAACACTCTGGACATAGACCTACGCGTCTCCACCAAGATCGGCAGCGCGCATCTCTATTCCGGTGACGGGGCCGTGGCACCCATCTCCAACTTCGCCCTGCAATCCTGGGACAGCGCCACCTCCCAGTGGGTGGACATTCCCGGAGCAGTCGTCACCGGCAACACCGAGGCCGCCCGCATCATCAACTTCACCACGCCTCCCACCACCTCACAGGTCAGACTCACTTTCACCAATTCCGGCACCAGCGCCGTGCGTGAACTTTGCGTCTTTCCAGCCAACGGCGGCGCAGGTTACCCACTGGGTCAGGACGTGCTGGCCGTGGCACCACCCAACCGAAAATTCGAGGACTACGGAAACGCCTATTACCACCTCACCAATCGCGCGGCTGACCTGCAGGCCGTCGTTTCCAGCACGACCCCTTCGCTGGCATCGGGCACGGTGGACAGCATTTTCAGTCACTACCAACTGCTCCTCAATGTCGGCAGCAACACATTCCGTCTGAGGAACCGCGGCACAGGTCAGTGCCTCAGCGGCGCGGGCTTTTCCACCACCTCCGGAGTTGCCCTCGTGGATGAGGACTACACCGCTCTCCCCTACCAGCAGTGGCGCATCATCTCCGTAGATGCCACGGACTTTTATCTCATCAATCAACACAGCGGACTCGTCATTGACACCCAGGCAGGAGCCACCGCCCCAGGAACCCTCCTTGTTCAAAACGCTGCCAATGGCAGCACCACACAGCACTGGCGCTTCACCCAGCAAATGCTCCACCCTAAAAAAGGCATGGCTGGACGTGTGGAAAGGGCGGAAGAGTTCAAGAGCAACTGGGCCTACAACTGGGGCCGCACCACCCCAGTCACACTGCCAAATGACATCACCTTCCACCCCATGCAGTGGGGGAACTTCAACTGGGACATCGGCAGCAATGCCGGACCGCTGGAACAGTTCAACTCCACTTGGCGGCGTCAGGACAAAGGCATGTTCGTCCTCGGCTTCAACGAGCCAGATGGTGCAGAACAGTCCAACCTCACCGTAGAGCAAGTGCTCACCCTCTGGCCACGCCTGGAACGCATGGACATGCCGCTGGTCAGCCCCGTCACCGTCAATCCAAATAACACCTGGATGAACAGCTTCATGCCCCAGGCACAAGCGCTTGGGCTACGCGTGGACGCCATCGCCGCACACACCTACCCCAGCCCCAATGGAGGCAACGCGGACAACGTCATCAGCCTACTGCAAACTTTCAACTCCACCTGGAACCTCCCCGTCTGGCTGACCGAGTTTTCCACTGCCGACTGGACAGCCGGCACCAGCACACAGACCTCTGGAACCACCGAAGCGCTCAACGGAATTTGGGGCACCAGTGCTTCAAACATCTGGGCCGTGGGCAACGCAGGCACCATCCTCCGCTTCAACGGCACCACTTGGAGCACCCAAACCTCCGGCACCACGGAAGCACTCAACGCTATCTGGGGCAGCAGCTCTACCAGCGTCTGGGCTGTAGGTCGCAACGGCACCATCCTCCGCTTCAATGGCACCACCTGGAGCACTCAAACCTCCGGCACCACCACCGTGCTCAACGGCATCTGGGGCACTAGCGCATCCAGCGTCTGGGCTGTCGGTGAAAACGGCACCATCCTCCGCTTCAACGGCACCGCCTGGAACGCCCAAAACTCCGGCA
>CAZIGH010000048.1:0-42961 GCA_964538625.1 uncultured Verrucomicrobiaceae bacterium
AAGGGAAAGGCTCCTGAAAAGGCGAAAGCGAAGTCTGTAAAGTAGTTCCTGGCGAAGTGACAGGCGCGTGACTGACAAGATAGCCGTTGCTGTTGCCAGGTGGATTGATGGTTTAGAACCAAGCAGGCTTTGTACGCGATGCGGTGGTCGGTGGCTTGCTGAAATGGCTGGGTCTCGTGTGTTGATCTGCCTGCTGAGATTTGCGGACACCCATGTTAACGGCTCAAGAGATCCGAATCGTTTTGTTTGTGCTGGCGATGCTGCTGCTGGGCACGGTCGTAGGTTACTTCCGGAGTCGTCCCACGGTGCAATCTGTGGAGCCTGGCTTTATGATGGAGGAGGTGCAGTTCAAGCGCAAACGCCCTATTCCGTTTCCGGAGTAATGGATTTGGCAGCGATTTGAAAGGCGTTTTGAGGCGGTGGGGCGGGGAGGATTTTCTGCGTGACGGAATCGTTGCTCTCTCTCGTTGCGAGAGGGTGTAGGCTGGGGTGGTGCAGCAGATGGATGCGATTTATTTGATTGATGGGATAGGGCCGTTTTTTCGGGGCTTGCAGCGACGCACCATCAACTGGTCAAAGATTCCGTTCGACCATCTGTGCCTGGAGCCGGGTGGGAGGCGGGACGCTCAGTGGGCGCAGATCCGCGAGGACTTGGGGCTGTTCGCAAAGAGGGTGAAGGGGATCGGGTATAACGCGGTGTCTCTGGATGATGTCTCGCATCTGGCGCTTTCTGAGGCCTATGATGAGGAGACTCAAAGGCTCGTTTCGGGTTATCGAGAGGAGTTTCGCCGCTGCTTTGCTCTGCTGAGGGAGCTGGATTTGCAGGTGTATGTGACGATGGATTTTTTCACTGCTCCGGTGTCGATGGTTCGCGATGGAGTGGATCCGCTGCGCTTCACCATTGAGCTGCTTGACTCGTTTTTGAGGGATTTTCCCGAGGTGGCAGGGGTCATCTTGCGGATAGGTGAGGCGGATGGTCGGGATGTTCAGGATCACTTTCGCAGTGAGCTGATGGTGCGAACGCCGGAAGAGGCAAATGAGCTTTTGAGGCGGCTGCTTCCGGTGTTTGAGGCGCATCAGAGGCGGCTTGTTTTTCGTACGTGGACGGTAGGTGCGTATCCGGTGGGTGATCTGATGTGGCACAGGGATACGTTTCGGCGGGTGCTGGACGGGCTGGAGAGCGAGCGGCTGGTGGTGTCGATGAAATACGGGGAGAGCGATTTCTTTCGGCACCTGCCGTTAAACAGGAACTTCTTTCGCACGAAGGTGGCGAAGATCATCGAGCTTCAGACGCGGAGGGAGTACGAGGGCTGCGGGGAGTATCCATGCTTCACGGGTTGGGAGTATGAGCGCTACATACAGGAGCTGAGACACGCGGAGAATGTGGTGGGCTGTATGGTGTGGTGCCAGACGGGAGGCTGGGTGCCATTTCGGCGGCTGGCGTTCATCGACGGGTCTGCCGTGTGGACGGAGCTGAACACGTTTGTGACGTTGAAGATGCTTCGGGACGGTGTTCTGGCGGAGGAGGCGGTAAGGGAGTTTGCGCGGGAGCGGGTAGGTGTAGATGCCCATGCTTTGCTGGAGCTGCTGCGCCTGGCGGACGAGGTCATTCGGGACTTGTTGTATGTGGAGGAGTTCGCTCGGCAAAAGCTGTTTTTTCGCCGGGTGCGCATTCCGCCGCTGCTTCAGGTGTATTGGCACAATGTGTTCGTAAGCCACAGTGTGCGGAGGGTGCTGCGGTATTTTGTAACGGATGTGGAAACGAGCCTGCGTGCGGCCACGCGGGCGATGGAGCGTTTTCCCCAGATGCGTGAACTGGCGGCACAAGCGGCCATGCCGGTGGAGGATGTGGAATACATGGAGGACACCTTTCGCCTGCTGGCACTGGCCCGGGAATATTACTTCGGAAGCGGGGAGAAGGAGATTGAGGAACGCATCCGGTCGGCAAAGAAGGCTTATAAGGCGAAGTATCCGAAAGGGGGGACTCGCTACCGTTACCGGATCAAGCTGGATTTTACGCCTCTGATGTTCCAGCCGAGGTATTTGAACTGGGGTTTCCGCCTGCTGTTTCGCAGGCAGCGGGGTTATCGCCTAGTGGACAGGGTGGTGACGCTACACGCGCTATCTTTGGTTTACCGCTGGGTAGCGAGGAGGCGTCCGCACTGGGTGCCGAAGTTTGCTCGGGAGAGTGCGATGGGGGTGGATGCGGTGTTTCGATGAGCGATGGGAGGAGAGGCCGCAGCGCTTCGAGAACGAAAAAACCCGCCCACTGACGGTGGGCGGGTTGAGTGGAGGGGAATCTGCTGGATTTACTCGGCAGCGACGGCGATGTCGAGCACTTGCCGATCGCGATAGTAACCGCAGGAGGGGCAGGCGACGTGACCGGGAACGGGGGTGCCGCACTCAGGGCAGGTCTTGAGGAGTGGGGCACGCCAGCGTTTGGCGCCGCGGCGCATTTTCTGCTTCGACTTGGACTTTCTGCGCTTGGGGTTGGCCATGGTGAAGGTGGGGGTGCTAACGTTTTTTTTGAAGCTGATCTAGGACTTCCCAGACTGCGCGGTCTTGCCTGGGTGGTTGGTCAGACGCTCCATCATCGGAGGCGCTCTGAAACCTGCCCTGGGCGGGACACTCACGTGGCTGGACGTTACCGTCCTCGCAGCGTGGGTAGCTCGGAAGGGCAAGCAGCATGTCTTCCCTGAGCGCCTCTGTCAAGTCCATCGTTAATGCTTCACCAATCTCAAGTTCGGTGGCGTAGTCCGTGATGTGAATCTGGTAAGGAAAGGTCTCGGTGCAGCGCCCGCACTGGAGGGAGAAGGTGGCCTCGAGTTCCCCTGAGACAAGGAGATCTCCGTCGTCCTTCTCCACGTGGAGGGAGAAGCGCAGCGGGCTGATGGCCTGGATGGTATCACTCTCGGCAAGGCCGAAAAAAGATGCAGGCAGGCTGCCTGCGAGGTCTTTTCCCTCTGCGGGCAGGGAGCGAAGTTCAATGGCGAGCGGTCCGTGTGACATGGTGGTGAGGAGGGTTCAAGGAGGAGTGAGCTTTTGCGCCAGCACGGCAGCCACGTTGAGCGGGACGAACTGCTGGATGTCGCCGCCAAGTCTTGCGATTTCCTTGACGAGACGGGACGAAATGTAAGTGAGTTCCTCCCGCGGCATGAGGAAGACGGTCTCCAACTGTGGGGACAGCTTGCGGTTCATGAGCGCGAGCTGGAACTCAAACTCAAAGTCCGAAACGGCACGCAGCCCGCGCACCAAGGCGGCGGCACCCTGCTTCTTGGCGAAGTCCACGAGAAGACCTTCGAATGGCATCACGCGGATGCGGGCGTAATCTGAGGTGGCTTCACGGATCATCTGAACGCGCTCGTCCACGCTGAAGAGGGACTGCTTGGCGTTGTCACGGGCTACGGCAACGATGAGTTCATCAAACAGGCCGACGGCGCGCTGAAGTACGTCGAGATGACCGTTGGTGATGGGATCGAAGCTGCCCGGGTAGATGGCTGTTTTCATGGTCCACTGAGATGTGGGGGACCCTAGCGGTTGCAGTTGAATGTGGAAAGGAGTTTTCCGAACGCGATGCCTGATGCTAAAGGAACGTCGTGGCGTTCATCGAACCTCAACTGCTCATCAATGCCTACTGCCAGGGCTACTTCCCCATGGGGATGCCCAATGGCGAGATTCGCTGGTTTCTACCGGAGTGGAGGGGCATACTGCCGGTGGCGGACTTCCATGTACCCAGGCGTTTTGAGCGTTATCTGAAAAACCATCCGTTCGAGGTGCGCTGGAACACGGCTTTCGGGGAGGTGATGCGTGGTTGCGCGGATCGTGAGGATACCTGGATCACTGAGGATATCCTGGAGAGTTACGAGCAGCTCCATGAACTGGGCTATGCGCATAGCGCTGAGGTATGGCGAGAGGGGCGGCTGGTGGGTGGCGTGTACGGCGTGGCCATAGGGGGGGCATTCTTCGGCGAATCGATGTTTAGCCGGGAAACGCAGGCCTCCAAGGTGGCGCTGGTCATGCTGCAACGCCGACTCAAAGAGCGTGGCTTTTTGATGCACGACACTCAGTGGACCACGGAGCATCTCGCCATGTTCGGAGGGCATGAGATTCCGTGCACGGAGTATTTGAAGTTGCTCCGGCGCTCTATTCGGGCCAGGGCCAGCTTCATGGACCCAGCGGAAGGGAGTTAAAAAAAATCGGGCCCCGGCGAACAAAATGCGGATTTTTCTTCCGTCACGGGCATGAAGTTGTTAGTGACAAGGGGGTCGAAACTGATAATCTCGGCGCAAACTTCTGGGAATAAATGAGTTCAATCCGAATCAGGAAACATAGCTGCTGCATCCATACCGGGTGCACGGTGGGGCGTGCTTGAGGCACTGGGGGAGGAGTGAGAAAGCTGATCGACGTATGAGAAAGATTCTATCACAACTAGCCGGACTGTCTCTTATGACCGCCCCCCTGATGGGGCAGGCTCCGGCACCTGCTGCGCCCATCGCTGAAGGCGTGAGCTTGGAGGTGGATGTGGAAAACGCGCAGAACGCAGCCATGCAGTTCCTGCAGGAAGGCAAGTTCAAGGAGTCTCTGGAAAAGGTGGCTTTCATCAAGTCCAAGCTGAACCGCAACTTCCCCCAAGTTCTTTTTCTCGAGGGTGCCTGCCACTTCAATTTGGGCGACTTCCAGGCCGCCGCCACTGCTTTCGAGACCTTCATCAAGGAGTTCCCTACCGGAGAGAACGTCAACGCCGTGAAGCTGGGTCTCGGACGCTCTTACTTGAAACTCAATCGTGCGGACGAGGCCATCAAGATGATGAAAGAAGCCGCCCAAGACCCCGCTCTTCGCGGCGAGGCCGGCTTGCTCATTGCTGAACACTATACCAAGAGCAATCAGCCTGATGAGGCCCTCAAGCTGCTGGAAGTCATCATCGCGGACGGCGTGCGCTCTCCAGAGCAAATCCAAGCCGCACTCATGGCTGCGGACATCTACGTGGCCAAAGGAGACACGGAGAAAGCCGGTGAGATGCTCGAGAGCGTCAAGGGCGGCGGCGGAAGCTCGGGCGAAAACGCCATCCAGTTGAATAACTTGTCCTTCAAGCTCGGGGACAAGATGATGGAAGAAAAGGACTTCCGCAAAGCCCTAGCCTCCTATCAATCGGTGCGCCGCAAGGCTGAGGTGGTAAAGCTCATGCAGGATCGCATTGCCCGCACTCAAGCTGCCATCGACGCCAAGCAGGGCGACAAAGACCAGCTCGAGGCCCGCATGTCAGCGGACAAATCCATGCTGGAGGAAATCGAAAAACGCACGGACTACGACGCTACTCTCTTCTACCGCCTTGGCCGCTGCTACTTCGAGATGAACCGCCCCTGGGAGGCCATCCTCGCTTTCGACGCCCTGGTGAACGAGTTCAAAAACTTCCCGCAGCGTGATAAGGCCATGTATGGCCTCATCTTTGCCAATGCCAATCTCAAGCGCGTGAAGGTAGCGCGTGAACTGTGCGAGAAGTTTATCACAGAGTTTCCGGACAGCTCCGAGCTCGGGCAGATTACCGAAACGTACGTCATGCTCTCCTACTCAGTGGGAGACCTCACTACCGCCGCCGCCTCCGCAGACCGCGCCATGGGCTTCCCGAAGGCCGACAAGGAGCGTATGCTTTTCCTGAAGGGCAATATCCTCTTCGAGCAGCAGAAGTTTCAAGACGCCGTCACCACCTTCGAGATCCTGAAGAAAGACTATCCCGAGTCCGCTTACCTGGACGACGCCACGTATCGCATCGCCCTCGCCTACTTCTATCAAAACGATTACAAGAACGTAAAGACGGCTTTGGAGGCTTACATCAAAGCCTTTCCGAAGGGGCAGTACATCATCGACGGCAAGTATCGTTTGGCATTCATCCGCTTCCAGGGCGGTGACTGGCAGGATGCCATGAGGGACCTTCAGGCGCTTGTGGAGGAGTCGCCCAATGATCCAAACATCTCTCAAGTCTATGCTCTGTGGGGAGACGGCTGGAAAAAAATGGCTGAGACAGACCCGCAGAACGCGGACGCGCATTATGGCAAAGCCATCGAGGCCTATGAAAATGCTTTCAAGAAGGCCCAGGGCGACGACGTGCGCCGCTACGTGATGGACAATCTGACGGACCTCTACACTTCCGTCAGCAAGTGGGTGGAGCTAGAGGCCATGTGGCGCAGCTACCTGGACACGGTAAAGGACAAGGACATCGATGCCTCTTTGAAGGCCATTTTCCACATCGTCAATGCCACCCGCAGACAAGGCAAAACGGAGGAAGCGGTCAAGCTCATCGCCGACAACGTGCGACCCGCCATCAATAACCCCGCCATGGAGCAGGTGGAGGTACTCATCCAGCAAATGTGTTCACTCATGGTGCCAAAGCGCCGCCGTGTGTCCACCTTCGCCGCCGCAGCTACCACCACGCCACCGCCGGCCGCCGGGGGAGAGGCACCTGCCGCGTCCGCAGCGCCAGCGGCTCCGCCGCCCAAGCCAGTCGATCCGGCAGAGGAGCAGGCAGAGTGGGAGAACAAGTTTGCCGAACTTGAAAAGCAGATTGAGGAAATGCTCAAGCCAGAGCAGATGACCCCTGTGGCGAATGCCCGCATCATGTTCGCCCGGGCTTGGCTGGCGCGAACCATGAAACTGCCCGAGAAGGCAGACCGCATCTTCAACATCCTCATCGAGGTGGCCAGGGCGGATGACCTCAGCCCCATGATGCTCTTCATTGTGGGAGACAACGCTCGGAAAAAAGGAGACAACGACAAGGCTGCAGCCTGCTATGAGCGCCTGCGCACCATCTTCCCAGACAGCGAGTTCTCCGACAGCGCACCCGTCGGCCTGGGGGAGATCCACTACCAGAAGGGCGAGTATGACAAAGCTCTTGAGCTCTTTGAGGAAGCCACAAGCGAGAAGTATCAGGGCAGCAGCCGCTTGCTGGATGCCACGCTCGGCAAGGCGAAGTCCCTGGTCAAAGTGGGCAAGCTTGATGAGGCCTATGCTGAGTATGACCAGATCGCCCGCACCAAGGAATGGCGAGTGGCCATCTCAGAGGCGCTTTACATGATGGGGCAAATCAAAGAGCAGCGGAAGGACTACCCGGCAGCCATCGCATTCTACGTACGCACTTACGTGGGTTACCAAAAGCAAAAGGACTGGCTGGCCAAGTCCTACCTGCAGGCCGCCCGCTGCCTAGCCCTCCTCGGCGGCGAGGAGAACCGCCAGAAAGCCATTGCCACACTCGAAGAGTTCCTGCGCCGCCAAGACATTCGCGATCAACCTGAATACAAACTCGGCCAGGATGAACTGAGAAAGCTCGGAGGAGTCGTCCCACCATGAGGAAAGCAGCTATTACCATTTTCATCATCGCCATCGTACTGGGCCTTCGGGAGAACGCGTCTGCGCAGGCGCTCATCCTCAAGGACAACTCGCGCCTGGGTCCAGACCAGTTTTCGGTCGAGGGTGGCAAGGTGCTGAAGAAAGTGAAGGTGGGAGAGAGTGTGGCCACCTCCAGTCTTCAGATGAATACCATCGCACGCATGGACTGGCCCACCCCAGAGGAGTTGACAGCCTCACGCGACCTCCGCGCTGCGGGCAAGACCAAGGAAGCGCTGGAAGTCCTTGAAAAAGGTCGAGCATTCTTTGAGCCGTTCAAGGATATCCCTGGCAACCACTACGCTGAGCTGACACTCGCATATTTGGAGACCATGAGCCAGGGGGAGGACTTCACCGCCACGCTCAAAGCACTGGCAGAGGCGCAACGGCTGAAGCTCACCGACGCGCAAAAACTCAGTCTCAAAATCATCAAGCTCAACGTGGACCGGCAGGCCTCATCCGATTACGCAGGCATCATCGCCCAAGCGGAGAACATCTTGTCAGAATCAACCGACTCAGCCGTGGGAGCTGCCGTGTGGATGATCATAGGCGATGTCTATACCAAGCAGAAGCTCTATGAAAAGGCGCTCATGGCTTATCTCCGCGTGCCCGTATTCTACGGCACCCAAGTTCAGAAAGTCCCGGAGGCCGAGTTGCAAGCCGCCCGAAGCCTGGCGCTGATGCGCCGCTTTGAGGACGCACAGGGTTTCTACACACGCATTGAAGAGACGTACAAAGGCTCGGGGGTCGCCGCCACAGCCGCCCAGGAAAAAGCGAAAATCAACGGACTCAAAAACGACGAAGGTGGCACCGGCGAGCCACCTCCGGCTGAACCCGCCAAAGAGGCTGCGGCTGCACCGGCTGAAGGTTCTTCTGCGGCACAGTGACGTTTTTATTGAATCTTTCCGGTCAAACCTTCATCATTCACCCACATCACCTCAATCCAACGAGCCAAATGCAAACTCAGTCCACTCTCCTCAACCGTCGCACCGGGCTTCTGGCCGCAGTCCTGCTCGGTTTCACCGCACTCGCCGTCACACTGCCAGCCCAAGAACCAGCCGCAGGGGAACTCAAGCCCGGCGAGACCAAGGTGGTGAAAAAAGAGGAGTCGCTTCTCGACATCTGGCATCATGGCGGCTGGGTCATGTATCCGCTGGCAGTCTGCTCCATGATCATGGTGTGGCTTTCCATTGATGTTTGGATGCGCACCAATGCCAAGAGCATGTCCCCGCCTGCGCACATGCAGCAGATGCAGGACCTCTTCCGTGCAGGCGACTACGTGGGCGCCTACCAGTTTGCGAAGGCCAACCCTTCCCCAGCCATGGATGTCTCTAGGCAGGCGCTCAGCTTCCTCGGAGATGGCCAGGAGGCGGTGGACTATTGCATCATCGACAGCATCGGGAAGGTGAATGCGAGCCTCCAGACGCGCATCAACTACCTCTCCGTTATCGGCGTTTGCACCCCGATGATTGGTCTTGTGGGAACGGTGATGGGGATGATGAAGGCCTTCGCCAACATGGGTGACAGTGGTATCGGTGACCCTTCCGGTCTCGCTGCCGCCATCGGTGAAGTGCTCATCGCTACCGCCTCCGGTCTCGCCATCGCCATTCCGGCGTTCATGATGTTTTACGTCCTGCGCAACAAGCTCCAGGCTGCCATCCATGTGCTCCAGGAGAACGTGCAGTCACTCTTCCGTAAAATGCCTTGGCAGCACCTCAAGGACTGCCATGTGGGTGAGGAGGAGTTCTTCGCAGCCACCCCGAACTGGGTCACCGGCGGCGCCGTGGCAGTAGCCGAACCGGCGAATGCCTGACCAACCCAATCAACCATAAACAACTGAACGACCATGGGCGGGGGTGGAGGAGGCGGAGAAAATGGCGAACCGGAGTTTCAAATCGCTCCGATGATCGATGTGTTGCTGGTGTTGCTCATTTTCTTCATGAGCATCACCTCCGCAGAGGTCTTGCAAATCGACGGCGACATCCAGCTTCCCATCGCTGAGGACGCCAAGAAAAAGGACAAAAACTCCGCCATGTTTGAAACAGCCATCAACGTGGGCTGGCTACCGGCCCAGCAGAAGGCGCGTATCAAAGTGGACGATGTGGAGTATCAGGACCGCGTGGAGGACCTGGTCGAAATCCTCAGCCGCAAACGGGAGCAGAACCCCAAGTACCGCTGCATCATCCGCGGAGACAAATCCCTGCCAGCCATCGAAATCCAGAAAGTGATGACCATCATCACCCAGGCCGGAATAGATGACATCTCGTTCTCGGCACTCAACCAGCAGTAGCGATGGCCAACTCACTCAAAAAACCCCACATGGAGGTCGAGTCTGTGAACCTCGGCTTCCAGATTGCGCCCATGATTGACGTCGTGTTCGTCATCATGCTCTTTTTCATGGTCATGGCTGGTGCTGTGAAAGTGGAGCAGGAGCTCAAACAAACGCTCCCAGGCATCGCTGCCATAGCGCCTGAGAATGCGCCGGAGATGCCGGATGAAATCATGGTCACCGTGGAAGAAACGGGATCCGTTCTTTTGAACGAGGAGGAACTGGATCCTCCGAATGACAAACGGATGCCCAACTTCAAGGCCACCATGAATCGCCTCAACTTAGAAGCGAAGAACCGCGGCGCCAAGGTGCTCGTCACCATCACGGCAGAAGAGCAGGCTCTTTACGAGCGGGTCATCGACGTGCTCAATGCCATGGCCGCCGCCCAGGTGACGAATGTGACTTTTACCGTCGGTCAGGAAGAATAGCGTCTCAGTTGGAGGAGCGTGTGAGCCTTCTCCGGGACGTGGCAGAACGCGTGAGGGTTCTATTGGGGAGTGGGGGCGCTGAGGGTGTTTGGGGAAGTCTGACGACTTCCGCTACGGGACGTAGCAGCGGCTCGGGAGCGCCCTCCGAGGGGAGCCTGCTACGCGACCTCCCTGCCCTCTGCTCGCATTTGGCGGAACCACTCGACGAACTTGGGTATGCCCTCATCGATATGGGTGGTGGCTTTGAAATTCAGGTCGCGCATTGCTTTGGACACGTCTGCGGACGTGAGTGGAACGTCGCCTGGTTGTTCGGGCATCTGGTTGATGAGAGCGGTTTTGCCCACGGCTTTCTCAATGGCCGCGATCATTTCGTTCAATGAGACCGTCTGTGACCCACCAAGGTTGTAAATGGAGGCAAGCGGCTCGCCTTTGAAGGAGAGGGCACCCATGATGCCGTCCACGATGTCGGTGATGAAAGTGTAGTCTCGCTTGGTGTGCCCTGCTCCGTATTTGTCTATGGGTTTACCGTCTTCGATGGCACGGGTGAACTTGGAGATGGCCAAGTCTGGGCGCTGACGGGGACCATAAACAGTGAAAAAGCGCAGTGAAACGGTGCGGATGCGATAGAGCTGGGAGTAGTTGGAACAGATTTGTTCGGTGGCCATCTTCGTCATCGCGTAGGGAGAGATGGTCTGAAGGATGGGGTCATCTTCCGAAAAGGGGATCTTTTTGTTCACGCCATAAACGGATGAGGATGAGGCGGAGACGAAGGTGGGGATGTTGTGTTTCCGGCACGCCTCAAGGAGGTAGAAAGTGCCTTTGATGTTTGTGTCGATGTAGAGTTCCGGTGCCTCAATGGAGGGACGAACGCCAGCCCGAGCTGCCAGGTGGATGATGGCGTCCGGCTTTGCATCGGCGATGACGCGCTCCACGGCTGAGGCGTCCCGGATGTCGTCCTCGAAAATGCGAACGTGGTCCTGCAAGGCCCTCACGTTGGCGCGCTTGATGGCGGGGTTGTAGTAGTCGTTAAAGCAATCAAGAATGGCCACTTCATGGCCCTCACTGAGCAGACGTTCGGAGGTGTGGGAACCGATGAAGCCGGCTCCGCCGGTGACGAGGACTTTCATGAGTGGTTGGGGCAGGGGATGGAAAGTCTGAAAGTTCGGCGTGTTCCATGATTTTTGCAACCTCGAGGGCATTCTTTCGTGGAAATCGCATCTGGTAGGGAGAAAGGGATTGACTGGAAGAAGGCCGGTCCGCTAAATACGGGGTTCCATTTTATATTTGTCCCGATACTCCAAGCCAACATGAGCGACGAAAACACGCCACCTACACCAAAGACCACGGCCGTCCCGCCGCCGGGGCAGTCCAAGACCGCCGCAGTGCCTCTGAAGAAGGAAACGGTGCGTATTACTTTGCGCGCTCGTCCTGGTGCGGGCGTGACTCAGCCTCGGGAAGCAACGGCGCCTGTGGTTCCCGCAGAGGCCAAGCGGACCTCCACTCAGGTGCAGCTACCGTCTGCTCCATTGCCGCCTGCCTCGGCGAAAGCTCCGACTGGTCAGGTAACGCTGCCTCCAGCCCCCATTCCGCCACCCGGTCGCAAAACGATGAGTGTGCTGCCTGCGGCTGCACCAGCTCCAACTCTCCCAGCGCCGGGCGGAGCCCCGCGTCCACCGGCTCCAGCTGGCATTCCGCGCCCGGCTGCTCCTCCGCCACCTGCCGGTGCTCCACGTCCACCGGCTCCTGCTGGTGGAGCACCTTCAGCTCCCCGTCCTGCAGCTCCAGCACCTCGCCTCGAGACTGGTGCCACCACCCAGCCGCTCACTGCGGCACCAAGGCCACCTATGGCGGCTCCCCGTCCGGCGAGTGCGGGTGCTACCGCGCCGCTCTCTGCTGGTGCCGCTACTACGGCGTTGCCCAAGGCCACCCAGAAGCTCCAGGGTGCTCCTGCCCCCATGTCACGACCGGCCATCGCCGCGCCTCCCAGTGCTCCGGTGAAGCGCGCCGCCATGGCGGACTCCCAGCAGTTTTATGAAGAGAAGGATCCCGAAGCTGGGCTGATGCCGCTCTCGGTAGTTTGTTTCCTCCTGGCTGCGGCGTTGATGGCCGTTCAGATGCTCTCCACGGACAAGGTCACTTCAGTGCCTGCGGGTGAGGAGTCGCCCATCATGGTGCCTCAGGCTTCCCCTCCTCCCTGGGAATCTCGGGATGACGTAACGGGCGTTTACACCAGCAAGTGGTCCTCCGCGCTGCCTACCATTCCGGACTGATAGCAACCCTTCCGCTCTTTTTCTGCCATGCCTCTTGCCCTACTGGTTTTTGTCCTCGCTGTTGCCACCTTGGTCTTGAACTTCATGACCCGCAGCGGTGCGGGAATGTGACGCAGTCCGTTGACGCTGCTTAGTCTCTATCGCTGGCGGGGTTTGCAAACTCTGCCAGCCCGGTGATGCTTGGATTCCTTCGTTCTGGCTTTGGGATCACGGATGGGGAGGCTCTAGAATGGTGTTTTGCGGGAAGTCTGACGATTTCTTCTACGGGGAGTGAGGGTGTAGAGGCAAACGTGAGTTTGCTCCTTTCTCACTTGGTGCGGCCTGCTTTGGGGAAGTCTCACGAGTTCCTCTACGGAGTGGATGGGGCGGTCACTCGCTGGAGAAGTTGCTCCACACCGTCGGCCATGCTGGCGGCGGTATAGTGTTTGCGGACGTTGTTCATTCCTTCGTCGGCGATGCGCTGACGGCGTACATCGTCCGTGAGGAGTTCGGTGAGGGTGTCGGCCAGGGAGTGGATGTCATCTGGCTCGCATAGCAGGCCGCCTTTTGTGGTCTCGATGATTTCTGGGAAAGCTCCGTGTCGGGGCTGCACTACGGGCACGCCGGAGGCGATTGCCTCCAGCACGTAAAGGCCAAAGGCTTCGCCGCTGGTGCAAGGCACACTGAAAACGGTGACATCTCGGAAAAAGCGCACTTTTTCGTTAAAGCTGAGGTTGGTCTGGATCTCGTAGCGATCGTGCAGTCCTGCCCTGTCCAGTTTTTCACGAAGGCTGCGGATGTATTTGTCATCTGCGGCGGTGGCGGCACCGCCGATTTTCAGTCGCAGGCGGTGGATGTTTTTGCGTTGGCAGAGTTCGATGAAGGCGTCCACCAAAGTGGTGAGTCCTTTGCCGTGGATGAGACGGGCGAAGTAGCCGATGGTGGGGAAGTTGGTGCTGGGGTCAGCGGCGGCGAAGGCATTGACATCCATGCCATTGGGGATCACCGCGAGTTGATCATCTGAGGCTGCGATCTTGGGACCCATGAGCTGAGCGTAGAATCTGCTCGGTGCGATGTAGGCTGCCACGGAGCGGCTGTTGGCGCGAAGTGCTTCCCAGCACTGGGTGTTGTAGGGTTCTGGCAGGGTATCGAGAAATGCGTCCTCACCCTGTAGTGATACAACGACGGGGCAGCCAAGTTCTTCGGTGATGCTTGGGGCCAGTCCGGTGAGCAAGGAGTTGGAGAGGGAAACGACTTCGGGTCTGGGCTGCGTCTTCAGCCATGAGAGGAGCTTGCGCCACTCTCCCCACTGGCGGCCATCTTTTCCCAGCAGGGAGCCGAGGGTCATTTCTCCCAGTGATTTGGCGCTAGTCATGCCAATGCGTTTGGCTGCCTTGCGAAGATGTTCCGGTTTGTTGAGCCAGCGGTGGAAGAAGCCGGGGAGCTTGGCGGTCCAGGGCGCTTTCTGAGCCAGGTAAAGCGAGATGCCTCCTGCCTGGACGGGGATCTCCGGGTTGGCCGAGAGTCCGTCAGTGACCAGCGGAAGATAGAGCGGCACCATGATGGCGTCGTGCCTACGGACCCGCAGTGCCTTGATCAGCGCATTGTCTCGGAGGCAGCTGCCGCAATGAAAGCTGCCGGTGCCGGGTGTGAGGTGGATGATGCGCATGTTGGTTAATGTCTATGACAGCGGGCGTGATTTGCAGCTAGTGAAACGACTTTGCAATCGGGAAAGCTGCAAAGAGAAGGCGTGCTCGCCGGGCACGCCACCACAGAGTTCGTCCGTCAGGCGGACTTGCGCCTGCGCCCGGTATCACGCCTTGTGGAGGCTTGGGTACGGGATGTTTTACGCTTGGAGTCCTTGCCCTTTGCCTTTGTTTTCTTGGTTTTGCCCACCTTGCCAAGCCGGATGGCATTGGCACGGCGCTGGATGGCTTTCAGTAGCCCAGGCCAGTATTTGCGGTCCACGATGAAGCCTACGCAGTTTTCACTTCCGCAACGGCAGGGGTGCTCATCCCAGTGCTCGAGGTCGAAGCCGTAGTTGTAGGTAAGTTCCTCGCCCTTCTTGATGTCCCGCTCTGCGGTGATGAAGATGCGGTCTTCCTCGTCCTGATAGGCCTCGCAGTTTGGGTTGCATGAGTGGTTGATGAAACGGGCGTCGTTCGGCTCGATGGAGCTGCCATCCAGGTCCCAGTCTTCGTTGAGATCAAAGATATACACGGCGGCTTCACCGGTCTGCTTGGACCTTGCCAGCCTTTCGTTCGATCTGCGGAGTGACTCTTTTTTGCTGATTTTTTCGCCGTGGTATTCCAGAAACTCGGTACCCTTAGGGATGTCTCTCGCTGCAAAGACTCCCCGTGAGTGGATGCTGGACTCCTTGACGATGTGCCAGGGTTTGTTGGTGCTCCGTTTCGCAGGAGAGGGGGATTTCTTCGATTTTGTTGACGCCATGGTGCGAGTGCGGGCGGGTTGTTTAGTCGGTGCTGGCCGGACGTCAAGCGGCGCGAATGACGGAGACCCACCCCTTACAGGGGGGGAGCAGGCAGCGTGCCTTGTCACGTATGGGTTTGATCCAAGGTGAGTTCCTCCATATCGCGGGCGGCTATTTCGCCACATAATCCACTACCAGCACCTTGTCGAGCTGGGGCTTGAGCAGGTCCACGAAGGCTTTGTGCGCTGGGTGTGGCAGATAAACTTCCAGACCTGACTTGTCTTTGAAACTCACGAGGAAGCAGTGGGTGAAGCCATCTGCCAGACCTTCCGGGGATACGTTGGTTCCCCACTCGTATGCGGTGATGGTGTCTATTTGAGATGGCAGTTTGCCGAAGGCGTCCTCGATCTCCTTTACCTGCTCGGGCGTGGCGCTGTCCTTAAACTTGAGGAGGACGACGTGGCGGTAGGTGCCTTCGGTGGCGGTAGCGCTGTTCATGAGGAAGAGGGTGGTGACAAGGGTGAGGAGAAAGGACTTCATGGCGCGATGTGTAACGAGGAATGCTGCGGACGCAACGGCGGTTCATCAGTCGAACAAGCTGCACTTCGCTTACGTTAATGAGGTCCGGATTACGATACGATGAAAACGCTACTCTCCTTTTTGCTGTTGTGCGGCTCGCTCCTCGCCGAGGCTGACTATCATCTCTCCGGAGAGCGCTGGAGTTATCGAGACGGCAGCTTCATCATGAGCGGCATCCTGTTGAAGCCGGAGGGAAAGGGGCCGTTCCCAGCCGTGTTGATCAGTCATGGCCTTGGTGGAAGCGCCGAGAGCTTCGGCATGAATAAGGCGCGCGAGATGGTGCGCTGGGGTTATGTCTGCATCGCGCCGGACTACACGCACAAGGGTGGTGCGGGTAGTGCCGCATCACGTGCGGACTACGGTGCGAGTGAGGAGAACATTCGCCGCGCACGCACCTGCCTTGAACTTGTCAGCCAGATGCCTGAGGTGAATGCCAAGCGCCTCTTCGCTTACGGCCACAGTATGGGCGGCTTTGTCACCATAGGACTTGCTGCCTCATCCCCTGGTTTGCTGAAGGCTGCCGCCATCACCAGCAGTGGCATCTCCCCGCGTGATGGATTTCCAGCGCCGTCAGCTGGCACTGCGGCGAAGATTCGTACGCCATTTCTTATGCTGCATGGAGTGGAGGACAATGTGGTGCGTCCGGAGCAATCCGAATCTCTCAAAAGGTTACTGGATCAGAACCATGTGCCCAATGACCGTCTTGTGGCAGACCGTCAGGGCCACCCCATCGACCAGACGATGCGGGATGAAGTCTTTCGTCTTGTGCGCGAGTGGTTTGCGAAGCATGGCTCTGGATGACCCACGTCTGGCATCTCAGGCATTTTGGGCAAAAAGGTTTCTAGTGCGTGTGGCATTCCACCCGCTGAGAGCCACTCAGGGTTTTTCGAGGATCTCATGGAGCACTCTGCCGTCCACTCCGGGAAGATTTAACTGCATGAGCTTTGCGATGGTGGGGGCGACGTCGATGTTCGCCATGCGCTCGAGCGCCACGCCCTTTTTGATGCCTCTCCCTGAGGCGATGAAGATGCCGTCTAGCTCCGGGTCGCTGTTGAGGTAACCGTGGCTTCCGGCATAGTTCACGGCGGGAGCGCTGAGCGCTTCTCCGGCAGCCTCCGCGCGGAAGGAATAACCGGCTTTGGGGTACAGAATGAGATCACCCATGCCTGGATTTTCCTCCGGCGTGGGCATTCCGAGCGTGGGGCCTTCATGGCCTTCGACAACGCGCTCGATGCCATCCATTTGCGTGAATTTCTCTTTGAGCAGCGGCAGCAGTTCCGCCCTTCTCGCTGGATTGGTGATGTAAACAAACGCCATGCCGCCTTGGGTCATGGTGTAGGCGTCACAACTGTGTATCGTCGGCCCCAAGCCCTTGGCGAGTCCTGCCTGTTTGAGAAGTACGTTGGGATAGAGGAACGTGGTGACCTTTTTGAAGCCATGGTCGGTGGCGATGACGAAGGTGGTGCGCTCCCGAAGGCCGCTGTCATCGACCGCTTGGATCAGATCACCAACCAAACGGTCTGCGTAAGCCAGGGCAGTGAATCCCGGCTGCGAACCGGGACCGTAAGTGTGGTGGGTGTAGTCGGTGTTCAGCGTGTGAAACAGCAGCAGATTAGGCTTGTGGGTTTTGAAGATGTGAATGGCTGCCTTTGTCCACATGGTATCGAGAAAAACCACACTCTTGCGTTGCGGGCCAAGTTGCATCCACTCGATGTGCTCTGGCTGGATGATCCCGGCGGCGATCATTTCCTTTTCCACAAGGCCGTCGAGCGTAGGCAGCTCCGGAAAGCTCCAGTGGATGGTGCTGGCTCGTGTGACCGCTACCCAGTCTGACTCTGCGGTCGTTAGTCCGGCAGCATGAGCTACGTCATAAAGGGTGGGCGCGAAGACAAGCCTGGTCTTGTCCACCCACTGCTCGATCTTCGGTGGCTTGCCATCTGCCTGTCTGACCAGCAGACCATTGTATAGCACGCCGTGTTTTCGAGGAGTGACACCCGTCACCAGGGACGTGTGGTTGATCCAGGTGATGGATGGGTTGCTCACGGTCATCGCACTGGCAGAGGCTCCTTCTGCGGCAAGCTTTCGGAGGTTTGGAACCTGAAGGGATTCATCTTTCCAAATCCAGGCCGGAAAACCATCGATGCTGATCAGGATGACGTGCTGATCTTTGGGAGGGGCTGCCGCCGCAGAAATGGCAGCAGCAAGACAAAGGATGGCGGAGAATAGGTGCGGAGGCATGGTCCGGGTAGCTGAGGCAGACTACGGGCGGGGGAGCGGCGTTCTGTCGTGAGGTGGTGACACCCCTTACTGTTGGGTCTGTTTTCAAGCACGGCATCCACCTTCTCGCAGGATGGATGGCAGAACTGCGTTATGCTTGCCGTCCATGGTCATCCGCACGTTTGTTCTGTTTTCATTCTTCACCTTGCAGTCTTCATTCGCTGACGTTCCGTGGAACGTTCTCTTTATTGTCGTGGATGATCTGCGGCCGGAGATGGGTTGCTACGGCGCGAGCCACATGAAGACGCCGCACATGGATGCACTGGCGGCACGGGGCATGGTGTTTGAGCGTGCCTACTGCCAGGTGGCGGTGTGTAATCCCTCACGTGCGAGCGTGCTGAGCGGGGCCAGGCCTGACACGACTGGGGTTCTGGACAATCAGCACTTCATGCGGCCCAACATGCCGGACGTCATTTCTCTGCCACAGCATTTCAAAAACCATGGCTACACCAGTCTCTCACTGGGCAAGGTGTATCATCACAGTGACCGTGAACCCGGTGATGATCCGCAGTCCTGGAGCGAGCCTGCGTGGTACAATGGCGAGCCGTATCGGCATTGGTTCTCCAAGGAGTCTCTCGACTACGTGAAGCGCCTCAAGGCTCTTCCGAAGGAGCAGCAGCCAAAGTTGATCCGCGCCGCTCCGTTCGAAGCCGCCAATGCGCCTGATGCCTTGTATCCGGACGGCCAGACGGCTCTGAAAGCCATCGAGACGCTGCAGCGCCTGAAGACGGACGGAAAACCCTTCTTCCTCGCGGTGGGCTTTGTGAAACCGCACTTGCCATTCACTTGTCCGCAGAAGTATTGGGATCTCTATCCTGAAGACACTATCTCGACCGTGGCGAGAATCGAGCGTCCGCAAGGCGCACCAGAGCCGGCTTTCCACTCGAACTACGAACTGCGAAGTTATGGCACAGTACCCGCAGCGGGAGCTATCCCGGACGCGATGGCACTGAAGCTCATCCGTGGCTACCGTGCGTGTGTGAGTTTCATGGATGCGCAGCTTGGCCTGGTGCTCGCCGAGCTGGATCGTCTCGGACTTCGGGAGAACACCATCATCGTGCTCTGGGGAGACCACGGCTATCACTTGGGCGAGTATGGGCTGTTCACGAAGATGACGAACTTTGAACTAGGCACCCGCTCTCCGCTGATCGTCAGCACGCCGCATCAAAAAACGGCCGGAGAGCGGACGTCGGCGCTGGTGGAGTTTGTGGATCTTTACCCCACGCTGGCGGAGTTGTGCGGCCTTCCCCTGCCGTCGCATCTGGAAGGCACGAGTTTTGTGCCCCTCTTGCAGGATCCTGTTCGAGACTGGAAGAAGGCGGCCTTCAGCCAGTATTTGAGGCCAGGAAAGCCGCCCATCATGGGCCGCAGCATCCGTACTGCAAAGTGGCGTTACACCGAGTGGCGTGATCTGAAAAGCAACCTTGTTGCCGTGGAGCTTTACGATGACACTGAGTCAAAGAACCACGCCTCAGACCCTGCGCACGCCCGAGTGGCCCAGGAACTGGCAGAGCAGCTTCACGCTGGTTGGAAGGCAGCGCTTCCCTGAAGTCGCTTCCAGCCAATCAAGCTTGAACTGGACTTTCTACGTTCTGTCAGCCAGCCTTTGAAGCCTATGACCTACCGTCGCCCCATTCTTTATGTAGCCGCGCTTGGCACTGCACTGCTTGCTGCTCCCTTGCGGGCAGACGTGAAGCTGCCACACCTCTTCAGCAGTCACATGGTGCTGCAGCGCGACAAAGAACTACCGGTTTGGGGCTGGGCTGAGCCGGGTGAAAAGGTGTCAGTCCAAACAGGTGACCAGGCTCCGGTGAGTGCGGTGGCAAATCCAGCCGGTGAGTGGAGTGTGACGCTACCGAAGATGGCGGCAGGAGGTCCTTTTCAGATCAAAGTCAGCGGTAAGAACAGCATCGTGCTGGAGGACGTGCTGATAGGCGAAGTGTGGCTGTGTTCTGGGCAGTCAAACATGGAGTGGCCGGTGGCGGCCTCATTGAACTTCGAGCAGGAAAGCGCCGCTGCGAGTTATCCCCAGATCCGCCATATCAAGGTGCCGAAGAGCACGGCCAGCACTCCAGTGACAGATTTCCAGGGCGAGTGGCAGGTCTGCTCGCCGCAGACGGTGGGGTCTTTCACAGCTTGTGGTTACTTCATGGCCCGTGAACTTCACAAGGCTCTCAATGTTCCCATAGGCCTCATCAACTCCTCGTGGGGAGGCACGAGAATCGAACCCTGGACGCCGCCTGCCGGTTTCGCGCTGGTGCCCGAGTTAAAAGACATCCAAGAGAAAGTGGCAAACGCGAGTCCTGGAGACGCAGCGTTCAAAGGTGGCTTGAGCAAGTATTTGGACACTCTGGAAACCTGGACCCGAAGTGCGCGGCAGGCGGTCGAGCATTCCCAGAGTCCAGAGCGTATGCCCTCTTACCCCGCAGAGCTGGTTCCTCTGGGAGAACGGGCAAATCCGCACACGGAACCGACTACGCTCTACAACGCAATGATCCATCCTCTGGTGCCTTTTGCCATTCAAGGGGCCATCTGGTATCAAGGTGAGTCCAATCACACCGAAGGCATGCTCTACACCGCCAAGAAGCGGGCGCTGATCGAGGGCTGGCGACAGTTGTGGGGCGCAGAGTTGCCCTTTTATTACGTGCAGATAGCGCCCTTTGTGTATGGCAATGAAGCGCCGTCCATTCTCGCAGAGTTCTGGGAGGCGCAGGCTGCGGCGCTGACCATACCCGGCACCGGGATGGTGGTGACGAGTGACATTGGTGACTACAATGACATCCATCCCCGCAACAAGCAGGAGGTGGGGCGCCGTCTTGCGCTGCTGGCTCTCAGAAACACCTACGGCAAGAGAGATGTCGTGGCATCTGGCCCAGCCTTTAAGTCCATGACGATTCAGGGCAACCGACTGCGGATTGACTTTGACCATGTGGGCAGCGGCTTGATGTCTCGGGATGGCGGACCGCTGAATCATTTCGAGATCATCGGCAAGGACACAGACTGGGTGCCCGCTAGCGCTGTCATCGAGGGAGCAGCAGTCATTCTCTTCTCGGATGAAGTGAAGGAACCACTGGCCATGCGATTTGCCTGGCACAAGGCCGCGACACCGAACTTGATGAACAAGGAAGGGCTACCAGCTTCTGCCTTTCGTGCAGGAAAGGAGCCAAAGATTGATATCCTCTCCCTCAAGGTGCCAGAGTCGAAGGATTACGAGCTGCTCTACGCCTATGATCTCACGCGGCAGGAGCAGAATCCGAGTCCTGTGGAGGACCGGCGTGGGCAGATCCGCGGTGCGCTGGAGAGAGTGGGCTACTTCCTGGAACTGCGTCAGCATGGGCAGCCCGCAAAGTGGGCGTTCGTCTCCATGGAGCCTTTCACTGATGACTTGGGGAAACTGGGCGTGCCCATAGTGGCCTCAAAGGCACGCTTTCAAACGACGGTGAAAAACATGAATGTCCTCTCCAGTGAATCCTCCGTGACAACCGGCAGCGGCCTGGAGGGCAACATTGAGTTCTGGCCGAACAACTACGGCCCTGCCAATGCGGCCGGTGTTCCGAATGCGTCGGCCGAGATCTGGGACTTTGGTGATGAAGTCGTGCAGCAGGAGGACGGCTATGGCTCCATGCAGGTCCACAACGCCGCAGCCAGGCAGACCATCTTTGCCTTCAACAACTGGAAAGCTGGTCCTGGGGCAGACATCGGAATCGGCAACAGCAACCCTGACGCCAATCCGCAGCGCACCCTGGACTGGACCTTCAACGGCAATGCCAACCAATATACCGTGCGCCAGCTCAAGGTCCTGGTGAAGGTGAAGAAGTGACGACGTATGACCACCCGCCGTGCCATCCTTCAAGCTGCTTGTGCGGCGGCAGTGGCTCCTACACTTTCCAACGAGCCAAGAGGCAAGGCGCCCTTCCGCGTTCTTTACAGCAACGATACGACAAACCTCGTCTCTTGCGTGAGCCCCTTCCGCAAAGAGGGCGAGCTCTTTCGCAGAGACATGCTTGAGGCTTCCGTGGATGAAGTCGCCGGGCTGGTGGATGCCCATTTTCTACAGCCGGGACTCGGTATGATACCCATGTGGCCGAGCAAGGTACTGCCGCTGGAGGTGCACTTTGCGTGGATCAAGCAGCGCTACGGGCAGAAGCCGGACTCGTTCAGCCAGTTTGTTCTGGATGGCGGAGACATCGTACAATGCTTCATCAACCGCTGTCGCGCTCGCGGACAGGCGGCCTTCGTGTCGTTCCGCATGAACGACGCGCATCACAAGGAGTATGCGGATCCCAGGCTGGGCCAAAAACCCGGAAGCAGCATCGGCATGAGCGTGACCAGGTTCTACACAGAACACCCTGAGTATCGCATCAAGCCGGGCTCCTTGCGTGGGGCGGATCTGGTTCAAAACTTTGCCGAACCTGCGGTGCGGGAGCAGAAGCTGCTGCTCATTCGCGAACTCTGTGAGAACTACGACCTCGACGGATTGGAGCTCGATTTCCTCCGCTTTTACAGCTACTTCCGACCAGATGCCACGCCGGAACAGCGCCGCGCCATCATGACAGGCTTTGTCAGAGAAGTGCGGAAACTGCTCGGGTCCAGGCGTTGGTTGTGTGCTCGGGTGCCTTGTTATCTGACTGCGCTTGATGCACTTGGCCTTGATCTCAAGGAGATTATCGCCGCCGGACTGGACATGGTGAATGCCTCGGCGCATTACTTCACCACTCAACAGCATGATCTGGCAGCCATTCGTGAGCAAACCAAAGGTGCCGCGCTTTACTTCGAGCTCTGCCACACGATCTGGAAAGGAGACAAAGTTCAGGTTGGATACGATGTCTTTCCTTTCCGCCGGGCCACGCGCGAGCAGCTGCAGACCTCCGCGCACCTCGCCTATGCGCGTGGTGCAGACGGCATAAGCCTATTCAACTTTGCTTACTACCGCCAGCACGGGAAGGGTGAGGGACGCGGCGTTTTTGGAGAGCCGCCATTCGATGCGTTGCACGCGCTGAGGGATCCTGAAACGCTGGCCAAAGAGCCACAGCACTGGTTCATCGCCCAAGGCTGGCGTGCCCCCGGGGCCAAACCCTTGCCGGTTCCGCGGATGATCCTTCAGAACAAAGCGGAGAAGTTTCACTTCGACATGGCGACACCGCTGGGTGACGCGCGTCTCCGCATTCAGGCTGACCAAGACCTCACGGAGAGCGAATGGACGGCCACGTTTAACGGCGAGCTGGTTTCCGCCACAGAAGATGTTTCGGAACCGTTCCCTGTTCCTTATCCCTCTATGTTGGGCCGAGCCGAGGAGATGCGGGCGTGGAGCATTCCTGCGAAGCTGCTGAGGGATGGCAGAAACACCCTGGAGGTCATCCGGTGGTCAGGTCCGGATTGTGCCGTCGTTTTTGTTGATCTGGCATGTGCATGAGATGCGCATTCGTCACTTGACTCCCATCGTTCACCCGCGACCAATCTATCCCGCATGAAGAGCAGCTTCACCTTCCTTGCCACGATGCTTGCCGCCCTGTCCCTGGGCGCTCAGGATACCGAGAAAGCGAATCCGCCCGAAGTGCAGGCGCTGGTGGCAGATTTCATCAAGGCCTTTCAAAGCGGCGATGAGGCGGCCCTGAAAGCCTGCTGGCACAGTCCGGAAGTGTTTGCGAAGCTGGAAGTGGACGAGGAAACGGCGGCTCGCGGTGGCACGCTCTCGCCCGAAGACGCGGAGAAGGAGGCGAGCAGAGAAAGAACCCGCCGTGAGAAAGACATGATCACCACACTCAAGCGAGCTGTGAAACTGCGTGAACTCATCGGAAAGCATTTTGGGGATGTGACCCAACTTGGACTCATGGAACTGGATCTGGACCTCGATGACGATGCTCCGGAAAACCTGCCCACCTACGACAGCGTGGACCTTCATCTCCGCGCTGCGGATGGATCCCATCTGGTCATTGAACTCGATGAGATCATGAAGGTGGAAGGAGTGTGGAAGTTCAAAGGGCGGCTTGATGACCACGTCAAAGTGCAGCTTCCGGACGAAGACTGAACTCAGAAGCCGCCTCCCTCCCGCAGGGCGCGAAACGCAGCACCGAGGTGGTCGGCCACATCCGTGGCGGACAGGGACTCGGGCGACGTGTGTGGAGAGAGTAGGGCCAGTTCCGCCGCGCGCCCCAGCAGCCATGAACCCAGGGCTGCTGCGTCATGGGGCCTGACATGCTGACAAAGAAGTGCGGCTAAAAGTCCGGTCAGCACATCGCCCATGCCACCCGTCGCCATGCCGGGATGACCCGTGCTGTTGAATCGCGTGGGGCATCCGGCGGTTGCGATGACCGTGCGAGATCCTTTCAAAAGCAGAGTCGCACTTCGATGGGCTTGGGCAAAAGCCTCCGCTCGCAGTCTGCGATCGTGTTCCACAAATCCATCCAACCGCCTCATTTCACCGGGATGCGGGGTGAGAAGGCGAGGCCCCCTGGCGTGATTCAACATCGTGCTGCCGACGCGGGACAGAGCATTCAGGGCATCCGCATCCACCACCAGAGGACATGCCGCAGTCTTGATGACCTCGCACGCTTCCTCATCCACACCATCTCCCAGACCAGGGCCGATAGCGATGGCATCCGCTGGATGATCCAGGGCCTGCACAAAGGAATCCACCCCATGCAGCATGATCTCTGGCGGCAGCCGGGCGGCCAGAGCTGGGCGAAGGTTCTCTTTGCAAAAAAGAGTCACCAGACCCGCTCCACCGCGCAACGCTCCGAGGGAGCAGAGAACGGCGGCACCGGTGAAACGCGACGAACCGGCTATGAGAGACACCCGGCCAGCCGTGCCTTTGTGCCAGTCGAACCTCCTCGTCGGCAGCAGAGGCAGCAGACGTCGCGGCTCAAGAAGTTGGGCGTCATCTTCCGCACCTTCTGCGTGCTGAAGCGCACGCACTGGAATGACGGCCAGCCTTCCTACATGACTGACAGCTGGGTCCGTAAGCAGTCCGCGCTTGGGAATGGCTATGGTCGCAGTAATGTCGGCCACTACGGCATCCTCACAGGGCACGCCTGAATCCGGATCCAATCCCGAAGGCAAGTCCACGGCCACCACCTGGGCATGAGCAGCTCTACGCAACGCATTCATCTCTGCGGCAAGGCCCCTTAGTCCGTCGCGCAAGGGGCCGTTGCTACCGAGTCCCGTAAGTCCATCCAGCAGCACGAGCGGTCCACCGTCATGAAAATCCAGCACATCCTCCATGGAGTGACAGCGCGTGCACTTTTCCTCAAGTGCCCTCCAGTGAGCTTGGGGCAGCGGTTTGAAATGGTCCGGTTCTTTGGCGAGGCGCACAGCGATGCGCCATTCATGATTCTGGAGAATCGCAGCGGCAGCCAGTGCATCTCCCGCGTTGTTCCCCGCGCCGCAGAAGCAGACCAGAGAACCTGGGGAGGGAAAGAACTGGAGGATGCAACGGGCGATGCCTGCCGAGGCTTCGTCCATTAACCTTGCAGCGCTGATGCCGCTGGCGATCACCGCCAGCTCATGAGTTTGCATGGCTGCGGCTGAGATCAGCATAGTGAATGCGGGATGATTACCTTTTCGCCGCGTTGCGGTAAGCTACGATGCCCTGAGCAATACCCTCTGCCAAGCGCGCACGAAACTCACCGGTCAGCATCCTTGCGCGCTCGGTTGGGTTGGAGACAAAGCCGCACTCCACGAGTACGGCTGGGTTGCGCGTGGTGTTGCGGATGACGTGAAAGCGAGCGTTCTTCACACCGCGGTTTACCATCCTTGTCCGCTGCACCATGTAAGCCTGAATGTAGGCCGCCAGAGAATGGCTGGCACTGAAGTGGTAATAGGTTTCTGCACCGCCGCCGCCGCTGCGCGCATAGTTGTAGTGAATGCTTACAAAGATCGCATTCCCATAGCGATTCCCCACCGCAGCCCGATCCTGAAGTGGAATAAACACGTCGCGAGTGCGCGTCATCACCACCCGGAGCCCCGCCTTGCGCAGCAGTTCCTCCACTCGCCTCGCCGTATCCAGTGCCAAGTGTTTCTCAAACACGTAGCCGATGCCGCAGCCGCGGTCATGTCCACCATGGCCGGGGTCCAGAATGACGGTGTCGAAGGCTCCAGCCCGGCCGGCCATCAACAAGGATGCAAAGCAGAGGAAGATCAGCGATCTGAGCCGGGAAGTGCAGCCTTTGATAGTGGTCTTCGTCAATGCCATGAGGGTGATCGTTGAGGTTGAGAATGCTGCTAACGCAGCCCGGGAAGACGACAGATAGCCGCCTGAAGCGGGGCGGGTCAAGCATTTTGGGCCGGGTGCGGCTAGGGGGTGCGTGCGCCGGAAAGAAGCTCCACCGGCATCTCGTTTCCACGCACCCACCTGCCAATTATCGGCGCAAGCAACAGGCGTGGCATACCGAGACAAAGCGGTTGCAACGCCCGGCGTACCAGCGACGATTCCCACCGGTCAACCCCCACCCCCGTTCCAACCTCCTCATGAAGAACAGACCCTCTTGTCTTGTCCTCGCGGCGCTTGCGCTGTCATCCCTGGCTCACGCCGCCGACTGGCCCTCCTGGCGCGGACCTTACCAAAACGGCGTCAGCGCCGAGCGCTATGCAGATCAGGGCCGACTCTCCGAGACGCCCACCTGGACCTATGAGTCTCGTGGACGCGGAGCCCCCGTGTTGCTGGATGGCAAGCTCATCTTCTGGGGTTACAGAGGCACGACCACCGACCTCATTGAACTCCTCACCTGTCTGGACGCGAAAACGGGCGAGAAAATCTGGGAGCACGAGCTGCCGGATTATCTCTCTGACTCCATTTACAACCGCTACTCCATCGGAGCGCCCACCATCGACCCAGAGACCAAGCGAGTGTATCTGGTCAGCAACGCCGGAGTATTCTACTGCTTTGAGTTCGACGGCACCAAGGTCTTTGAGCTTCCCCTCATGGAAGACCTCGGCCGCATGACCTTCCCCAATGCCCGCGTGGGCAGTCCTGTCATCGAAGGTGATCTTGTCCTTGTTCACTTCATCTTCTCCAACTGGGGTGCCGACGGCCCCGCCGCAGATCGCATTTACGGATTTGATAAAAAGACCGGAGAACTTGTCTGGTGGTCGCTTCCCGGCGTGTCGCCACCCGTGGACAGCTCGTTCTCCACGCCCGTGCTGGAGACTCGGGATGGCAAACGCGTCGCCTACTTCACCACCGGTTGCGGGCACATCGTCTGTGTGAACGCCCGCAGCGGCAAACCCTACTGGAAGATGCACATCTGCAAAAACGGCATCAACGCCAGCGTGGTGCTTCATGGTGGGAACAAACTCATCGCCATCCACAACGACGAAAACGTGGATTCCTCAGAGAAGGGGCGCATGGTCTGCATCAAGCTCCCCGAGAAGCTCACCGCCCCCGTCTATCCAGCTACGGAGTCGGAAACGCTCGATGCCTCTGCCGAACTCTGGCGCCTTCATCTCGGTGCCACCAGCAGTTCACCGGTGCTTGTGGGTGACATGATCTATCAGCTCAGCGATGGCGGTGAGCTGCACGCCATCGACGTGAACACCGGCGTCGAGAAGTGGAAGATGAAGCTCAGCAACGGCAATCTCCATTCCTCCGCACTCTACGTGGATGGCCTCCTCTACTGCCCCATGATGGCCGGCAAGCTCGTCGTAGTGAAACCCGGCCCCACCAGCGGAGAAGTGGTGCAGGAAATCAAGCTGCCTGGCGAGTGCCTCGGAGCACCCGTGGTGCTCAATGGCATGGTTTATGTCAGTACCACTGAGAAACTTCATGCCTTCGCCATTCCCAACAAAGGCATCACCCTCGACCCGGTGCCCGTGCCGGAAATCCCCACCGCAGGCAAAGCTGCCGCGCTCCAGATCATCCCCGCCGAGGTCACGCTCATGGCCGGCGAGAAAAAGGCCTTCCGCATCCGCAGCGTTGATGCCAACGGCTTTGTGGTCAGTGACAAGGTGGATGGCGTAAAGTGGGAGTCTTACATCCCGCCTACCGCCAAGGTGAAGGCCACCATGGACGCCGTCTTCAACGACGCCGGTGAGCTCACCACCACTGCTAGCGCCAAGTCCAGCGCGGGCGCTTTTAGAGCCACGAGCGCCGATGGGCTCACGGGCACCATCCGCGGGCGCGTGCTGAAGAATCTCCCGCTCTTTGAGGACTTCGAAAGCGCCGAGCTGACCGAGGAGTTCCCCGCAGACGCCGCCAATCCCGCATACAAGTTTGCCTACCCACCGCTGCCGTGGATCGGCGCGCGCTTCAAGTTCCAGATCATGGAGAAGGACGGGAACAAAGTCTTTGGCAAAAGCTTTGACCGCATCCTGTTCCAGCGTGCCACCGTCTTCGTCGGCCCCTCTCATCTGTCCGACTACACCATGCAGGCAGATGTGATGACTGACGGCTCTGCACGTTCCAAGTCTGACATTGGCCTCATCAACCAGCGCTATCTCATCTGCCTCCGGGGCAACGCCGGCAAGCTTGAGATCAGTTCCAACCTTGAGCGTCTTAAAGAAGAAGCTGTCTTTAAAATGACCGCCAACAAATGGTACACTCTCAAGACCCGCGTGGATGCCGACGGCAACGGCGGTGGTGTGGTCCGGGCCAAAGTGTGGGAGAAAGGAGCCACCGAGCCAGACGCATGGACGCTCGAGGCCAAGGTGCCACGCGTTCACAAGAACGGATCTCCCGGCATCTTCGGTTTTACCCCGCTCAATCAAAAGCGCGTCTATCTGGACAACCTGAGCGTCACCCCCAACCCCTGAGCCGTAAGGAATGCCAACTGCAGCCCGTTTTCTCGCAAACCCCATGAAACGCCCCGTCCTTTTTCCAGCCCTCGCCCTCGCCGCCCTGTCGCTTCAAGCTGCCGACTACCCCCAGTGGGGCGGCGGCAACACTCGCAACATGGTCTCTGAGGAAAAGGGACTTCCCATCGACATCGATCCCGGCAAAAAGCTGGGTTCCAAGGCCGCGGATAAGGCCAGCGCCGAGGCCATCGACATGAGCACCACCAAGAACTGTCTCTGGGTGGCCAAGCTCGGTTCACAAACCTACGGCACCCCCATTATCGCCAATGGCACTGTCTATGTAGGTACCAACAATGAGTCACCTCGCAACCCCAAGCACATAGGAGACCGCGGCATCGTCATGGCATTCGACGAAAAGACGGGCGACTTCAAGTGGCAGCTCGTCTCTCCCAAAATGGGCACCGGCAAGGTCAATGACTGGGAGTTCCTCGGCATCTGCGCCAGCCCCACCATCGTCGGCGACAAGGGCTATGTGCCCGGCAACCGCTGCCAGATCATTTGCTTTGATGTCAATGGCATGGCCAACGGCAACCAGGGCATGACCGAGGAAGCTGAGTTCATGGCCACCACGGACAAGGATGGCAAGCCTGTCATCGTGGAACCCGGTGAGACCGACATGGACATCCTGTGGGTGTACGACATGTATAAGGAACTCGGCGTCTTCCAGCACAATGCCACTGCCGGTTATCCGCTCGTCGTGGATGGAAAAGTCTTCGTCCCCACCTGCAATGGCGTGGACTGGACCCACACCAACATCCCGTCTCCCAACAGTCCCAGCTTCATCATGCTGGACGCAGAAACAGGCACGCTGCTCGGCGAGCAGGACAGCATCGCCTCACAGCGTGTCCTTCACTGCTCCTGGTCTTCCCCCAACTACATGCTCGTCAACGGCAAACCCCAGATCATCTTTGCTGCGGGCGATGGTTGGGTCTATTCCATGGCCCCCGAAACCAAAAAGAACGAGGAAGATCTCGACATTCTCGTGGAGAACTGGCGCTACGATGCAAACCCGCCCGAGTATCGTCGTGACGCTGAAGGCAACGCCATCAAATACGTAGAGTACGATGGCCCCAGCGAAATCATCGGCACTCCCACTGTGGCAGACGGCCTCATCTACGTCGCCATCGGCCAAGACCCCGAGCACGGCGAAGGCGTGGGCATGATGAGCTGCATCGACCCCAATGCCACCGGCGACATCTCAGGCAAAGCCGTGTGGACTTTCAAGGAAATCGAGCGCTCCATTTCCACCCCAGCGGTCAAGGATGGCCTCGTTTACATAGCCGACTACACCGGGCGTGTCTTTTGCCTGGATGCCAAAACCGGCCAGAAATACTGGATGTTTGACACCAAGGGCCACATCTGGGCCAGTCCGCTCGTAGCCGATGGCAAAGTGTGGATCGGCAACGAAGAAGGCGAGCTCTTCGTGCTGGCTGAAGGCAAGGAACTCAAGGAAATCGCCGCCATTGAGTTCCCCTCCTCCATCCTCAGCAGCGTCGTCGCCGCCAACGGAGCCATCTACATCACCACCCACACCCACCTTTACTGCTTCAAAGAAGGTGCCGGAGCTGGTGCGGAGTAAGCTGCGCCAGGCACCAACGCATTCCCTGCAACGGCCGGACTCCATGTCCGGCCGTTTTTTGTGTTCCGGTGATCGAACGGAAATGCAGTTGCGAACCTCTAATCAAAGGGCAGTTTTCTCGTCATTAGAAAAGTCACTCTATGCCTCTTCACAAGCATCATCCAGTGTGCAGGTTCATTGTTGCTGCGCTCCAGTTGTCGATATTTGGATTCTCCAGCATCGAAGTCGTGTCGGGTCAGACGGTTCGCTTCTACCCGAATCCGGGACAAGAAGCGCAGACTGAAGCATTTTTCGGCTCCAGTGTGGCACACAACGAAAGTTTCGTTGCGGTGGGTTCCAAAGAATCGACCATAAACTCGGCCACGGGCGTGGTGAGAGTTTTCTCCCGCTCCACTGGCCAGTTGCTCCACACGCTGACGCACTCCGACTACCGCTCTGACAACACAGACTTCGGCACTTCGCTGGCCTTCTGGAACGGACGGCTTCTGGTCGGAGCACCGCTCGGCGAGCTGGGCGGAAAAATTCTTGTTTATGACCTCGGCGGCGCTACCCCAGCGACTCCCACGCATGAGATCAAGAACCCGCGCAAGCCGGGCAGCATAGGATGGACGATGGCGGTATCTGGAAACCGCCTTGTCACCGGAGTTAGGTTTGGTGGCGATGGAGTGCAGGTGTATGATCTTGCAGGGGCAAAACCGGGTCGGCTTGTTCTCGCTATCCCGAATCCACCGAACAGCGACACTGGTGGTTTTGGCTCATATTTGGCATTGTCAGGTAATCGTCTTGCGGTCGCTGAACCCAGTTACAACACTGGAAATATGGCATCAATCGGCCGGGTATTTCTCTACAACCTCGCTGGCACTACGCCCTCTGTCCCGGTCCGAAGCATTCTCAGCCCAAACCCTGAAGAACTGGGCAACTTTGGATCATCCTTGAGTCTCGAAGGTACCCGGCTGCTGGTCGGCGCGAGTGGTGAGGCCGCTGGAAATGGCAGGGCATATCTTTACGATCTGGCGTCCCCGTCGTCCCAACCCACTATCTTTAACCGTCCAGCCGGGAGTGCCAGCATGGGTTTTGGGCACGGGGTCAAGCTGTCCGGTTCCACAGCCATCATCTCCGCACCTTCACTTCTCAATGGAACGGAAGGCATCACTTATGTGTATGACACCAGTGCGGCAGCGCCCTCTACTCCCATCAAGGAGATTGCGTGCCCACAGCCTTCATCCCTTGCGGAGTTTGGCAGCAGCCTCTCGCTCTTTGGCAGCACTCTTGCAGTCGGCGCACCAGCAAGTGATGCCAGTGCTTATCACGCGGGACAAGTTTACCTTTTTGATCTGGCCGCATCGGGCTCGGCCACACCTTTACACTCCCTTTTCGCCCCCGGACCTTCAAGTGGCGACCAGTTCGGCGGTGCGTTGGCGGCGACTTCGCAATGGCTCATTGCAGGCGCCCCCAAGGCAGACCAAGCAAAAGGGAAGATCTACGTTTATGAGCGCGCAGCACCCGAAGACTCACCTCCCGCCTTTACCTTGGAAGCGTCTGCTCCGCTGTTGTTCAACGAGTTCGGTGCGGAACTGGCGGCAGAAGGATCCCGCGTTGTCGTGGGGTCTCCTTCCTCACGCCCAGATATCAATCAGGGCACCTTGCGTTCCGGCTCCGCAACGGTTTTTGACCTGTCCAGCACAGACCCCCAACAGAATGCGATTGAACTCACCAATCCTCACACCGCCGTCACGGCGGCTTTTGGAAGGTCAGTCGCTGTGTCGGGTGATCGAATCGCCGTAGGAGCTCCCGGTGCAGTCACAGGCGGAAGCGTGTTGTTGTTTGACGCAGGCGCACCTTCTCCGGGCACCCATTACCTCGAGATTCCAAATCCTGAGCCAGCCAGTGGTGACGACTTTGGGAGTGAGATTGTCCTCACTGGTGACTTGCTGGTAGTCGCCGCACCAAGGGACGACGCCAGCTTCGGTGATTCAGGCTCGGTTTACTGCTTTGATCTGAGCGGCGCCAGCCCAGAACTACCGGTTTCGATACTGAGGCATCCAACTCCCGCAGCCAATCGACGCTTCGGCACGGTGCTGGCTTGGGATGACAATAAGCTGGTTGTGACGGCTCCCGGCACCAGCGGAACTGCAATCTTGATCTATGACCTGACTAACCCGACTCAACCCTCCCTCATCCACTCGCTGCCACACGATATGAACACCGGCACACTGGGCCACGCGATCGCCTTCGCTGGAGATAAGCTGCTTGCGCGAAGGTGGTTTGACAGTTCTTCCGAGTTGAACTTGTTCGACCTCTCCAGCGCCGCACCTGGGAAGATTGTGGCACGCATCCCGTGGCATATTGAAGGCGCGTTGGCCACGGCCGGTAGTGGACTTCCATTCTACCTAGGTGACACGGGCGATGATTCCGTTAGCAATGACCGTGGGCGCGTCGTCGAGCTCCCGCTCGCAGCGTCATGGCCACCGGTGGTCGTGCTCAATACGCCACGTCATCTGTGCACTGGGAACTCACTCACTTTGGATGCCTCGTCTTCTTATCAAGCGGCTGACCCGGTCAAAACCGTCATGCGTTCGTACCAGTGGGACTTGGACAAGGACGGACGATTCACGGATGCCGTTGGGTCCACACCGACCGTCTCGTGGAAAACCCTCCAAGGTCTCGGCGTCTCGGCACCCGGCAACTACCGGATGGCGGTGAAGGTCACCTCTCTCGATGGCTTGGTCTCGGTGGAAAACTTCACGGTGAGAGTGGAGGACTTCCGCATCAGCAGCCCGCTTCCGGGCAAGACGTTCAAAGAGACGGCATCGCCCGCCATCACCGTGAGCGGCGTGGTGCCAAGGCTGCACCCCATGTCCATGCCCGTCACCGTGTCCCTGAATGGCCACCCTGCCATGACGATCCAAGTCAACGAATCCAGTGTACCCATGGGAGGCCTGATGACATGGTCCACCACCATTCAACCCGTACCGGGCACCAACGTCATCACCGCCACAGCGGGGTCTGGACTGAACACGCTGAACGCTGCGCCGGTTAGCGTGTTCTACGAAGTTCGGCGAACGATCACCCTCACAGCTCAAAGCGCCAACGGAACGTTTTCCATCAAGCCTGCGCCGACAGGAGGGAAGTTCATCCTCGGGAAACTTTATCAAATCACGGCCAAGCCGAAGCCCGGATATCTTTTCGACGGCTGGGCAGGAGCCAGCACGTCTCTGTCACCCTCGGTTTCGATCACCTTCAATGAGGGTGACTCGCTCACGGCGAGCTTTGTTCCCTCGCCATTTCAAGGGGGGCTTCCTGGTACCTACGCAGCCACATTGCAAGGTTCCACCCCAGGCACGCGCACGCAGGACAATGCCTGCTTGCTGGAGCTTGCTCTTGCGAGAATCACAGGCGCATTTACGGGCAAGGTGCACCTCCACGGCGTCGCGATGCCGCTGACCGGAACGTTCTTTCATCGGGACTTTACTTACCAGTCTCCCGTGCCAAACAGTGGGTTGTCCGTTGCGCTGGTCCTGGATCATGCGGCGTCGCCACCAAGGATCACAGGTTCCATCACCCGTCACCTCAATGGCCAGCCGGTCGCGGTGATGAATGTCATGGCGGTCAAAACGCATGATAAGTCCACCCCCGTGCCGGTTGCGCTTGGCGGCCCATTTAATATCGGCTTCGACGTGGCAAGTCTGGTGCAACCCACCCCGCAGCTTCCCGTACCGTCCGGACGGGGATACGGTGTGCTCACCATCACTAGGACTACCGGACGTGCGAGCATGGTTGGATCGTTGGCGGATGGTTCCAGTTACACCTGCTCCTCATGGGTGCTGCAAGATGCAATCGTTCCCGTTTATCTGAACCTACCGCTGAAGGGCAGCTCCGTCGTAGGTGACCTCATGTTCGATCCGCTCAACTCCGAGCATGATCTGTCTGCGACCGGCCTGCGCTGGTATCAAGCGCCCCAGATCGGCGGCGGCTACACGGCTGGCTTCGGGGCTGAAGGACTGACAATCAACGCAGTTGGAGCAAGACAGGTCACCTCGAAAGTCGATCTACTGAGTGGCTTCCCATCCCCATTGCTCGTCGCTTCCGGTGGCTCGTTGGCGCAGCCGTCTGTTGTGCAGCTTTTCAGGCGCTCAACCACTCAGTTCCATTCGGCTGACGGTAATGCCAGCCTCATCTTCAGGCCCAATGGTCTTGCCACTGGCAGTGTGCTCGGGAGTGGAATGGCGTCGTCGTTGCAAGTCCGGGGAATCATAGTGGGCAAGGGCAGTGCTGGGTCCTTTTTTGGGAGTGCCCTGTCACCTTCTGGTTCGGTCTTTGGAGGTGGGAGTGAGTCCAGTCTGATCGAACTTTTCGCGCCGTAATGAGCCGCGCCATTCAGTGGCTGAAGAGAGTCACTTCAAGCGGTTCACCTGCACTTGAGCCTCGGCGGCTTTGTCTGGATTCCCGGCCTTGGTGTGAGCCTGAACCAGATTTTCCCATGCGAGGAGACAGTTGGGATCGAGCTGAATGGCGTGGTTGAGCTCTGCAATCGCTTTCGGGTAGTCTTCTGCCTGAATGAAGGCGTAGCCGAGGTCGTTGAGTGTCAGCGGGGAGCGCTCGAGTTCCACGCGCTTCTGGAAGGCGATCAGTGCTTTGCGGGGTTGGCCGGCCAGGCTGTAGGCCATACCGAGTGCGTAATGGGTTTCCTGATGGTCTGAAGCGGAGCGGCTCGCCCGGTCTGCGAGAGTGAGTGCTTCGTCTTGTTGTTTTGCTAAAGCGAGCATCCATGCCAAGTGTGCCAGGTAGAGCGAGTGGTTGGGTTCTCTTGCAGCGGCTTCTCTGGCATAAGAGAGCGCCTGGTCAGTTCCTCCGGCATCACGATGCATCATGCTGGCCTGATAGGCAAAGTGTCCACTCTTTGGAAACAGTCCGGCTGATTCCTGTGCCACTGTCAGCGCCTTCGCACTATCGTTCTGAGCGGCGTAAACCTCCAGCAGCGCCAGGCGAGCATTGAAGTCTCCGGGGGCGAGCGACACAGCTTTGAGAGCAGCATTTTCAGCAAGGGAATGCCTCTTTTGCGCGGACTGTGCGTAGGCTGCCGCCTCCCATGCCACGGGGGACTCTGGAGATTGGGTGGTGAGTTCATCTGCGATGGACTCGGCCTTGGCGGCGTCCCCGTCTTTGAGTAAGGCCAGTCTGCTGAGGAGGTAGAGGGTTTCCAGTGAACGGGGTTCCATCCTGTTGGCATCCAGAGCTCGTTCATGGGCCGTTGCGAAGTCACCAAGCAGCAGGAAATACCGGGCGCTTGCCCTTGCGTAGCTGGCTGTGTAGGACGTTCGGCGGTGGATCTGGCTCAGGATGGAGTCAGCAAGGTCATAGTCACCTTGGCTCATGGCCTTGTCGAAGGCAGCATATTGGCTGTTGGAGATCGTTTGCGCTCCGACCGGCTTGGACTTGAGCTGTGAAACCGCCAGTGGAACCTGAGGCTCTCCTACGTTTCTCAAGCCGCCGTACACACCGACTGCGAATACCGCTATAAAGCAGTACGCAGTCCGGATGGTGGATGGCCACCATAACCAGCGCTTCAGCGTGTGAAGCAGACCGTATCCCTCCATGGACTGACGCTGGAACCATGTCGCCGAGACGTCTGAAACCGGAAGTGGAATGCGAGGCACGGTCACACTGGCGGGCTCTGGTATGGCGACGTTTGGTGCGGTCGGCTCAACGATAGGAATCTTCGCAGGTCCCTTCCATCCCATGGACAGCATGAGGCCAAGTTGATTGGAGATGGTGTCTTCCAGCTTGGTCCAGAATGCCTCGACCTCTGCGGGCTCCACGGTGTCGGTGAGCCACTCCATCGAATAGGTAGCCAGCACCATCTCACGTGTGGGGCGACGGATTTGGGTGGCAGACCGGAACCATTTGGAACTCGTGGAGAGGAAAACGTCAGAGTTGAAGCTGTGTCGCTCATGGTGCATCCGCATCTCGTGCCGCACTAGGGAAGGTCTCGGAATCATGAAGGGCTGAGTGCGCTTCTCGTCACGTGCGGGGAGCACGAAGAGGTTGTAAAGCCAGCGTGGGCGATATTGAATCTGGCGCTGGCTGAGCTGTGCGGGAGTGCCCCAGCCGCCGAAGAGGACACGGCCCCAGACGATGATCCGATTGGCCATGAGGTCGTCTTGCCATTCAGCAGGTCCGTGGTGCTTTGCGTCGCGGAAGAACTGCTTCAGGTCTTCTGCTTCGGTTTTGTTGAACACCTCGCCTCCCACGGCTTCCAATCTGGCACGCAGCCGGTTGGCATCCATCCCAGTGGCTTCGATTCTCCAGTCCACCCACGACTCAGGTTTTTTCAGGTGGAAGTGGAAGTCTTCGGTGACGAGGATGGCGGTGTGATCCGGGGCTTGCCAGGGCATTGATTCCAGCGCATCCACTCCGGCCTGCACGCGGAGTCCGAACCCGTATGGTGGAAGGCAGCGCGTGGCGGGAGAGCCGCCATCACCAGCGGTGGTGCCGTCCACGTAGCACGCCACGCCATTGAGCCGAAGGCCGGTGATGACGTGGTTGAAGCTGCCCAGACCGGGCAAATCTTGCGCGATGCCCTTGAGCCGGTCCGTGCTGACCAGAAACGGCCATGCTTCGATGCCTGCGATCCGCAGGAGTGAGCAAAGGAGCAGGGTCTTGTCCTTGCAATCACCGTAGCGGCGCTCGAACACGATGTGGGGTGGGTTGGGCTTGAGTCCTCCGGCACCTCCCACCATGCCGAGGTAGCGCACCTTCTCCTGCACCCAGTGAATCAATGCTTGGGCTTTGTCCTCAGCTGAAGTGAGGTCTGCGGTGATCTCCCGCACTGCATCGGCTAGCCGATTCTCGTCCAATGCCACTTGTGCCCATGACTGACGAATGACCTCAGCCACTTCACTCCATGAGCGATACCCTGTGACGCGGAAATGCTGCTGCGGGATGATCCAGGGTGGCACGCCAGGATCGACTTCCAGTTTCTTCTGCTGCTGCCCTCGGAAAGTACGCACTCTTTCGCCCTCGTGCGGGTCCCTGACGTTTTCCATGGCCAGATCCGACTGGGTGGAGCGCCACTCGAATGGTGCGTCATCCGGCAACCGTATGGAGACCATCCAAGAGCCGGTGATCGTAGGGCGTTCAATGGCGTATATGGCATCAAACTTCTCGCCTTCAAGCCGGGCTCGCGAATGAATGGAATACTCCACCTCCACCGCGTCACCCATACGGACATCATCGAGCAACAGGATGGCGCTCATGCGACCGTGGACGAGATGCTTTTCCAGGTCACCCTCTCTCTGGCGGAGCATGAAACGGGCGCGTTCGGCGAAGCTGCGCTTCACCCCTGTCCGCCAGAGTGCCACTTCGTGAACGATGAGAGATTCGATGGCTGGATCCCACTCCAGCTCCACCTGCGAGAGGCGCTGCACGGCCTCCCGAGAGATGAGCAAACGCACGTTTCGTTCATGCCGGATGAAGCGGGCGGGAGACCACTGGGTGTGGACGAGTAGGTCAATGTAGTGGTCGTCCACGCCGGGCTGCGTTTGCCAGGGTATCTCTTCCTTACTGATCCACTCTGGCGCGGACGCTATCGAAAAGGTCGCCTCTACGTTTTTGGAATCGGCAAAGGGATCAGACAGTGCGGAAGACATGGCAAGTTCTCGAAGTTGAACACAGGAACACGCACCGCAAGCCTGAAGTGCCAGGCGTGTCGATCTCTGGATGCCGCGTCGGCACGCTACGATGCGTAGAGTCGGGACCTTTGGCGCAGGGCTTCGTAGAGAACGATGCCGACAGAGGTGGAGAGGTTGAGGCTGCGGGTGCCAGTCATGGGAATGCGCAGGCACCGTTCTGCATTTGCGTGCAGCAGGGATTCCGGAAGACCCCGGGATTCCTTGCCAAAGACGAGATAAACTTCCCCATCGCCGAAAGCCTGGTCCCAGTGCAGGCGCCTTGCTTTGGTGGTGAGGAAAAAGAACGAGGCACCGGGTGCGGCGGCGGTGCAGCAGCTGTCCAAGTCCGGCCATCGGTGTACATCCACCTCCTTCCAGTAATCGAGACCAGCCCTTTTGAGGTGCTTGTCATCGAGCGAGAATCCCAAGGGCTCGATGAGGTGCAGCCTAGCGCCCGTGGCAAGGCATAGCCTGCCCACAGCCCCGGTGTTGTGCGGGATCTCAGGTTCGTGAAGCACCACGTGCAGCATGGCCTGCCGGGATGCCGTTACTTCAGCTTCCAGAGTGTGGAATCGCTGCGCAAGTAAAGCGCGCCGTCACTGATGGCTGGGGTGCTGAGAACGGTTTCGTTGAGTTCCACGCTGTGCACTACCTCGCCTTCTTTCGCGGTAGTGTCGATGACTTGGAAGACACCTCGCTCACTGGCGATGTAAATGTATTTGCCCGCCGCGACGGGTGAACCGGAGAACGGACCCTTCAGACGCAGCTTCCAGTTCTCCGAGCCGTCCTTCCGGCTGGCCTGGATCAGTACTCCCGCATTATTGACCACATAAAGGTGCTCGCCAAGCACGAGAGGGCTGGCAGTGCCGGGTTTCAAGCCCTCGTTCCGCCAGAGTTGTGAGACGGAACCAGCGGCATCCGGAGCAAGCGCCGTGATGCCGCGTGAGACGGCATAAATGGTATCCCCGCTGGCCACGCTGGAGGGGATGGTGGAGGCACCATCCGCGTATTTCCATGCGGTGCTGCCGTCCTCTGCGCGAAGTGCAAGCAGGCCCTCGCTGGACTGAAGCGCTACCAACCCTGCGTGCTGGATGGCGCTGGTCCAGTTCGCCGCCTTTGGGCGTTCGAGCTTCCACACATTGCGTCCGGTTTGCAGATCGAGTCCCGCAGCAAAGGATTCAGCATCATTCTCACTCTGCACCACCAACACGTTGCCCAAAACCGTGGGGGACTGGGACATGCCCAGGGAGTTGCTCGCATTCGCGTAATCAAAGGTGAGTCCTCGCAGCCACTTGAGCTTTCCTTCCAAGTCGAAGGCGAAGAGGTCATTGGAGGAGAACAGAGCAAACACCGTCGTGCCATCACTGCACGGCGTGGGGGCAGCTACGCAGGTCTTGTTGTGGCTCATCGTGCGCCCGGTGGCTCGCATGGTGCGCTGCCACACCATCTCGCCACTGGTGGCGCTGAAGCAGATGACATGCAGCACTTCCTGCTGCGGCCCACTTGAGCAAGTGATGAATAGCCGGTCTCCTATCACCACGGGCGAGGACAGACCACGCCCGGGCAGCGTCGCCTTCCAGACGATCTGGGGCTTCTCGCCCGGTAACACATCACCCGTAGCCACAGCCGCACCGGCCGGCCCCCGAAACTGCAGCCAGTCAGCGTGGCCAACAGTTGCCAGTCCGGTGGTGGCGATCAAAGAAGCGAGGAGGTGCGTGCGGTTCATGACCCAGTGATAAAAGAGTGCGGCGAAAGTGACAAGCAGAGGTTTGCGTTCCTCCGGCTGTCGTGGTTGGCTGCGGGAGTTCTCATATTGCCCATGATGAAGTTCCGCACTCTTGTTCGCGCAGGTCTCGCCGTGATGACGGCCGCGCTGCATTCCGCTTGCGAGAAGGACGAGAACCAGCGCATCCTGGACCAGATCGAACGTGCGCGAGCCGCCAGTGCGGTTCGGCAGGTCTCTCCCGAGCGTCCGGAGGAACCTCCTCCCGGCAAGCCGGAAGATCACCTTGGCCTGTTCCGCGAAGACCAAAGACTCGTCCTGCTCTGTGCCGGCGACTTGCGGGATCCGGTGCAGGCGGCGCAGCTTCGCATTCTGGAATCTGCGGTGCCAGCTCTGGGGGAGGGGCTTGTGCTCAAGCATCTAGATGCTCAAGGGGATGCGGGGACGCAGTTGAGGCAGCTTCAGGCGGCTGCGAGAGCCAAGCCGAAGGTCTTGATCCTTCACGCGCTTGAGAACACGCTTGCTCCAGCCCTAGTGCAGGACTTGCGGGCGGCAGGCACCGTGATACTGAGCACGGACGGCGGGCTGCCAGCGGAGGCGCGTGACCAAGCGTGCTGGGTGGACCAGCGGCAGGTCGGTGCCGCAGCGGCAGAGGCCATCCTCGCCGCCCTGAGGCGCAAGGCCTCGGCGGAGGGCCGGACGGAAGTCACTGGGCGTGTGGCTCAGATCTCCCTCTTTGAAGACACCCCCACCACAAAGGAACGGACGGAGGGATTCCTCTCCGTTCTTCAAACTCAGCCCGGTGTGATCCTGGTTCACGATGCACCTGGCGAAGGCACCAGAGAGGGTGCTATTCTTCGGCTCCAAGAATTGCTGCAACTCCAGGGACCACCTGATGCGCTGCTGGTTCATACAGACTCCATGGCGCTGGCAGTTGCGGAAGAGCTTTCCAACAGAGGGCTCAGAGAGTCCACTCTCCTTGTAAGCATCGGCGGGCTGCGTGAGCGGAACAGTGGCGTGGACTTGTTAAGGCGGGGGGATATTGATGTCCTCATCGCTCACCCACTGCCCATGGAGAAGCTCTATCCTGCTCTCCAAAGAATGGCCTCCGAGCCAGATTACAAACCCGCAGCGCTGGAGGAGAAGCTTTCGCCGCTGACACTCTCTCCAAAAAACGTCAACGACCTCGCACCCTGAAGCATGACGATTCACAATCCATGGTTCCTGCTCGCGCTGATCGCTACGGTGGGCTGGTTTCACGTGAAGCTGGCCATCGACTTCCTGAACCTCCACCGGTTATCGAAAACTGTGCCGGAAGAGTTCGAGGACCTTCTGAGCTCTGAGGAACAGCAGCGCGCTTGCGAGTACGTCATCGCGCACGCTCGGTTGGATGTGCTCCGCGACGCCGTGAGTCTCGGGGCGCTGCTAGCCTTTTGGTGGGCGGGTGGCTTTGGCTGGCTCGCGCTTCAGGTTGCGGCGCTGGAAACCGGCCCAGTCCTCAGTGGGCTGGTGCTCCTTGGACTGCTGGCGGGAGCTACCGCGCTGCTAAGCCTGCCGTTTGAAATCTATGGCACATTCGGCATCGAGGCCGCGTTCGGGCTCAACCGCACCACACCTGCCACGTTCATCGCGGACAGAGTGAAAGGCATGCTGCTTGGAGTGACCCTGGGAGCGCTTCTCGCGGCACCCGTGCTGTGGCTTTTTCAGAACGTCTCGACGGCGGCGTTTTGGGCCTGGGTCTTCACCACCATGACGGGGCTGGTCATGACCTGGCTCGCACCGCGCTATGTGATGCCGCTCTTCCTCAAGTTCACGCCCATGGAAGACGGGCCACTCAAAGAGGCCATTCTTGCGCTTGCGGAAAAGTTGCAGTTCCCTGTTCGAGACCTCTTCGTGGTGGATGGCTCCCGCAGGAGCGCCAAGGCGAATGCCTTCTTCACCGGAGTGGGTAGCAACCGACGGATAGCCCTGTACGACACACTTCTGGAAAAACACGAAACGTCGGAAGTCCTGGCTGTTCTGGCCCATGAGATTGGCCATGCAAAACTGGGGCATGTGCCCCGGATGTACGCCATGGCATGTGTGCAGTCGGGATTGATGTTCGCAGCGCTTCACTTCGCGCTGAAGGACCCTGACTTGTTCCTCGCTTTCCAGGCAGGCACCCCGCAGGTGGCGATGGGTTTCGTACTCTTCAGCATCGTTTGGAAGCCAGCCGGGCTTCTACTGGATCTTCTCCACGGACTGCTCAGTCGCCGGCATGAGTTTGAGGCAGACGCCTTTGCCGCTCGGGCGGTGGGAGGGCCTGAGATGCTGATAGCCGCCCTGAAGCGACTCTCCCGGGACCATCTGTCACACCTCACACCTCATCCCTGGTACGTCGCATTGCATCACAGTCATCCACCAGTGCTTGCGAGGCTCAGAGCGTTGAGAGGGTAGGGGAAGACAGTGGGCAACACCGCTCCAAGCACCAGCCTGGGATGGCGTGGAAGATGCAGCCACCTCCTCATTCTAGTGAGTGCAGGCACCCGCGCTGTTGGCAGCCCCCGCTCGAAAGCTCCGCTGCAATCCTTTCAAAAAGATTTTGACAGAACCGGGGGTGCCGCTAGCTTGCGGGCCACTTTTTCGGATTTTCCGGGGAGTCCTGTATCTGTGCCGCAATGCTGGATGGAGGGTCACCAGAGATCTGAAACAACTTGGAAGCCCCGAAAGGCAAGCTGTCAGCGCTCGTGTAGCTCAGTTGGTAGAGCACGTCCTTGGTAAGGACGAGGTCACCGGTTCAAGTCCGGTCACGAGCTCCATCAGACAGTGTGTCGTAAGGGGCGGACAAGTTCAGAAAAAGCCCAAACCAAACGTCCCAGCGCACTCAACATCCACCCAATACAATGGCTAAAGAAGCATTCCAACGCAACAAGCCGCACGTCAACATCGGCACCATCGGTCACGTTGACCACGGCAAAACCACACTGACCGCCGCAATCACGACCGTGCTCGCCAAGAAAGGCTTCGCTCAGGCTCGCGCTTACGATCAGATCGACGCAGCTCCCGAAGAAAAAGAGCGCGGCATCACCATCAACACCGCCCACGTGGAGTATGAAACCGACAAGCGCCACTACGCGCACGTGGACTGCCCCGGTCACGCTGACTATGTGAAGAACATGATCACCGGTGCTGCTCAGATGGATGGCGCTATCCTCGTGGTCTCCTCCGCTGACGGCCCTATGCCTCAGACTCGTGAGCACATCCTTCTTGCCCGTCAGGTCGGCGTGCCCGCCCTCGTGGTGTTCATGAACAAGGTGGACATGGCTGATGCCGACCTCCTTGAACTCGTGGAAATGGAAATCCGCGATCTCCTCAGCAAATACGACTTCCCCGGCGATGACATCCCCATCGTCAAGGGTTCCGCCCTTAAGGCCATGGAAGGCGATCCCGAGCACGAGGCGAACATCCTCAAGCTCATGGATGCCGTGGACAGCTATATCCCGCTGCCAGAGCGCCCCATCGACCAAGACTTCCTCATGCCCGTGGAAGACG
>CAZIGH010000049.1:0-42473 GCA_964538625.1 uncultured Verrucomicrobiaceae bacterium
GGCGACGCGGGAGGCGGGCGCTTTTTCCGCGCCCGCGGCCAGGGCGGCGAGCGCGGGCGCGGCTGCTTTGTCCTGGCGCTCAAAGAGGAGGCGGTGGGCGGTGTCGCGCCACCAACCGTGCGGGCTTTCCAGCGCGGCGACGAGGTCGGCGGTGCTGGCGCGGCTGAGGCGTGGCGGCGGCGGCGGGGTGAAGCCCTTGGGCGCGATGCGGTAGAGGCGGCCCTGGTCGCGGCCGCTGGTGAGGTCGAGGTGCTCCTCGATGTCGGCGGGGATGTTCACGGTCTCGAGGTATTCGCGGGACATGTCCACGCACCAGAGGGTGCCGTCGGGGGCGTTGACGAAGTTCACGGGGCGGAACCAGAGGTCGGAGGAGCGGACGAACTCCGTGCCGACATCGGCGCGGGTGCTGGCGGGGACGGCTTTGCCATAGGTGATGGCGCGGCGGTGGACGAGGTTGTTCTGGCCGTCGCCAACGAAGGCGTTGCCATAAAACTCCGGCGGATAAACGCCGCCGCGGTAGAGGGTGACGCCAGCCGCGCCGTCCACGACATTGTGGCTGACGCCGGGGCCATTGGCGTCGCGTTTGCCCTCGGCCAGGCGGCGCTCGGTGCGGAGGTGACGCCAGGCTTCGACAGGGCTGATGCGGAAGACGGGCTCCGGCACGGGGGCGAGCGTGAGGATGGCGGACGAGGTGGAAAAATGCGGCTGGCGGCGGAGGTAGCGCAGCGGCAGGGTCACGACCGCGCAGGCCTCGGCCTGACTGCAGAGGAAGCGGTTTCCCCAGTCGTCAAAGCTCAGCCCGAACTGCTTGGTGCCGGTCTCCAGCTCCAGGTCCAGCGTCTCGGGGTCAAAACAGAAGTCACGACCGGCCACGGAGACGGCCTCGGAGTCCGGAGCGTCGGGGCGGCGGATGCGGCCGCCATTGCCTGCGGTGGAGGCGTGGATGCGGTGGTCCAGACCCCACTGGAGGTTGTTGACCATGGCCTGCTGGTTCTCCGAGCCGAAGCCGGTGAAGACCGCCTTGCGGACATCGGCCACGCCGTCGCCATCGGTGTCTTTGAAATACCAGATGTTCGGCGGGGCGCAGACGAAGACGCCTCCCTTCCACGGCGCGATGCCTGCGGGCCAGAGGAGGTCGTCGGCGAAGACGGTGCTGGAGTCCATGCGCCCGTCGCCATCGGAATCACGCAGGAGGCGGATCGTGCCGAGGCGCTTGGAGCCGGGCGGCGCGGGGCGCTGGCGGGCCACCTTCACGGGCTGGTCGGCGTTGTAGGGATAGTCGCGCATCTCGGCGACGTAGAGCGAGCCGTCCTCGTCGAAGGCGGCGGCGATGGGGCTGCGGACCATGGGCTCGGCGGCGACGAGCTGCATCTCAAAGCCGGGCAGGGTCTCGAACTCGCGCATGGCCTGCTCCGGGGTCTTGGGCGGCAGGGGCTTGAGGAGCGCCTTGAGGTCGCCGTCCGGCGGAGCCGCGGCAGCCGCTTTGAGCAAAGCGCGGGGATCGGCCCCGGCAGGCAGGCCGCCCTGGTCGCGGACTTTGTTCAGCAGGTCGCGGGCGCTTTGGAAATAGGCGAGCACTTGCGGGCGCTCCGGGAAGTCCCGGCGGGCCTGGTGTTTGGCGATCTCTTTTTCGATGCGGGCGGCCCAGGCGTCGAGCGCGGCGGGTTGGTATGGCGCGCGGCCGTTGAGGTGGACATAGACGGGGTTGGTGTGTGCCTCGGCGTCCGGCAGGCCTTTGAGGGACAGCGAGTGGGCGCGGGCGGCGATCCAGGCGGACTCGGCCAGCTCGACCTCCGGGCTGAACTCGATCCAAGTTCCCTGGCCTTCCTCGCGGGCGATGCGCCGGTGGGCCACGGTCTTGCCGTTGGCGATGACTTCGATGTCGGTGACCGGCGCGACCTCGCAGCGCACGCGGACGCTGACCCGCACGCGATGCGGGCCAGGGCCGGTTTTGTCCAAAGCCGCGCCCGGTCCGGCACCATCGACCTCAACGAACAGGAGCGGGCCGGTGGTGACGAAGCTGCGCCCGGCGGCGATGCCCGCCAGCCAGTCCGGCAGGGAGGGCGGCGCTTTGGGTTTGGCCGAAGCCAGGTGGACATAGGTGCGGCAGTCGGCGAGGAAGCGGCAGGGCGGGTAGTCGCTGGAGCCGGCGGCGGGCAGACGCCAGCCGCTGTTGAGCATGTCATACCAGCCCTCCAGGCCGATGCCGCGGTAGATGCCGAACTGCAGCAGCTCCACGGCGCTGACATCGCCAAGCGCGGCGGTGGCATAGAGTTCCGAGGCGTAGCCGCCGTGGGCGGCGATGGCGTGGCCGCCCTGGGCGATGGCCTCGCGCCCGACGGTGCCCTGGGTGGGCCAGCGGTCGGCATTGAGCTGGGCGCCCGGATGCACGAGGCCGTCGAGCAGATGAAGGTTCAGGTGGCCATAGACGGCGCTGCGGAACTCCTGGCCGGAGACGATGCTGACGCCGCCGCGGGAGCGGATGCTGGCGCGTCCGAGGCCGCCGGTCTGGGGAAAGGCGAGCTTGTCCATGAAGCCGGCATAGGGTCCGGCGGGATCGTTGTAGGCCAGGCAGCAGCCGAAGCGCAGATCCTCCGCTTCCAGCAGGTCAAAGATGATCGCGTCCTGCTCCTCGGTGCCGCGCTGGAAGTGCAGGTGGGCATCGCCGGAAAACCAGCCCTGGGCGGCCATGGGCACGGCGCGGGCGAGGGTGATGTCCACGCTGGCCGTGCTGTCCGCGGTCACCGTGGCTTCGACTGCCTGCGGCGTGTGCTCGTAGCCCTTCCAGACCTCCACGCGGACTTTGCCTGCGGGCACGCGCACTGCGGTCTCGCCGGTCGTGTAGAAAAAGCGGCCCAGGTAACGGAAAGGTGCCTTGCCCGCGCGGTTCCCCCAGCTGTCCCTGGTCGGCCAGCTCGCGGTCAGGGAGAAGGGAGAGAGGCGGCCCTGCTCGGGCTGGTAATACTGGCCGTCCGGCCCCACCACGTTGACGCGGCAAGGCGTGGGCTGGCTGGTCTCTGCCGAGCGGATGGTGAGTCGCAGCAGGCCTGTGCCTTCACCCTCTGCCGAGGCTGGCCGCCCCTGCTTTTCAAAGCCTGGGGGGGTAAAGAGAAATGCCTCGTCCGAAGAGCCCGGCTGGCGCGGCATGGGATCCTGGGCGTGGAGCGCGGAAGCAGCAGCCAGGCAAAGCAAAAGGCAGAAGGTGTCGGCGAGGCGAGACATCCTGATGGTAAGCTGCGGCAGAAAGATTTTATCCGATTTCTTATCGCTTATCCCACACGGCGCGAGTGCGGAACGGATGCCGCATCTGTCCCCACCAGGTTTTGGAGATGGGTTCGTGAATGCCAAAATCCCGGGGAACCTTGTCGGTGGGAAAGTAGCAGGTGCGGAAAAGATGGTCCCAGAGGGGCAACAGGCTGGCGAAGTTTTTGTCGATGGCCTCGGGCTGCCTGGAGTGATGCCAGCGGTGGAAGGCGGGTGAAACGATGACATGGCGCAGCGGTCCGAAATCCCAGTCCACGTCCGAGTGGACAAAGATGGTGTAAAGCCCCAGCAACGCCGGGGAGAGGAAGGACGCGGCAGGAGAAAAACCGAGAAGCAGGAAAGGCGCGGTGAGGAAGAGATTGCCCGCGATCTCGTTGATGGGATGACTGCGAAAGGTGCTCAGCCAGTCGAGATGCTCGGAGCTGTGATGCACGGCGTGGAAGGGCCACAAGCGTCTGCCGTGGAACCAGCGGTGAATCCAGTAGAGCAGAAAGTCTCCCAGGATGATCGCCGCCGCGCACTGCATCCACAGCGGTGCGGTGCCGATGGGGCCAAAGCCTTTGAACTGGCCCTCGGCATCCAGCGCATCGACGCCGCCGATGACCAGCGGCGTGAGAATGGCGACCGCCAGCGCCAGCACGGCGATTCCAGAAAGCCAGCGGGTGACGAGCTGATTGAAGACAGCGTGCAGTACATCGAGCAGCAGATCCTGCTTTCGCGGCGACCTGCCGCGCTTGTTGCCCAGACCGTGCTCGATGAATCCGAACACGAGGAGCAGAAACAAGACGCTGACGAGAGCCTGGAGAAGCGGCGGAAGCACGAAGTGACTGTGGTGCACTGCGGCCTTTGTGCAAGCGGCGCCGTTCATGCGCCATGCAGAAGCCGGCGTGCCTCCTCCCCGCTTCATCCTGCATGGCTTTGCAGGAACTCACGCTCCACGTCGCACGGGGCCAGGTCTGCTGCGCGCTGCCAGGCGGCGCGTGCCTCCAAGTGGTCGCCAAGTGCGGTGATGAAGCTGGCGCGGATGGCGTGGTAAAGATACCGGGCTTCCAGCGAGTCGCGATTTGGAATGCATTCGAGAGCTGCAAGTGCCTCACGCGGACCGCGCACCCGGGCAAGCGCCACGCAGCGGTTCATGGCGACGATGGGTGTGGGCTTGAGATGCAGGAGTTGATCGTAAAGACTCAGGATGCGCGCCCAGTCCGTATTGGCTTCATCGGGTGCCAGGCAGTGACAGGCGGCGATGCCGGCTTCCAGGTGATAGGGGCTGATGACTTCGCCCGTGGAGGACGCGCCGAGGGCGAGGACGCCTTCTTCGATGAGCCGCGCATCCCACTGACTGCGGTCCTGATGAGACAGGCGGACGATTTCGCCTGCGGCATTGATGCGGGCTGGCAAGCGGGCCGCGTTCAGGCACATGAGAGCGAGCAGGGCCTTCGTGGACGGATGTGAAGTGGCTGCATGACCAGCGAGCAGCCGCGTCAGGCGGATGGCTTCGTGGCAAAGTTCCTCGCGGATCAGGCGGTCTCCTGAGGAGGCTTTGTAGCCCTCATTGAAGAGCAAATAGAGCGCGGTGAGCACGCCATCGAGCCGCGCTGGCAGTTCGTTGGCATCAGGCACGGCAAAGGGCAGTCGCAGATCCCGGATAAGCTGGCGCGCACGCACGAGCCGCTTGGCGATGGCGGCTTCGCTGGTGAGAAAGGCCGCGCCGATTTCCGCCGGGCTGAGTCCGCACACGGTGCGGAGAGCAAGCGCGAGCTGGGCCTCGATGGAAAGCTGCGGATGAAAGCAGACGAAGAGCATGCGCAGCGTGTCGTCAGGGATTTCATGCAGGGGCTCTTCGGTCCGCGAGAGCCAGCGCTCCTGCTCGGTGGAGATTTGCGCTTCTTTGCGCTGCCAGGTCTGCTCGCGGCGCAAGGCATCCAGAGCCTGGTTTTTCGCCGCCTGGGTGAGCCAGGCTGCCGGATTGTCCGGGATGCCGCGGTAGGGCCAGGTCTGCAGCGCCCGCAGGAGGGCCTCCTGCACCGCGTCCTCGGCGAGCTGCAGGCGGTGCGTGCCGAGATGCGCGGCGAGTGATGCCACCAAGCGTGCGCCTTCGCGGCGGAAGAGGTCGTCAGCGACGCTGGTGGCCGCGCTCATGCGCTACTTCATGGAGTGCAGGCCGATCATGTTTCCCTCCGTGTCCATGATGAGGGCAATGAAGCCGTAGGGTGCGATGGAGAACTTCTCTTTGAATACTCGCCCGCCCGCAGCCGCCACTCGGGACGCCTCGACGGCGCAGTCCTCACAGGAGAAGTAGATCAAGGTGCCGCCCGCGCCGGGCTTGAAGCCCTCCATCTGGCACAGCGTGCCGCCGCAGCCCGGAGCCTCGTGCTCCATGTCACAGGGGAACATGAGCATCTCAAAGCCGCCCTTCATGTCATCGGGCACGGGCATGGGTTGCATCTGGATGTTCAGCACGGTTTCGTAAAAGGCTCTGGCGCGGGTGATGTCCGAGGCATAGATCTCGAACCAGCCGACGGGATTGCGTTTGGGGTTCATGGGGTGGATTGGCTTTTGATTTCTGATTTTTGATTTCTGATTTCTGAGGTGCGATTTTTATCTCTTCTTCTCTGAACCTGAGGCGGTTTTCAGGCTTTTCACGAAGATGGAAATGAGTTCGTCGCATTCTTTGGCGATGCCGTCGAGGCTGTTCGCGGGTAGCATGGGCTTACGCTCGATCATTTTTAGCCAGATGAGGGTTTCCCGCAGTTCTTTGAGTGCGATTTTGAGTTTGTGAACGAAATCGGCTCGTGACTCAGCGGCTCTGGCTTCACCGTAGTTTGGAGCGGGTGAGGTGCCCGACCTTACCAGCTGGCTTGCGACGTGTCTGCCCGCCTTCGTGTCCGGCAAGGCTTCCACCACGGCGATGACTCTCACTGCAAAGTCAATCAGGCGGTCTTCAAGTTGGCTGGCGCGCGCGTCCATAAATCCAAAGTCAAAAATCGATCATCAGAAATCAGCAATCAATGGATCACTAAGCATGACCTTAACATCCGCCATGGGGCGGCAGAGGTCGGCGATGGGGCGCACTTCGATCTGTGCGCCGTGAGCGAGAATGGGGCAGGCCCGGGCGAGTGTCACCGCCTCATCCGTGGATGCGACAGCGAGCAGGAAATAGCCTGCGATGGCTTCTTTCGATTCGGCAAAGACGCCGTCGGTGACCAGTGCTTGCGCTCCAGTGACCAGCTTGCCTTCCTCCACGAGGGGCTGCGCTCCGAGAAGGAGGCCCTTCTCGCGCAGGTCCTCCACCCAGCCATAGAAGTCTGTCATGACACGCTGGAGCTCGGCTGGCGAGAGGCTGCCGCCCCAATGCGTGCCGCGGATGAGAAGCAGGTGCTCGCCGGTGCGTTGTTGCGGATTGGGGGTAGTCATTCGGCGGGTGTTTCGTTGGTGTGACGATAGGCGGAGCCGCGCTCAGCCTCGAGCGGGCGGATCTCAAAGCTCAACCCGTGCGGCAGTACCGGATTCTGCGCGGCAATGGCCGCCGCAGCGGCAAGGCTCTCTGCAACGATGATCCAGTAGCCTCCGATGACTTCTTTGCCTTCGGCGAAGGGTCCGTCCGTGCGGATGCCATCGCGCGTCACAAGCGCCGCCTCCGTGGTGAGACGAGAGCCGGGTTTGAAGACGCCCCGGGCGAGGTTGGCCTCGTACCAGGCGTAAAACCTGTCAATCGCCGCCTCGATGTCCGCCTTGGAGGAGGACTTGTCCCACTGGCCGCGGGATAGAAGGAGATAGTCGGAAGCGGTGGGTGTGCTCATGGCGCTGAAGGTGCTGCCGCAGGGGCTGTGGCGAGTTTAGCGACCTCTGAGAGGCCTTTTTCAAACTCCGGGCCGCACATGGAATCGCAGTCAAAGACGAGGCTCACCAGCTTCGCGAGCAGGCCATCATTCCTCCCATACATGGCCCAGGTAGCGGTGGTTTTGCCCTCTTCGCTTTTGAAGCTGTAATCGACCGTGCTGACGCCTTCCATCGGTTCCAGCCAGTCCATGCGCAGGCGGATGAGTTCGTTTGGTTTGCTCTCAGTGATGGTCGCCCTGCCCTTGCCGGTGAGTTTGCCATGCCAGGTCGAGATCGAGCCGACACCGCTGTCCGGCCCCGCGTATTCGACCTTCGCCTCCGGGTCCATCTTGAGCCAGGGATTGAACTCGTTGAACTTTTTGTGGCTGTTGAACCACACAAACACCGCTTCGGGTGGCGCTGCGATGGTGATGCTGCGCTCGACTCGAAAGTCCGGCGATTTCAGCAAGGCGGCGGCGAGGATGCCGATAACGAGCACGGCGAGGACGATGAGGATTTTCTTGAGCATGGAGGTGGGTGGGCGGAGGGCGAAGTCATGAATGAAATGGCCATGCGCCGTGGAGCTAACCACGAACGGCGGCCTCGACGGCGGCGATGTCGATCTTGCCCATGGTCATCATGGCTTCAAACGCCCGTTTCGCGATGGCGCGGTCGGGATTCTTGAAGGCCTCGATCATGGCGATGGGGGTGATCTGCCAGTGGACGCCCCATTTGTCTCTGCACCAGCCGCACTGGCTCGCCTCACCGCCGTTGTCGATGATGGCATTCCAGTAGCGATCAGTCTCAGCTTGATCCTGCGTAGCGACTTGGAACGAAAAGGCCCAGTTATGCGCCACTGCGGGTCCACCATTGAGGCCGATGCAGGGGATGCCCATCACGGTGAACTCGACCGTAAGCACCTCCCCTTCCTTGCCTGATGGATGATCCGCTGGCGAGAGATTGACTGCACTGACGAAAGAATCAGGGAACGTTGCTGCGTAGAAGCGCGCTGCTGTTTCCGCGTCGCCATCATACCAGAGGCAGATTGTGTTTTTGGCGGGTTGGCTCATGAATAGGGACGATGAATGGAGGCGTTAAGATGGATGCGACGGATGCTTACTGCCGCGTGAAGATCACGGGCGGGCCGCAGGGAACGCTTTTGCCGTCTTTCCAGGAGACGCCCTCGAGCTTGAAACGGTTGGCATCGAGGAAGGTGTAGGTGGCTCCGTGCATGTGCATGTCTTGGTTCGGATCGAGGCCGGGTGTGGGAGCCAGGTCAAAGGTGAGCGAGTCCGCTGTCTCCTTCACCAGCTTCATGCGTGGCTGGTTTCTGAGCATGCAGTAGTGGGTCATGGTGAGTTTGCCGTTTACGTCATGATAGACGCTGAGCATTTCCATGGGCGTGCCTCCGGCAAAGGTCTCCTGAATAACCGACCCTCCTGCGATGAGGCGGAACTCCGTTTTCATGGTGCCCATCACGGGGGATTCTCCGGACCATTTGCCCACCAGTGTCTTCATGCGCTCAAACGCAGTGGAGCCCTTGTAGGGTGGCATGTCAGCGCAGGCCTCATGCTGCTTGTTGCCGGACTGGCAGGAGGTGAGAGCCGCTGCGGCGGCAAGGGCGAGAAGGACAACGGGTTTGAACATGGGGACGACGCAGGTGTGGATTTTCGTGAGAACGGGACTGGCCGAATGAGACTCCAGTCACTTCATCGACGAATGACCCCTTCGGGCGAGGACAGTAGAATGCGAATATTGAAAACCAGCACGAGTCGGGCACCAGTGCGGCCTTCCCCTGAGCTGCGAGACGGCGAACGGGTAGTGGCTCGCTACGGAGAGTCGGCAGCACGGCCAGATGTGGCTCGGAGTCAGTCCGCCCGCTGCCTCTCCTCCTGCATGGTCTCCCAGGCGATCTCTTTCAAGATGGCGGCGAGCTTCGGGTCCGGCCTGCCGTCCTCCTTGCGCCAGCCGTTGGTTCCCAAGCCCGGCAGCTCGCGCGGATCCTTGTCGAGGAGGGCGATGTAATACATGTAGTTCACCAGATGGCTGATGGGTGCCTTGCCGTGGCCGATGTCGTCGAGGAAAAGCTGGGAGGGTTTTTCAAAGCCGGGCAGCGTGCCGGCGGCGATGCGTTCGCGCAGTTTGACCACGGCGGTGCCCACGGGGATGAGGGTGCAGACTTTGCGACCGACGCGCTTGTTGGTGGCGCGGAGTTGAGCGCGGATGTCCTCCATGTGCTTGGCGGTGCGGTCGCGGATTTCTGAAACGGGCCGCGTGTCTCGCTCGGCATTGGTGATGCCGTCCTTGCCGAGGCCATCCCACGTCATCCAGGACCCTTGCACGAGGATGCGGATGTCCGGGTTGTGCTTGAGGGCGAGCTTCACGAAGAGGTCGATGCCTTCGTCCGGCATCTGCATGTTCGGGCTGAGGGTGAGCACATCGACGCCACCCTTCATCAGGGCGGTTTTGGCCTGGTTTCTGGCATCGGCGAGCTTCCAGTGGTCGATGACGCGCGAGCCGCCCAGGGCCTGCCTGCCGAGGTTCACGTAATCGGTGACGCCGGCCTGTTTGCAGAGAATCTCCACCCAGCCTACGCCGGAAAAGCTGTGGCCGGTGAAGAAGACCCGGGTCTCCGCCTGGGTGGCGGTGGAGGCGGCGAGGAAGAGGAGAAAGGAGAAAAGTGTGGCTTTCATGGCGGAGATTGGGAAAAGGGTCTGAGGAAGGGCAGCGGCAGAAATGCTGGCGTTCGGCTCAGCGCGGAGGACTCGCCGTTGGGTGAGAGATTAATTCTCGGGGACTTTGAGCTTGATGGTGTCTTCAAGCCGTCCGCGGAACTTCCAGACGCCGTCGATCTGGGCCACGCTATCGACCTCCAGGGCGATGCTGGCTCCGTCTGCTGTGGTGAGGCGGAACTCTACCTCATCCAGCGAGGGCACGTCGGGTGTGGAGTCACCGTCTTCATCCAGGTCCACTTCATCGAACTTCAGTTGGGCGATGTCGCCGAAGTATTTTCCGATGAGGGTGCGAATGGTGGCGGCGCGTTCTTGGGTGCGCTGGAGGTTTTTCTGCTGACGCTTCAGCTCGTCCCGGCCCTCCTTGGCGCTGTCGATGGGTGTGGGCGAGGTGCCAGCTTCCCGGGCGGCTTGTTCCTCACGGGCTTTGGCGAGGATCTCTGCCGGATGCCAGCAGGCGAGCATGGCCGCCTCGTCTCCGGCTTTGAGCGTGGTGATGAAGGTTTCTGCGAGGGCTTTGACCTCGGGGGGTACGGGCGTTTCCTCGGCGTGGGAGAGGCTGAACGCAAGGCATGAGATGGCGACGGCAATAAGGGAGTGGCGGATGGTGATCATGATGGCAGTGGGGTGAAGCTGAGGGTGACGGAGAAGGTGCTTCGTTGTTACACAATCAAACGAGTTTAAGGAAGCCAAGAGTGTTGTCTTCACCGATATTTTGGTTCCAAGTCATGGAAGGTGGAGACTGTACCGTCAAGGAGCGCTCCATTCCAGCCGGGGTCGCCGGTGTAGAGGCCCAGATTGATTGAGACGGAAATCAAGGCGAAGGTGTCCGTGAGCTGGTGTGAGCGTCGTGTGGGTAACCATCTGATACCAATCCAGCTCAGGCAAACCCATTTTGGGCTGGTCTGAGCTGTTCATGAAACTGAAACAAGACTTTCTGGGAGCTTACCCAGGAAGCATTGGGTTTGATTTGAAATGCGGGGAGGATGGCACCCAAGTCGTGAAGTTGTCCTAGCGGCGATCTGCCTGCCAAGGGTGGCGCCTGAAGGAGATGCTGCTTACTCCAGATCCAGCTCGGGTTTGAAGTCGGCGGCGTGGTAGCTGCTGCGCACGAGAGGTGCGGAGGCGACGTGGCGGAAGCCTTTGTTCAACGCGATTTGCTTGTAGTTGGCGAAGGTGTCTGGGTGGATGTAGGAGACGACGGGCAGGTGATTGGGTGAGGGGCGCAGGTATTGGCCTAGTGTGAGCACGGTCACGTCGTGGGCGCGGAGGTCGTCCATGGCCTGGAAAATTTCGACTTCCGTCTCGCCTAGGCCGAGCATGATGCCGGACTTGGTGGCGCACTTGAATCCCATCTCGGCGGCGAGTTCCTTGGCACGTTTAAGGACCTGGAGGCTGCGGTGATATTGTGCGCGGCTGCGGACGAGGGGGGTGAGGCGCTCGACGGTTTCGAGGTTGTGATTGAAGATGTGCGGGCGGGCGGCCATGACGGTGCGCATGGCGTCGTCCTTGCCGTTGAAGTCGGGGACGAGGATCTCGATGGTGATCTCGGGACGGGCTTCGCGTACGGCTTCGATGGTGCGGGCGAAATGTTCTGCGCCGCCATCCGGCACGTCGTCACGGGCTACGGCGGTGATGACGATGTGGTTGAGGTCCATGCGCTTGACGGCAGTGGCGACGCGCTGGGGTTCATCTGCCTCAAGAGCAAAGGGTTTGGCGGTCTTGACGGCGCAGAATCCGCAGGCGCGGGTGCAGCGGTCTCCGGCGATCATGAAGGTGGCGGTACCTTGGGACCAGCATTCCCAGCGGTTGGGGCACTGGGCTTCCTCGCAGACGGTGTGGAGCTTGAGGTCGGAGATGAGGCCTTTGGTGGACCAGAACTTGGGATCGCTGGGCAGCTTGACGCGAATCCAGTCTGGCTTGCGCTCGGTGTGGAGAGCGGGGTTGATTTTTGGCGTCATGATTTAGGTGAGGAACGAGTGAAGGGTGGAGATGACCTCGTCTTTTTGAGCGATGGTCAGTTCTGGATAGATGGGGATGGAGAGCACTTCGCCTGCCAGTTGATGAGCGACCTGGCAGCCTGTGAGTGAGGTTGGGGGCAGGTGCTGAAAGCACTCTTGCTGGTCGAGCGTGACGGGGTAGTAGATGTCACAACCGATGCCTGCTGCGGCGAGATGCTGGCGCAGTGCATCGCGCCGACCATGGAGTACGCGTAAGGTGAACTGGTTCCAGATGTGGGTGTTGTGCGCGTAGGAGGTGGGCAGGACGATCTGAGCGCCTGAGGCGGCAAGAGCTGTGGCCTGGGATAGGGCACACTTGCAGTGGGCTGGATCGGCTATAACGACACCGGGCAGGGTGGATAGCTTCTGGGTGTAGTAGGCGGCGTTGTTTTGTCTGGCGCTGGTATAGGCGGTGTAGTGCTTGAGCTTCACGGCAAGGAAGGCGGCCTGAAGGGCATCCATGCGAAAGTTCCCACCCACGGCTTGATGGTAGTATTTTGGCTCCATGCCGTGAACGCGCAGCATTTTGGCTTTGGCGGCCAGTGTGTCATCATTGGTGACGAGCAGTCCTGCATCTCCCAGGGCGCCGAGGTTCTTGCTGGGGAAGAAGGAATAGGCGCCGAAGTGGCCGATGGTGCCGGTTTGTTTTCCCTTGTAGGCGGCACCGAGGGACTGCGCTGCATCCTCCAGAACGTGTAGGTGGTGCTCTGTGGCGAGCTGCATGATGGGGTCCATGTCGGCGCTCTGGCCGAAGAGATGCACGGGGATGATGGCCTTGGTATTGGAGGTGAGCTTGGTGCGGGCGTCGTTTACATCCAGGTTGAAGCAAACGGGGCAGACATCGACGAAGACGGGTGTGGCACCGACGCGGGAGACTGAGCCTGCGGTGGCGAAGAAGGTGAAGGCGGGGCAGAGCACTTCATCTCCGGGGCCGACATCCAGCGCCATGAGGGCGAGCACGAGTGCGTCAGTGCCGGAGGAGACGCTGAGCGCGTGTTTCACGCCGAGAAAGCTGCGGAGATCCGACTCGAGCTGCTCGATCTCTTTTCCCATGATGAACATGCCATGGCCGAGCACGCGATGGAAGGCTGCGGTGAGGTCTTCCGTAAGGGGATGGTTCTGGGCGTTGACGTCGAGAAGTGGGACGGGCATCTGAGCGGAGGGGAAGAGGTAAGAGGGGGGAGTGCGCTCAGGCGGGGCGGAGGCTGGCCCAGGGTTCTTCGGTGGAGACATCCACGATGGCGGGTTCTGGGGCATTGGCGGGGCTGAGGATGGCCAGGAAGACGAGCATGTCGTCCCCGGCGTTCCAGGTGCCGTGCGGCTCGCCCATGGGGATGAAAGCCATGTCTCCGGGCTTGAGGATACGCTTTTGGGTGCCTACCCATTGCTCGGCGGTGCCGGAGAGGACGTAAATGATTTCTTCTCTGGTGGGGTGGGTGTGGAAGGGGTGACTGCGGCCAGGTTCCATGTTGGCGCGGACCATGAGGAGCTGCTCGTTGTTGACGATATCATTTCTGCACAGCCATTCTTCCAGGGTCCAGGGCGAGAGGTAGTCCACCTTCTCGGCGGTGGTGACGAAGCGGCGTTGTTCGATGGTTTCTGACATGGGTGGGCAGGATAGTGGGAAGGGGGAGGGGTGCAACGTGGTTCTGGCACTCGACGGCAGTCTTGCAACCCTGCGCTGGGGGCTCTAGCGTGCCGTCATGAGAGGTGTTGTCACAGTTTCCACGATGCTGCTGGCCCTGATGGTCAGCGGCTGCGGATTGTTCCGCAAAAGGCAGGGACTGGCGGCACCGACCTCGCCGAGGGTTTGGATCGGCACGGTTCACATGACGAATCCGGCGCTCAACTTCGCACTGATCCAGACGCCTGGGAGAGCCTCGGTGCCTGAGGGTGCGGACTTGATCTCCAGCAACGAGGCGGGTGAAACCTCTCGCATGAAAGTGAGCCCGGAGCGCAAGGGGGTTTTTATGACCGCAGACGTTGTGAGCGGTGAACCTCAGAAAGGGGATGCGGTCGTTTGGCTGCGTGGGGAGTCCGCCGGTGAGCTGACACGGGCTGAGCCTGAGGTGCCGTCTGCTCGCATCAGTCTTCCGCCCGCTGGTCCTGCTCCTGAGCCTTTGGAAAAGCCTGTGCTGGAGGTCCAGCTGCCGCCATGATGGAAGTCGCTGAAGCGCTGGAGCAGATGATGGCACATGCTGTGCCCGGTGCTGCGGTGGGGTTGCCTTTGCTGGAGGCAGTGGGCTCGTATTCGGCACGAGAAGTGTTGGCTAGCGTTTCTCTGCCGGGATTCGACAACTCGGCTATGGATGGCTATGCGGTGTGTGCGGTGGGAGCGCATCGTGGTGCGAGGCTGGCGGTGGTGGGGGAGCAGGCGGCGGGGTTGGATCGTGGCCTGAGGCTACCTGCGGCTTCTGCCATTCGCATATTCACGGGGGCACCCATGCCAGAGGGTGCGGATGCGGTGGTGATGCAGGAGGATGTGCGGCGGGTGGATGATGAGATTTTGATCCATGATGATGTGAGCGCCGGTCAGTTCGTCCGCCGAAAGGGGAGCGATGTGTGTGCTGGCCAGGTGCTGCTACGGCGCGGGGATTTGATAACGCCTGCGAGGGCGGGGCTGCTGGCATCCCAAGGGCGTATGCAGGTGGATGTGGTGGCCGCACCGCGTGTAGGACTGCTGAGCACGGGAGATGAACTCGTGTCTGCCGGGCAGCTGCTGCGTGCCGGGCAGATTTACAACAGCAATGCGGTGATGCTGGCGGCCATGCTGAGGGGCTGCGGGGTGCGTGAGGTGATGGCGTTTCACTGCGTGGATGAACTGGCTGCCACTCGAGAGACGCTGGGGCGATTGGTGACGGAGAACGAGGTGGTCATTCTCTCCGGCGGTGTGAGTGTGGGTGACCGGGATTATGTGAAGCCTGCGCTGGCTGATCTGGGCTTTAGAATCGAACTCTGGCGCATCAGGATGAAACCGGGCAAGCCGTTTGTCTTCGCCACCGGTCAGTGGCGAGGTGCGCCTAGGCTGGTTTTTGGACTGCCGGGTAACCCTGTGTCTGCGTTTGTGACTTTTCGAGTGTTGGTGCAGCCGGTTTTGGAAGTGCTGCGTGGTGGCGTGGGTGATGCGTCGGGATGGGAGGCAGCGCTCGGCGAGAGCATCGTGAATGATGGGGACCGCCCTCATTATGTGCGGGGCAGAGTGGTGGCAGGTGTCTTCTGGCCGCAGGGAGTGCAGCGCAGCGACGCATTGTTCGGTCTGAGCCAGTCAAACGCCTTGCTGCGCGTGGAGCCGGGGGAGTGTCTGGCAGCTGGCATGGTCCGCAGGGTGTTGGTGTGATCTTTTTGAACTGTGCGTGAGATGATTGCGGAACTGATGGAGCTGCCCCTGGTGGAGTCTTTTCGGATCGCGCATGGCAGTTCGTCTCACCGGACGATGCTTAGGGTGGAGTATGCCGGCCTGCGCGTGGAGGTGCCGTTTGTCCCCTATTACAACGATGATCCGCAGGAGGCGCTGGAGGCGGTCAGTGCCATGAGGTCGCCCGGAGTCGAGCTGCCAGCAAATGCGGCGAGACAGGTGGTGCTGGCGGTGGACTTGCTGCGGCTGCGGCTCCGGGCAAGCTCGGCGGGCGTGCCTGTGTGGTCGCTTCTGAAGTTGCCGGATCCTAACGGTGTCCAAGGATGCCGGTCCATGGGCATTCCTGAAGACTTGGTCGTGTTCCGGCAGCGGGTAGCGGAGTTGGCGGGGCAGTTTCGCACCATGAAGCTCAAGCTCGGCAGTGGTGATGCTTCTTTTGATCTCGCCATCGCAGCCAGTGCCCGGGAGGCGGCGCCGGATGTCAAGCTGCTTGCGGATGCGAATGGCGGATGGTCGGTGGAAGAGGCGGTTTCTATTATTCCGGAACTCGCGGCGTTGGGGCTTGAAGTTGTTGAGCAGCCGGTGAGTCATCGTATGGGCAGCCGGGAATGGAGGAGGCTACGTGATATGCTGCCGGAGCCGGGTGTCTGCTTGATAGCGGATGAAAGTGCGCAAACGGCGGAGGATGTGAAGCTGCTGGTGGGCCTGGCTGACGGTGTGAATGTGAAGCTGCTCAAGTGCGGTGGCATCAGCGGTGCACTGCGCATGATCAGTGCTGCCCGGCAGCACGATATGAAAGTGATGCTTGGCTGCATGATCGAGACGCAGAATGGCATCAGCCATGCGGCTCAGCTGGCGGGACTGGCGGACTGGATCGATCTGGATGGTCATTTTTATCTTCCGGATGACGGTTCGAGGCTGGTGCGCTATGACGAAAACGGTGCGTTGCGTCTGGGGCTGGCCTGAACATGATGTCCCATGCAAAATGAGATTCCCCGTCTGAATGCGCTGTTGGAAGACATCAAACCAGAGGCGCTGCGTCTGCTTGAGCGCATGGTGGGCATCAATAGCTTTACGGCAAATGCGGCGGGTGTGGACGCGGTGGGGAAGGTGACGGCAGAGGCGTTTGAAGCGCTTGGTTTGGAGGCTGAGTTTGTAAAATCAGACGTGCCCGGTCAGGGGCATCATTTGTATTTGGCGAAGAGGAGCAGCGCTGGGCCGCGTGTGCTGCTGGTCACTCATCTAGACACGGTGTTTCCGCCGGAGGAAGAGGTGGCTAATCACTTTCGCTGGGAGCCGGCCGTTCACGAGGGTCGCATATATGGACCTGGCACCATTGACATCAAAGGCGGCACCGCGTTGATCTGGATGATGCTGAGGGCTGTCCGTGAGTTGTATCCGGAGTTGTGGCAGAGCACGGATTGGCTCGTTGCCGCGAATGCGGCCGAGGAGGTGCTGAGTCAGGACTTTGCACGCCACACTTCGGCACGTTGCCCGGATGGGGCGGTGGCAGTGCTGGTCTTTGAGGGGGGGCCTGTCATTGAGGGGCGGCATCACTTTGTGGCGGCGCGAAAAGGGCGTGCGGAGTATCGCATCACGGTGCGCGGACGAGGTGCGCACGCGGGCAGCGCTTTTGGGGAGGGGGTGAATGCGGTGACCGCTCTGGCTCCGTTCATCACTCAGGCGGCGGCACTTAGCAATGCCTCAAAAGAACTCACGGTGAACGTGGCGCGTGTGGAGGGTGGCACTGTCTTGAACCGGGTGCCGCATGAAGCGATGTTTGAACTGGAGATGAGGGCTTATGAACCGGAGCACCTGTGCAGGGCGGGGGACGTGCTGCGTTCATGGTCCAAGAGTGGCTTGCCGGAGATCGAAGTCACCTGCGTAGGTGAGTCGCCGGCGTGGCCTGCGAATGATGAAAATCTGAAGCTTGCGCTTCATTGGACGCAAGCTGCGGAGAAGCTTGGCCTCGAAATTCTGCCGAGTCGGCGCGGGGGCTTGAGTGATGCGAACTATCTCTGCCACCTGGGACCCACACTGGATGGCCTGGGGCCCTCTGGCGGGAATGCGCACTGCTCTGAGCGCAGTGAAGATGGCAGCAAGGTGCCGGAGTATTTGCAGCCAGACACGCTTGTGCCAAAAGCCGCCATCAATGTGCTGGCACTGGTGGGTCTGCTTTGCGGAGCGGTAACTGGCAAGTGACACTGCCACAGCAAGCCGCAGCAGGCTTGCTGATCCCCTGACCCGCGCTGCTATCTCCGCCGCTTCAGGCCACGTCCGGTGCGCATGACGCTGCGTGCGTGGCGTTCATCCTCCAGGATGGTGGTGAACTTGTAGTTGAAGCCTTCCACTTTACGACGCTCGACTTTTTGATTGATGAGGCGCTCAATGGCTTCGACGGCCTTGATTTCATCCGCCGCGAAGAGGGTGTAGGCATCTCCCTCCTTCTTGGCACGTCCGGTGCGGCCGATGCGGTGCACGTAGTCTTCAGGATTGTCCGGGACGCAGAAGTTGATGACGTGAGTGACGCCGGAGACGTCAAGCCCGCGCGCGGCAAGGTCGGTGGCTACGATGACGTCAAAGGTGCCCTCACGGAAGCCCTTCAGCGCCGCTTCACGATCCCGCTGCTTGATGTCGGAGTGCATGACGGCCACTTTGTATTCACCTAGCGCGAGCAGCTCGGAGTAGAGTTCGTCTGCCTGCACTTTGGTGCGGGTGAAGATCATGACGCTGGTGAAGTGCGTTTGCTTGAGAATGGCCAGCAGTAGCTCGGTGCGCTGGTCAGACGCGACGGGATAGAGGTAGTGGGAAACGGTTTCCGCAGGGGAGAACCGAATGCCGACCTCCACGGACTCGGGTTCCTTTAGCGCCCAGTCTGCAAGCGACTTGATCTGCGGAGGCATGGTGGCTGAGAAAAAGAGGGTCTGGCGGCTGGAGGGGGTCTTCTCCACGATGCGGCGGACGTCGGGCAGGAAGCCCATGTCTAGCATGCGATCCACTTCATCCAGGATGAGGATTTCGATATCGGCTGGTGAAAAGGTGCCGTCTCCCATGAAATCAAGCAGACGCCCCGGGGTGGCGACGACGATGTCCACACCTTTCTCCAGTGCCTCACGCTGCGCTCCATAGCCTACGCCACCATACACCGAGACGATGCGGAGGCCGGTGTGGGCTGCGAGGCCGGTCAAGGCGTCCGTCACCTGCACGGCGAGTTCACGGGTGGGCTCCAGGATGAGGAGGCGCATTTTGCCCGGAGCGCCGAGGCGAGTCATGGCAGGCAGCCCAAAGGCGGCCGTTTTGCCGGTGCCTGTCTGGGATGCGCCGATGAGGTCCTTGCCCGCCAAGATGATGGGTGCGGATTTCTCCTGGATGGTGGTGGGCGTGGTGTAACCGAGATCACGCACGCCGGCGAGGATGGCTGGTGAGAGGCCGAGTGCTTCGAACGCTGGCGGGTAAGGTCCCCCTGGCACGGGCGGCGGCGGAGGTGGTGGCACGGGTGCCTGCCGTGGACCGCGCGGACGGCCCTGATCTTCCTCGGCGGCTTGGGAAAGGTGGCCCCCGTCACGACGACTACGCCCCCCACTTCCGCCACGGCGCTCTGCGCCTCTGCCCCCTTCACGCTCACGCGAGCGGCCTGCTCGCTCACCGTCCCGACCACCACGCTCGCTCCGCTCCCGAGTTGGGCGGTCTGCGGTGCGTTCTCTGCGTTCGGTGCGCGGTGCGCCCTCTTTTGGTCCGCGAGCGGGTCTTTCTTCCCGAGGTGGTCGCGATTCCCGGGACTTGGCTGCGGGCGGCGGTGCCTCGGCTGGCTTTTTGGGCTTGATGCCGACGAGCTTTTTAATGCCGGACTTGAGCTTGCTTAGCAGAGAAGGCTTCTTCTCTTTCTTCGGCGACGCGCCGTGGGGTTCGTTTTTGGACATGTTACAAGGGTTTCCATGCCCCACGCTGGGTGGCTTTGCAATGGGCATGTCAGGGGTCGGTTTTGGCGGGGCGGATCATGAGGACCAGAACGAGTGACACGACGGCGCTCAGAGCGAAGAGGCCAAAGATTTGATTCAGCGGCACACCCCTGTCTTGCAAGACGCCGAAGCCCCAGTCTGCAACGCCGCCGAAGCTGATGCTGACCATGTTCATGATGCCGTAACCAGTGGCGCGCAGGTTTGGATGAACGATCTGGCTGAGAATGGGCATGTTGTTGGTATCAAAGAATCCCCACCCGATGCCGAAGATGACAAGCGCCGTGATGGCCAACCAGAAGACGGCATTCTGTGTAGCGTGTCCCATGCCATACATGGCCGGGATGATGAGAGCCATGCCGATGGCACTGGTGTAGATGCGGCCACGCTCCGTCTTCTGGCTCCAACGGTCTGCGAGCCAGCCGGCAAGCAACGCTGCGCCGATGGCCGCGACTTGCCAGTAAGTGGTGGCGGAGACTCCAGCGAGGCCTTGGCTGAGGTTGAAGCTCTTTTGCAAGATGGATGGACCCCAGTCACGCACCACCCAGGCTGCCAGAGCGGGTAGGGTGAAGTAGGCCACCAGAAGCAGGTAGTTCGGGTTTCCGAGCAGTTCCTTCGCGTCGCCCACGAAGCCGCTGCTTTGCTTTGTGCTGCCTTGCCGTGGCGGGTCCCTCAGAAGCATGAGAAGCGGGAGAGCATAAAAGACGCCGATGAGGCCTACGAAATCGAACGCCCACCGCCAGCCCAGGCTCGGGGCGTCTGCCACGTAACCACTGAAGCCGCCCGTGATGACGCCCAGGTAAATCGCTATCTGATGAATGCCGACTGCGCGAGAGCGTGTGGGCCCTGTGTGGTAGTCAGCGATGAGGGCTAGCGCGGCCGGGATGTAAAACGCCTCGCTGACGCCCATGAGTGAGCGGGTCCAAAGCAGACCCTCGTAGTCCTGCACATGCCCCGTGGCCCAAGTCACCGCTGACCAGGCGAACAGGCTGCCGCAGATGACCCAACGACGGCTAAACCGATCTGCGAGGTAGCCGCCGATGGGGCTGAAGAAGGCATACACCCACTTGAACTGGCCCAGCATGCGGCCCCAGTTCGCCTCGCTGCCCACGTGGATGTCATTCATGACCGAGAGCTTCATGGCGGCGATCATCTGCCGGTCCAGGTAGTTGAGCAGTGCGACTGGGACAAGCAGTGCGACCACGGTCCAGGCGTAGCGGGTGGTGGATGAGGACATGAGAGAAATCAGGTGCTGGTGCAGCAAGGACAGGGCTGCACCCAGTGACCCGGAGCGACTTCTTTCAACGTCAGGTCCATGGCCACACTATCCTGCCATCTCGGGTGTTTCATGCGATGACCAAAAGCACACCCTGGTGGCGGATCGATAGGAGAGGGAACATCTCCCTTCAAGAGCTTGCGTTCATGTCTGCGCGCCGGGTCAGGAACTGGGATGGCTTCCAGCAGCGCTTTGGTGTAGGCGTGGCGCGGGTTGGCGTACAAGACGGCGGCCGGGGCTAGCTCCACGATGCGGCCCAGGTACATCACGGCCACTCTGTCACTCATGTGCTGCACCACGGAGAGATTGTGAGCGATGAAGAGGTAGGCAAGACCGAAGTCACGCTGAAGCTCCAGCAAAAGGTTGAGCACCTGCGCCTGCACTGACACATCCAGCGCGGAAACCGGTTCGTCGCAGACGATGAGCTTCGGCTTGAGTGCGAGCGCCCGCGCGATGCCGATGCGCTGTCTCTGGCCGCCGCTAAACTCAAACGGGTAACGAGTGAGTGCATCCAAAGGGAGGCCGACCCGCTTCAGCAGTTCCGCCGCCCAGTCGGTGCGCTCTGAGCGGGAGCCGAGATTTTGAATGACGAAAGGTTCCTCCAGGATCTGGCCGACGGTGTGGCGCGGGTTGAGAGATTCAGCAGGGTCCTGAAAGACCATCTGCATCTCTCGGCGCAGCTTGCGCAAAGAGCCTTGGCTGGAGAGGGTGATGTCTTTTCCATTGAACACGACGGAACCGCCTGTCGGCTTCAGCAGCCGCACCACGGACTTGGCCACTGTGGTCTTCCCGCAGCCAGACTCACCCACCAGGCCCAGCGTCTCGCCCGGCTCGAGACTGAAGGATACGCCATCGACCGCCTTGCACACAGCCTTGGTGGTATGAAACACCCCGCCACGCACGGGGAAGTGAAGCCGCAGGTTCTGAACTGAGAGGAGAGACATGGTCAGAGATCGTTATCCTCCAGACTCGCCTGCTTCATCAAAGCGCGGAGGAGGCCTATCTTCAGTGGCTTGTTAGAATGAACAGGAATGGTCAGGATGTTCTCTTCGCCCTCCTTAGTCATAATGTGGTGACTGCCTTTCACTCGTGCTAGGCTCCAGCCCTTGCTATTCAGCAGTTTGAGCAGTTCACGACCACTGACCTGCTTCATACTGCAAGAGCGAGCACGTTTGAGTTGCCTGCGCTTGCTTGTTTGATGGCCCGTTCTTCAGCCGCCTCAGCCCAGCCCTGCACGGCTTCCAGCAAGTTGGCACGCAGTTCGTCTAAGGTTTCGCCTTCGGTCATGCAACCGGGCAGCGCCGGCACTTCTGCCCAGTAGCCTCCTTCTTCGGCTTTGTGTACGATGGCTTGGATAATCATGCGGAGAGAGTAGCTGGTCGGTTACAGTTTACAAGGAGTGGCACTCGTTGCCTGATGGCACGAGACAAGCTGGGCATCGCTCCGCCCAGTGGCCTGGGGTGATTTCCTTGAAGGGCGGGCGCTGAGCAAGGTGAATGGGGTCGTGTGGGCGGCCGGACCTAGCGGCGAAGCGGCAGCCTTCAGGCATCTCTCGCAGGCTTGGAACCATGCCGGGGATGATGGGCAGCGGTGTCTTCGGCACATTGTCCAGTTTGGGCAGGCAGTTGATGAGACCGCGGGTGTAAGGATGAAGGGGCGAGGCGAAAATGGACTGCACCGGGCCGCGCTCTGCCATGCGCCCGGCATACATGACCGCCACAGTGTCGCAGGTTTCTGCGATGACCCCCAAGTCATGCGTGATGAGGATGACGGCCATCCCGGTGTCCTTTTGTAGCCGCTTGATGAGATCGAGAATCTGCGCTTGCACGGTCACGTCCAGGGCGGTGGTAGGTTCGTCAGCGATGAGGACTTTTGGACTGCAAGAGAGCGCCATGGCGATCATCACGCGTTGCCTCATGCCGCCGCTCAGTTGATGGGGGTATTCGTTCACCCGCTTGTCGGGGGCGGGGATGCCCACCCACTCCATCAGCTCCACCGCGCGTTTCAATGCCGCGCTAGGAGGGAGTTTTTCATGCAGCGAGATGTTTTCAATGATCTGCCTCCCCACGCGCTGCACGGGATTGAGCGCTGTCATCGGCTCCTGAAAGATCATGGCTATTTCTTTTCCGCGCACCTTTCTCATGGCCTCTAGCGGAAGCTGCAAGAGGTCCCTGCCATCCAGGTGGACTTCGCCATTCAGGACACGGCCGGAAGGATGTTCCAGCAGCCGCATCAAGGCGCGGGCGGTGACGCTCTTTCCACATCCGGATTCGCCGACGAGGCCGAGTGTCTGCCCCTTGTCCACGGAGAAAGTCACTCCATCCACGGCGGTGAGCAGGCCATGGTCGGTCTGAAACCCTACTTTGAGATCGGTGACTTGCAGCAGGCTCATGGCTTGGTTCCCTCCGCCGATTTCAGGTTGTCGTCGAAGACCTGCTCGGTCTCTGGGAAGGTGCGCCCGGAGCGAATGGCATCCAGGGTTTCGCGCTTTGCGTCTTCGTCTATCCAGTGCAGGTGATTGGACATGGGCATCTCACTGACGGCTACGTTGAAGGTCTTCTCTGGCCACTTCACCCAGCGCCAGTAGGCTACACGCCAGTAGTTCTGGTCATAACCGGGAATCCATGGGGCTTCTTCGTGGATGAGTTGATCTGCACCCCAAGACGCCTCGCGCATTTGCTCTATGGTGGTGGCGGCGCGCTCGGCTTCGCAGAAGCGATCCATGCGTGGGTCGGCGAAGCTTGTGAGGTTGTTGGTGTTGGGCTTGGGAGTCTTCCCATCTGGCATCCTGCCGTTTTCAGAATGCCAAGCTTGGTGGTGATCTGGGAATGGAGGGGTGACACTAAAGGCCACGGAGGTGAGTTGATGTTTCTTCTGAGTCACCTTCTGGAAGTAGGCGGTGCCGTCGATGCCCTCCAGCTTGTACTCGAGCCCGCACTTGATGGCTTCTTCCTTGAGTCGTTGCATGACCTTCTGTACGATCTCTGTCTTGCGATGGGTGATGGTGAAGGAAAGTCGCTCACCTTTGTCATTGAGGAGCACACCGTCGTTGCCTGTCTTGGTATAGCCTGCTTTGGCGAAGTATTCCCGCGCTTTGGCAGGATCAAATGGACGCGGGCGAATGGGTGGGTCTCCGAGCAGCGGGTAGCCTTCTGCAAAGGCGTTGATGCGGGCGAAGTCTCCCCGCAAATCGAAGTCGATGACCTTCTGGTAGTTCGTAGCGTAGCACAGGCCTATGCGGAGGTCCCGGTTGTCGAGCGGCGGTATGGCGGTGTTGATCCAAAGGCCCGCCTGGGAGCTAGGCCACACGTTGTAGTACTTTGCCTTGTGGATGTAACCCTTGTGCACTTCCGGTATCTCCATGCGGTCATACCAATATTCAGGTATGCCCATGGAAAGCTCCTCTACATCAATCTCGCCCTGCCGGAAGAGCTCGAACGCCTTGTCTTGGAGCCGGACGACCCGATAGACGATGCGATCGACGTTGAAACGATTCTTGTAATACTTCTTGTCCTTTGCCCACCAGTCTTTGACGCGGGTGAGGGTGATGCTGCGGCCAAAGTTGATGTCTTCGTCCTGAATCAAATACGCGCCAGCGGTCGGCCGTCCCCGCCACTGATAGCGCTGCTCAAAGTCCGGACCGAACTCGCTGTAAAATCGCCTGCTCATGGGTGAGAACGAGGTCTCGTAGGGCGGCAGCGGCTTGGGGTCTGACAGCGTCACGGAGAGGGTATGCTGATCGTAACGCGTGAAGTTGGTGAACTGAGTGGTGAAATACTCATTCCCATACGGATTCTTGGGATACTCAGAGAGCTGCATGTAAACATGCTGAAGAAAGTCGTCAGACTCAATAGGGTCGCCGTTGGAGAACCTGGCCTGGGGATCGATGCGGTAGTAAACCGTGCGATTGTCCGCAGAGACGGCCCATTCTTTGGCGATGGAGGGGATGACCTTGCCCGTGTCTGGATGCAGGGCTATCAATGCCATCTCTACATCGTCGTACTGATAGCCACGGAAGGAGCTGTTGCTGTTTTCACCAAGGATGCGGATGGTGGGCGGGAAGGCGAGGATGTAGTTGCGCAGGGTGCCGCCCTTCTTCGCTTGGTCATCACCGAGTTCGGGCTCATCCATGCCATTTTGCCACACGAGGTCAGAGGGCAGGTCCGCCGCAGTGGCAAAGGTGAAGTAGTCTGGCTTCAGCAACCGCGCCTGAACCTTGGCGAGTTGCCTTTCCAGGTCCGCCTTTTCCTGGGCATCGGTGGTCTTTGAGATTTGCTCCGGCAGTTGTTTGACCTCATCCTGCAAGTGAGCCAGCACTTTTTTGTTATGAAATGACCAGAAGGCGTCCCGCTCCTTGGTGCCGTCATAGGGAGGGAAGTCAGCCAATACGGGTAACGCGAAGTGCAAGGTCGCAAGGAGCAGGACAACGGCAGGGAGCAGGCTGCGCCCCATTGGGTTGGAGAATGTGGAAGCCGTGAATCTCATCCTCATTGATAGGTGGAAAACTTCTTTGGATCGAACGCCTCGCGCAACGCCTCGCCCACGAAGGTGACGAGCAGGAGGATAAGCACCATGACCACAAACATCGAGACGGAGATCCAGGGCGCGGTGATGTGGTTCACACCATCATCGAAGAGCCAGCCCCACTGTGCATAAGACTCCGGCAGCCCAAACCCGACGAAGGCGAGCGCGGTGAGAGAGGAGATGATGCCGGCGATGCTGAAGGGTATCTGGGTGACCAGTGTGGCGAGCATGTTCGGCAGGAGGTAGCGGGTGAGGATGCGCCAGGTGCTTGCGCCCTGGAGTCTGGCTGCGGCCACATAGTCCCGCTCCTTTTCCTTGTAAGCCAGCGCGCGCATGGCGTAGGTGAGTCCTGTCCATGAGAAGAGGCAGAATACGCCGAGAAGCACCCCGAGATTCATTTCCGAAACGGTGACGATGCTCACGACGATCATGATGATGTAGAGAAAGGGGAGTTGCTCGATGACCTCAATGATGCGCTGCATGGTGATGTCAAACACACCTCCGAGGAAGCCCATGAGGGAACCGATGAGAACTCCCACTCCATAAGTGATGATGAGGTAGAGAAAAATGGCCTTTAGATTGACTTGCCAACCCCCATAGATGTGAGCCAGCACATCCCACCCCTTGCTGTCGGTGCCGAGATAGTGCCCGGCCTTCCAAAGCGGCGGTATGGGAGGGTAGAGCGTGAGCTGATACCCGGACGTCTTCGCTGCTTCAAACTCGCCCTGCGGCACTTCGCCAGTCCACCGCTCGCGTTCCAGCTTTCCTGCCTTGTAGGTGGCCGTCACCGCCAGGGCTCCGTTCCTTGCGTAGCCAGTGAACTCTCCGTCGGGCAGCCCTTTGCGAATACGAACATCAGAGTGCTTGAGTTCCGGCGCGTCGGCATACACACGGCGTGCGCGGCCTGAGAAAGGTTCATTCTCTCCCGGGCGATAGTAGAGGCCATCTCGCTGCTCCAGGTCCATGGTTTGCAGTGTATCGGAGTCAAGCACCGGATCCCACGGAACGAGGGGCATGAGCACCCAGCCCCTGCCACTTTCGGCAAGCTCTTTTTTGAGTTCCCGATAGTTCACCTCACTCTGCTCCGAACGTCCAAAGTCTGTGCCCATATAGCGATGCTTCACCAGTGCGGGGAAGTAGGTTCGGCCCTCGTAGCGTACTACCAGTGCACGTTTGCCCACCAGCACTTGATCCAGCAGCGCCACGAGGATGAGCGCCAGCAGAATGAGGAAGGAAATCCAGCCGCGCCCGATACTGCGGAAGCGCCGGAAGCGTTGCAGGGTCACTGGATTCCAGCGAATCTCTGCGGGCAGCCAGATAAGTCCGGCTACGCCGCCCAAGATGAGCAGCAGGGATGCCACCCAGCCAAAGGCAGTGCCCATCTTGAAGAACCAAGCCACCGAGGGCAGGTCGAGCCCGGCCAGCTCCCCAGTGACGGAGAGTGCGCCTACGAGGAGGGCAAGAATGAAGAGACGCCGGTTCATGAGTTAGGTGAATCGTATCCGCGGATCCAGCTTTGCGGTGATGAGGTCTGAGAGCACGTTGCCCAGCATGAGCAACAGGCCGCCGATCGTCACCGTGGCCATCACGATGGGGTAGTCCTTTTCCAGCAGCGCGTTGAAGCCCATCAAACCAAAGCCGTCGATGTCGAAGATGCGCTCAATTAAAAAGCTGCCGGCCACGAGCAGGGTGAGTGCCTGGCCCATCGTGGCAGCCACCGGGATGAAAGAGTTTCGCAGGGCGTGACCAGTCACTGCCTGTCTGAAGGGCAGCCCCTTGGCCACGGCAGTACGCACATAATCACTGGCCAGCTGGTCGAGCAGGTTATTCTTCACCAGCATGGTAAGGCTGGCAAAGCTGCCCACCAAATAACAAGTGAGAGGAAGCACGGCATGATGAAGGATGTCACCGATTTTCCCAAAGAATGTCAGCTCGTCGAACTCCGGACTTACGAATCCCTCCAGCGGGAACCAGCGCAGACGTGCCGCCAGGAAGATCATGAGGAAAACTCCAAGCACAAAACCGGGAATGGCGTAGCCAAAGAAAATCGCGACCGACGACAGAGTATCCACCGGAGTACGGTGCTTGATCGCTTTCAATACCCCCAGCGGAATGCAAACGAGGTAAGTAATAACCAGCGAGGTGAGTCCGTAAAACAGGGAAATGGGGAAGCGCCGCTTCATCATGTCCCACACTGGCTCGGAGTAGCGTGTGGACTCTCCCAGATTCCCCTGGAGCACACCTGCATACTTTGGCTGAAAGATGAGCGCCACGTATGGCTGAGGTTTGTCGAGTTGCTGTCCGGGGTTCGCCTTCTCCCACGCGGCGCGCTGCTCCTCGGGGGTGATGATTCGCGCCCGCCACTTCGAGAGATCTCTTCCTTCCAGCGGCAGGATCTCACCTCGGTTGTCTGGCAGCCGCTTGACGGTCACCACGTCAGCCGTGCCGGGCAGCTTTACTTCGGTCTCCGTCTGCCCTTCCACAAACTCTGAGCGTGAGCGGCTGGTCTCCTTTGGCAGCAGACCCAGCCACGCAGCGTAGGCGGTGAGGAAGGGCTTGTCATGACCGTACTGCTCCTGCAGCTTCAGAAGCTGACCCGGAGTCAAGCCTCCCTGTACCTGCTGGCTTGAGGAGCTGCGTTGTCCCTGGGCCTTCATTCGCGCCTCCATCAGTGCCTGCTCCATGGGACCACCCGGGGTGAAGCGAATGATGAAAAACACCACCATGGTCATGCCCACCAAAGTCGGTGGGATGAGAAGCAGGCGGCGGATGAGATAAGCGGTCATGGGTTAAGGTGAAGCCTCAAGTGAAGGACAAAACCCGGCCCGGCTCAACAACTTCCGGCGTGCCGGATAAAAGGCGTGACGCCACTCTAGCCTGACTGATTCATGAAACGCTACTGCGACTTGCTGCAAGCCCGCAGTAGCGGCGTTGGGCTTGTTTTGAAAGGCATCGAGCATTCACCCATGCACTCAGCCTTTCAAAACTGCGCCAGCCTTGCCACTGCGGGCTTTCACTGCGTCTCGCTACGACTTTCATGAATCAGTCAGGCTAGGCGGCAGCGATTATTCAGCCACGTCATGCTTAGGCCCCGAGCGCTAACACTGGGTGCACCATCCGTGCCAGTATTCGGTCAGGATTTCACAGGTGAAGCAGGTTGCCGAGGCCCGGAGAATATGGCATCCACAGCTCTGTGCCAGGCAGGCTCGTACCCGTTTTCATCACCCTCCTGGCCCTACCATCATGTCCACCGTCGATTCATCCGCCCCCCTGAGTCAAAACGTCCATCTCCTCCGCTGGGTCAAAAAAATGGCCGCGCTCTGCCAGCCGGATCGCATCCACTGGGTGAGCGGCTCCCAAGAGGAGAATGATGTTCTGTGTGCGGAGATGGTCGCCGGTGGCACGCTAATCAAACTCAACCAAGAGAAGTGGCCCGGATGCTACCTCGCACGCTCTCACCCCAGTGATGTGGCACGCGTGGAAGACCGCACCTACATCTGCAGCAACTCCAAAGACGGTGCCGGCCCCACCAACAACTGGATGAACCCCTTTGAGATGAAGAAAAAGCTGCGCGAACTCTTCGATGGCTGCATGAAGGGACGCACCATGTATGTGCTCGCCTTTTGCATGGGGCCGCTGGATTCGCCCATGGCGCAGATCGGCGTGCAGCTCACCGACTCCCCGTACGCCGTCGTCAACATGCGCATCATGGCCAGGATCGGGAAGCCGGTTTTTGATCTCATCGACAAAACGGACAAACGCGTGGTGCCCTGCATGCACAGCGTGGGAGCGCCGCTGGAGCCCGGCCAGAAGGATGCTCCTTGGCCCTGCAACGCAGAGAAATACATCGTCCACTTCCCCGAGACGCGTGAAATCTGGAGCTACGGTAGCGGGTATGGCGGAAATGCCCTGTTGGGCAAAAAATGCTTCGCCCTCCGCATCGCCAGCGCTATGGCGCGTGATGAAGGCTGGATGGCCGAGCACATGCTCATACTGGGGGTGGAAAACCCCAAGGGCAAAAAGACCTACGTCGCCGCCGCCTTTCCCTCCGCCTGCGGAAAGACCAACTTCGCCATGCTCATCCCGCCCAAGCATTTTCAGGAGCAAGGCTGGAAAGTGTGGACCGTCGGCGATGACATCGCGTGGCTCAAACCCGGTAATGATGGACGTCTGCACGCCATCAATCCTGAGTGCGGCTTCTTCGGTGTGGCACCCGGCACTGGTGAGAACACCAATCCCAACGCCATGGCAGCGCTGCGCAAGAATACCATCTTCACGAATGTGGCGCTGACTCCGGACGGCGGTGTCTGGTGGGAAGGCATGACGGAAAAGCCCCCGGCAGAGTGCATTGACTGGCAGGGGAACAAGTGGACGCCTGAGCTGGCCAAAGAGACCGGCGCCAAGGCTGCCCATCCCAACGCCCGCTTCACCGCGCCCGCATCCCAATGCCCCACCATGGATCCGGACTGGGAGAAGCCGGAGGGCGTTCCCATCTCGGCCATTGTCTTTGGCGGTCGTCGCGCCACGACCATGCCGCTTGTCTATCAAGCCTTTAATTGGAGCTGTGGCGTTTACGTAGGTGCCACCATGGGCAGTGAAATGACCGCCGCCGCCGCAGGCACCATAGGCAAAGTCCGTCGCGACCCCATGGCCATGCTTCCCTTCTGCGGCTATAACATGGGGGACTACTTCCGCCACTGGATCTCCATGCAGCGCAGCCTCAGCTCCTCGCCGCGCATTTTTCACGTCAACTGGTTCCGCAAAGACGCCGACGGCAAGTTCCTTTGGCCCGGATTCAGTGACAACATGCGCGTGCTCAAGTGGATCGTGGACCGCGCAACCGGTCACGGCATGTCTAAGGAAACCCCCATCGGTTGGGTGCCGAGTTACGAGGACATTGACTGGACCGGTCTTGACTTCCCCAAAGAACAATTCGAGGAACTCCAAAAGTTCGACCGCGATGCCTGGCGTCAGGAGATCCTTTCACACGAAGAACTCATCTTCGACCTCAAAAGCCACCTCCCTCGGGAGCTGATTTACGAACGCGAACTCCTCATCTGCCGCATGTAACATGATGTGAGAGGAAGATGGGATGGCTACCTCGCAAGGACTCGAACCTTGAACAACAGAGTCAGAATCTGCTATGTTACCATTACACCACGAGGTAGTAGAAGCGGGCAAGGAAGCTACTCCCGCTTCGCAGCTCGTCAAACGCCCATTGGTCGTGGTGGGGAAAAGACTTTGATCCGTCCTCGCATGTCGAGCACCCCCGATCCCGCTGTCATCTGGCGGCCAGGCCTTCTTTAGTGCCAGGCTCCCACTTGAGACCCCAGTCGCGGATGGACTTGAGGACCGGTTTCAGCGCCTCGCCCTTGGCGGTGAGCTTGTAGCCTAGCCGTTTGGAGCCGTCTTCCGCTGGAACCTGCTGCACAAGCCCTCCCTCTAGCAGCCTCTGCAGGCGATCTGCCAGAATGTTCGTGGGGATGCCCTCCGGAGATGAAGCGAAGTCCTTGTAGCGTGTGCGGCCCAGGACCAGGTCACGAATGATCAGCAGGGTCCACTTGTCTCCAAAGAGATCGAGCGCACAGGCGACCGGGCAGGGAGACCTGCGAGGGGGTGCGGTGGTTTTCTTGGACATGGACGAACCTACTTCCCGATTACTTGCATTTCAAAAGTTTTATAACTTGCAAAATGCAAGTGAAAGTGCGACCGTGGTGGGATGATCAAAGCAACTGAACCCATTCTCGACGCACCGGGGGCCGGATTGCCTGCCTTGGAGCTGTTTGTGGCACGCAAGCTCTTCGCTCTGAGGAGGATTCTGGGCTCCCGAGAGTCATTCACCAATCAGTTCGTGCAGGAACGGCAGATGATTTGCCGCCTGGTGGATGCGTGCGAAGTCTCCTTGCGCGCCGAGCGCGCGCTCATCCCCAGATTGCGGGGCCTGGAGGACAGCAGCCGGTTCTGGTCGGTCTGGATGACGCTGGATCATCTGCGCATCACGAACCTCGTTTTTGCGAAGGTCATTACCTCGTTGGCCGCCGGGCACGTGCCGCAGAAAAAAGCCAGCACGGCAGGCGTGAAGCCTGACCCAGATGTGACTGGCGCGGTGGAGATGGCCTATGAAGAGTCCTGTGACAAGGTGCTCGCAGCTGTGGCAGAGGTCACAGATCTACGCACTCCGGCTCGATACGCGCACCCTTGGTTCGGGCCTCTGGATGCTGCTGGCTGGCATGCCTTGACCGCCATGCACATGGGTATCCACCGCGCCCAGATCCAATGCATCATGCAGCAGCGTTGAGGCATGAAGACCCTGTCTCTCACCACGGATCCGATTCCCCAACTCACGTGGAGCATCGCGCTCCCACTCAGTGTGGGTATGCTCTTCAGCACCCTGTTCAACGTCGTGGATACTGTGTGCGCAGGCTGGCTGGGTACGGATGCTTCGGCGGCACTAGCCTTATCCTTCCCACCGTTCTTCATTCTGTTCTCGATAGGTAGCGGGATCAGCCAGAGCACCACCGTGCTCATGTCCACCGCTATCGGGCGCGGTGACGCCACGGGTGCGCGGAAGATATTTTCGCAGACGCTCATCCTTACGCTTGCCGCTGGACTGTCGGCCTCTGTTGCAGGTCTGCTCGCAGCTCCAAGGCTGTTCCACTTCCTCGGTGCGGAGGGAGAATACTTTCACACATCCATGGCATACATGAACGTTATCCTTGCGGGTGGCGTGTGCTTCATGCTGCCCATGGTTTTCAACGCCGCCCTCTCCGCGAACGGCAACACACGACCCTACCGGAACTTTCTCATCACAGGCTTTGTACTGAACTTGTTACTCAACCCGGTGCTTATGTGGGGACTCGTGGGGCTGCCGCGCATGGGGGTGGCGGGCATCGCTCTCGCCACGGTGATCGTGCAGTTTGTTGGTATTTCCTACCTTGGGTGTCTGGTCTTGCGGAGTAGTGTCTATGAAGGGTTTCATCTCAAGGATCTCATTCCAGATCCGGCGGTGCAGCGAGACATTGTTCATCAAGCGCTGCCTGCCGTAATGAACATGCTCACCCTTGCCTTGGGTGCTTTTGTCGTCACTTGGTTTGCAAAACACTTTGGGAAGGAAGCCGTGGCAGCTGGCGGTATCGCTGCCAGGGTGGAGCAGTTCTTGCTCATGCCGACCGTGGGTCTCAATGCTGCGTTACTGAGCATCGTGGGTCAGAACCATGGGGCAGGTCTGCCGGAGCGCATACGGCTGGCATGGCGAAACAATGTGAAAGCTGGTGTGGTGATGCTCATTCTCGGTGCGGGAGCCCTGGCGCTGTTTCGGGAGCCGGTGATGAGTTGGTTCACAAGTGATGAAGTGGTGATGAGTAAGGGCAGAGATTGGCTCCTTGCAGCGGCCTTCACGCTGCCCGCATATCCCGTGCTCTTCGCCACGGTGTTCACCATGCAAGCGTTGAAGCGCCCTGCTTACGGCCTGTGGTTGGGCCTCTACCGGCAGTTGGCTGCACCGCTGCTCGTCATCCACTGGTTGGCCTTTGGAGTGAACTGGGGCCTGTCAGGTGTGTGGTGGGGTGTGTGCATCGTCACCTGGAGCGCAGCCATGCTTGCGCTTTGGCACGGTCATCGTCAGACCCATAAACTCGTCCTTGGCTCACCTGCATGAAAATCTCACCTCGACTGCTGCTTGCCGTGTCCCTTGCCTCCGCTCTGTTAGCCCTTTTCAGTGGTTGCAGTTATTCCTCCAGATGGAGAACAACCGCCCTGCATGACAAACACATCCACAGCGGCAGGTCTGCCGTCGTGGTGCTCACTTATGCGGAGATCAAGCCGGGTCAGCGACGAGCCTTCTTTGACAAGGTGCTGTCCGTTCTTGATGCGCTTCCGGATCAGTCGGGTCTGCTTGGTTTCGGCTACCGATTCGAAATCCTGGGGAATGAAGCGTGGACGGTTAGCGCATGGGATAGTCACGGAGCGCGGGATCGCTTCACCGCCAGCAAGGCACATGCCCAGGCGGTAAGAGGCGCGCGTGAAGTAGCTGGAGAGATGCGGTTTGCCACGGTTGAACTTCCCACCTCCGAGCTACCCCTCAGCTGGTCCAGAGTCATCACGCTTCTCAAAAACACTCCTCCCTACTAATCCATGAACATGAAACGCACCCTAACCCTCGCCTCAGCTATCCTCTCCCTCATCGGCTGCTCTACCACCGGAACAAGAAAGCAGGACTTCACTCAAACACTCAGCCAGTGGCCCGCCGACTACACACCCGCCCAGCGTAAGTTTTACGTCCACAATCAGATAGCAATCGACGCCCCACCAGACGCGGTCTGGAAGGTGCTCATCGACTACGCTTCCTGGACTGACTACTATCGCGGCGCCAGTGAAGTATGCCTTGCCGACCCAGCGCAAAAGCAGCTCTCAGATAGCTCCATAATCCGCTGGAAGACCATGGGACTGCGCTTCAGTTCTCACATCAGAGAGTTCGTACCCAATCGCCGACTCGCGTGGGAGTCCATCAACCCCAAAATCCGTGGTTACCACGTCTGGCACATCATCCCGCGCGGCAGGGGCTGTTTGCTCGTCACTGAGGAGGCACAGCGCGGTTGGCTCACCTTCTTCGAAAAACTCTTCCAGCCAAACAAGCTCCACCGGCTGCACGACGAATGGCTTCTGGGAATCAAAACCAAAGCGGAGAGCTCGCATGGAGCATCAACAGTGCGGTAGTGAAGCGTGGGGCATCTTTTTTGCCAGATCCGCAGCCGGAGAAGCTGGCGTAGTCGGTGAAAGCCGTCTATTGCTAGAGAATGAACCAGTTGTGCCTCCTTCTCGTCTTGGTCTCCGGATTCGCCCTTGCTGAAGCGCCGCTCACTCTCGTGATCCATGGGGGCGCGGGCGCGGAAAGGACCAAGCTCACGCCGGAGAAGGAGGCTGCCTGTCGGGAGGTGCTGCGGGAGGCTCTCACGACGGGCTACGCAGTGCTCAAGGAGGGCGGCAGCAGTGAGCAGGCCGTGATGGCCAGCATCGTGGTGCTGGAGGACTCACCGCTTTTCAACGCTGGCCGCGGTGCGGCGCTGACTCGGGATGGAATGGTGGAACTGGATGCTTCGCTCATGGTGGGCAGGACAGGTCTGGCAGGTGCGGTGGCCAATGTGCATGGGGTGCGTAATCCCATCCTGCTCGCAGAGAAGGTCATGCTCAAGACACCGCACGTCCTCATGATTGGCGAGGGTGCCGAAGTACTCGCACGGCAGGAACAGCTCGTTTTTGAAGTTCCAGAGTGGTTCATCACTCCCGAGCAAAAGGAGCGGTTGGAACGAGCGAAAAAGCGAGACTTGCCCAAGGGAGCTTTCACACCGGCGGCTGGACGGGATTACCCTCTTCTCATGGGAACTGTCGGTGCGGTGGCGTTAGACAGAAGCGGTGACCTAGCAGCAGGCACCTCCACAGGCGGGCTCGCAGGCAAGCTGCCAGGCCGCGTGGGTGATTCTCCAGTGATCGGCGCAGGTACTTATGCCGAAAACGGAGTGTGCGCCGTGTCCTGCACAGGCCATGGTGAGTTCTTTATTCGCAACGCTGTGGCCTATGATGTGGCCGCCCGCATGAAGTATGCGAACAACTCCCTGGCTGAGGCCACGCGGATCATCATCCATGACAAGTTGGCAAAGCTCGACGCGCGCGGCGGTCTCATCGCGGTGGACGCGAAAGGGAATGTGGCCACCCCCTTCAATAGCGAGGGCATGTTTCACGCACGGATGGGTGCTGACGGTGTGGCCCGCATCGCCATCTTTGAGGAGTGAGTGCCATGAGATTACTTTTTTGCACTTTGCTGCTCGTGGCTCTTGCGGCTGGTGAAGAAACTCGGCCAAGAGCTCGTGAGGTTGGCGTGGTAATAGGCACTCTCCCCGTTGGGCGGCACAATGCCATCACTGACGTGCCGGGTGTGCTGGTGGGGCATACGACGCTCCGCCAGGGAACAAGCCGTAACACGGGCGTCACGGCTATTCGGCCCCATGGTGGGAATCTCTTTGAAGAGAGGGTGCCTGCGGCCATTCATGTGGGTAACGGCTTTGGCAAGCTCATCGGCGTCACGCAGGTGGCAGAGCTGGGTGAACTGGAGAGCCCCATCCTGCTCACCGGCACGCTCAGCGTGTGGCGCGCGGCAGATGCGCTCACCACTTGGATGATGAGCCAACCAGGCATGGAGAACGTGCGTTCCATCAATCCCGTGGTGGGCGAGACCAACGACGGCCAACTCAGTGATATACGTGCCCGGCCCATCCAGCCGGACCATGTCTTCTCTGCGCTAGATAGCGCTCATGGTGGACCGGTAGAGGAGGGGACTGTCGGTGCAGGAACGGGAACCGTTTGTTTTGACTTCAAAGGCGGTATCGGCACCAGCTCACGCGTGGTTTCCTCTGCGGAAAGTTCGTGGACCGTGGGTGTGCTCGTGCAGAGTAACTACGGTGGCCAGCTCACCGTGGCTGGTGTGCCTGTGTGGAAGAGCCTGGAAAAGGTACCAAAAGCGTCAGGCGACGGCAGCATCATGATCATTGTGGCCACGGATGCACCGTTGGATGCGAGGTTGCTGGATCGCTTGGCGCGAAGAGCGCTCATAGGGCTCGCACGCACTGGGTCGGTGATGAGTAATGGCTCCGGAGATTACGTCATCGCCTTCAGCACCGCGCCGGAGTGCCGCCGCAAACGAGAAGCGAAGGTGCACCGCATGACCGAACTGGCGAATGAATCGATGACTCCTCTCTTTCAGGCAGCCGCCGAGGCCACAGAGGAGGCCATTCTAAACTCGCTCTTCCAAGCCACCACCGTGGAAGGGCATCGTCGTACGGCGCGAGCGCTGCCTGTCCAGCCGGTGCTGGATCAGCTAAGGACAGCCGGGGTGCTGCGAGAGTCAAAGTAGGCTAAAGATTTTGTCCAAAATGCGTGGCGGCTGACCTCAGATTCTCCATCCACATGACCTCACGTCGCACCTTCCTCACTACCGCCATAGCGAGTTCAGCCGCATCCCAGACTTCACGACTCGCAGTTGCCTCCCAGTCATCCACCGAGTTTGAGGAGCCTGCACAGCGTCTCACGCTCAATGACGACGCGGATGTCATCGTCTGCGGCGCAGGTCCCGCCGGAGTGGCAGCTGCGATCACTTCGGCACGGGCAGGGGCACGCACTCGCTTGTTTGAAGTTCACGGCTGTCTGGGAGGGGTGTGGACGGCCGGGCTGCTGACCTATATCTTCGACTTCGACAAGCCGGGTATCACGCGTGAAATCACCCGCAGACTTGATGAGAGGGACGCCCGGCGCAGCAAGCACCCGAGCCGCTTTGTCTATGAGCCAGAGGAAATGAAGATCCTGCTGGAGGAGATGTGCCTGGAGGCGGGTGTGAAGGTGCAGCTCCACACACGCGTCTCTGCCGCATTTCGCGAAGGCCTACGGTTAAGGACCATCGTGACGGAATCCAAAGCGGGACGTCAGGCTTGGCGTGCACCTGTGTTCATTGATGCCACGGGTGATGGCGATTTGGGCGCTCAGGCTGGCTGCGGCTGGGATGTAGGACGTGACAAGGACTGCCCCTGTCAGCCAATGACGATGAATGCGCTGGCTGTCGTGCGCGATGCGAAAGCCATAACGCCGTTTACTTCATTTGATGGAAATGATGATTTTGAAGGGCCAGATGGGCACCTAGCCCGCATGGAAGCGTTCAAAGCCGAACTCAAGCGTGCGGGTATCAAACCATCTTACGGTCATCCCACCATCTTTCCGGTGCGTGAGGATCTGGTGATGTTCATGATCAATCATGAGTACGCCATCAAGCCCTGGGATGCAGCGGCCATCAGCGAGGCCACGATGCGTGCAAGGTCTGAGATCTTTCGCACGATGCGCGCGCTGAGGAAGCTTGGCGGACCCTGGGAGGGGCTGCAGATTGCCGCCACTGCGGAACAGATTGGGGTGCGAGATGGGCGCCGCATCCATGGCCGCCAGGTGGTGACCAAGCAGGACCTCATCAACGGTGCGAGATTCGATGATGCTGTGGCTCGCGTGACCTTCGGCGTGGACATTCACGCTGCGGATCACAGGACGAATGACACCACACCAATCGACAACGGCGACTTCAAGATGCGGCCTTACGACATTCCGCTGAAAGCGCTCATTGCCAAAGACGTGGACGGACTCATGATGGCGGGCCGCTGCATCAGTGGAGATTTCATAGCGCACGCCAGCTACCGCGTTACAGGCAATGCCGTAGCCATGGGGGAAGCAGCGGGTGTCACCGCCGCACTTGCCGCCGTGTCGAAGCGGCTTCCCCACGAAGTGCCCTGGCAGGAATGCGTGGCGAAGCTAGCGGCGCTGGGCTTGAGGGCTTGAGAACTGCCGCCTGGCTGTGCTGCTGAGGCGCCCCACATTTCAGCAGGAAGTGTCTTCGTTGGAGCGTAATGAGGCGCTCCACGTTATCCATTATGAAGCCAGCCTTGTCCTTTGCCCTCACCTTCGCCGCCTTGCTCCAGATCCATGCGGCACCTGCGCGTTTTGTCCGCATTGAGATACCTGGCGAGAAGAAGTGCCTTCAGATTGCCGAGATCGAGATCCTGAGCGGTGGCAAAAACCTAGCCCCCAGTGGCAAAGCCACCCAATCCACCACCGGGCATGGAGGGGATGCCAATCGGGCCATGGATGGTGACAAGAGCCGAACCTGGGGAAAGGGCATGACGCATACTCAGGAAAACATGCCCAACCCCTGGTGGGAGATCGATCTCGGTGCGGCCAAAGAGATAGAGAGCATCAGCCTCTGGAGTCGGGAGGGCTTTCCGGATCGGCTCGGTGGTTTCACGCTCAGTTTGCTCGATGACTCCCGCAAAGCGGTATTTCAACTCAAAGATGTGGAAGGCGGTGAGTCACTGACCATTGATGTCAAAGGTGGTGGCAAGCTGACCTACCTCACCTTTGACGGGAAGCCTGGCAAACCGGTGCCCAGAGGCGGATCTGACGGTAAGCCAGAACCCGCTCTGGTGGAAGTACCTGCGGATTACAGGGACACACTGCCGTTTGCCTTCAGCCAGGGCGATACCGTGGCCATTCTCGGCAATGGGCTTCCAGACCGGATGCAGCACGACGGCTGGATGGAGACCGTTCTGCAAAGCGCCCTGCCAGAGCTGAACCTGCGCTTTCGCAACATGAGCGCCAGCGGCGATCGTCCGAACTCCTTCCCCAGGAGCAGTGGGCACATGCACATGACGGACTATCTGCGACATGTAAGGCCAGACGTGGTTTTTGCCTTCTTCGGTTACAATGAGTCCTTTGAGAACAAGCCTGAAGACTACAAGCGGCAACTTGTTGATTTTGTGAAGTATGTGCGCGGGACAAAGCCAAACGGGAAGACTTTCCCGCGCATCGTGCTCTTCAGCCCCATCGCGCATGAAGATACGAAGAATCCAAACGTGCCGAGTGGCGCAGAGCATAACCCGCAACTTCAGGCCTATACCAAGGCCACCGAAGCCGCCGCGAAGGAGGCGGGCGTGGCCTTTGTCGATCTGTTCCACCCGTCGCTCGAACTCTTCAAGACCGCGAAGGAGCCTCTCACCATCAATGGGGTGCATCTAGGCGCCGAGGGCAATCGCCAACTCTCGGAGATCATTGCCAAAGCGCTACTTGGCAGGGAGGTAACCGCATCTGCCTCGCTCGAAGAGCTTCGGCAGGCCGTGTTGGACAAAGATGTGCACTGGAATGCCCGCTACCGCGCCCGTGACGGCAATGACGTGTGGGGAGGACGCTCCACCCTGGCCTTCACCAATGATCAAACGAACGCCGAGGTGCTACAGCATGAGTTGACGATGCTCGATGTGATGACGGCCAACCGTGACCCGAGGATTTGGGCGCGGGCTAAAGGCGATGATGTCAAGGTCAATGACAGCAACGTGCCGCCACCCGTGCCGGTGATCTCCAACGTCGGCGGTAAATCGAAGTCATCAAGCGCGATGAAGGAAGGCCGCACGGACTACATCAGCGGCGAGGAGGGCATCAAACACATGGCCTATGATTCGCGTTTTGAAGTGGGTTTGTTCGCAGATGAGGCGCAGTTTCCTCAGTTGGTGAATCCCGTGCAACTTCAGGTGGATACCAAAGGCCGTCTCTGGGCCGCCGTGTGGCACACCTATCCCATGTGGGAGCCATTGAAGGAAATGAGGGATGCGCTCATCATCTGCCATGATGACAACAGGGACGGCAAGTGCGACCGCGTCACCGAGTTCGCACGCATTCAGAACCCGCTTGGCTTCGAGTTCTGGAATGGCGGAGTCATCGTCACCAGCGCACCCGACATTTGGTTCCTAAAGGATACGGATGGCGATGATGTGGCCGATGAGCGCACGATCCTCCTGCAGGGGGTGGACTTCGCCGACACGCATCATGGTGCGAACAATCTGATCTACGGTCCGGATGGCGGCATCTATTGGCAGAGCGGTGTTTTCTTGGTGCACAATCACGAGCATCCCTGGGGGCCTTCGCTTCAGGCAAACGCCAGCGCCATGTATCGCTTCGACCCGCGCCGCTTCACCATAGCAAAACACGCCGACAACTCGCCCAACCCGCATGGCATCTGCTTTGACCGCTGGGGTTACCACTATGCCACCGATGGCACTGGTGGACGTGCCTACCAGGTGCGCCCTGAAGGCAACGGCTTCAAAATGCATGAGTTGCTTACCAAGGAAGTGCGGCCCGTTACAGCGAGCGAGATCGTTAGCAGTACGCACTTCCCAGAGGACATGCAGGGAGACTTCCTCATCTGCAACGTCATCGGGTTCCTCGGCATCAAGCACTATGACCTGGCTCGCGATGCAGAGAAGGGCACTGTGTGGGGCGAACCCGCTGGCGCGGAACTCAGCGTGAAAGTCATCCAGGCCGATGGCACCACCACCGAGGACAAGTCCCGCGGACTGCTGATGAGCGGCGACAAGAACTTCCGCCCAAGCGATGCCATCTTTGGAGAGGACGGCGCGCTTTACATCGCTGACTGGCACAATGTCATCATCGGCCACATGCAGCACAATGTGCGTGATCCAAACCGAGACCACAAACATGGCCGGATCTACCGCATGACGGCGAAAGGTCGAGAGTTGCAAAAGCCAGTCGCCATTGATGGCCAGCCCATTCCCGCGCTGCTGGAGAACTTGCGGCACCCGACTGATGGCGTGCGCCACCGCACCCGCGTGGAACTCGGTGAGCGCCCCACAGCCGAAGTGATCGCCGCTACGAAGGAGTGGATAAAGCAGTTTGACGCCACGAAGAAGGAAGACGCCCACCTCATGCTCGAAGCGCTTTGGCTGCACCAGCAGCACAACGTGCGGGATACAGCACTGCTCGCTGCCCTACAAAAGTCTCCCGAGCTGCATGCGCGCAATGCGGCCAACGTGGTCCAACATTTGTGGTTCAACGTGGAGGCGAGCATGAAAGGCGGGGTCATCGCGGGTGACATGGAGGAGAAGACGCAGAAGTCCGGCATCCTCAGCGATACACCTGAGCTGACTACCATCCGGATTGGCACCGTTCGCGAGCGTCTGATGTATGACGTGAAGGAGCTGGAGGTGAAGGCGGGCAAGAAGATCAAGCTCACCTTTGCCAATACCGATGTGATGCCTCACAATCTCCTCGTCACCAAACCTGGCAAGGCAGATGCCGTGACCAATGCCGCCATGGTCATGGGGGCAAAGGGATTCGAGAACGGTTTTATCCCTGATGGCGATGACATTCTGCATCACACCAAGCTGCTGGACATGGGGAAGGAAGAGATGCTCGAGTTCACATTGTCATCGCCGGGTGACTATCCTTTCGTGTGCAGCTTCCCTGGGCATGGCATTCTCATGCGCGGGGTGCTGAAGGCCAAGTGAGCACTTGCCTGCGAGGGTAGGACAATCAGCTATACCCTTCCCTAGGGACATCAGTCAAACCTCATACCGGATGGAGTGGTATCTCATCCAGCACAAGGTTTCCTGCACGCTGATGCCGCCGGTCGGGATGGAAACGTTACAGGTCTGATGCATCATGCTCGAGGGATCCTCAATGCAGGCACCTCACTCGCACGACAAACTCTTTGTCAAAAAGTTGCACCCTGCCCCCGTTTGCCCGCCTTTATCCAATCCCAATGTTTTGCGGTCAAGCAGGGCGCTGGTGACGAGGTTGACTTTTTCGGAGCGAACCAGTTCATCTGCGAGGTTGGAAGTGTTAGCGATGGGCTTCGTGATCCTAGAGTTTCGCCACGGTGGAGCAGTTCGTTGTTGCCCTCTCAGTCCCACTTTTGGGTTGGCTGTCCTTGCTCGCTGCTTTCTGTGCTTGCCATGCCTGAGGACGAGATTCACCAACCCCACGATAAGCTCTTCGCCATCGGCTTTGGCGACCCAACGAATGCGGCTGGTTTGCTCAAAGCACAGCTTCCTGACGCCTTGGCTTCGCAGATCGACTGGGACTCTCTCCAAGCGCAAAGCGGGAGTTTTGTGGACCCAGAGTTTCGCAAAACCCAATCCGATCTGCTTTTCTCCGCTACATTCTCTGGGCGGCCTTGTCTGCTCTACATGCTCTTTGAGCACCAAGTCCAAGAAGACGCCCTCATGGCTCTGCGGTTGCTCCGCTACATGGTCAATATCTGGTGGGCTTACGACCGGGATCACCCTGGGCAACCACTCCCCATCATCTTGCCCGTCGTGCTCGCCCAGAATGCCAAGGCATGGAAAGTGCAGCCACAGTTCTCTCGTCTGCTGGACATTCCCCGCGGTCTGGAATCAGCCAGCAGGGACTACATCCCAGATTTTCGTTTTGAGTTGTTTCAACTCGCCGAGCACAGCTTTGAGTCATTGCCTGGCACGCCTGCAGGCATCCTGATTTTGAGGGTGATGAAGGCGGAGCGCTTGGACCGGTTGCTGGACGACAGCGTATGGGACGAGGACTTGATCAGGCAAGTGCCGCTGGAGCTTTTCCATGTGTTGCTCAGATACATCATGAATGCGGACATTGACAAAGAGGCCTTCAAAAGTAGGCTTGGGCAGCTAAAGGATCCACAAACTCAAGCCTCCGCCATGACACTCGCTCAACAGTTCCGTCAGGAAGGTCGCCAGGAAGGACGCCAAGAGGGAGCGTCCGGCGCATACTTGCGGCAAGTGCGCAGGAAGTTCCCTGAGATCGCAGATCAAGCCGGGCCGCTGTTGAGTCGTCTGGACGAAGAGCAGCTTCTCGCCTTCGGTGAAGCCATTTTGTTTATGCAAACGGCGGAAGAGTGCCTTCAGTGGCTGTCTGCGAAGTGATAGCCAGCTAGTCCCTAGTCAGCCCCCTTCCTTTGCGGTGTGGTGTGGTTTCTAGGGTAAAGAGAAGAGCAACTCTTGCCGTTGTGCGAGCCACGAGTGTCGCGATCAAGAAGCCTACTGATGTGCAGATTGCTTTTCTCGGCGCGCACCAGTCGATCTATGAGGTTGTGCTTACACTAACCCGAATGGCTAAAGTCGATCATTTGTCAAACTTTGACCACTAGTACCTTGTCCGCAGCGTGATCTGACCGATCCCAGA
>CAZIGH010000050.1:0-39668 GCA_964538625.1 uncultured Verrucomicrobiaceae bacterium
GGGCAGGTGCAAACTCACGTTTGCTTCTACGTTGCGGCGGACTTTGCGAAGGGGGATTCGGTGTAGAAGAAGTCGTGAGACTTCCCGGGAGTGGGGTGACTTTTGGGGAAAGGGCAAACTCACGTTTGCTTCTACGCTGCGGCGGACTTTGCGCTGGGGGCTTCGTTGTAGACGAAGTCGTGAGACTTCCCGGGAGTGAGGTGACTTTTGGGGGGCAGGTGCAAACTCACGTTTGCTTCTACGTTGCGGCGGACTTTGCGAAGGGGGCTTCGACGTAGAGGAAGTCGTGAGACTTCCCGGGAGTGAGGTGACTTTTGGGGAAAGGGCAAACTCACGTTTGCTTCTACGCTGCGGCGGATTTTGCGCTGGGGGCTTCGTTGTAGAAGAAGTCGTGAGACTTGCCTGTGGCACGGCGTGGTCTCAGCCACCAGGCGGGGCGTTTGTCGCGTCAGGATTTGGGCGCAGCGTGCCAGATGGAAACGTCCTTGAACTGGGCACCTTGGCCTTTGGTGATGAGGGCCACGAGACCCTTCTGGTCCCTGTAGCGCTCGTGGCGAGCCTCGACCACGTGACTATCCACCATGGCGCAATAGTGGTCGCTGCTGATTTCGATGGTGATGCGGTGCCAGGCGTCGGGATCGATGGGCGTTTTGAGTTCGGAGAGTTTCTCGGACTTGCTTGTTTTGGCGATGCCGGACTGGCGGACGATCCAGAGGCCGTTCTTGCTGATGTAGGTGCGTGCCAGGTGATGGTGCGGAGGGATGTTGTCCCGGCAGCCGAAGGCGATGTGCTCCGCGCTGCCGAGCCGGAACTGGGCGGTGATGACCATGTCCGTGGCTTCGAGTTTCCAGGTGCATGAGGAGGGGTGGTGGTCCTCCGCGACTTCATCGCCATGGAGGGCACCCTCCTTGACCTGCCACTGCCCTATGGCTGCCGACCAGCCATGGATCATTGCTTTGCGGATGAGGGGTGTATCTTTGTCGAAGCTGGTGGCGACGATGAGTTTCGTTGGTTGGACAATCTCCGTGGCAGGCGGTGTCTGTGCGGCGACGATGGCTGTGAGCGTGAGGTAGAGGGTGAGTGTGAGGATGGATTTCATGGTTTCAGGGCGGATTCGAGGGCGAAGCGGATGAACATGCTGAGGGTGTCGGCCTTGGAGGCGGCTTCGGCGGCGCGGGCGGCTTCGAGGCGGGTTTGCATGGCTGGGTGGGCGGGGCTGGCGGCGGGACCAAGCAGTTCCAGGGCGCGGGCGGCGTGGAGGGCGACCTCGCGGGAGTTGTGGTTGAGAGCGGCGGTGAGGATGGGCAAGGCGGTGTCGGCTTCGCCTTGTGCGGCGAGGGCGGCGGCGGCCTCGATGCGGACGACGGGGCTGGTGTCAGTCAAGGCGGTGCGCAGGGCGGCGCGGTCTTCTGCGGTGAGATCCGTGCGGGCACGGAGGCCGAGCGCGGCCCAGTAGCGGATGCTGTCGTCGGAGTCGCGCAGCCATTCACGCTGCTGTGGGGCGGTGTCGGCGCGGCCCACGGCATCGGCGGCATCGAGCAGGCGGCTGAGAGGATAGCGGGAGTCATCGCGGGCGAGCTGCCAGGGTGTGCCCTCGCTGCCGAGGCGCTGCCACATTTGCGGCTCGGTGAGGAAGCCGGTGTCGCGGGTGGCGAGCTCCCAGCGGTGGAGTTCGGCGCGCATGGCCCGGAGCCGTTCGGCATGGGCGGGATCGGTGGCGAGGTTGTGGAGTTGATGCGGGTCGGCCTGGGTGTCGTAGAGTTCTTCCAGCGGGCGTTGCGGCGCGGCGTAGGTCATGGCGTCGGCGTTGAGCTGGCCTGCGGCGGCGAGGCGCTTGAGTTCCTGGCGGAAGGTGGAGGTGTCGGAGTAGCCCTCCGGCTGCATCCAGGAGAGATGGGGCATGAAGTTGCGGATGTAGAGCCAGCGCGGGTCGCGCACGCTACGGCTAACGTCGAAGGCCTCGTCCACGCGGTCGCGCGCGCCGTGGACAAACGGGCGCGGCTCTCCGGCTTTCGGGCCGAGGAAGGCGGTGCCCTGAAAATGCGCGGGCGCTTTGCCACCGCAGAGGCTAAGCACGGTGGGGGCGAAGTCCACGAAGCTGACGAGTCGGTCCGTGCTGGTGTCGGGTGCGGAGGGCGCGAGGTGCTCCCATTTTTTCGGAAAACGGATGAGGAGAGGCACGCGCAGGCCGGAGTCTTGCAGGCAGCGTTTCCCGCGTGGCATGCCCATGCCGTGGTCGGAGTAGAAGAAGACGATCGTGTCATCGGCAAGGCCGTCGGTTTCAAGCTGGTCGAGCAACTCGCCCACCTGCTGATCCATGCGGGTGATGCAGTCGTGGTAGCGTGCCCAGGCGATGCGGGCTTCCTGGGTCAGCGGGTAAAACGGCGGCGGTGTCATGTGCTGCGGGTCGTGGCGCTCGCCGGGTGAAAGTTGCGAGCCGACTTCTTTTTCAAACTCCTCCTGGGACCACGCGCTGGTGCGTGACTGGTGGGTGGTCATGAAGTTGAAGACAGCAAAGAAGGGCTGGCCGGGGGACCGCTTCCGCCAGTGCGCGGTGGTGGAGCTTTCATCCCAGGCGGCGCGGATGAAGGCGGGTTCATCGCGCAGGTTGTAGTCGGTTTTGACATTGTTGGTGCAGTGGTAGCCGACGGCCCGGAGACTGGCGGTGAAGGGCTGAAAATCCGCCGGAATGGGAAACGCCGAGCGCAACCGCTGGGTGCCGAGCGAGGTGGCGAACATGCCAGTGATGAGGCAGGAACGGGAGGGCGAGCACACGGGTGCCGTGGCGAAGGCGCGGGTGTAGCGCACGGCTTCTTTGGCAAAGGCATCGAGCCTGGGCGTGAGCGCCTGGTCATCGCCATAGCAGCCGAGATTCGGACTCATATCCTCGGCGGTGAGCCAGAGGATGTTGGGTCTGTCGGCAGCGTGGGTTTGGCCGCAATAGAGCGCCAGGAACGCAGAGAAGAGGATGCAGCGTTTCATGAGTAGGTTGGGTGCCGAGTTTTGGAAAGTTACCAAGCACTGATCTTCCATGACACCGTTTCTTCGGCAGGGTCGTTGGCTACGACGACACGCCCGGATCGTGTGAGGAAAGCGGTTTTTGGCTGCCAAAGTTTAGCCCCAGGGCCTCCGACCGAAGCGCGGAGGCGACAACCTTCCAGGGCACGCATGGACCACGGTTCGATTTGGTCTCGCAGCCGCATCTGGCGCAAGATTATCACCATGGGCTTGTCTGTCACGGGATCACGCAGCATTCCGATGGGTGATTGATCATCGTGAAGCAAGATGGTTTTGCCCGTGGTCTTGCCATCAATGGCTGAGAGATCGAGGCGGATCGGGCGCACGTCGAGTTTCATCTCATGTGCAGGAAACGGGATCGGCAGTTCTGGGTCCCATGTCCATTTCCACCACAGCACTCGGGTTCGCTGCGTCTCTTCCCGGCCCCAGAGACTGACTGTCCCTTTTGCATCCAGGTGAGCGGCCAGGATGCCGCCACCCAGTGTTTTGGGAAAATCCGAGGTGGTTTTCCACAGATTACGTCCATCGGTCAGATTCAAGGCGATCACTTGGCCCTGCCACCCGCCTCTGACGACTTCGCTCCAAAACACAAGCATCTGGCCGCGAGTCTCGTCCACGAGCCAGGCGATGTCGGGCAGGTTGCGCTCGTTGTCGCGGGTGAACTGGCGGGACCAAAGCACCTCGCCTGTGATCTCTGAGACGCGCTGAATAAACCACGGATAGGATCGTTCATGGTGATGGGGTGGCGACACAACGATGGCATCTGCTACGGACAATGGATGGACATTGCAGACCGCATCAAACACATCACGAGCTGAATTGCATTGTGTCTGCCAGCGCGTCTGTCCAGTGGCTTGATCCACCAGGGCGACGAACCGCGAATATGTCTGCTCGGCGACGGGATAGATGCCAGTGACCCAGACACTGCCCAGCATCCTTGCTGCCGGGATGGCGGAGAAGCCGGCACCCCGGTAGGCATCGGGGGCAAACTGCGAAATTGTGCACTGCCATAGCAAGTGACCGTCTTGGGAATCGTGTTTCGCTAAGGCTTGCCGTGATGTGTCGGGAATGGCTGTCCATTTCGATCCGAGGAGCACATGACCGTCTTCGGCCTCGGCAAGCTGCGGTTCGAGATTGATGTAACCCTTTATGGTCATGGGCTGACGGGTTTGCCAGAGAACACGGCCAGTCTCTGGCTCCAAGCCAACGAGATGATAGTCCGAGTCGTCCTCATCCACATCCGCGCAGCCCGCTGCAACGAGGACCTCGCCTTTCCCTACAGGTTGGCAACTGGCGAAAGCATACACTTGGCCTTTGCCGGGCAAATGATGGGTCCATGCAGGTTCGTTGTTGAGTCTGAAGTAGTTTGTGACGCCCCAAGCCAATACGGCGAGGATAATCAGGATGAGAGTGATGAATGCCGTGCGCCGCTTCATGGCCGGGTGGGTTCGTTGATGAGTTTTTGCCATTCGGCGATGCTGTCGGCCTCGGTGCGGATCTGGCCGGGAGCGGGTGGTGGCGGACCGGGGAGCTTGGGCACGGGTGGAATCTGCGGCTGAAACGCGGAGTCGAAGTCGGCGGCTTTCTTTTCAAGGCGGGCGACGATGTCCGGATGCTGGGCGGCGAGGTCGGTCGTTTCACCGGGATCGGCTTTAAGGTTGTAGAGGGATGCCTTGGGCCAGAGGCGATGCTGGCGCTCGAAGAGTCCGGGCTGATGAGCGAACCAGAGGCTTTCAATACGAATCCGGGGCAGCTCGGCGATGGGGAGGATGAGCTTCCATGGGCCTTCGCGCACGGCCTGGAGTTGCACGCCGAAGTAATGTGTGAGCAGACGCGGCTCCACGGGCTGGCTTTTGAACAGGGGGGTGATGTCCTGGCCATCGAGCTTCAAATCCGCAGGCGGCTCTGTCCCTGCGAGTGCGGCGAAGGTGGGGAACAAGTCGAGCGTGGAGCAGGGCGTGCTCTCGATGCGCCCGGCGGCGATGGTGCCTGGCCAGCGGGCGATGCAGGGAACGCGGATGCCGCCTTCCCAGGTGGTGCCTTTGCCCATTTTCAGAGCGCCGTTGCTGCCGCCGTGCGCGTGGCCGGGAAAGCGGTCGTTTTTGGCCGGTTGCTTGGGCCTGGCACTGCGGTTCTTGATGGCGGCACCGTTGTCACTGGTGAAGAGAATGAGCGTGTTTTCCGCGATGCCCAGTTCATCCAGCAGATCGAGAATGCGGCCGGTGCTGGCGTCCAGTTCCTCGATGCAGTCGCCATACACGCCGTCCTTCGATTTCCCGTCAAACGCGGGCGAGGCGTATTGTGGGACGTGCGGCATGGTGTGCGGCAGGTAGAGGAAGAAGGGATGGTCGCGATGGCGGCGGATAAAGTCGAGCGCACGGAGGGTGTATTTCTCTGTTAGAAGCGCTTGATCTGCGGGTGCCTCGACGATGCGGTCGCCATCCCGCAGGGTGAAGGGTTCAAAGTCGGTGAGCTGATGGAAGGGGCGGCCGGGCAGCCATTCGTCGGCGTCGTTGGAGTGGCGGACGCCGAAGACTTCATCAAAACCCTGGTTTTGAGGACGCAGCTCACGCCGCCAGCCGAGATGCCATTTGCCGATGCAAGCCGTGGCATAGCCGACGGGCTTCAACATTTCCGCCAGCGTCACTTCGTCCGGCGGGAGGCCCGTGTGCTCGCTGGGAAAGAGGACATACGGAACGCCGCAGCGCGCCGGCAGCCGCCCGGTGAGCAGCGCCGCTCGCGAGGGACTGCAAAACGGCGACGCAACGTAAAAGTCGGTAAACCGCACACCCTCTGCGGCCATGCGGTCGATGCGCGGGGTGGAGATGACGTTGGAGCCATAGCAGCTGAGGTCGCCGTGGCCGAGGTCGTCGGCTAGGATGACGATGAGATTGGGCGGAGTGGCCTTGGCGGCGCCCGTGACTGCGAGAAGGAGGGCGAGGGCGAGAAGGCGCATGGAGTTGGAGTTCAACGCACCTGGCCTTTGGAGCGGATGGATTCGAGGAGGGCGGTGAGTTCCTTCACCTTGGCTGGCTGGGAGGCGTAAAGGTTGTGCTTCTGCGCGAGGTCGGCGCGGAGGTCGTAGAGTTCGCCGGGGTGCTCGTTTTTCGTGTAACCATTCTCTTCGTCGAACCATGCGGGCACTTTGCTGTGGGCGCCGGTTTTGCCGACGATGAGCAGCCACTGGTCATGGCGGAGGGCATAGTCCCCGTCCTTGGTGTTGTGAACGATGCTGCGTCGTGGGCTGGGGGCGTTTTCCTTCAGAACAGGAAGGAGATCGTGGCTGTCTTCGGCGGTGCCGGGTGCGAGTGGGTGACGGAGGATGGCGGCGAGCGTGGCGTAGATGTCCACCTGGCTGATGAGCGCGTCACTGACGCTACCGGGCTTGACGACACCGGGCCACTTCACGATGAATGGTACGCGGTGGCCGCCTTCGTAGAGATCGCGCTTTACGCCGCGCAGCGGGCCGGAGCTGCGGTGGTGGAAGTTTCGGATGCGCTCGTAGGCGTAAGACTCGGCACCGTTGTCGGAGCTGAAGATGATGAGCGTGTTGTCTGCAAAGCCGTTGTCTTCGAGAGCCTGAAGAATGCGGCCCACTTCGGCGTCCGTCTGAGACATGAAGTCGCCGTAGCCTCCGGCCTTGGACTTGCCGGCGAATTCGTCCGTGGGCACGATGGGGGCGTGCGGAGAGTTGAACGGTGCGTAGAGGAAGAACGGGCCGTCCTTGCCGCGCTGCTGGTGGATCCAGTCCACTGCTTTGGCGGTGATCTTGGGCACGACGGCGTAGAAGTCCCAGCCGGGCGTCATGGGGCCGGGGCGTGCTTCCCAAGAGCCTTCTTTGGTTACAGGGGTGATGCTCAGCGGCTCGGATGGCAGGGTGATGACGCGGTCGTTTTCAAACCAGGCATAGGGTGGGAAGTTGGGCACGTCGTCGCCGAAGTAGTAGTCAAAGCCGTGTGAAAGGGGGCCGCCTGAGATGGGTTTGGACCAGTCGAAGGCATCAGGTTTGAAAACCATGTTTCGCTTTTTTTCGTCCATTTCCGGCTTTACGCCGGGTTTCTGGATATCGCTCCAGTTCCAGCCGAGGTGCCACTTTCCGACGCAGGCGGTGCGGTAGCCGTGCTGCTTGAGCATCTCGGGCAGGGTGAGCTCACTGTCGTCGAGAACGGGAGGCTCAAAGGAGTTCACGATGCTGTGGAACTTCCGCCAGTGAAAGCGGCCTGTGAGCAAGGCGTAGCGGCTGGGAGTGCAGACGCCGGAGGAGCTGTGTGCATCCGTGAAACGCATGCCCTGTGCGGCGAGTCGGTCTAGGTGAGGGGTGGGAATCTTTGACTCCGGGTTGTTGGCTCCGAGGTCACCGAAGCCCATGTCGTCGGCATAAAGAATTACAACATTGGGCGGAGCGCTCACTGGAGAGGCGGCGACGAGGTGTTGACTGAACCCTGAGCCGAGGACTCCAGATGAGAAGAGTGCGAGCGCGGCGATTGGTGAGCGGATGGTCGTGATGGGAGACCGGTGGATCATGAGGGCAAAACGAGAGAAAGAAGGCAAGATTGCAAGGTATCGCACAGATGAGTTGGATGGACGTCAGACATTTGTTCAAATGAGAACTTGAATATGAGCATACAATCATATACATGAAGGTATGAAGATCGCTTCAAACCTCATTGTCATCAGCAGTGGCTGCTTCCTTTGGCTGCTGTGTGCCGGGTCTGTATGTGGCAATGAGGAGGGGGAAGCGGAGGTGGCCAAGGCAGGTCAGGCGGTGGTTTCTGAGGTATTCGGGCGTCTGTCGGCTGCTCTGTCCAGCGCTGTGGCTAAGGAAGGTGCCAAGGGGGCACTGGCCGTTTGCAGTGAGAAGGCACCCCAGGTGATGGGCGAGGTGGCGCAGACTCACGGGGTGACACTGCGGCGGGCTACGATGAAACCCCGCAACCCGCAGAACGCAGCGGGCGAGGAGGAGAGGAAGATGCTGGAGGAGTTTATGCGAGCTGTGGCAGGGGGCGAGGCTCCACGTCCGAAGCTGGTGAAGAATGCAGACGGGACCATGGACTTCTATGCGCCGATAGTGCTCGGGAATGCGCTTTGCCTCCAGTGTCACGGTAGCCCGGACGCCGAGGTGTCAGCGGACACGCTGGCAGAGATCCGCCGCCTTTATCCGGAGGACAAAGCCACTGGATTCAAAATGGGCGATTTGCGGGGACTTTGGCGGGTCACCTTTTCTGCGGAGGAGAAGCGCTGACCTGAGACTGGAACCGCATTGTTAAACGATCAAACTGCCATGAAGACGCATCGATGGAACCCCTACCTGGTGGGAGCGCTGATAGGCGTGCTAAGCCTGCTTACCTTTTCACTGGCGGACAAGCCTATTGGAATGTCCACCGGGCTTGCCCAGGCGTCCGGGGCGTGTGCGCTGCCCGTGTTGGGAGCGGAAGGTGTGGCGGCGAACACTTACTGGGCGAAGAAAGCGGTGCCGACATGGGACTACGGAAGCCTGTTTGTGCTGGGAACGTTTTTTGGGGCGCTCGTGAGCGCTCTGATGAGCGGCAGCTTCAGGTGGGAGAGCGTGCCTGAGGTATGGCGTGAGCGGTTTGGGCCATCGGTGGTCAAGCGCATGGTGGCGGCCTTTGTGGGCGGAGCGGTGATTCTCTTTGGCGCTCGGTTGGCTGATGGCTGCACGAGCGGGCATGGGATCAGTGGCTCTCTGCAACTGGCGCTGAGCAGTTGGACGTTTTTCCTTGTGATGTTCGCGAGCGGCATTGTGACCGCCGTATTGCTTTTCCGTCTGAAACCCAAATCCTGATCTGCCATGTCCACCGTGTTTGCTTTCATCTCGGGTCCCAACCTTCTCTGGGCTGGGCTGTTGTTCGGTTTCGTATTCGGCGTGCTGCTGCATCGTGGAGGCGTGACGGACTACAATGTCATCGTGAAGCAGTTTTTGTTTCGCGACTTCACGGTGCTGAAGGTCATGTTCACGGCCATCGCTGTGGGCGGGGTGGGCGTGTTCATTCTGCATGGTCAGGAGTTGGCGAACTGGCACATCAAGCCAGCGGCCATGCTGGCCGTGGTGCTGGGGGCGACGCTGTTTGGCATCGGTATGGTGGTTTACGGCTACTGCCCGGGAACGGGCGTGGCCGCGATAGGGACGGGTCGGCTGGATGCGCTGGTCGGTTTCCTGGGGATGATGGTAGGTGGAGTGGCGTATGCGTATGCTTATGATTGGCTGGCTGAGAAGGTGCTACCCGTGGCGGATCTGGGAAAGAAACGGCTGCCGGAACTTCTGACCGTGCCGGAGTGGGTGTGGTATGCTGGACTTGTATTGCTGGCAGTGGCGGTTTTTACGTTCGTTGCAAAGCATGAAAAGCGGATGCAAGCGCGTAACCAAGGGTGATGATAGACAGCATGAAACTCGCATCGGCATTCCTTTTGGCGTCTTCGGCATTCGTGCTTGCCCAAGAGGCGAGTGTGAAGCCTGGGATCAATGACAAGTTTTTGGATCCGGGTCTCAAGGTGGAGGAGTGGACGGAGAAGTTTGAGACGGAGAGCCGGGAGATTTTTCATTTCAGGGAGCAGATCGTGCAGGCGGTGGGAATCAAGCCCGGTATGTCCGTGGCCGACGTCGGAGCGGGTACGGGCTTGTTCACGCTGCCGTTCTCTAAAGCGGTGGGGAGTGAGGGGAAGGTCTATGCAGTGGAGATAGCGAAGAACTTCTTGGAGCACATCAAGGCGCGTGCGAAGCGGGCTGAGGCTGAGAACGTGCAGACTGTTCTGTGCACGGAGAAGAGTGTGGAGCTGCCGGAGGCGAGCTTGGATCTGGCCTTTATTTGTGATGTGTATCACCACTTTGAGTATCCGCAGGCGACGATGGAAAGTCTGCACCGGGCGCTCAAGCCGGGTGGGGAGCTGGTGGTCATTGACTTCAAGCGCATCCCCGGAGAGAGCAGCGAGTTCATCCTGGGGCACGTGCGGGCCGGGCAGGAGGTGTTTGAAAGAGAGATCGCTGCGGTAGGCTTTGAAAAGGTGGACGAGGTGAAGGGGCTGCTGAAGGAGAACTATTTTGTGCGGTTCAGGCGCAAATGAGGTTTAGTGCTGCCGCATCCAGTTGAGCAGGGACTGAGCGGGCTGGAAGCCAGAGGTACGGGCAAGGACTTGTCCGCCCTTTGCCAAGGCAAAAGCGGGGATACCCTGAATGCGAAACTGAGCGGCGATGGCTTGTTGTTCATCCGTGTTGACCTTGACGAAGATGGCTTCCCCAGCGGCGAGAGCAGCCGCTTTGGCGAACTCCGGGGCCATCATCTGACAAGGGCCGCACCACGGTGCCCAGAAGTCCACCACGATGGGCAGCGGGGACTGTGAGAGGATGGCTGAAAATGCTGCGGGCGATGCGATGTCCACGGGCACGGAGACTTGGGGAAGGGGTGCCTTGCAGGTTCCACAGCGGCCTTGTTGACCTGCTTTTGCGAAGCTGATGCGGTTGGTAGTGCCACATGCCGGGCAGGACTGGAGGATGCCGAAGGAGTCCGTAGTCAAGGATGAGTGCATGGATGACAAGGGAGCGGTGGATTTGAATCTTGAATATGAGCATACGCTCATATAAAGGTGCTGCAAGAGGAGGTATCACATCATGAGCAAACATTTACTCATACTCGGAGGCGGAACGGCTGGCACGATGATGGCAAATCATCTGCGGCGGCGGCTTCCAGCGAAGGAGTGGCGGATGACGGTGGTGGACAGGTCCGAGAAGCATCTTTATCAGCCTGGGTTTCTGTTCCTGCCATTCGGAATATACGAAGAGCGGCAGATCGTCCGCAATACGGCGGATTTCATCCCTCGAGGGGTTCGTTTCTTGCAGTCTGAAGTGGAGATGATTCAGCCTGGGGAGCACGCAGTGAAGTTGAAGGACGGGGATGTCTTGACTTATGACATCTTGATTGTTGCGACCGGTTGTCGCACTGCGCCGGAGGAGACGGAGGGGATGCTGGGGCCGAAGTGGCGGGTGAATGTGCATGACTTTTACACGTTGGATGGGGCGCGCGCTCTGCGGGAGAAGTTGGCTGGCTTTGAGGGCGGACACGTGGTGGTGCATGTCAACGAGATGCCAGTGAAGTGCCCGGTGGCCCCGCTGGAGTTCACTTTCCTGGCGGATACCTTTTTCCGGGAGCGCGGCATCAGGGACAAAGTGACGCTGACTTATGTGACACCTTTGTCAGGAGCCTTCACGAAGCCCAAGGCCTCTCGGAAGCTGGGGCATTTGCTGACGGACAAGGGCATAGAGCTGGTGACGGACTTCGTTGCGGAGAAGGTGGATCAAGAGCAGGATAAGCTGGTCTGCTATGACGGGCGAGAGGTGCCGTATGATCTGCTGGTGACCACGCCAACGAACATGGGTGATCAGGCGGTGCGGCGCTCCGGCCTTGGTGATGACCTGGATTTTATCCCCACGCACAAGCACACGCTTCAGTCCTTGCAGCACCCGGATGTGTTTGTGATCGGAGATGCGACGAACGTGCCTGCATCCAAGGCGGGTTCGGTGGCGCACTTTGAGAGCGAGACCCTGGCGGACAATGTCATGCGACACATCCGAGGGGAACCTTTGAAGGAGGAGTTTGACGGGCATTCGAACTGCTTCATCGAGTCCGGCAATGGCAAGGCACTGTTGATTGACTTCAGCTATGAGCACGAGCCGCACGAGGGGAACTTTCCGTTTGCGTTCGGGCCGATGAAGCTGCTTGAGGAGTCTCGTCTTAACCACTATGGGAAGCTGGCGTTCCGGCATGTGTATTGGAACGTATTGTTGAAGGCTTGGCCCATGCCGGGCATCAGCCGCCAGAAAAAGAAGCCGGTAGAGGCGTGAACCATTAAAGAGCAGACTATGAAAAAGAACATCGCAGGAAGTGAAGTGGACGTGAATGAGGAGGGCTATCTGACGGACATGTCGCAGTGGAACGAGGCAATCGCGGCGGCCATAGCTGCCGAGGAGAATGTGGGGCCGCTCACGGAGGCGCACATGAAAGTGGTACGCTACCTGAGGGAGCAGCAGGCAAAGGGCGCGACGCTGACCATTCGCAGCATGGGGAAGAGCGGCGTGGTGACCACGAAGGAGCTGTATGATCTGTTCCCAGGCGGCCCGTTGAAGAAGTCATCCAAGATCGCCGGCATCCCCAAGCCTGTCGGCTGCATTTGATTGGTAAACTCTGAGACTCAAGCAGATATGACTGACGACAAGCAACCTGTGAAGAAGATGTCCATCATCGTGAGCCGCGGTTCACTGGATGGGATTTACCCCGCGCTGATTATGGCCAACGGTGCACGGATGGAGGGCATAGAGGCGTCTTTGTTTTTCACTTTTTTTGGACTCAACGCTTTGGTGAACAAGACGCTGGATCACCTGAAAGTGGCCACGGTGGGGAACTCCGCCTTGAACATGGCGATGCCGATGCTGGGGCTGCCGATGACGATGCCATTCCCGACGTGGATGGGGGCCATTCCTGGGGTGTCTGCCTTTGCGACTCATCTCATGAACAAGGAGATGGAGAAACTGGACATCCCGCCGGTGCGCGAGTTTCTGGAGCTCATCTCCGACTCGGGCGGAAAGATTTTCGCCTGCAAGCTGGCGATGGACATGTTCAAGCTGAAGAAGGAGGATCTGATGGACCGGGTGGACGGTGTGCTGACGGTGGGCGACTTCTACAATGAGTCTGCCGGGGCGGGCACCCACATCCTATTCACCTGATTCTACGGGGCGGAAGCGAGGAAGCTCAAGGCTTTTCAGATGGCGGTGGCAGTGGCGATGCCATCTTGCTGCGGATGTCCTTCACTTCGGCATCCACCTGCTTTTTGTATTCCTCTCCGAAGGCCTTAAATGCTGCCATCCGCGCCTCGCCTGAGGCGTTCTTCATGGCTTCGATGGCGGCCACCACGCTGGGGTGCTTCAGCACACGGTCGTGAAGACGGCGTGCCGCTTCTCGGTGTTCCGGTTTGGCCATGTGGTAAAGCTCCATGCCCACACGCAGGACGGCTAGCTCGACGAACTTAGGGTCATCCGGCGGCGGCAGACGCACGCGGTCTTTGAGCATGTCCCAAGGAGATGGCGGGCGGACTTTGGCCAGTATCTTTGCAGCTTCGGGGTCATTTTTCTCCACGGCGGCGTGCATTGCCTTACGAAAGTCCTCATTGGCCTTCATCACGCGGTCCCTCGCGGCTTCTACCTCTGGGTCTCGCCAAGCGGCATCCAGAGCCTCGCGGACCTTTTTCTTCTCCGCTTCGCTCAGGCTGCTGAAATCCGCTCCTTCAGAACCGCCCGGTCCACGGCCAAAGGGTGGGATGCCGAACCCGCCAAACCTGCGGCCCTCCTTACCGCCAGGCGGAGGAGGGGGTGGTGGTTTGGACTCCTCCTGACCGACAGACCATGTGCCACCGGTGAGGAGGGCTGTGAAGAGGATGGCGGCGATGCGTTGCACGGTGGGAATGTGGGGTGGAGAAGGCGTTTTGGCAATGGCTGGAACACCGCGCCCGGTCGGAGGTTGCGCCTGAAGAAACCGGCTTGGGCGAGAGGCAGGGTTGCACTTGGCTTGCTCCGTGCTCCTTTCCGAGGCCGGACCGTCCGGTTTAACCAAAAAACTATCATGCCAGTCGCCACACCCGCTCAGTATCACGCCATGCTCGACGCCGCCCAGAAGGGTGGCTACGCCTATCCCGCCATCAATGTGACCTCGCTGCCGACCATCAATGGTGCGCTGAAGGCCTTCGCTGAGAGCAAGTCGGACGGCATCATCCAGATCAGCACCGGCGGTGGGGAGTTTGCCTCTGGCACGGCGGTGAAGGACATGGCTCTGGGAGCCATTGTGCTGGCTGAGGCGGTGCATTTGCTGGCGGCAAAGTATGACATCCTGGTGGCGCTGCACACAGACCACTGCCACCCGAAGAATGTGGAGAAGTTCTTGAAGCCACTCATCGCCGCCACTGCTGCCCGCCGCGCTGCGGGCAAGGGCAACCTGTTTAACAGCCACATGTTCGACGGCTCTGAGCTGAGCCTGGAGGAGAACATTAAGCAATCGGCAGAACTGATGAAGCTCTGTGTGGAGAATGAGATCATCCTGGAAGTGGAAGCCGGCGTGGTCGGCGGAGAGGAGGATGGGCACGACACCAGCGGCGTGGCCAATGAAAAGCTCTACACTACGCCGGAGGACATGCTTGCCGTGTATGAGGCGCTGAGCCCGATTGGGCGCTTTATGTTCGCCGCCACGTTTGGCAATGTGCATGGTGCCTACAAGCCCGGTGCCGTGAAGCTGAAGCCCACCATCCTGCGCGACGGTCAGAAGGCCGTGATGGACAAGCACGGCGCGGCGGCGGAGATGGACCTCGTCTTCCACGGCGGCAGCGGAACCCCGCTCGAAGAGATCCGCGAAACGCTGGACTACGGCGTCATTAAAATGAACATCGACACCGACACGCAGTACGCCTTCACCCGCCCCATCGCGGCGCACATGTTCAAGAACTATGACGGGGTGCTGAAGATCGACGGTGAAGTGGGTGACAAAAAGACCTACGACCCACGCGGTTACCTGAAAAAGGGCGAGCAAGGACTCTGTGACCGCATGAAGGTCGCTTGTGATGATTTGCTCAGCACCGGCAAGACGATCTTTGGGACGGTTTGATCCCAAGACTCATTTGATCCCTTGTTTCTGCCGCTGCCACCGTCATGTTGAGTGATGGAAGCAGCGGCAGAATCGTTTTGTGACCAGACCTGGAGCTACTTCGTGCCGGGCAAGCACCCATCTGAGGGATGGGTTCGTTTCACGAGCGATGGCAGGATGATTCAATGGATGAAAGTGCATGATCTGCCTCAACCCGATTACGGGTTTATTTACTTCTACGAGATATTGAACCCTCAATCGATGCGCATCTGGCACAAATCCGGCGCAGCGGGCTGGAGCCGCACTTTTGCCTTCCGGGGGCACTGGTTCGTAATGAGTTCTGACATCATTACGTGGTTGTTAGAGCGCGTAGAGCCTGCTGACGTTCCGGAATGGTTCACCCAGGGAGTTGACTTGCGATTGAAAGGATGACAGGCACTTGCGCGATGCCCGAGTCCAAACCGACCAACCCACTCTACGATCTTATGCTCACGGTTCTCCTGCCGTCGATGACGCTGGAGTGGCTGAGCAAGGCGGAATGGTTGGGAGAGCGTGCGCCGGTCTGGGCGCTGGTCATCGCCTCACTCATCCCGCTGGGTTACGGCATCTACTGCTGGGTGACGAAGACCGGGCTGAACTTCTTTTCTGTCTTCGGCCTCATTGCCATCATCCTCACGGGAGGACTTGGATTGATGAAGCTGGATACCGTTTGGTTCGCGTTGAAGGAAGCCAGCGTGCCCGTCGTGCTCGGACTATGCTTCCCGCTCAGCTTTCTGTGGAAGCGTCCCCTCATCGAGGCCCTGCTGTTGCAGCCCCAGTTGTTCAATACGAAGCTGATCCGCAGCCGCGTAGCGCAGGAGCCGCAGGCTGGGAGCTTTCAGAAGCTGCTCTGGAACGCCTCTCTCGGCATGGGTGCGATGATGCTTGTCTCCGCCGCCATGAACTTCGCCCTCGCCTGGTGGCTGCTGGATGGGAAAGAACCCCAAACGCCTGAGCACAATAGTGCCCTCTCCAAGCTCAACTGGGGCGGCATGATCGTCATTGGCGTGCCCATGATGGCGGCCATGTTCGTGGTCCTTATAAAGTTCATCCGCGGGTTGGAAAGACTGACCGGCCTCGAACGCGCCGACCTCATGAACCCCGGCCAGACGGTGAGGAGACAGGTGTAGAGGAAGGGTTAGTTTGTTTTCCGCGCTCTGTTTTCAAGGTGGGGTCTGAGGCCTCGATCTGGGAGATCAGCTGTGGACGGCGAGGCGCATCAGTGTCCTCCTACCACCGACTGATGTCAGGCTTGGCTGCCATGTCGCGATCCATGAAAAGTAGAAGGTTTCCGATAGTTGGACGGAAAGACTAGGTATTGTGCGGAAGACGGCAGTGGGCGGCACGCATTCCAAGGAGATCGTGTCCAGCTTTCGGTGACGATCTGAAATCTGCCCCTTTGTAGTGATGATGAAGTCGGCATTCGCTGCGATGGCGCAGTCGGCAAACTTGTCATCATCCCGATCAGAAGAGATGGAGCGGAAGAAGAAGGAGGGGGAGACGCGTTGTGTGTTGGTGGCATGAAACGCGGCGAGGTCGAGTAACCGCTCCAATGTCTTCCACCGTGGGAGGCCGGACTCACGGACGACCACCTCTTGCTACTCCAGCAGGATGTCTGTCGAGAGCGCCCAGATGAGGCGTCCCGAATACCAAGCGTGGAGAATGAGAGCGTAGGGATGATGTTGATTGAGGGCCTGCAACACCACGTTGGTGTCGGGCACGATGATCATGCGGCTTGCGCTTTGAGCGTGCTTCGCACCTCGCGGATGATGTCATCCAGCCTAGTGTATTTGCCGTCGGCCCAGTCCTGGGTGAAGCCCTCCTGGACTTGCTGCCAAAGCCTGTCCATTTCCAAACGTGCTAGCACGCGCTCTACCAGATCAAGCTCCTCAACTGGCAGTTCATCAATGCGCTGGTGCAGCAGCGGGCGCAGGACCTCTGGGTTTTTTGATGCGTGTGAGTTCGGCGTGCTCACAGGGCTGAGTATGTCACAAGCGTGCGTAGCTCGCAACGAGGGGGCAAAGTGTGGCGGGGATTCTTTTCAGATTGAATCCTCGCTGCCTTGGCGCTGAGATGTGGGGATGCAGTTGAAGTGGTCGGGTCATACGGACAAGGGCAGCGTCAGGAGCAACAATGAGGATGCGTTTCTGGCGCTGACGTTTGATGCACGGGAGGTGCGTTTTTTGGGTAAGGTGGGGGAGGCGTCCATGGATGAGGCGGACTTCGTGTTCGCGGTGAGTGATGGCATGGGCGGGGCGAAGAGCGGGGAGTTTGCCAGCAAGATCGCTACGGAGAAGATCACGCGCCTGCTGCCGCGGAGTTTCAAGCTCTCTGCGGAGGGTCTGGATGCGGGGCGTGGGGATGTGCTGGTGGAGTTGTTCTCATCCATCCACAAGGAGATGCAGGCGCTGGGCCGCTACTACGACGAGTGCCGGGGTATGGGGGCGACGTTGAGCCTGTGCTGGTTCTCGCCGGGGTGGATGTTCTTCAGCCACATGGGAGACAGCCGGGTGTATTATCTGCCGCACGAAGGGCAGATGAAGCAACTGACGGAAGATCATACCTTTGTGGGCTATCAGCGCCGACAGGGTCTAATGAGCGAACGCGAAGCAAGAAATCACCCAGCCAAGAATCGGCTGCAGAAGGTGTTGGGTGCTTCGATGCAGATCGTGGAGCCGCATCTGGGAGCGGTGCGTATCGAGGCCGGGGACCGCTTTTTGATCTGCTCTGACGGCATTGTGGACGGTCTGTGGGATCACCGCATAGCGGATGCTCTAACAGGGAAATGCACTGCTTCAGAGCTGGTGCGGGAGGCGATTCAGGAGGGCAGCCGTGACAATACGACGGCAGTGATCGTGGAGGTGCTGGGGTGAGGTGGTTGAAGTGTGGGCGCGAGAGCCTGTGCTGTTGCCTTTGGCGGGTTACGGCTTGGGCTTGAGCAGGATGCGTGCATCCAGGATGAGGGGGCCGTCGGTGGTGGCGAGCAGGGGATTGATGTCTGCTTGTTCAATGCATGGGTTGGCTGCGACGAAGCGGCTGAAACGCACCAAGACGTCCAGCACGGAGTCCACCCTTAGGCTGCGTCCATCCCGTGGGGTGAGGATTGCTTTGGAGATGCGGGTTTGCCGCAGCCAGTGGGCTGCGAGGGCGAGGTTGATGGGGGGAAGCATGAGTGCGGTGTCCTGCCAGACCTCCGTGAGAGTGCCCCCTGCTCCGAGCAGCAGCACTGGGCCGAACTGGGGGTCTGTGGAGGCACCGAGGATGAGTTCCACGCCTTTGGCGGTGATCATGGGTTGAACAGCCACTCCGTTGAAATCGTGCGCGGGCACGGCCTGGCGGATGCTGTGCCAGGCGGCGCGCACGGCGGCGGCGTCTGGGAGGTTGAGCCTCACGCCATTGACGTTGGTTTTGTGCGCAAGGGTGAGGGAATGAAGTTTTACCACGACGGGATAGCCCGTTTCATCGGCGTGGGAGACAGCTTCTTCTGCCGTATGGGCCACGCGGGATGGGGTTACGGGCAGACCGGCCTCATGAAGCGCTTGCTTGGTCTCGGTCTCGGAGAGAAGGACGCGGCCTTGCTGTTGCAGTCTGAAAAGGTGCTCGGACCGGAGTGCTTTCGTGGCGGAGGGATCCTGGGCGAGGAGGGACTGGCTCAGGAGCTCCAGGCGGTGTGTCCGCTGCCAGAGCTGTACGAAGGCTCGTGCGGCTTCGTCTGGATAATGGCAGGTGGGAATGGATGCGGCATTGAGCAGATTGCGTGCGGCTTCTACACTTTGTCCTCCCATCCAGGAGCAGATGAGTGGCTTGGCGAGTCCTCGGGAGACGGTGATGACTTGTTCCGCGCACTCCCGAGGCGCGGTCATGGCTTGTGGGGTGAGGATGGCTAGGATGCCGTCCAGGTTTTCATCGTGTGCCATGGTTTCGAGGGCTTTTGCGTAGCGTGGCGCGTCGGCGTCTCCAAGGATGTCCACTGGGTTGCCATGGGACCAGTGCGGCGGAAGAAGTGCCGTGCATGAGGCGAGAGTGGCTGGGGAGAGGTCTGGCACTTCGGCTCCGAGGAGGGATGCGGTGTCCGCAGCCAGGGCACCTGGACCTCCCGCATTGGTGAGGATGCCGAGCCTTGGCCCTTTTGGGAGGGGTTGTTTGGAGAGGTAATCGGCGGTGTCGAACAGCTGTTCCACGGTGTCCACTCGGAGGATGCCGCTTTGTTTGAAGGCTGCATCTAGGACGGCGTCGCTGCCGGTCATGGCTCCGGTGTGAGAGGCGGCGGCACGCGCTGCTGAGTCTGTGCGCCCGACTTTGATGACGACGATGGGTTTCTGGGAGGCTACCTCACGTGCAGCTTCGAGGAATCCGGTTCCGTCCATGACGGATTCCATGTAAATGACGATGCTGCGGGTGTGTGGGTCTGCGCCGAAGTGGCGGATGAGATCTGCCCAGCCTATGTCCAGCATGGCCCCTGCGGAGACAAAGGCGCTGAAGCCGACACGTTGGGTGTGGCTCCAGTCCAGAATGGCTGTGCAGAGTGCACCACTCTGGCTGAGAAAGGCGACGCTGCCGGGCGTGGCGTGGCTTGCGGCAAAGGTGGCATTCAGTCCGAGGTGGGGATTCATGATGCCGAGGCAGTTGGGACCGGCGATGCGAATGCCGCTTGTGTTGGCGATTTTTCGAATGCGCTGCTCAAGTGCGGCGCCTTCGGCACCGGTCTCTCGAAATCCGGCACTGAGGATGAGCACGCTCCTTACCCCGGCTGCTGCACATTCCGCCACGAGTGCGGGGACGGTAGGCGAAGGGGTGACGATGATGGCTAGGTCAACTGGCACCTTGATGGCCGACAGGGAGGAGAATGCCGGGATCCCGAGCACTTCGCTGCGGTTCGGATTGATTGGTAGCAGGGCTCCCTTGAAACGCGTCAAGTTCGCCATGAGCGCACGTCCCACGCTACCCTGACGATCTGTGGCGCCAATAACGGCGATGCTGCCGGGTGAGAATAGGGAGTGAAGTGACATTCAATGGCATTGAAAAAGGCCGAATGCGGAATGTCGAACCCCAAACAATCTATGCTCAGCAAATTCCGTTTGGAACTTGGCAGGCTAGAAGTTGATTTTGCCGCCCAGATTGGCCTCAAAGACGCCGTTGCCGGAGGAGCCGCCGGTGCCGGAAGTGTCGTAGCGGAGCTCGCCATAGACGAGGCTGTTGTCGGTGACCCAGTATTCGGCACCGAGCGCTCCGGTGAACTCAAGGGACTCGTCGTCGAAGGCGTAGTAGGTGCCGACTTGGGCGTAGGCATTGAGGTCGGCACCGAAGTGTCTGGAGATGCGGAAGTTCACGCCTTGGCGGTTGGTTTCTTCATCGGCCAGGGTGTTGAGGAGGTCGCGGGTGGGGTTGAGGCTGGCGTTGGGACCACTGGTGGGAAGGGCGCGGCGGACTTCGCGCTGGGCGGAGGTGGGGATGGTGGAAGAGTGCTCGAACTTGCGGTACTCACCGACGAAAGTGATGGCGAGCGCTGGGCGGGTCTTGGTCTCGGTTTGGAGGGTGTAGTCTGCTTCGTACTGGATGCCGTAGCCGTCACCAAGCTTGTCGCCGCCGATGTTGGTCCAGTTCCAATAGGCGTAGGCGGAGATGAAGAGGCGTTCGTTGACGGGGTGGTTGATGTAGGCGCTGAGGCGGTTTTGACGTCCGTCGAGTGCCTGGAGTGAGACGGAGTCTGTGGCGCGGGCGTTGCCTTCCCAGGCGATATACCAGTTGGTGCGGTTGAAGCCCATGCGTCCGACTTTGGCGGAGTAGATGAGTCCTTCGCCGGAGGCTCCGAGCGTGGCTTCTGCGTAGTAGCCGCGCTTGAAGAGGCGCTGGATGAGAGCACCTGCCTCATAGCGGTCTCCGCTGAGTCCGCTGTAGATGGATTCCCCTGTGACGCTGGCGGAGTCTGTGCGGGCGAAGGCACCGTAGCGCCAGTTTTTGTGCCAGCCGCTGAGGTACTCGGTTTCGGTGGAGAAGAGGGTGCCTTCTTGCTCGTTGATGTAGCTGGCAGTGGTTTCGAGTGAGGGTCTGAGGTAGGGGTTGAGTCCGCGCAGGGCCCAGAGGGCTTCGTTGCGGTCTTCTTCCAGCCAGGTCATGTCGTTGACGATTTCTCGGTAGGCGTCTGCGGATGCCTGCCACTGGTCATCCCGGGCTAGTGCGCTGGCATAGGAGCCTTGACCCGGGAAGGGGGCAGGGCCGGTGTGCTTCTGCTTGAGGGCTTGCAGCTGGGTGAGGGCTTGCTGGTTGCGATTGAAGGCGAGGTCCACGTCTGCGGCGTAGAGGGCTACGACTTCGTTCCCTGGGGCGGCGGCCTGCACTTCGTCAAGGATGCGCTTGGCGTCGTGACGGCGGGAGTCACGCAGGGCGATGTATCCTTCTTCGAGCTTTTCGGCCACTTCGATGTTGGCCAGCTGGATGCGGGCGGCGGAGCGGGCTTCGGCGTCGTAGCGGGGGTCATTGAGGATCTGAAGGACGGTGGCTCGTGCCTGGGAGAACTCTTTCCGCGTGACGTAAACGTCTGCAAGGGCGTCTGCCTGATTGAAGGGGAGGCCCTGGGCTTCCACTTGACGGCGGTTCTCGCCGAGGATTTGCAGGGCTTCCTCCGAGCGGCCGATCTTGGAGAGGTAGATGGCTTTGAAACCGATGGTGTCGGAGTGGTTGGGGTGGGTTTTCTCGAGGCGGCGGAGGGTTTCACCTGCGGTGTCGAGGTCTGAGCGGTTGAGGGCGAGGATGCCTTCTTCGATCTGCCGACTGACGCCGATTTCGATGAGCATGGACTCGGCTTCGAGCTGGGCGGCGGGGTCGTATTTGCTGTTGTTTTTGATTTCGCGGAAGGCGGCCTCTGCTTCGTCTAGGCGCTTGGCTCCGAAGTAGGCGTAGCCGAGCGTGGTCTGCCAGATCCAGGGGGTGCGTGCGGGCACTTTGGCCTTCATGCGAAGGAGGAGGTCCACCACGTCGTTGTAGCGCTTGGCCATGTCTAGGCACTCGATGTAGAATGCGAGGGCGTCATGGTTGTCTGGATTGCGGTCGAGCAGGCTCTTCGCGCTGGAGACGAGCTTGTCAAAGTTTCCACCGGCGTTGCTGCGGATGCGCTGCATCTGGCGCTTGAGTTCTAAGCCTGGGAGCACGCGCCGTGCCTCCTGCCGGACATCGACAGCGAAACGCTGGTCTTCGGCGACGGCTTTGTAGGCGGTCTCTGCTTCGTCGATGAGGCCGTTCTCGCTGTAGGCAAAGGCGAGGTCATCGAGAAAGGGAAAGAATTGGCCCTGGAACTGGTTGCGACGGAGGGCGAGTAGGAGGCGCAGGGCTTCGTCATTGCGATCTTCGGCCAGGAGGTTGCTCGCGTGAATGCCGATGGAGTCGATGTCTTCGACGCGCTGCCCGGCGAGGACTTTTTTGGCCAGGTTTTCCATGTAGCCGACGGCGCGGGTTTCTTCTGCGGGGTCTAGGTCGGCGCGGGCCTTGAGGGCTTGAGCGTTCTTTGGGTCCCGCCGGAGGATGACGCGGGATAGGGCGTCGATCATGGGGGTGTTGTCCAGCCTTTCATAGACGCCGAGGAGTTCCTGAAGGCGCTCGATGGGGAGGGAGTCGGCGGAGTTGAGGACGCGGCGCTCCTGGTCGCTGAAGGGATCTGGCTTTTTGACTTCCTCCTCGCCTTCTACGGCGGGTGCGTTGGGTCGTGGGAGGGGAGGTGCTTCCTTGGGAAAGAGTTCCTGCTGGGCACGGAGAGTGGAGGGTGCCCCCTGGATGAGAGCAAGAGCTGTGATTGTAAGAACAATCCAATTTGGCCGGATGGGGATCATGGTGCCGTAAGCGTGGGGGTGCGAGGCGTGATCACGGGCTGGGAGGGACTGGCCGCTGAGTCACTCGATTTGAGTTCTGCTGTCTTGGAGGTGGTGGGAAGGTCTGAGGTGAGGAGGGCGAGGGAGTTTTGATATGCTTGCGCAGCGGCGTCGGTCTGGCCAGTGATTTCGTACAGTTCTCCTAGAAAAATCCAATCTTCCGAAGTGCTTCTGGTGTTTCCATTGAGATAAGCGGTCATGAGGCGAATGGATTCTTCCACGTTGTTCATCTGAAAGCGGGCCTCGGCGATGAGTGGGAGGGTGCGTGGGGACTCGGGAATGCGCTGGAAGAGGGCCTCGCAGCGCTTGTCATCGCCGCAGAAGTGGCTGAGCACAGCCAGGGAGAGGAGGCTGCGCGGGGGCAGTTCCATTTTGTCCTCAATGTCAGGGCCGAGGAAGGCGAGGAGGTCTTTCTGGTCTGGAACGGCGGTGGCCAGATCCAGCAGCATGGTGACGCCGTCAAAGGAGTTGAGGACGACGGGGTGCTTGAGGGTGGCGTAACATTTGTCGATGTCGTCGAGGTCGCGGTGCCAGACGGTGGCGAGTGCGACGCGGAGCGCGGCGCTTTGAGGGAAACGCGCCAACCCTTCTTCAAGCACCTGGATGGCGGGGCGTGGGGAGGGCAGATAGGCGGCGGTCTCAGCGAGGTTGAGATAGGGCTCTACGGTTTTGAGGTCTGGCTGCCGGGTGTGGAGCACTTGGGCACGGAAAAGGTCCTGGTGCTGGTCGAGAGACTCGGCGAGGAGGGCGAAGTTTTCCAGGGTGTAGTGGTCGTGGTCCTCGTCTGCCATGCCTTTGTAAAGGGCCAGAGCTCGGTCATGCTGGCCGGCGCGGATGCAGGATTCCGCGAGTTTTTTGATGGTAGGGATGTGGGTGGGGTGCTTTTTGAGGACGTCCTCGAAGGCTTTGAGCGCGTCGTCCTCGCGGCCCATGTCCTCGAGGAGGCAGCCGAGGTCGTGGGCGGCTTCGACGTCGTCTGGGTTGGCTGCTATCCAGTGCTGGTAGAGGGGGAGCGCTTCGACATCGCGACCCTGGGCAGCGAGAAGTGCTGCCAGCCTGGCTTGAAGTGCGGGGCGTGTGATGGCGGCATCCGAGTGTTGGAGGAGGGCGGCCATTTCTTCTCCTCTGCCCAAGAAGTCACAGAGGGCGAGGCAGCGGTCCAGGGAGGCGGTCTCTCCGAGGGCGGCGAGACGGAAGTGAGCGTCGAAGGCGGCGTCGAACTGGGAGGACCAGTCCGAGTATTGGGCGAGCACGCGGTTCCAGCGGATGTAGCTTTCGACCTCCTTTGGGTTGTTTTCCCGCATGGTACCGAGTGTTTTCCAGTCTGCCTTGGCTTCTGGCATGGACTCGACAAAGCGGGCCAGCCATGGGACGACGTCGGTGGTGCGGGAACACTGTCCGGCGAGGGAAAGTACGGTTTCGATTTGTGGTTCGTCTGGCGCGGCGTCTTCGGGGAGGGTGGAGAGGGCTGCAAGCTGGAAGTCGAGTGCGGCAGATGGGTCCCCGCCCTCAAGCGCCACGGTGGCACCGAGTGAGAGCAGGCTGGCCATTTCTTGTGTCAAGGGGGGTCCGAGGGCCTTGGGCGTCTTTTTTAGCCAGGCTTGCATTTTCAAGGCGGCTTCGGCGGGTTTTCCGGCCCAGCGGAAGGACTGGACCATTTCGGTGACGGTGGCGGGGCTGGCATCCGTGGTCTGGATGCAGTGGGCCAGGATGGTGGCGGCGGTGTCGGGCCTGGAAATGGCTAGGGCGTTGCGGGAGAGTAGGGTGGCCAACTCGGAGAACCAGGGGGAGGGGATGCGGTCCGCCATGGGTGCGACGAGGCGCCAAGCCTGCTCGGGGGGGATGACGTCCACATAACGAATGGCGGAGAGGGTGACGGCGTGGATGACGCGGTCGTATTTGAGGTTTCGGGCGGGTGTGAAGATGGTCTGGAGCTGCTCGCGCGGGGTGAGGCGCAGGAGCTGGGAGAGGGTGGCGAGCTGCGCGGCGTCCATGTTCTGGAACTCCCGCGCATCGAGGCCTTCGACGTTACCCAGTCCGGACCGCAGCACGCCTTGCATTTTTTCATACTGCTGGTCGCGCATGAGGCGCTCTACGAGCTGGTTCTGGTCTGGTACGAGCAGGTAGGAGCCCAGCAAGCTGAGCCCGATGATGGCGGCCAAGGTGGAGATGCCGACGACCCGGGGTTCGCTTACATCGCTGTCAGCGGAGTAGTGCAAAGCGTGCGCGTTGTGCATCAATAGTCACGGTGGCACCCGGACGCAGGCTTAGGGAGAGCCTGCCCTGGGTATCGGCAGAAACAGTTGAGGGAGTGTTGTCGATAGTAAGATCACATCTGGAGGCTTCAGGCAATCCCGAAAATACAACTGTTGCGGTCTTCATGGCTTTCTCATCCACTTTGAAGGTGGTCTTCCAGGCGCTGAGCTCGTCGAACTCGAGCTGAGCGGTGGCGCTTAGCAGCCGCAGGTGGGGCTCGGGTTTCGAATTGGCTGCAGCGGCCACTGGGTTCTGCATTTTGAGCCGGACAGCTGGTCTGCCGTCGGTGCTGATGAGGATGGAATCTGCATGGGGAACCCAGCCGAGTATGCCCTCACTGGCTTCGAGATCTGGCTGGCCCAGGCTGGATGGCAGGCGGAAGGTGCGGACGTGGCCGCCTGTGCGAAGCTCCCAGTGGCGGGGGCCGATTTCGAAGATTCGGCTCTGGTGGGCATCGCGCACGATGCGTGCGTAGGTCTGTGCGGTCACGGGGTGGAGCGGCTGTTCCATGCACCAGTGGTGAATTTTCTCCAGCGCGCGGAGGGAGGAGAGTGAGGTGGCCGAGTAGAAGTGGTAATAGACGTTGACGGGCTTGAGACGGCGGGGCGTCTCGGTGCGCTCGAAGGTGTCGATGACATCCGCGAAGCCACCGAAGAAGGGGCCGTTCCAGCCGTTGGCATACATGAACTCGTTTTGGTTTGCGGCGTAGATTTGGAGTTCATCTCCCCAGGGCATGACCCGCGGAGCCACGCCTGCGATGCCTGGGTAGAGGCGGGAGACGATGGTGTTGCCGCCATTCATGTTCTCGATGCCAAGTTCTCTGACCATGCGGAGGGCCTCGCGGCCGGGACGGCAGTTGCCAGACCAGAGCATGAGTTCCACCTGCTTGCCTGGGGGCAGGAGGTTGTCATTGATGTAGCGGATAGAGCCTTGGATCTCTCGGCTTAGGTCCACGGCTTGGTAGGGGACCTCTGGCTTGAGGGTCATGAAGGGCTCTGTGTAGATGCCGGGATTGGAATCGGTGCTGTCCCACTGGTAGGGATGCGCGAAGGAGTGAGAGGCGGCACTGACGTTTGGCAGCTCAAAAATGGAGCGCGCGAGGGCTACCATCTGGTCTTTCCACTCGTCCTTGATGCCGATGGCCAGCGCTTCCATGTCTGCCTGAACGATGGACACGGTGATGGGCAGGGGGAACTTTTTGAGGATGCGATCTCGAACCAGCTCGGCGCAGAAGGGATGACCGCGAAAGTCGGAGAGGGAGCCGAAGCCGTCGCCGTCAATGTGGGAGTAGAAAATGCGCTGGCCGTAGCGAGTGGTCACGTCCGGAGCAGGGATGGGGCCTTTCCGGTTCATGACTTCGGTGAGGATGGCGTACGGATCGCCAAAGAAGAGGCTACTGTCTTGGGAACCCCGCAGGATCAGATGTGGGTCAAACCAAAGGCCGCCCCAGTCGCAGAGGAAAGCGGGGTCGTAGATGATGTAGCGTCCCTCAGAATCTTTCCCTCGCAGGCGGATGAGCACCCTGGCGCTCTCAGGGGCGCGAAGGTCAGTGAATCCACTGGAGCGAGCGGCCACCTTGGCTTCGAAGTTCATGAACCCTTCATCCACGGTCACGAGTTCGGGATCATAGGCCCGGGGCACCACTTCCAGACTGCCCTGGAGGCCAAAGGTCTCTCGCAGGACTGAGAGGGCTTCATCGTGAGTGAAGGGCAGTCCGCTGAGGAAGAAGACGGGTCTGCCGCCGTTTTTCATCTCTGCAAGCCAGCGGGCTACGGCGGGCTGCTTTTCGCCGGGGATGGAGAGTTCGCCATCCAGAAAGACGGCTGCGTAGCGTGAGGCGGGGTGGAGGGGCAGTTCGCGACTCCCTATATCCAGATACTCAGCCTCATAGCCCAGCAACTCCAGAGGTGTTTGCAATAGTTCACCCACCATGGAGTCTGTCTCGCAGATCATGGGTTTCTCGGCTTCCGCAGGGTCCCAGCCGTAAAGCACGAGCACCTTGCGCTGGACCTCGCGCAGTGGTGCCAGCGAGATTCCAGGCAATCCCGGCGGGGTCACGAACGCACGACCACCTAGCGCGGAGACTTTTTCCGCCAGGCTGCGATGGATGGATGGGCGTGTGTCCTCGCTGGTCACGACGACTAAAGTGGGCAGGTCAGCATGAGAGGGTAGGGGCTTGAGCGACTCAACTGCGGACTCTGGAATCTCGAGATACCACCCCACTTCCGCAGGCAGGGAGGCGAGGACTCCCGAAGCGGCACTCACATAAAGCGGCATCTTCGGGTGCCGGGCACGGATGGCTGCCAAAACGGCGGCCAGATCTTCGGTAGCCAACGTAGGAGACGCATCCAGCACACAGCCGGTGAAGCCTTTGTTCAGGCACCAGTTCATGACCTCATCGGACACGAACTGTGCCCAGCGGGGCTCATGGCTGTCGAAACGCGACGGTCTGCCCTGCACGACGCTGGCGATGACGGGCACGTCCTTTTCTGCCGCGCGGCGCAAGAGTTCCTCATTGAGGACCACGGTGGGATCCAGTCTGGCCAAGCGCATTTGTGAAGCTGGCAGATCGGCTCGGGGTGGCAGGTGGCTGGTGGCCGGCACCACCACGATGGGACGCCCTGCAAGGTCGGCAGCGCTTATGAATGCTTGGCGGGTGCTCCAAAGAGTCTCACCTGCGGAGGGAAGCGCAGGTGAAGCGCTGACCACTAGGAAGGCTAAGGCCGCAGTGAGACCCTTCAACCATCCGGATAGCTCAGTGGCGTTAAGGGTTGCTCGGTGATGGATCCCAACTGCTGAAACGGGGAGTGCGTGGATATGGGAAGCAGCTGAGGGGTTCACGACCTATCAAGATTGCAAATGTTCTCAAATCTTTAGCGCAAAAGCAAGAGTAAAGATCAAAATTTTCCACTTTTACAGATTTTTCACAATAAAACTCGATTTGCCAGACCGTTTCGCTGCCGCTTTTTTTAGGAAACAAGACGTTCACGGCTTCAGACGTGGCGTCCTACAGCCTCGTCGCCATTGCGCCACGGAAGGGTTTGATCTCCAAGAAGTTTCTGCACGCTGTGTACAAGGGCGGGCCTGAATGGCTCTTCTGCCAGTCCTGCCAGACTGCGGCCCGCACACAGCAGCTCGAGCCGCAAATACTCGGAGAGCATGATGCCCGGTGAAAGCTGGAACACGCCAGCCACCACCGGCCACACGAGTCCGATGTGGCACTGGATGTGGCCGCCTGCGCTGGCCTCATGAAGCTGGACCAGCGCCCCCGCGTGCCGGGCACCGCGTACACTGCGGAGTAGCTGGCCGCCGGCCTCGGCTGAGCGTTTGGCTTCATCCGGGTTCAGAAAGGCGGTCCACGTCGCCTCGCGGACGGCTAGCTCTCGATGGGAAATCCGTTGGTGGATGGCCGCTGCTTCGATAAGGGCAGGACCCAGCTTGGGGACGAACCGCTTCTCCAACCATTCAGGCCAGGCTTTCGCCAGTGCTAGCAGGGAGGCTTGCTCCGGGAGGAGGATACCCTGGCAGCGCTGCCTGACGCCGCGCAGCAGCCACTGCGTCCAGTCCAGGCCCTGCGTCAAGTCCTCCACGCTGGCCGAGTCATCGATGGAGACGATGCTGCCAGCGCCTTTCATGGGAGAGAATGCGGGGGTTGAAAATCGCTGGTCATCTGTGGAACGTAGCATCCTACCCTCATGGCGGAAACTGCAACACCATACTACCAGTGCCAGCGCTGCGGCAACTGTTGTCGCTGGCCCGGCGACGTGCGAGTGACGGACGCAGAGGTGGAGCGTATTGCTGAGCATCTCGGACTGGCGTTGGAGGACTTCATCGCTCGCTACACGCACCTCAACGCGAACCGCACTGGCCTCTCGCTAATCGAAGCCCCGGACGGTGCCTGCATTTTCCTCGAAGGGAAGAACCATTGCCGCATCCAGGCGGTGAAACCAGAACAGTGTGCCGGCTTCCCCAATCTGTGGCGCTTTCCCGGCTGGCGTGAGGTTTGTGAGGCGGTGGAGGTGCCCGCACCGGCCTGATGCTACTCGCCTTTTACAAGCCCTACGACGTGCTCTCGCAGTTCACCCGGGAGCTGCCCTCCCATCGCACGCTGGCAGACTTCGGATTCCCTCCCCAGGTGTATCCGCTGGGCAGATTGGATCGCGACTCCGAGGGCCTGCTGCTCTTGAGTGATGAAGCGCACTACAACGAACTGCTTCTCCACCCCAGGCAGGCACATCCGCGCACTTACCACGCGCAAGTGGAGGGCGTGGTGACGGAAGCGGCGCTGGACAAACTGAGACAGGGCGGGCTTGACATCCAAGGGCATCGCACCCTGCCATGCAAGGTGAAGCCGCTTTATCCAGAGCCAGCGCATCCGGAACGGGTGCCGCCCATACGGCAGCGCAAAAGCATTCCCACCACCTGGCTGGATCTCACGCTCACGGAGGGGAAGAACCGGCAGGTCAGGCGAATGACCGCCGCCGTAGGGCACCCCACGCTGCGGCTCATCCGCGTGGCCGTGGGTGGGCTCTCACTCAACTCCATGGCCCTGCGACCGGGTGAGTGGATCAGGCTCGACGCGGGCCAGACCCGCCTCGTCATGGAGCGCCCACGACGCAGAGGTTGACTCCACCTGTCCACCGGACTCCGCTGCTCTCGCAGTCAAAGATTCGCCCATTCTTTTTCCTCCGGTTGCAAGACTTCTCGTAGTGGGCACGGTTAGACCTTGTGGCGTTCATCCGCACCGTGCGAACATGGAACGGGTGGCGCAACAGCAAAAGCCCTCTCACTCTTCCACATGTCCACCGTAGCCGCACGCACCGCCACCGTTCCGCCCGCCATCCCCATCACGGTGCGCCGCTTCCGCCAGCCGAAGAAAAACTTACCCCAGACAAAGATCGAGCGCGACCACGTGCTGGCCACCATCCGCGCCTACGTGGAGGAGCATCGCCTCGTGCCTCCCATGCCTCTGGATGAACTGAGGGTTCATGCGGAAAAGATCGTGGCGGACAACAACTTCAACCCCGTCTGGCTAGACTACATCGGCGTGCTGCTGAGCAACGAAGCCTGGCGTGAGACCCTGGCCACCGTGCCCTACGAGAAGCGCTTGCTTCTCATGCCCAAGTGCCTCCGCGTAGAGAGCAAGTGCCCCGCTCCCTTTGATGAGTTCGGACTGCTGTGCAAACAATGCGGACTCTGCACCATCCAGGACTTCCAGAACGAGGCGGAGAAGTTGGGTTACGCCGTACTCGTAGCCGAAGGCAGCGCCATCGTCATGAGCCTCATCCAGACCGGCAAAATCGAGGCCATTGTGGGCATCTCATGCCTTCCCGTGCTGGAGCGCACCTTCCCCTACGTCGAAGCCGCCGCCATCCCCGCCGTCGCAGTGCCCCTGCTCCAGGATGACTGTATCGACACCACCGTAGATATCGACTGGGTTTGGGACTACATCCACCTCACCAGCGAAGACAAAACCCGCCGACTCAACCTCAACGCCCTCCACGAAGAAGTCCGCAGCTGGTTCACCCCCCACACCCTCAACGCCCTACTCGGCGAGCCCCAGGACCGCACCGAGTCCATCGCTCGTGAATGGCTGGCCCGAGCCGGCAACCGCTGGCGCCCCTTCCTCACCGTAGCCGCACACCAAGCATTGCGCGATGATCCTGAGGGACCCATCTCCGACGCGGTTAAAAAGGCAGCCATCGCGGTCGAACTCTTCCACAAAGCCTCACTCGTTCACGACGACATCGAAGATGAAGACGCCCAGCGCTACGGTGAAAGCACCCTTCATCAAGAGCATGGCGTGGCGGTAGCTCTGAACGCAGGCGACCTCATGATCGGTGAGGGCTACCGTTTGCTTGCAGACTCAGACGTGGACCCCGCACTGCGGGCAGCCATGCTCAAGGTGGCAGCGGAGGGCCAGCGCGAGCTCTGCCGCGGCCAGGGAGCCGAGCTGCTCTGGACCGCCAAGCCCACCGCCCTCAGCAGCGGCGAGGTGCTGGACATCTTCAAGCGCAAGACCGCTCCCGCCTTCGAAGTAGCGCTCAAGATCGGAGCGGCACTCTCCGGCAAGCTGGATGCCGTGGCGGCCGAGCTCCAGGCTTACTCCGAGGCCCTTGGCGTGGCTTATCAGATCCGGGATGACCTCGATGATTTGGGAGACGACAGCGCCACAGGGGGCCGCGCAGCGATCCGGCCCAGTATCGTGCTCGCTCACCTTCGAGAGCGCAGCGCCGGAGACGTCAAAGCGGCCATGGACGCCGTTTGGACCGGTGACGCCGCCGCCCTTCCAGACAAAGCCACCGTACGCCAGTGGGCTCTGGACAGCGGCGCTCATGAGAAAGCCATGCTCCAGCTCGAAGGCTTCAAGGAAGCCGCCATACGCAGTCTCCAGCCCGTCGAGAACGCCAACCTCAAGGGCCTCCTCCGCCGTGTCATCGGAAAAATCTTCAACGACCTGGAGATCAAAGGCTGGTGCCGTGAGTTTGAAGTCAAAAACCAGTCGGATGCTTCACGCGAGCCCGCAGGCACCCTCACTGGTGACGGACTCGCCGCATGAGCATCGCCAGCGGCTACCTTCGCCCGCGCCACTCATCACTTCGTTAAAGCTGTGGAATCCAAGGAAAGTTGCGATTCCGCACCGGCGTAGAGTCTTCACAACACCACCGTTCTTCACCCCCCGACAAGCAGCCATGCTCACCCGTCCATCCCTCCTCATTAAACTTGCACTCGTGTTGCTCGCAACCGGTCCGCTCTGGGCCGCCTACCCCGAGTTCTCTACATCCAAGCCCAATGGCGGACAGAGAGGCACCGACGTGGAGATCACCGTCACCGGCAATCGCCTTGCGGACTTTCAGGACTTTATCTTCATGACCCCCGGCTTCACGCTCAAGAACATCGTCAAAGCCGAAGAACGCACCGTCACCGCCGTCGTAGCCATCGCGCCAGACGTGCCACTCGGAAATCACACCTTCCGCCTGCGCACCAAGACCGGCATCTCCCACGGCCGCCCATTCTTCGTTGGTCCCTACCCAAACGTGGAAGAAAAAGAACCCAATGACGACTTCGCCAATCCCCAGGTCGTAGGTTTCAACCAGACCATTGAAGGCGTCGTGCAAAACGAAGACGTAGATTACTTCAAAATCACCGCCAAGAAAGGCCAGCGCATCGCCCTCGAAGTGGATGCCCTCCGTCTAGGATACATCAACTTCGACCCCTACATCGCCGTGCTCGACAAGGGCAGGTTCGAGATCGCTTCCTCGGACGACACCATCCTCTACCGCCAGGATGGCTACCTCAGCGTCGAAGCCCCGGAAGATGGAGACTACACCATCATGATGCGTGAGAGCTCCTACCGCGGCGGAGGAAACAACTTCTACCGCCTGCACATCGGCTCCTTCCGCAGGCCAGACGTAGCCTACCCCGCTGGTGGCAAGGCAGGCAGCAAAGTGAAAGTCCGCTTCGTCGAGCGCAACGGAGACGCCATCGAAGAAGAGATCCAGCTTCCCGAGAAGCCAGACATCAACTTCAAAGCCATGACCAGCGCCGCAGACGCACCCCCGTCGGGCAATCCCTTCCGCGTCGTCACCTTCGACAACACCCTTGAGGTCGAACCCAACGACGCCAGCGCCCAGGCCACCCCCTCCATCAGCGAACCCGTGGCCCTGAACGGCATCATCGAAAAGCCGGGTGACGTGGATTACTTCAAGCTCACCCTCAAGAAGAATCAAAAGGTCGATATCCAGACCTTCGGACAGTCCCTCGGCTCCCCGCTCGACTCCGTGGTAAATCTTTACAACTCCAAGAACAGCTCCCTCGGAGGAAATGATGATGGAGGTGGAAGACGCAGGCTCGACAGCAAGTTTACCGTCACCATCCCCGAAGACGGAGACTACTTCCTCCGCGTCACCGATCACCTCGAGCGTGGCGGGCCAAACTTTGTCTATCGCGTCGAAGTGGCAGCCTCCGAGCCCAGCGTGCGTTTCGCCTCACCCAACTACAATGTGAACGACAGCCATGGGCGCCAGTTCATCGCCGTACCGCGCGGAGGGCGCTACGCCACCCTGGTCAACATCACCCGCAACAACATCGGCGGAGACATGACCTTCCAAATGCCTGTCCTGCCCAAAGGAATCAAACTGCTCACCGACACCATGCCAAAAGACCTCGGCAACATCACCCTGCTCTTTGAGGCAGACAAAGACGCGCCGCTAGGCGGAGGAGCCTTCCCCGTCACCCTCGCTCACACAGACCCCAACATCAAAACCATCGGCTATCTCAACCAAGAGTTCGATGTCGTCCGTATTGGCAACGTCATCTACTATACCGAGACTCACGATCATCTACCCGTGGCAGTGGTAGAAGAAGCCCCGTACGACCTGGAGATCGTCAAGCCCGCCGTAGCACTCGTCGCTGGCGGCGTGCTCGAAATGAAAGTCAAGGCCACACGCAAGGGCGATCACAAAGCACCCATCCGCGTGCTGCTGAACTGGAAACCACCGGGCATCAGCGCCCTCGGAGAACAGACCATCCCAGAAGGCGGTACCGAGTGCGTATTCGTGCTTGATGCGAATGACAGCACCCCGGCTGGCACCTGGAAGTTCACCGTCATGGGAGAGTCAGACCACGGCCAAGGACGTATCTACAATGCCTCACCCTGGTGTGAGATCACCACCGCCAAGCCCTACCTCACCGCCCCCACCATGGCCCTCGCAGCGGTAGAACAAGGCAAAGAGACCGAGTTCATCTGCAAACTCGAGCATCTTCAGCCATTCGAAGGTGAAGCAGAAGCCGTAGTGGTAGGCATCCCAGACACCATCCAGATCGAACCCGCAAAGATCACCAAGGATACCAAAGAAGCCATCTTCAAGGTCAAGACCACCGACAAATCACCCGTCAGCAAGCAAGCGAACCTGTTCGTGCAAGTCAAGGTGCCCGTCGAAGGCGGCACCACCATCCACCGCATCGCCCGCGGGTCCACCCTCCGCATCGACGCCCCGCGCAAAGCCCCCCCTCCCAAACCCGCAGAGACCAACGTGGCAGCGGCTCCAGCCAAAGCGGAACCACCCAAGCCCGTCGAGAAGCGCCTTAGCCGCCTCGAACAGCTCCGGGAGGAAGCCAAATCCAAATAGGCACCTCACCCCCGCCCCAGTCAACATCACCAATGTTGACCCCACATCTCATCTCAGATCGTAACGGCGCGCTCGTCGAGCCACCACAGCGTCGGCTCACGGCGAATTGCGTTGGTCAGTAAGACAAGCAGTCTGTCGTCACCGACTCAGACCGCAGATTCCATACCCACCGGAACATCGAGAGCAGCTGACTGTCCTTGCCTCTTCATCGACGAATGGACACAAAAGGGATTGTGGACGCAAAAACTAACCTGGAATGCGTCCCGCCCGCTTCACCTTCACCCACCACAAACCAAGTTGCAGCGTAAGGAAAGTGGTCGAGAGCTTCAGCTCTTCGTCAGGCAACGACACCCTTGCCACCGACCTCCCATTCCTTTACGATGATTGAGCCGAGCTGCCTGGCGGGCAGCGAGTCAGAATGAAGCGAAGCGCACATCCCGAAGGGCGAAGCCACCGTGAGGCGGAGGCTGAGTCAAACGTCGTCGCCGAGTTCGAGATGAATCCCCTTCATCCTTCATCAATCATCCTTCACACTTCGTATGCCTGGGGCTACGACCTGAGCGCCACCGAACAAGGAGCCGGAGGAGACGGCGGGTTGTGATTCGCAAAAACGCCTTTGACCCCCTTCTCAATCACGCTCCGTCATCGCAAACATTTGCCACAAGGTTTGCATCTCAGCACCCCAGCCATCGCCCATCCCATGGGGCTTCCAGAACTTTTTTCACCTCCACGAAAAAAGTTCTCGCCAAAAACGGCCCTTTCTCCTTAGCCTAGTTTTCGTCCCTTCTGCGTCTCCGCGCACCCACCGCTTCTGCACCCTCGCCTTCAAGCCCTTCACCCAGTGATTCCTGCCATGAATGTGTCCCAGATTTCCGCCAGTGATGGTTTCGGTTCCAGTCGGTTGAAGCGGCAGTTCCAGCGCGCGGGGGGGGGTACAGCTCGTACCGGCCTTCAGCTCTGCTCCTGCTTGCTTCGCTCTGCCTCGTTGGGCTGAGCTTCGCGGAGCCGGATGAAAACGGCTTCGAATACACCTCTACGGAGGGCTACCTGAGCGTCACCACTTCGGTGCCGGACGGCACTTCCGACGTGGGTCATGGGCAGTCGCGAACCATTGAAATCACCGTAGTCCGCGAGTCTTGGGAGGTGTGGACGCACCCGGACACTTCGGAGGTCATCTTCAAAAACCAAACCTCTGAGCCAGCATCCTTTGCCTCTTTGACCGCCTCTTTGGCGGCGGGTGCGGGCGCGGTCAGCAGCGACGCCGCGCTGGACGCCTCCGGCTACGGCACAGCCTCGTTCACCATGGATGCGTCAAACGCGGAGGATGGGATCGTGACGCTCTGGGTTCAGGATCTCAATGGCGCAGAGGGTTCGGCTCAGGTGACCTTTTCCCTGCCGGGTGAGACTTGGGAACTTTCGCACTACGAGAGTGCGGTGCGTGCATCGTTGAGTTCAAGCGGTGGCACCCAAGGTGTGCCGGAGGGTGTGGAGACGCCGCTGGAACTGGCAGTCACCTACGAGACCTGGGCTGTGGAAGTGAGCAACTACACCCGCACGCGCACGGCTGACCACAGCTCTTCTGCGGCTGAGGGTGCCACGTTGAGCTGGAGCGTGACGGGCAGTGGTTCGCTCTCGGCCGATGCACAGACGGATATCAATGGGCAGGCGACCGCGTCGTTCACCATGGGCACCGGGAACTCGGTGGTGTCGGTGCAGGTCAGCTACGCAGGCAGCAGCAGCACCAGCGCCACAATGCTATTTACCCCGCAGATGAGTGAGGGACCGACATTTGTGGGCACGCGCACGGTTTATCAGTTCGCAGAGACGACGACGTTGTTTGAGAACTTGCTGCCGCCAGCGGTGCAGTCGTTCTCCGGGCAGTTGATGAGGCGCACAGAGGAGGTGTGGCAGGATGAAAATGGCAGCCCATACGTGGAGTATGCAAGCGAGTGGGAACCCGCTGCTAATGTTTCCCTATCGCTGTACCTGGTGGGAGATGGAGTGCTATCAGCGACCTCGTTGACGACGGATGGAAGCGGCAACTTCAGTGCCGAGGTGGCGATGAATGAAGCCGCGTCCACAGTGGTCGTCTCGCCGGTTGACGTGCCAGAGGTGGAGCAGGTTTTCTATTTCTTGCCGCCTACCGGGCCGCCTCCGGTGGAGCCATACTATGTGAGATCGGAATACGCAGTGAGCATTCAGTGGGACCACTCGGGGGACTTGAGCGCAGATCCAGGCACGACGGCGATTGTATCCGGCACATTGATAAATTCATCCTGGGAGGTTTGGACGGACGGCCATACGGAGAGGCCCAAGAACCGCATCTCCAACACTGTGAACGATGCGACATTGCACTTCGCGGTGACGAGCGGTAGTGCCACCCTGAGCAGTTCGTCAGTAACCACGGACGGTAATGGACTGTTCTCAGTGGAGGTGACCACGCCGTCTCAACCGAGTTCGGTGGTCGTGACGGTGTATCCCTCGGGAGGCAGCTTGCCGATCGACTCCGCAACAATCCTTCCGCTTGAAGAGGAGACATGGACCGACTTTGGCGAGCCTTACGCAGTGCAGAACCTGAGCGTCTGGGCATCGGACTACGCTAGGAACCCAAATCAAACAGCTACCATCTACGCCCAGGTGATGGGCGTTTCGTTAATCAGGCAAGTGAGCAGCCGTGGAAATATGGGAACGCGCCAGATTGACGAAGATTGCCCCGTGTCTGGTGCCACGGTCTATTTCACGGTTCCCAATGGAGCAGGCGGAACGGTCGAGACACAGGCCACCACCGGCAGCGATGGCATCGCGACGGTGGAATACACGTTCGGAACCACAGATGGGGCGGTGGAAGCGACTTATGAAGACGATTTCTCCGAGGTCCTGAACTTCGTTGTCACAGGCATTGAGTGGACCGAGCATCAGGCCACGGTGGCAAAGGTGACGTGGAATCAAGTGCCTGCCGCTGGATCGCTCGCCCCCGGAGCTACGGATCTGATTAACGCAAAGGTGGTCTCGGAGAAGAGCAAGTGGTACGTGTCCAACTTCGGCCAGGTAACCACGCCCGAAGTTTCCACCAGCCCCATCGAAGGGGCACAGGTGACCTTTTCGATCCTCAGTTCAGGTGTGGTCCCAGCCGTGGGCAGCTTTGCAAACGCTGGCCCCACCGGCCAGGTAACCGCCGTTACAGACATCGACGGTTACGCGCAGGTCCAGTTCACCATGGGAACCAATCTGGAGCGGCTGGTCAAGGCAACCACCGCACCACTCGGCACCCAGGTCTATGCGACCACCACCTTGTCGCGCGAACCGGGATGGACTCACTCCCATGATCTCACCTCATTGCACCTAGAAGTCGATGCACCAGATTACCCGCTCCGCAGCTTGCGAGCTTGGGTACGGAAGCATACCCAACCTGTCTGGCAAAAAGGAACCGAGCAGCGCACCATGGGAGTCCAGGTGGAGGCACTGGGTGGAGTGACCGTGAACTGGAGCGTGGACAGCGGTACCGCGCAGCTCCTGCATCCCACTGGAGAAACGTTCTCCACCCACAACAGCAACCAAGGTTCCTACGGCTCTCATCTGAACCGCGTCGTGGCCATAGATGGAGCCGTCATCCGCGCCTCAGCGTCACTAAGCAATCTCACCGCCACTGACACCTTCACCATTCCAACCGGCGTGCAAGACCTCGACGAAGACGGCGACGGACTGACCAACGGCCAGGAGCTCGGTGGCGGTCTAAATCCCTGGAGCAATGACACAAACGGCAATGGCATACCAGATGCGCTAGACGATGACGACGGCGACGGTTGGAGCAACAGGGATGAACTTGCCCTCGGTTCCAATCCGGTTTCCAACCAGACAGACACGGCCATCCATGGATACAGCACCATGAACCGCCTTACCTCCAGTTCCGGGGGAGGTCGCTCTTTCACCTATACCTATGATCCAGAAGGAAACATCAACCACTAAAAGCCATGACTGCAAACGTTCCATTCAAGCTCCTGTCGGCGACTTCTGCGCTCTTTCTCTGCCAGCTCTTCCTGCTAGTTCAAGCCGCTCCATTGCTGGGGCAGCAAGAGGAAGGCTGGATCACTCATTCGGAGGTTCCAACACCCGGCCAGCCTATCTATCCGTGGGAAACCGAACCGGAGATGGCGGCATCTCCCGCTGCTTCTGGTTCAGGCACCAGTGTGGGGAATGCCGCAGACGCCACTACTCCTGAACTTCAAGAGCTGGCCAGAGGGCTGTTTTACAATCCAGCCGACATCTTTATTTGGGTCAGGGACAACATCCAATACGAGAACTACTACGGAGTCAAAAAGGGAGCGATGCTCACCTACCTGGAACGCGCCGGCAATGATGCGGACACTTGTGCCCTGCTCGCCAGCCTGCTGAGGTTGTGTTCCACAGTGACGGAAGTGAAGTATGTGGAAGGTGGCTGTATCGTTCCTCGTGGTCCCAGAAGCGATCACATGACGGCCGCGAACTGGCTGGGAGTGAGTGAAACTTTTGATTCAAACCAACTCTGGAGCACTGTTGTCTCAGGAGGTATCCCGGCAGGCCGGGTCAATGTGCTGTCTGGGAACGCCGGGCTGGAGATCAAGCGTTGGTGGATCAGAGCTGAAATCAGCGGTGTGGGTAATCGGAAGATGGACCCAAGTTTCAAAATTCATGAACGAGTGCCTGGTATTTCCATTGCCAGTCTAGTGAGCCGGACAGCCTCCCTGCTTGAGCAAGCATCTGGTGGAACGGAAAATGTGAGTGCAGGCACCGTGACAGCACTTAACACCGCTGCGGTGGAAACGTACCTCGATCAAGCTTCTGCTGAGCTTGTGACAGGCCTGACTGGCAACTATCATCATGCCTCGGGACAACAGCTTACCGGAGGAGTGCGCAGGCGACCGATGCTCACAGATGGTAGTTCCTCAATGTATTTCCCTCTGCAACTGGGAACTTACTGCAACTCTTGCGCCGTGGATGCACTGCCGACTTCACTGTTCTCGACCATTACAGTGACTTTCAGCAATGTAGCTCCCGTGGAGATATCAATTCCCGAGCTAAAAGGAGATATTCTTTACATAGAATCTGGGTATTATTCTCATGCTCAGATATGGCAGGGAAGTGGTTACGAACGAGTTCCTGGGGCCCAACCCTTTGGGGGTAATTTTTCGCCATATCCCACTGGTGGACCAATCAAACTAGACGGTAGAATGACGGGTTTTCCTGGACAGGACGTTTCATTTTCTGTGGCGCTCCCATATGGTCTTGTGGGGGTTGTTCCGGCGGGGATACCATATCCTCAAGGATTGACGACCACGATAACGTTACCCGGCACAGAGCCACCCTACCAAACAATAGTTTTTCCACCACAGCCAAGAGTTCTCGGATTCAGTCAGCCAGGCGAGTTAAGGCGGGCGTCGCCCAGCACCGGAGCTACGGCATTGGCTACTGAAACATTGTCTTCTTCGAGGAGTGCGACGTGGGTGCCAGAACCGTACTGGCAGGGCAACCTAAAGAGTTCCACTCTATGGGGAAATCCGTTGTGGTATGTAAATGACCCTGGCCATTGGATCATTGGTTCGGGTTTACCGGCGAGCGCCAGTTACACCATTGCAGTTAAGCATGCAGACTCTTACTTCAACCAGTCCACTTTGGCCAAACCCCTACCCCGAGGAGTGAGGTGGACCCAATCGTTGGGCCAGAAGAGAGTCGGATTACGCTATGCTGAC
>CAZIGH010000051.1:0-39464 GCA_964538625.1 uncultured Verrucomicrobiaceae bacterium
ATGGTGTCTGCCCCGCCTCGCAGGAAAACGCAGATCAAGGTGTGACGCCCCGCCCCTTCCACCAGTGGTGCGGCGGCGAAAGCAAGCTGACTGAGGAAAGCGCGTCGCGTGGGCATGGGGAGACCCTACGTCGAGCGCGAGGATGAGACGAGAAAAAAATGAGGGAGTGAGACACGGAAAGACCGCCGTGAGGCAAGGCGGCGGTCTCCAATGCCTTTCGGCTGGGTGGGGTTTTGTGACCGCATACGCTGAAAGGTGAAAGCAAGTGTGCGATGATTAAGTCTCCAATGCCTTTCGGCTGGGTGGGGTTTTGTGACCCACCAACTCCACCACCAACTCCACCACGTCTCCAATGCCTTTCGGCTGGGTGGGGTTTTGTGACATGCACATGAATCAACTAAATTTATCGAAGATCAAGATGGTCTCCAATGCCTTTCGGCTGGGTGGGGTTTTGTGACCACCATATACCCACTGTGTGCTTATTGATCGTTAAACCTGGTCTCCAATGCCTTTCGGCTGGGTGGGGTTTTGTGACGAGGCCCGATTGTGTTATGTCCACCACCACCACCACGTCTCCAATGCCTTTCGGCTGGGTGGGGTTTTGTGACATGAGGAAGGGCGCTATGAGTGCTGCGATGACGCCAAATCGTCTCCAATGCCTTTCGGCTGGGTGGGGTTTTGTGACTATTGAAACGTTCAAACAGAGCGAGGAAAGTATAGTCGCTAGTCTCCAATGCCTTTCGGCTGGGTGGGGTTTTGTGACTCTGAGACCTATTACGAGCCCTCGAAATTGCCCGAGTGTCTCCAATGCCTTTCGGCTGGGTGGGGTTTTGTGACCAAGGAGCCGGAGAACAAAACCAGAAAACGGAGATATAAAGTCTCCAATGCCTTTCGGCTGGGTGGGGTTTTGTGACAATGGGCCGCCGTCTGGAAGGTCCACCTCAAGTCCGGGGGTCTCCAATGCCTTTCGGCTGGGTGGGGTTTTGTGACCTGCTCCTCGACTTCCTACAATCCGGGCGCGCCCCCTAGTCTCCAATGCCTTTCGGCTGGGTGGGGTTTTGTGACGCCCATCGGCCCTGGCATCGTGTGCGGGTTCCGTGGTTAGTCTCCAATGCCTTTCGGCTGGGTGGGGTTTTGTGACGACGCCTGAGCAGGCCCGCATTCTTCTTAGTGCGATGACGGTCTCCAATGCCTTTCGGCTGGGTGGGGTTTTGTGACCACCATATACCCACTGTGTGCTTATTGATCGTTAAACCTGGTCTCCAATGCCTTTCGGCTGGGTGGGGTTTTGTGACGAGGCCCGATTGTGTTATGTCCACCACCACCACCACGTCTCCAATGCCTTTCGGCTGGGTGGGGTTTTGTGACATGAGGAAGGGCGCTATGAGTGCTGCGATGACGCCAAATCGTCTCCAATGCCTTTCGGCTGGGTGGGGTTTTGTGACTATTGAAACGTTCAAACAGAGCGAGGAAAGTATAGTCGCTAGTCTCCAATGCCTTTCGGCTGGGTGGGGTTTTGTGACTCTGAGACCTATTACGAGCCCTCGAAATTGCCCGAGTGTCTCCAATGCCTTTCGGCTGGGTGGGGTTTTGTGACATGCAGCCCGCACTTTCTTGTTATACAACGACCCATGATTCCGTCTCCAATGCCTTTCGGCTGGGTGGGGTTTTGTGACGGGGCTGGCCCGATCTCTGTTTGAAATCAAGTTCAAAGTCTCCAATGCCTTTCGGCTGGGTGGGGTTTTGTGACTCAGTGAGATGACTGGCGCTTGCCGCCGCGAAGTCAGGCAGTCTCCAATGCCTTTCGGCTGGGTGGGGTTTTGTGACAAACCGCAGCAGCCCAAGGGATTCACTTGGAAGTCGTGGGGTCTCCAATGCCTTTCGGCTGGGTGGGGTTTTGTGACACGCGCCGCCACTGGTGACCTCGTGGTCGTGGGGTGCCACGTCTCCAATGCCTTTCGGCTGGGTGGGGTTTTGTGACCGAAAATCTTGGTTGCGAAAGCCAAGAAAGCCGGAGGAAAGTCTCCAATGCCTTTCGGCTGGGTGGGGTTTTGTGACCCATGTCCACTCTTCAAAATGCAACAGCCCATGCACAGCGTCTCCAATGCCTTTCGGCTGGGTGGGGTTTTGTGACGCTCTGATTGCTGGAATCAAGGCCCGGGCGGGCAAGGGGGGTCTCCAATGCCTTTCGGCTGGGTGGGGTTTTGTGACTTCCCGGCATCATTCATGCGGTCCTTGTGGTTTCACAGAGTCTCCAATGCCTTTCGGCTGGGTGGGGTTTTGTGACCCCCCGTGGCGGTGGAGGAACCCGCTCCCGCCCCCGCCGGGTCTCCAATGCCTTTCGGCTGGGTGGGGTTTTGTGACACTCGCCGGATTGGTCGATGCGTATCGAATCTCCATGGTCTCCAATGCCTTTCGGCTGGGTGGGGTTTTGTGACTCATGGGGGCTGCGTTGTCAAATTGAAAGGCGTTCCACACGCTGCCAGGTCGGGAGCCCCCCATTTGACATTTCTCCATTTTGTGCATCGGAAGTGGGGTGGGCTGGAGGCCTTGATTTTCCAAGAAAGCTTCCAGGTCGGGAGGTGGGGGTTTTTGGCGCTTTTTGGCTCCCGACCTGAGCTTGTGGAACATTTTTGTCTGACGGCGGTCATACGACGTAGCAGACGACCTTTTCGGAGCAGACCATGGTGCCGGCGGTGAGGGTTTGTCTGGCGGACTTGGCATCAATCTTGTAGGCGACAAGGCGGTCTTCATTTTCATCGATCTCGTAGAGGAGTTTGAGCCAGAAGTCTTCAAACTCGTCCTCTTCCAGCCTGCATTCGAAGAGGCTGTACTGCACGCGGACGCCGAAGTCTTCGCACACGCGGGCAACGCGTGCGAGGCGTTTGGGGTCGGTGATGTCGTAGGCGACGAGGCTGAGCATTTGCTTTTCTCCCGGGGAGGAACGCTGGTAAGGCAGTGGTGCAAAGGCTTGGTGCCACCATGAGTCGGTGTAGTGGGGGCCGTTCATGGGGAGGCGTTCAGTTCATGAGGAAGGGTTCAAAAGTGGTGGGGTCGGTGAGGGCGCTTTTGAGCATGGCGGGCTGGGCTTCGACCTGCTGGCGGAGGGTGGTGCGGTAGCCGAGGGTTTCGCTCATGAACTGGCGCTCCATGCGGCGCTCGTACTGGACGATGTATTTGGCGCGGCCTTCGTCGTTGAGGTAAACGCCGCCGTTGTGGGGACGGAAGTGTTTGGCGGTAAGGATTTGGTGGGCAAAGAGGTCGAGGGCAAGGGCTTCGATGAGTACGGGGCGGAAGGGTTCCATGAGGTCGAGGGCGAGGGACCAGCGTCCGTCCTCGGTGGTGTGAAGGAGGCCGAGGGCGGGGTCGAGGCCGCGGGCATGGATGGCGCTGGTCATTTCGTTGTAGAGGAGGGTGGAGCCGAAGGAGAGGCAGGCGTTGACGGGGTTGAGGGGAGGGCGGGTGGAACGGCGTTCGAAGGGGAAGGTGTCTGGCAGGAAGGTGGCCCATTGGGCGAAGTAGCGTGCGGCGGCGGCACCTTCGAAGCCGCGGAGTTCGTCGAGGGTGGTGGAGCGTCCGGCGTCGTTGAGCAGGGAGGCAATGGCGTCGAGGGTGGGGGTGACGTCGAGCTGGCGGTTGGCGGCCATGCGCTGGAGGACGCGGCGCTGGTTGTAGAGCTTGGCGGCGACGATGCGGCCGGTGAGGCTGAGGAGCAGGGGAGTGTCTGACTGGGCGGCGTATTGTTTGACGCGCCAGGCTCCGTGAGCGGGGGTGGTGGGCTGGAAGCTGCCGAGGTAACGGCCATCCCAGCCGAGGTAGGAGATGGGGACCTGGGCGCGGAGGAGGGAGGTCATGGCCTCGCTGGTGATCTGGGTGTGCTCGTGGAGGAGGACGCGGTCGAGATCGCGGATGGGGACGGTGCGGAGGGTGGCACTACCGGTGTCGGGGTCGGGGGAGTGGACTTCGAGGCGCTCGGAGATGAGGCGGACTTTGGAGCCGGGGGTGTTGACGCAGAGGGTGGGCATGGGGGGAGGGTGCCATGCCGTGGCGGGGTGTGCGCGGATGGGGATGTCCGGGGATGTGGGGGGATCTGGTCTGACGGATCAGGCGGATGAGACGGATCTTAGTCTCTGAGGCGGAGGGTGAAGGGGGGGAAGGGCTGGCCGAAACGGTCGGGGAGGAAGTAGCCGAGGCGGGCGAGGGGACGGCGCAGTTCGCTGAGTTCGTGGCGGATGACATCGGCAGTGATGCCGCCGCTTTGCAGGCCATGGTCCAGGGGGATGAAGGTGGCTTTGGCGAGCCAACGGTTCATGCGCTCGGCGGCCTGTTTTTGATGTGTGGGGCTGCGGTCCTTCTCCTGCCGGGAAAGGAGGAAGTGGAGAACGGCGAGGAGTTTGGGGCGGAGCTTTACGGGCTGGTCGTCCACCCAGAGGCATTTTTGGCGGTAGCTGATCTCGATGAGGCGGGGCCGGGCGGCGTCGGCCTTGAGGGTTTTGCTCCATTTTCTGACCATGCCGCTGAAGCTGCCGGGGATCTCGCGGAGGTCGTCGAAGCGGTTGCGGAGGGGGACGAAGGGGACGTCGGCGAGCTGGACGCGGGCTTTGGCGGGCGAGTGCTCTTTGCCGTCGCGGTCGGTGAGCGGGGGGCCGGGCTGGTCGGGGAAGAAGAAGCTGGGCAGGGTGTCGTAAGGGGGATCTACGAGGACGTGGGTGAGGCGGTCGGTCTCGCGGCCGAGGAGGGTGACGGCGGCGTGGAGGAGGGCGCCCATGGTCTTGCGGCCGCCGGCGATGGAGGCGATGAGGGGGGTGTCGGGGTTCATGGTGACGCGGCGGACTTCCTCGAGGATGAAGCCGGCGGCGATGTCGTTTTCCTCCGGGGTCTGGATGTCGGTGAGGGTGTCGAGGGTGCCGGTTTTTTTGTTGGCGGCGCTGATGACGCGGGGTTCTTCGGCGATGAGTTCGTGGTCTTTGGCCTTCAAGGCGGCGCGGAGGGCCTGCCAGGCGGTGAGGCCGCCAAAGGCGGGGAACGGTGTGCGGAGCTGCTGGTGGATTTTTTCCGCGCCGGTGGCGGTGGTGATGAAGATGACGCGCTGGGGGAGGGTGCGTGGTTTTTCCTGCGCGAGCGCCCAGACGGTCTCCGTGACGATGGCGGGGGAGAGGCCGGTGACGGCGAGGAGGGTGTGGGACATGGGGGGATGATGTGTCGGATGGGGCGGATCTGTCTGATCCGACGGATCAGAGGGGATGGGGGAGCGCGGCGCTGAGGCGGGTGAGGAGGTGGTCGCGTGCGGATGGGGAGAGGAAGGCGGCGTGGGCGGCGTGGGCCTGGAGACGGAGGATGTCCATGCGGGTGAGGCCGGGGCAGAGGCGGGCGGTGAGGAGGAGGTTTTCGGTGAGGGTGGCGGCGGAGATGCCGGGGTTGTCGGTGTTGACGGTGACGGGGATGCCGGCGCGGAGGTAGGTGAGGAGGGGGTAGCGCTCCTTTTCGGAGGCGGCGGAGGCGGCGGTGTCGAGGGGGTAGCCTTTGATCTGGAGGTTGGCGTAGGGGCACATTTCGAGGGCGATGCGGCGGTCGGCGACGGAGCGCATGAGCTCGGGGGATTCGACCAGGGAGAGGGCATGGCCGAGGCGGCGGGTGTTGAGGTCGAAGACGGCGCTCCAGATGCCTTCGGAGTCGTCGTTCTCCCCGGCGTGGATGGTGAGGGCGAGTCCGGCGCGGTGGACCATGCGGAAGTCTTCGCGGTAGTAGTGGGCGCGGGTTTCGCGATCCTCGAATCCGGCCAGGTCCACGCCGACGACGCGGCAGGCGGTGTCTTCGCGCCAATGTTCATCGGCGGTGATGGCGTGCATGAGGTGCTTGAGGATGGTGGTGCGGTGGTCGCCCTCTTTTTTGCGCGTGCCGATGATGAGGAGGTTCACATGGGTGCCGGGGTCGGCGCTCATGCAGGCGTCAAAGGCGGTCTTGATGTCGCAGAGGACGGTCCAGGGGGAGCGGCCGGTGCTGGCGTAGTTCACCGGGGAGCAGCGGATCTCGGCGTAGGCGATGTTTTGGTGCCGGAGATGGGCGTAGAGGAGCTGGCACTGGCGGCGGAGGCAGCCGGGGTCGCGGAGGAGGGCGGAGCCGTTGGCGTCTCCGAGCTTCATGTAGGCGGGCAGGGAGATGGGCTGGGGAGGCAGGGGCCAGCCGGCAGGCGGGGGCGGTTCGTTGAGGGGCGGCAGGCTGTCCGGAGCGTCGGCGGCGGCGCGGACCTGGCGGAGGAGGTCGCCATGGGTGGCGAAACCGCCGAGGTGGCAGTGAAGTTCGATTTTGGGCAGGGCGGTGACCCAGGGGTGGTCGGTGGCGGGGTCGAGGGGCTGGTTGAGCCAGTCGAGGTGGGCGGAAGGCCAGGTGGCGAGGGTGGTGAAGGGGAGGCTGGAGAGCTGGTCCCAGGCGCCGGCGATGTGGTGGCTGCGCTGGACGATGGTGCGGAGGTGGTCGCGGAAGGCGTGGTCCGGGGTGGTGAGCCCGCAGATGTGGTTTTCCTCCCGGATGAGGGTGAGGGGGTAGTCGGAGGCGGGCAGGCTGCGGAGCTGGGGCCAGCCGGTTTCGGGGCCGAGCTTGATCCAGTGGAGGTGTCCGCCGGCCCGGGCGGCTTCGATTTCTTGGGCGGTCTTTGGCTGCTGAGGCATGGGCAGGTCGCAGAGGACGTGGAAGACCTGGGCGGCGCCGAGGACGGCGGCGGCTTTCTGCATGGCGGCGGACATGGTTTTGAAGCCGCCGGAGAGGCAGATGTGGCGGTCGGCGACGGGGACGTGATGCTGGAGGAGCCAGCGGTAGAGGACTTCCTCGAAGAGGAAGTGGTCGGCCTCGGATTTGAAGTCGGTGAAATCGGCGACTCGGGTGAGGGTGAGGGTGACGTGGGGTGCGTGGTCGTGGAACCAACGGGTGACGAAGTGGAGGTCTTGGTCCTTGATGGAGGCGGTGGTGATGACGTGGACGGCGGTGAAGGTGACGCCGGGTAGGAGAAAGGCCTCGGGGACAATGGCGGGGGAGGTGCCGAGGGAGACGAAGAGGGCGGCCATGGGGGGAAGGATGGGAAGCAGTGCGCAGGGTGCGTCAGCGGTTGAAGATTCCAGGCTGGCGGACGGTGTCCCGGGTGATGAGGCGGATGCCGAGCCTGGCGGCCTGCTGGTGGAGATTGGCAGCCACCTTGCCCTGTGGCGGCTGGAGCACGGCGAGGAAGCGGCGGTTGAAACTGCCGCCGATGGTGGCGGCACGGGCGCGGACTTCTTCCAGGAGGGGGAGAAGGCGTGCTTTGGCTCCGCCGCGCTTGCAGTTGATGTAAAGCAGTTCTACGCCGTCCACGCCGAGGATGTCCTCCTCGGTGTCGGGGCCATTGCGCTCGCCGACTTGGGCGGACCAGCGAAGGTCGCGGAAGAGGCCGCCTTTTTCTGCGGCATCGCAGACAATGACCTCCCACCACGCTCCGGTGAGGAAGGCGGCGGCGTGTTGGAGCGGAGCCACAGCCTGGTAGTAGCGCGCGGCGAAATCAGGCACATGATGGTCGGCCAGGTGGGTCATCTCGTGGCGGCTGGTGTCGGGGAGGAGAACCTCGGAGGCTGAAGACCCTGGGCGCAGCAGGCCTGCCTCGACAGCGAGGCGCGCCACTTCGGCGGGCAGGGCGATAGGGTGATCGAAGACGGGCAGCCAGTCTTTCGGCGTGCGGGGTTCCTGACCTTTTGGGAAGATGCCGCCAGGGCCGTGCAAGGCGTCGTGGGTGGCTGCTTCGTCGGCGCTGTGGGTGAAGAGGTGTTCCGCCAGCGGCAGCATGGGTTTCCAATCTTTGCCGCCGGTGATGCGGGAGACGCCATTGGCGATGCCGAGCACGTCCACGCGGAGCTGATTGCGGAGGGGGGTGAAGCTCCAGTCGCCGGTGAGCAGGTTGTTCATTTCCCGGGATGTGCCGCCGTCCACAAAGCAGGCGTCCTGGGTGTCCACGTAGAGGGACGGCACTTTTTGCGTCTGCGCGGCAGCAAAGGCTCCAATGCTCATGAGCTTGGTGCCGCCGGTGAAGTTGACCACGGCCTGTTCCTCAGATTCGGCTTTGGCGAGCGCGTCTGCCACGGCGTTGAAGCTCTCCGGGATGCCCGGCATGGCGGAGAGCTGGATGGTTTCCAGGGAGGGGTTCAGACCTGCGGCTTTGGCAGCGGAAAGCAGGACTGAGGAGCGTGAGGCTGTCTTCGGCGTGACGAGGTGAATGAGTTTCGCGGGCTTGAGCCTGAGGATGGGCAGAAGGTTTTGGATGGTCTGCTCGCTGATGAGCTGGATGAGGGTGAGGCCGGTCATGGTGGAAATGGGACGAATCCGACGGATGGGGCGGATCTCAAAGGGGTGCGGTGCCTTTGCAGTCGGGGTAGGCGGTGCAGCCCCAGAACTGGGAGCCGGTGTTTTTGCCGGACTTGACGGTGCGGAGGGCCATGAGGGCACCGCATTGGGGGCAGGTGGGGGGCTGGGCTTTCTGATCAGGCGGATGGGACGGATCCGTTTGATCCCGGCGGCCTTGCCGCCGGGCGAGGCGGGCGGTGGCGAGCTGCTCGGAGTAGCCGCCGTCCTCCACGAAGGCGGTCTCCAGGGCGGAGATTTGCTGGTCGAGGAGGTAGTTGGCCTGGTGAATGAGGCAGATGAGGGCGTTGGCGCGGGGGGCGGGGTCTGGGTGGTCCAGCCAAGGGGCGTAGAGCTGGTGGAGGGCGCGGCGGGCGGTCTGGGGATCGGACGGATCCGATGGATCTGACAGATCCCGGGAAAGACGCGCGCCGATGGCGCGCACTTCGCGGGCCTGGGGGCTGTCGGGTGCCCACTGGGGGAGGTGGCGGTGGTAGAGGAAGTCTTCGTAGTCGAGGAGCAGCTCTTCCAGGCTGGCGCGGGCGACGTTGACGAGGCGGAGTTCGGTCTGGGAGGAGGTGGCGGCGCAGCGGCTGGCCTCGGCGATGTTCTGGCGGCCGCTGCGGGCGGCCTGGACCATCTGGTCCACGGTGCGGGAGCGAGGGTCGAGGAACTTCTGGGTGAACCAGACGGTGGCGTCGTAGATGAGGGTGGCAGTCTGGAAGCTGGCGAGCGTGCGGTAGCCGCCGGAGGGGCGGAGGCGTTTGCGGGGGGCTGGAGATGATCCGTCTGATCGGACGGATGGGACGGATCTGTCGGATTTCATGGTAGGGGGTGGATGGCGGTTCCCTGCGCGGCCATGCGGTTCAGCAGGGTGTGGCTGAGGGTGGCGGTGCGCCGGTTGGAGAGGCTGATGGGAGTGCCCTCCGGCAAACATAAATCACGCAGGAGAACCACGAGGACACGGAATGTGCCACCGAGACGAATGACTTTGATGCGCAACGGGCTGGGGTAGCGGTCAGTGGACGCTCCTTCATGGCGGTATTGCGACTGGATTGTGAACGTGTTATTTTTTCCTCGATTGAATCGCTGCGCTAAAGGCATGCCCAAGGCTTGGCGAAACACCTTAGGGTCGTTTTGCGGTGCTTGTGCCGGGTCCGCCACATCATGATCATTTACGGCTTCCGGCGTGGTCGAACCGAACCTTGCACTGCCAATGCGGAAGGAACGCATCCAGCGAGCCGCCGCTGCCAAGGCCGCTCTGCCGTCATTAAAACCACCGTCCAAAAGCCGGACGGAGATGGTGCGCGGGAGAAAGCTGAGTTTGGTGGACAGTTCCTCCGCACTTTGAAATGAATGGCTAGTGTCCCACAGGCTTCCATAACCACGGGTGGCCCGGGTGCCGATGGTGCCGAGAATGCTGAAGGCGGTGAGTGCCTGCTGGAATGCTTGCTTTTGTGCCTCGCGTTCCTGCCTTCTTCCGGGTGTGGGATACCAGCGGGTTTCGAGGGTGAAACGAGTGTTCTGGCCAGGATGGATGACACCGCGCCTCTGGGTTCGCAGGGGCCACAGGAAATAACCTTCCGGGTGTTGAACAGCGTCCCGTTCGTTCCGGCCTGTGTAACCGGCAAGGTCTTGTGCCTGAGTAGAGATCAACGGTGAGGTCAGGCGCAGTTGCACTTTGGACGAGCGGACAGCGTCGCCCTCGGCGATGGAGCCAAAGATGGATTCGTCCATTCGCTGGCCGGGATGGAGAAGGCGGAGCCACTGGCGCAGATGGCCGCGCAGGGTGGGGACACGAATCTCCGCCTGGGATTCAGGTGTGGCACCGCCCGCCCAGGCCGGCGTGAGGAGTTCGAAGGTGTGGGTTTGTCGGTCCAGGGTCATAGTCCTGCCTCCTTGAGATCCGCTTTGCGTTTTTTGGCTTTGTCGTTGTTCGGCCAGCTTTTGATGACGGCCTGCCCCTCTGGTGAGCGGAAATAGCGCAGGATGTGGCTGCGGTTGGGTTCTTCCGTCTTCAAAATGTCGCGGGCGACGACGGTCCAGTCGGTGACGCCTGCGATGAAGGCTTCGTAGGCTTGGTCCTCCGGGCTGAGGTTGGCGATGCGCTTGTCATTGTCCGCCTTGGCTTCAGCGGCTTCATGCGCCTTCCGGCGGTCATCAGCGCGATTCTTTTCCGAGGTGAGTTCGGCGTCCGTTAGCTTGCGGAAACCTCCGAATCCGGCTGCGGTTTTGGCACCCATGCCCAACTGAATAAGAGCCTCTTCCAGCCAAGTGGCGGCTTTCTGAAGCATGGCTTTTGCATCCCCGTCATTCAGGCGCGATGAAGCGATGAGTGGAAAATGCCAAATGCTGCCAGCAGCGATGGCCAGGAAGGGGTTCGGGGTGATGCGTCCTTTGCCATCGTCGGGATGCGGGGTGACGATGTCGAGGTCGAGGCTCGGCAGGGTGGACGGGAAGCCGCCCAGAAAGCTGATGTTGCCCGCGATGTGATTGACGGGATGCTCCTTGTCAGGATTGCTGCCTAGGATGGCGGCGATCGCGGGATTCAGCTCCGAGCGGGCGCTGGTGAAGTCATCGCGGCCTTGATTGCCCTCCCAGCACGCCCAGGTGCTGACGATGCCTTTCACGGCGGGGCCGGGGATGAGGGGGAGGCCGGTGGTGCGGTCGCAGTAGAGGCCGACGTTTTCCAGGACACTGGAGCGGCCCAGGTGGAGGAGGAGACGGCTGGAGTTGACGAGGGTGAGGCGGCGGAAACGGGGGCTGTGCTGGCGCTCAAGGGTGTCGAGGAAGGCGAGCTTGCTGGCGATGGCGGCTTTCCATTCACCGGACGCGGCGGCTGCGCGGTCTTTGATTTCACGGAGGCGTTGGGGTTTGATGCTTTGCTCTTTGCGCCTGTCGTCCGGTGCGGTTAGGGAAGGCGTGGTGGTGCGGGTGAGGTTGTAGGGGAACTTGTCGAGCGCGAGCTGCCAGGCGGGGCTGGTGCGGGCGGCGGCGAGTTTGAGGGCAAAGGTGGACATGGCGGCTAGGCGACGAAGCGCTTGAGGTAGTTGAGGAAGGCGATGGCCTCGGCGGTGGCGCGGCGGAGGAGGGTGTCGGTCTCTTGGCGGGCGAGTTCGGCGAGGAGGGCGTCCGGGTTGCCGGCGGCGGTGATGCGGTTGCCTGCGGTGTTTAGGTGCTCGGCAATGGCGCGGGCGACGGTGTATTCGCCGGGGTGTTTGCGTTCATTCTCGCCTTTTTTCTCACAGGCAAAGGCGAGGGCGGCGAGGAGGCCGTCGGTGAGGATGAGCATGGGGAAGCCGCTGATGGCGTCGCCGCCGCCCTGGGAGTTGGCGATGCGGTCCTTGTGCTGGAGGGCGTTGTGGGCGCGGATTTGGTCGAGGTTCTTCATGGCGGCGGGCTCAGAGGGGTTTGTGGTTGACGGCGCAGAGGCCGTGGCCGGTGGTTTCGTCTCCGCCGATCTGGAGGGTGGGGGTGGCTTTGAGGAGGGAGGTGAGGTGAGCTGACGGATCGGACGGATCTGACGGATCTTTTTGACGGCGCGGGGAGCCGACGCTCAGCACGGTGTAGAAGAGGGTCTCGCAGGGGATGTTTTCCTGGTTGAAGAGGGCTCCACCATCCACGGTGCGAGTGGTGGGACTAATCTTCACCCGGGAGACGACCTCGGTGCAGGTGGTGCCGAAGTGCTGGAAGTCTTCGTCGTGGAGGATGGCGAGGCGGGTGGGGAGCTTGGCGGTCCAAAGGGGGTCTGGGGTGAGTGGGGTGAGGGCTTTGATGAGATCTGACGGATTGGACGGATCAGACGGATGCTGGATGGCTGCGAGCGCATACTCCTCCAGGATGACGTGGCCGTTGGCGATGAGGTCACTCCCGGCGATGGCTTGGTTTTTCTGGGGCTGGGGGATGGTGAATGCGGTGCCGGTGTCGCGCTGGTAGCGCTCCAGGACGGCGGGGCAGGTGATCCAGGCGAAGCAGCCTGCGAGGGAACGCACCGGGAAGGCGAGGAGCTTGGCCTCCATGATCTGGACGCAGCCGGCGTGAGCGGAGATGAGATCTCCTTTGGCTGGGTTGTTGTTGAGAGGCCGGTCTTCGCCGAAGAGGGTGCGGGTTTGGTCGTCGGTGAGGTCGGCGAAGTCGCGGGCGGACTGGCGGAGGACGCCTTTCAAGCTGGTGCTGGGGATGACGGGGAAGCCGGTGATGCGCTCGCGCATGATGGGGAGGTCAACGACGTCCACGGAGGTGCCGCAGCCAATGTGGAGCGGGGTGCGGGTGTAGAGGGTGAGGAGGTGCTTTTGCATGGGATGGTGGGTGGTGGTGATTTAGGAGTGATGGGGCTGATGGGACGAATCTGACTTATCTGACGGATCAAGCATGGTTGAGGATGTCCGGGGATGTTGGTGCAGGGGCGCAGAGGCCGTAGCCGAAGCCTTTTTCGCCGTAGGCGTCGCTGCGGGGCCGCCAGTGGAGGTGGGCGGTGAGTTCGCGGGCGGTGGCGGCGTTTTGGCAGTGGAAGTAATAAACGCTGCCGGCGGGGACGGCGAGCTGGGTGGGCTTGGCGCGCTGCTCCAGGCTGTCCCAGCCGGCGAAGGGCTGGAGCTTGCCAAGGCAGGCGGCAATCAGGCGCGCAGAGCCGGAGGGCAGGGGAAGGCAGACCTCGTGGTCGGGGCGGCGGCCCTGGGTGTCGCGGCACCAGCCGGGCAGCCAGCCGTGGGCGAAGACGGCGGGGGTGGCGAGCACCCATTTGAGAACGACTGGTTTGCCTTGGTCCTCGATCGGCGGCGCGGCGGGGATGGCGGGCGCGGGGATGTCCTTGCGATGGATGCGGGCGAGGCGGCGCTCGCCGCCGAGGATGAGGAAGTCGAGTTCCGCGAGCTTGGTTTCCTCGCCATTGACGGGCTTTTTCAGGTGGAGCAGAGCGCCAAGGCGGAACTCCTTGCTGGGGCGGGCGTGGGTGGCGGCGTAGAGCTGGCCTTCCCTGGCGCTGGCGGTCTCTGGGGCGATCTCGACCCCGATGCGGTATTCCTCCGCGTAGAAGGCGGAGCGTCGGGTGACGGTGAGCGCGTCAAGCCGGCCACTGAGGTAGTGCTGCATTTGCGCCAGGCTGAGGAAGCCAGTGGGTGTGTTTTTGTTGGCGGGCAGGGTGCTGAGGGCGACGCAGGGCAGCGGGGCGGTGTGGGTGCCCTTTGGCAGGCACATAAGCCGGTGGGTGTGGGCCTTGCCGGCATCGTCCAAGGCGAGGTCGAGCGGCAGGGGGAGGTGCCACTCGGGAGCTGCGTCCTTTTTGTGGAGCACGGGAAATGGGCCGATGAGCTGGAGGGACTGGAAGTCTTTCGAGCCGGTGGAGGCGACGCTTTTGCCCTGGCCGAGCCAGCCGCCGCTGCGCGGGGCGTTGCGGGGGCGGAAGGCGGCGCGTTCATCGCTGCGGCCATGCTTTTCGAAAAGGCTGGCTCGGACGGCCTCGTGAAGGGTGCTTGGCAGGGGCAGGCGGGCGCCGGCTCCTTTCCCCTGGCCTGCGGACATGGGAATGGAGTCGCGGAAGAAGAAGGTGTCGGTGGGTTCGATGAGGATGGGCTGCATGGCGTGCTCAGGATTCGGTGTCTTCGCCTTTGGCGGTGAGGCGGTTGAGGAAGGCGCGGGCCATCCAGAAGTGGAGGAAGTCCGCAGGGGCGAGGGTTTGCAGTTTGTCGCGCCAGGCCTGGGCCTTCGCGTGGGCGGCGTTGCCTTTGGTGTCGGTGTGCTGGGAGATGGCGTGGGTGAGCTCGGCCTGGGCGATGTCGAGGAGGCCGGGGGTCCAGGTTTTTTCCCAGGGGGAGAGGGCGGACGGATCTGACTGATCTGACGGATCCCCTGAAGCCAGCAGCAGTGGCTTCATGTTTTGCAGGTAGCGGTAGATGAAGCGTCCGCTCTGCTGCTGGCGGTAGGCTTCCATCTCATCCCAGACGTCGAGGGCGTGGTCGTCAAAGCGGGTGGCGAACTGGACGCTCTCGCCGCTGCGCTTGAGGACGCGGAGGCAGAGAGCGCCTTTGCCGGGGACTTTCTTGGCGGCGTGCTCGGCCTCGCGCGCGGCCTGGATGATGTCCTGCATGGGGCTGCGCACGTGGCCGATGGCGATGCCGACGCTGGCGGTGGCCTGGGGGCCCATGACCATGAGCGGCCAACTGGGGCGGCAGTGGTCGCCTTTGCCGGTTCCCAGCTTGCACCGGACGAAACCTTCCGCAGGGAAATCGAACAAGGAGGCGATCACTTTCTGGACGGTGCTGGGGGCAGCGTTTTTGGCGGGGTCTTTCCCTCGGAAGACGAGCTGCAGGGCGATGGCGCAATCCACGGCTGTTGCGGCTGGCAGCATGGCGAGGACATCGTCGCCGCCCGCGTAGATGAGCTGGCCGCCGAATGCCTCGACGATCTGGCCGGCGCAGTAGAGGGAGAAGTTCCCAAGCGCCTCGGAGAGGGCGGCGTGGAAGCTGGGGGTGAGGGGTGAGCGGACGCCCTCCCAGCCCTGGCCCCAGCGGGCGGCGAAGTAGCCGAGCGGGGTCGTTTCGTCCGCAGCGTCGCCGCTGAGGATGTCCTTCCAAAGCGGGGTGCGGCTGCCGCTGACCCACTCGCCCATGCTGTCACCGTCCATGGCGAGGATGGCGTAGTATTTGGGGCCGGTGGACAGCTCGTTTTCCGCCTCAATGGCTTCGGCGATGTCCTGGACGGATTCAAACCGGGGCACCTGGGTGTCGAGGGCGGCGCGCATCCTGACATGGGGGTAGAGGCGCTTGATGGTGGTGAGGGCACCGTATTCCTGGCTGCCTTTGAAGAGGGTGGCGCCCTTGGAGGTGTCGTCCTCACCCCAGGAGGCTTCACGCATGGCCTGCCAGAAGGCTTCGTGCTTTTCGCCTCCGAGGACTTCGCTGCGACCGTCGAGGTGGTCTTTTTCCACCTTGCGCCGGGAATCGCTGATCTGCTGCAGCGGTGCCCATGCGTCGGTGGCGCGGGCGTTTTTCACGGCGGCGAAGCGCCATTCGGTGGCGGCGTAGTGGAGAGCCCAGTAGAAGCCTTTGTTGCTGATGAAGGGAGGTTCGCCCTCGGCCAGGTTTTTGCCGTCGGCGTTGAGGAGCTGGCTGCGCCAAGTATCGACCTCTTTCCAGGACTTGTGATGGTAGCAGCGGGCATCGAAGTGGTTCTGGTCGATTTTCTGGGTGGCCCAGGTGATGGCCTGGTTGAGAGGATGGTTCGACCAACCGCCGTGCAGGGGTGGGGTGGCGTTGGCGGCATCGGCGAGCACCTGCTTGGTGTCCGCCCAGGGATGGAGAACGGCATCGACAACCGGGAAGCGCGCTATTTGCTCATCCCAGTAGAGGTTCCATTCGGGAAAGCGGTCCTTCATGCGAGTGTCGATGGCGTCATGGACACTGGCGGCGATCTCGCTCCAGGCGTCGCGGATGGCACCGCTGACAAGGGTGATGAGACATCTTCCATCCGGTGCCTTGCCGCTGGAGGGGACGAGGGCGAGGAAGCGGTTGGGCAGGTTGGGCGTGAGGAGTTCGGTGCGGACGTTGCGGCTGTCCTTGTGGCTGGCGCGCATCGCGTCGCTCCAGTATTGCGCCCCGGCGCACTGGCCGAACCAGTCCACGAGCGGCACGCCGCGAAGCTGGGGATAGACGATGGATTCCGGCCCGACGGCCTGGGCGAGGGCGAACATGCCTCTGGCAATGAGAAAGCTCAGGAGGAAGCTGCCGGCCCAGAGATCGCGGGTGCTGCGGGCCTGCTGGATGAAGTCCTGGACCGGGCCGATCTGGAGCAGCAGGAAGGCACAGTCCTCACCGCAGCCGTTGAGGGCGCTGACCATGCCGTTGTGATGCCAAAGGGTGTGGTGGGGGATGCGTGTGTCGGCAGCCAGGTAGGCGAAGTGACTCTTCTTCCGTGCGGCGTTCTCCGGCCAGTGCCGCCAGACTCGCCAGAACTTCTGATCCCAGTCCTGGGCATCCTGGATGCCACAGCCCTGAAGCGCGGCGTGCAGCATTTCCTCAGCCTCAGCCGGAGTGCGGATGAAATCCTGAGCGGTGAGCGGCGCGCCACCCAGGGGGTGGTGGAAGGCGAAGTCGGCGTCGGCCTGCCAGTGGGTGCTGACCTTGCTTTTGGCCGCGTCTGGAAAAATCATCCGGTCCGCCGCAGCGGCCCAGTGGTCGTCCGGGCGGTCGAAGAGTTGGTAGAACTCCTCCTGGGTCAACCCGACCTCGGCCCAGAAGGACTTCCGCGCATCCTCATGTCCGGCGATTTTGAATGGCTTGTGCGGCGGATCATGCAGGAAGGCGGCGAGTTTGCGTTTCCAGAAGTCGGACGGGGTGGTGTTGGACATGGCTCTAGTATAGGGGCAAAGGTGAGGAGCGGCGAGTTATGGGACATCCCGGGATGTCAGGGCCGGGTATGGGCAAAGGGGAGTCACGCGCTTAATGAACTGCTGAATGGAGGTGTAGATGGTCGTGAGTGGAGACAACTCTGAAAATGCAACATGGTTCGAGGTGGCGGTGCAATCGGAAACTGTTTCTGATGCCGGATAGACCACGAAGTGCTGGTCGTTACCTGTGGTGCATGAGATTGGTTTATTGTGTTGTGATGGTTTGTTCGCTGGTAATGAATGCTGGCGGTGCTGAGAGGCCGAACATTTTGTGGTTCATCGTGGATGACATGTCGGCGCATTTGTCCTCGTATGGGGAGACGACGATTCAGACGCCTGAGATCGACAGTCTGGCGAAGGAGGGCACGAGGTTTACGCGTGCGTTTGTGACGGCGCCGGTGTGTTCGACGTGCCGGTCGGCATTGATCACGGGGATGTATCAGACGAGCATAGGGGCCCATCATCACCGCAGTGGGCGTGGTGAGCTGAAGATTGATCTACCTGAGGGCGTGGAGCCAGTGCCGCTGTTGTTTCAACGTGCTGGCTACTACACATGCATCGGCTCAGGACTGAAGTCTGGAGGGGGCAAGGGGAAGGGGAAGAAGAAGGCTGGGGGTTTGGGGAAGACGGACTACAACTTTGAGTGGCCGCAGGAGATGTATGACTCAAATGACTGGGCGGGGCGTGCGGAGGGGCAGCCGTTTTTCATGCAGGTGCAGCTTGCGGGTGGGAAGCATAGGGGGCAGAAGGGCGAGCTGTCTGCGGAGAAGGTGAGGGTGCTGGGGTCCACGACTTCGCCGGCGGATGTGAAGCTGCCGGCGCATTACCCGGATGATCCGGTGCTGCGCAAGGACTGGGCTGCGTATCTGGATAGTGTGCGCTACACGGACTACGAGGTGGGGTTGGTGCTGAAGCGGCTGAAGGAGGAGGGTCTGTATGAGAAGACGGTGATCGTTTTCATGACGGACCACGGCATTTCTCACGCGAGGGGGAAGCAGTTTCTGTATGATGAGGGGATGAATGTGCCACTGATCATCAAGGGGCCTGGGATCAAGGCGGGGGTGGTGCGTGATGATTTGGTGTCATCAATCGACTTGGCTCCGTTGTCGCTGGGGCTGGCGGGGATTCCGATTCCGAAAGTGATGCAGGGGAAGGATATTCTGGCGGCGGACTATGTGACGCGGGGGGCGGTGTTTTGTGCGCGGGATCGCTGCGATGAAACGACGGAGCGGATTCGTGCGGTGCGTACGGTAGAGTGGAAGTATATCCGCAACTACCACCCTGAGCGCCCTGCTCTGCAGCCGAATGCCTATAAGGATGGGAAGGCGATCATTCAGCGGCTACGGGAGATGAATGCGAATGGAGAGCTGAGCGAGTTGCACAAGAAGCTGCTCTTTTCTCCGGTGCGTCCGAAGGAGGAGCTGTATCACATCTCGGACGATCCGGGGGAGCTGAAGAATGTGGCGGATGATCCGCAGTTTGCGGAGGTGCTGGGAGAGATGCGCGGTGCGCTGGCGGAGTGGATAGCGACGACGGGGGACAAGGGTGAGCAGCCTGAGGGGGCGATGTATGATTCTGACATGGCGGTGTATTTGGCGGAGAAGAGTGGAGCAGAACTGGAGGAGCTGAAGGCGAACATAGCGCAGATGAAGAAGTGGGAGGCGGAGGGTAAGTAGGACGTGGGATAAATCCCACTTGCATAGTATAGATACACTGCGTATGGCTTCTGGATATGAAGCTGACTAAACGCGGCGAATATGCACTGCGCACGATGATCCGGCTGGGTGTGGCCCAGCGGATGGATGAGGGCGTGATCTCGGTGTCTGCGCTGGCGCAACAGGAGAACTTGCCGTTTAAGTTTCTGGAAGCGATTTTGTTTGAGCTTCGCGGGGCGGGTTATGTGGAGAGCGTGCGGGGGAAGTATGGCGGTGCACGGCTGGCGAAGCCGATGAGGTCCATCAAGATGGGGGATGTGGTGAGGTTGATCGACGGCAAGCTGGCTCCGATAGGGTGTGCGAGCGAGACGGAGTATGAGAAGTGCAGCTGTCCGGATGAGGTGCACTGTGGGCTGCGGATGCTGATGATCGACGTGCGCAACGCGGTAGCGAACATTCTGGACCGCTACACGCTGGAGCATGTGGTGGAGGTGACGCTGCGCAAGCAGGCTAGGGATGCGTCCCGGCGGAGGGGGCGGAGGAAAGTGGCAAAGAATCGTCATGCGGACCCTGCGGATGGCTTCCTTGCTGCTTTGCTTGAAACGAAGTGAGCCTGTTTTTCGCGATGCCTGCCGATCAAATTTTTGTGTGCGCCCTGGTGCTTGTCACGGTGGCGATGTTTATCTGGGAGAAGGTGCCCCCTGATGTGGTGGCGCTGGGTGCGTTGTTTCTGCTGCTTGTGGTGCCTTTTGATGGGCGCCCGATTCTGATGCCGGCGGGAAAGGATGCGCAGTCGATGATTTTGGGAAGTATCTTTGGGAACAATGCGATCCTGACGGTGACGTTCATGTTCATCGTGGGTGCGGCGGTGGAGCGGACGGGGCTAGTGGAGGTGTTTGGCAGGTGGTTTGAAGGGCTGGCAGGAGGCGGGGGGAAGCGTACGCTGATAGCGCTGGCACTGTTGTCTATGCCTATCAGTGCCTTTCTGAACAACACGACGGTGGTGGTGGTGTTCATGCCGATGATTCTGGGGCTGTGCCGCCGAAAGGCGCTGATGCCGTCTCACTATTTGATGCCGCTGTCGTTTTTCTCGATTACGGGAGGACTGTGCACGATGATTGGTACGAGCACGAACTTGGTGGCAAACGGGATCGTGCAGCAGAAGGGGCTGGAGGCGTTCACGATGTTTGAGATAGCGCCGTTGGGTATCGTGTTCTGCGTGGGGCTGCTGGGATTTTTGCTTTTGTTTGGCAAGAAGCTGCTGCCGGATCGTGCGAGCCTGGCGGTGCTCATCGACAGCGAGAGTATGCATGAGTTTCTGCTGGCATCCATTGTGAGTGCGGGGTCGCCGTTGGTGGGCAAGAAGCTGGCGGATACGCCGCTGGCTACGATCAAGAGGATGAGGCTGATCGAGGTGCGCCGGAGCGGTAACCGGGTGGAGACGCCGCTGAATGAGCTGGAGTTTGCAGCGGGGGACCGCGTGATCGTGAAGTGCCATCTGGCGGGGATCAAGGGGAAGTCAGACATTGAGGCGACTGAGGCGATGATGAGGGATGAGCTGGGGCTGAGCTTTGTGCACACGGAGAAGGCGGTGCTGATGGAGGGGATGGTGGGGCCGAAGTCTGCGCTGGTGGGTAAGAGCTTGGTGGAGATGAACTTCAGGCAGCACTTTGGGGTTATCATTGTAGCGATCCACCGTGAGGGGGAGAACCAGAAGGAGAACTTCCAGCATCTGAAGCTGGAGGTGGGTGACACGCTGTTGCTGGAGGGTTCCAAGGAGAGGATGACGGAACTGTTTTCCAGCTCGGACTTCATTAACCTGAGCGAGGTGACGCCGAAGAAGTCTCAGCTGACTTTCTCGGAGGATCACCGGACGGACCGCTCATGGATAGCGCTGGTGGCGCTGGCCTTTGTGGTGGTGATGGGTGCGGTGGATGTGATGCCGTTTGAGTGGGTGGCGCTGGGTGCAGCGCTCTTGGTGGTGGGCGGCGGTTGCTTGAAGAAGGATGAGATGTATCACGCAGTGAATTGGAGCGTGATTACGATGATCTTGGGAATGCTGGGGTTGGGCGTGGCGATGGACCGGACGGGGACGGCGCAGACGATCGTGGACTGGCTTGAGCACGTTATCGGTGACTGGGACAGGCACATTATCATTTCTGTTGTGCTGCTGGTTTCCATCATAGCGACGGAACTGCTGAGTAACAATGCGGTGGCGGCGCTCTTTACGCCGCTGGTGATTCAGCTCGGTGCGGATTTGGGCATCGATCCGCGTCCGCTGGTGGCGGCGGTGATGGCGGGTGCGAGCATTGGATTTGCGGTGCCTACGGGTTACCAGACCCATTTGCTTGTGTATAGTGCGGGGGGCTACCGGTTTAGTGATTTCTTCCGCATTGGGGTTCTGGTGGACATACTGTGCTGGGTGCTGGGTTCTGTGGCGATACCGCTCATTTGGCCTTGATGGAAAGTCGTGGGCGGTGCTGGCGTTGATGTGCCATGCGCATTGATCTCGTTGTTATTCTGGGCCTGTTTGTTCAGGTCATCGCGGTGGGCCAGCAGACGGTTCTTCAGCAGAGGGATGTGACGTTGACGCGACCGAAGAATTTGAAAACGAAGCTGTCGCCTGGCTACACGATTCCGGTGGTGGACATCAGTGCGGATACGGGGCGGCAGGTGGTTGTGGATCGTGAGGCTGGTCAATACTTGGGGCATCCGACCACGGTGCTGCTGGAGGACAACAAGACGATGCTCATCGTGTATCCGAAGGGCCATGGGCGCGGTGCGATCGTTTACAAGCGCAGCCATGATGCCGGTCTGACATGGAGCGAAAGACTGCCTGTGCCGGAGAACTGGGCGAGCTCGCTTGAGGTGCCGACTCTGCACCGTGTGGTGGATGCGCAGGGAAAGAAGCGCATCATCATGTTCAGCGGGCTGTATCCTATCCGTATGGCGGTCACTGAGGATGACGGGCTCACGTGGAGTGAACTCAAGCCTATCGGTGACTTTGGCGGTGTGGTGACGATGAGTACGGTCATCGGTCTGGAGCAGCCGGGTCACTACTTGGCGTTTTTCCATGACGATGGACGTTTTATCCGCGGTGGGGAGGTGGAGAGGTATCGCATCAAGAGTCCGCACGTACCGGATTATACTTCGTCAACGGCGAAGCCGTGGCGATTCTGGGTTTACACCACGTTGTCAAAGGATGGTGGTCTGACGTGGAGCGTGCCGGTGCCGATAGCGATGCTGCCGGACGCGAATCTGTGTGAGCCTGGTGTGCTGCGGTCCCCGGATGGAAAACAAATCGCGGTGCTGCTGAGGGAGAACAGCCGGAGGTACAACTCGTTTGTGATTTTCTCGGATGACGAAGGCCTAAGCTGGAGTGAGCCGAAGGAGCTACCCGCCGCGCTGACGGGGGACCGTCACGTGGCGAAGTATGGCCTAGATGGACGCTTGTTCATCAGTTTTCGGGATACGACGCATGTGAGTGCTACGAAGGGTGACTGGGTGGGCTGGGTGGGGAGGTATGAGGACATCCTGAATGGAACTGAGGGGCAGTATCGGGTCCGCATCATGGACAACAAGAAGGGGCAGGACTGCACTTATCCGGGCGTGGAGCTTTTGCCTGACGGGACGTTTGTCACCACGACGTATGGGCACTGGACGGAGGGAGAGGAACCTTACATCGTGAGCGTGCGGTTCAGGCTGGAGGAGCTGGATGCGCTGCTGGCGAAGTGAGCGGTGGCGGAGCCGCATTGACGGCGGGGGGATTGTGGGTTGGGTGGCGGGGAGATGAGCGATGTGCTGGAGAGGGATGAGCTGTTTGATTCCGCTTTCATGGAGAGGCTGCGGATGCTGGCGCTGCGTCTGCGCAAACGGCGTGAACTGATGCGGCGGGGAGCGCAGGCATCTCCGGCCACTGGGTTCACGCGGGAGTTCAAGGACTATCGGCCGTATACGCCGAAGGAGGACTATCGGGCGATAGACTGGCGTCTTTATGCGAGGTTGGACAAGCTTTTCATCCGGCTTTACGAGGAGACCCAGGAGTTGCATCTGCACATCGTGGTGGACACGAGTGCGTCGATGTCCCGGCCCTACGCTGAGAAGCGGAGGCAGGCGCTACGATTCGCGGTGGCGCTTGCATACTTGGGGCTGAGTGGTCAGCAGCGTGTGAGCCTGCATACGATGAGCGATGGGGTGAAGCAGGAGCTGCCTCCATTGCGGGGGCAGGGTAACATGGATAAGATAATCCAAGCGGCGTTAAGACTGCCGTACGGTGGAGTGACGGATCTGGAAAGGTGTTTCACGGAGTTCCGGCCGGGACGTCAGCGCTACGGTGTGATTTTTGTGATTTCGGACTTCTTTGGCCGTGACGCCGAGACGACGCCGGAGGTGGTGGCGCGCGCAGCGGTGTGGCCGGGTGAGAGTCACTTCGTGCAGGTCTATCATCCACTGGAGCGTACGCCTGAACTTAATGGCGAGGTGGAGCTGGCGGAAGTGGAGACGGGGGAACGTCGGCGTTTCTGGCTGACGAGGCGAGACGTGGTGCGCTACACGGAGGCGTTTGACGTCTTTGCTGAAGAACTGGGCAGGGCCTGCGCGGGGAGGCGGATTGACTTTTTGCAATGCCGGGCGGATGAGCCTTTTGAGGAGCGCTTTCTGGAACTGCTCACGCGGGGCTCGATGCTGGGTTCTGCATGATGGCTGCGGCTACTTCCCGGGCGATGTCTGGACCTACGAGCGTTTCAGCGAGGTGCAGGGCGAACGCCAAGGAAGTGCCCGCGCCTTGGGAGGTGATGAGAGAGCCGTCCGTCACGACCGGTTCCGGCTGTGGGTCTGGCAGTTCGCTGCGGGTGCTGAAGTGGGCGGTGTAGCGGGTGCCGTTGAGAAGTCCGGCATCCTTGAGGAGCAGCGGCGCTGCGCAGATGGCGGCTACGGGCTTGAGTGCAGTGGCGTACTGGCGGGCGAGGACGGCGGCGGTTCCATCCTCTCGAAGCCGTTTCACCTGGGGGCCGCCGGGGAGAAGCAAGAGATCAAACGAGAGCGGGTCTTCGATTTGAGAGAGTGTGGTGTCTGCGTGCATGACGATGCTGTTGCGGCCCGTGACGTGGATGGAGACTCCCACGGAAGCCAAAGTCACCTCTACACCGGCGCGGCGAAGGATGTCGATGGGGGTGACGGTTTCGATTTCCTCAAATCCGTCCGTGATGAGACAAAGGATGCGTTTCATGGGTTGAATGCTGTGAGGTGGAAGGTGAATGCGAAGGGCGAAGAATAAAAGTGAAGGTTTGACACTCTGAGGGAGAAGCCGTACGCTCTTTCTGAAAATGAAATCACGCTGGACGAAGATCTGGATGCTTGCCCTGGTGGTCGCTATCGCGATCGCGCAGACGCACGGTATCAAGCGTGGTTTTGTTTGTGATTGCGCGGGGCTGGAGCGGCTGACGCAGGCTGACCATTGTCACGATGAGTTGACCGGTGTTCACCCTCAAGAGTGCGAGATGCCGCTGACCGGGCATCCACCTGCTGATGACACTCGTGAGCACGGAGAGTTGACTGAGGCGCTGATGGCGAAGGTGAATCAAGCAAACGAGTTTGCGCCAGCCCTTGCTCTGGTGAAGGTGTTGTGTGCTGAGGAGTGGTTGGCCATGCTTTACGTCCGTTCCTGGGTGGAACTGGACGCGAGCGGGGAGGGTTGTGGTCGGGCGCTGGACCCGCCGTCTTGGGCAGAGCGGCTTGTGCGTGAGATAGCATTGAGAGTGTGAAGCCGGGGATGATTGGCGGGCCTGTGCTGCGGTGCCCGTGATTCCCCTTCCGGTGCGAACTCGCATCACCTGGTCTTCATCTTCTCTCATGTTCATGCATCACGTTTTTGTTTTTTTGTTCATACCATGTCTGGCTGCTAGCGGTGCGGCTGTGAATCTCTCCTCCCTTGCGGAGCGGGTCCGCACTGGACATCCTGCGCTGGTAGCGGCGCGGCTCGCCATTGAAGAGGCTGCGGGGCGGGAGCTGGGCGCCGGGCGGCTGTCGAATCCGGAAGTGGGCTTGGATTTTCGGCATGACAATCGCTTCCGGGAGGGGAATCTGAGTTTGTCGTTCGAGCAGAGGTTTCCGCTGACGGCGCGGCTGAAGCTGGAAAAGAAGCTTACGGAACGGCTTGTGGATGCGGCTAGGTTGGAGGTGGCTGAGGTAGAGAGGAAGTTGGTGCTGGAGGCGGGGCAAGCCGCAGTGCAGGTGCTTGCGCACCGGCAGAAGATGGAGCTGACACGCAAGCAGCGGAAGGTGCTGGAGGAGCTTGCTGAGTTCATGAAGGCGAGGGTGGATGAGGGGGAGATCTCGGCACTGGATGAGGCGCAGGTAAGGCTGGAGATGCAGCGCCTGGACTTGGAACTCAGCCGTCTGGAAGCCGAGCGGGCGCAACTGGAGGGGGCGTTCCATGGGGCGATGGGCGGGCAAGTGGAGCTGAGCGGTTCTCTGCCAGCTACTGCGGCGCCAGAGCGGCGTGAGCGGTGGGAGGAGCGGGCGGATTTTCAGCTTTCCCGGCTCAAGGAGGAGCTAGCTGGTGTGGACTTGGATCTGGCGCAGGCGAAGCGCTGGGCGGATGTGGGTGCGGGCCTCTTTGCCGAGGGCGAGAGACACGAGGATGGAGTGAATGGGCTGGAACAAAGTCCGCTTTTTGGTTTCAGGATTTCGGTTCCGCTGCCACTTTGGAACAGGAATGAAGGTGAGGTGGCGGCGAAGCGTGCTGGGGTACGGAGGAGTGAGCTGGAGACCAAGGCGCTGTCCTCTGCGATCCAGGTGGAGATTTCCACGGCATTGGCAGAAATGAATGCCGCACTGAAGCTGGAGAAGGAAGCTCGTGAGAAGCTACTTCCACTGGTGCAGCAGCAAACGACGGCGCTGGAGAAAGCGTATGAAAATGGACAGGCGGAACTGGTGACGGTTCAGCGTGCAAGAGAGCAGAGCCTTCAGGTGGAGGCGTTGCTTATCGATGCGGTGCGGGACTTTCACCTAGCTCGTCTGCGCTATGAAGCTGCTGCTGGCCTGGGCGCTGCTGAGACTCAACCAACGAAAGCTTCACGATGAACAGACGATTTTTCATGCTGGCGGCGCTCGCCATTTGGCCCTCACTGCTGCAGGGGGGCAGTTCGGATGCGGCACGAAACGCGAACTTGGTCATCCTAGACGAGGCGGCTGAGGCGAACCTTGGCATCGAAACGGCAGAGGCTGAGGAGGCGACTTTTGAGCAGACGATGTTTGCGCTGGGTCGCATCGAGGTGTTGCCTGGCAAACGCGCGGTAGTCAGCAGCCGCATACCGGGACGGGCCTACTCTGTGCTGGCTCTGCCGGACCAGCTGGTGGATGAGGGTGAGGAGGTGATGTGGGTGGAGAGCAGGCAGCCGGGTGATCCGCCGCCGAAGGTCATGCTGGCTGCACCCATCTCTGGCATTGTAGCGAAGGTGAACATCGCCGTGGGGCAGCCTGTTTCGCCAGATGACTCGCTCATTGAAGTGGTGGATCTCAGCATCGTGGAGGCGGATGCGCAGGTGCCGGAGCACCTTGCCTATCGGCTGAAGAAGGGGATCAAGGCGCAGATCCGCGTTCCGGGATATGCCGGAGAGGTGTTTGAGGCGGAGCTGGCGCATGTCGGGGCATTCGCAGAGGGGCAAAGCGGTACGCTGGAGGCGGCATTCCATGTGCCTAACAAGGATCTGCTGCTAAGACCGGGGATGAGGGCGGAGTTCAGCATCGTGACTGGCTCACGAGAGGGCGTGATGAGCATTCCGCGGAGCGCGGTGCAGGGGGATGTGGCGGGCAGGTTTGTATTCATCAAGGATTATGAATTGGACCATGCTTATGTGAAAACGCCGGTGGTACTCGGTGAGGAGAATCATGAGTTTGTGGAGGTGATTTCTGGTCTGCTTCCTGGGGATGAAGTGGTGACGAAGGGTGCGTATTCTCTGATGTTCGCGGGGAAAGGGAGCGTGAGCCTGAAAGATGCACTGGATGCGGCACATGGGCACCCGCACAATGAAGACGGGACGGAGATGACGAAGGAGCAGATAGCGGCTGCGGAAGGAGGTGGTCACGACCATGACCACGAGCACGAAGGTGGTCTGTGGAATATGCTCAGCATTTTCTTTGCTGCCACGACAGGCATCCTGCTCCTGCTGCTGGTGCTGACGACCGCGATGAAACGTCATGAAGTGCAAGCCTAGTGAGACGCGATGCTGAACCGACTCATCCAGATTTCTTTGCGCCACCGCCCTCTGGTACTAATGACGGCGGTGCTGCTGCTGTTGCTGGGCTGGCAGACAGGTAGGCAGCTTCCGGTGGAAGTACTGCCAGACATGACCAAGCCGACGGTGACGATTCTCACTGAGGCTCCGGGGCTGGCACCTGAGGAAGTAGAGACGCTGGTGACGCAGCCGCTTGAAGGTGCATTGCTCGGAGTAGCTGGGCTGGACAGGCTGCGCTCGAACTCGGATGTGGGCTTGTCTCTGGTGTTTGCAGAGTTCGGCTGGGGTATGGATATTTACCGCGCTCGGCAGCTTGTTCAGGAGCGGGTGCAGACAGTGCGGGATGTGCTGCCTGACATGGCGGTGCCCGGCATGACGCCCGTGTCTTCACTGATGGGGGAGATCCTGCTGGTGGGTCTGCGGTGCACGAAGGCGAAGGATGAGCCGGGCTGGATGGCTCCTATGGACCTGCGAACGTTGGCGGATGCAACGATACGGCGGCGCCTGCAAAGCATCAACGGAGTGGCGGAGGTGTTGACGATAGGTGGCGGTGTGAGGCAGATTCACGTGCAGCCTGACTTGCACCGTCTCACTGCGAACCAAGTGTCTCTGGACGAACTGGAGGAAGCTCTGGCGAAGGCGGCGGGGAATGCGACGAGCGGCTACCTGCAGGCCGGTCCGCAGGAGTTGATGGTGCGGAATATCGGAATGAGCACTAGCCTGGAAGACATAGGGAGCACGGTGATCAAGACATCAGGTGATCGGCGGGTGCTGGTGCGGGACGTGGCCAGTGTCACCTACGGCGTGCAGCCCATGCGTGGAGATGCGAGTGTGAATGGAACCATGGGGGTGATCCTGAGCGTGGACAAGGCACCCGGCTTTGACACTCTGGTTCTGACGAGTCAGGTGGAAGCGGCGCTGGAGGAGCTTAAGCCGGCGCTGCCGCCTGGCGTGGAACTGGAGTTGCTTTTCAGGCAGGGGGATTTCATCGAGCACGCCATAGGCAATCTGAAGGAGGCGATACGGGATGGGGCGGTGATGGTGACGGTGGTGCTGTTCCTGTTTTTGCTGAACTTCCGCACTACAGCCATCACGCTGACGGCCATGCCGCTTTCCTTTGCCATCACGGTGCTGACCTTTCGGTGGTTTGAGGTGAGTGTGAACTCCATGACGCTGGGAGGGCTGGCGGTGGCCATAGGCATGGTGGTGGATGACGCGATCGTGGATGTGGAGAATGTGTTTCGGCGGTTGCGGGAGAACGCTGGACTGCCGGAGCCGAGGCCGCGGATGGAAGTCATCGCGCGGGCGTCCGGGGAGGTGCGCAACTCCATTCTGTATGCCACGCTGCTGATCGTGCTTGTGTTTCTGCCGCTACTGGGGCTGGAGGGGCTGGAGGGTCGGCTATTCACCCCCATCGCCATCGCTACTATGGTGAGTATGGGCGCGTCGTTTCTGGTATCTCTTACGGTCATTCCGGTGCTGTGTTCACTGCTGTTGAACCCTGCTGTGGGGAAAGTCCACGGTGATGGCCCTCTGGTGAGAGCTTTGAAGTGGATGTGCCGACAGACCGCGCTCCGGCTTGCGCTGCGGCTGCCGACGTTGGTGCTAGCGGTGGTAGGGATGCTACTGGTGGCCTCTCTGATGCTGTATCCTGGCATGGGCAAGGAGTTCCTGCCCTCTTTCAATGAAGGAAGTGCCACGGTGTCGTTTGCTTCTGCACCTGGCACTTCGCTTCAACAGTCCAATGAAGTGGGTGAGATCGGCGTGAGGTTGTTGCAAAGCATTCCGGAGGTGAAGAGCGTAGGACGCAGGGCAGGGCGTGCGGAGCGTGATGACCATGTGATGCCGGTCAGTGTGAACGAGTTTGACGTGGAGTTCCATGAAGGAGGGCGCCCTAGGCAGGAGGTGTTTGCCGAGATTCGAGAGAAGCTGGGGACAGTTCCGGGTACATTTGTGAACGTGGGCCAACCGATAGGCCACCGGCTCAGTCACATGCTCAGCGGTGCCTACTGGAAGATTGCAGTGAAGGTGTTTGGGCCAGATCTGGAGATGCTCCGCGAGAAGGGGACGCAAATACGTGAGATTGGGAAGACGATCCCTGGACTTGCTGACGTGGGTATGGAAACGCAGGTGCCGATACCGCAGATCAAGATTGAGGTGAATCGTGAACGTGCGTTGGCCTACGGGGTGCAACCTGGGGCAATCAATGAACAGGTCAGTGCCATGCTTGGGGGCCGACAAGCGGCGGAACTGCGGGAGGGACAACTGGCTGTAGGTCTGGTGTGGAGGCTACCGGAGGCATGGCGAGACTCTGTGTCAAAGCTGGGGGATCTCTTGATTGAGGCGGGAGATGAACGACGCATCCCCTTGCGGCTGGTGGCGGAAGTAAGGGAGAGCAAAGGGCCAAACGTGATCAACCGGGAGAACGCCCAGAGACGCATGGTCATAGGTGCTAACACAAAAGTGCGGGATCTGGAGTCGGTGGTGAAACAGTGGGAGCAGGAGGTGAGGAAAAAGGTAGAGCTGCCTGAGGGATATTTTCTGAGATTTGAGGGGGAGTATGTGGCGCAGCAGGCGGCGGCGAAGCGCATCGGGCTGCTGTCACTCGTGGTGTTTGGGGTGATCTTCATGCTGTTGCATGGCTATTTCCGCAGCGCTATGCTGACGAGCCAAGTGCTGCTGAACATTCCTCTAGCTCTAATGGGTGGGCTGGTGCTGACGTGGCTCTTGATTGACAACATCAGCATCGCAACGCTGGTGGGATTCATCGCAGTGGGCGGCGTGGCGGCGCGGAATGGAATCATGATGATTAGCCACTACCTGCACCTCATGAAGCACGAGGGGGAGGCATTTTCCGCGCAGATGATTGTTCGAGGTACGCTTGAGCGCCTGGTGCCGGTGCTGATGACTGCTTTGTCCGCTGGCATAGCTTTGGTGCCGCTGGTCCTCTCAGCTGGAGAGCCTGGCAAGGAGATTCTGCACCCTGTGGCGGTGGTGATTTGTGGCGGCTTGATCAGCAGTACCCTGCTTGATCTGCTGGTCACTCCGGCTGCCTTCTGGCTGCTTGGTCGCCGGGCGGCGGAAAAGGCGCTGCGTTTGAATGCGCCGGCTGCACATTGAGTCGAAGTGACTGTTTTCCCAACCAACCCAACCCAACCAACCCAAACCCAACATGATACAACCAATGAAAACGAAACTCATCGCACTCATCCTTGGCTTTACATCTGCGCTTGCCTTCGGGCATGCAGGGGTAGAGCTCGGTCCCAACGGTGGACGCATCTTGGAGTTCAGCAAAAACGAAACGCTCCATGGGGAGGTTACTCTCAAAGGAAACGAGTTCCACATAGCGCTTCTCGACAAGGACAAGAAACCCTTGAGCATCAGCGGTCAGACTCTCACTGCGACGAGCGGTGATCGCAAGAATCCACAGAAGCTGACGGTCGAAGTCAAAGGGGACCGCTTTGTGGTGCCCAAGCTGGCGGGGGATGAGTTTATCATCATCTTCCAATTCCGCTCTGGAGAGAAGGCAAAGCCTGTGACGGCTCGTCTTCTCTATGACGCAGCCAACTGCGACGGTTGCAACTCGCCGGAGTGGCTGTGCAAGTGTGCGACGGAGAAGTAGGCCTTGCGATCACTCGGCCCGGTGGCCCCAGTTTTGAATGGAGTCAGGCATGGCATTCACCTCCTGAGATACGGAGGTGAATAGCCATGCGATGTTTCGCCAAAGTCCGCCGGCCAGGTTCTCGGTGGTGTGGGTTACGCACTCCCAGGCCTGCTGCCAGGTGAGTTCGGGTGAGGCGATGATGAGAAACGCCGCAGCTACCATGGTGTTGAGCAGCAGGATGAGCAGGACGGAAAAGAACTCGCCATTCCGTAGTAGGTCGCTCTGTGCGTCCTTTAGCGTGTAGAGTGTGTAAGTGACATGGAATGCCCAAGTCAGGCCCACGAGTCCATACATGGTTTTCAGTGGATGGATCATGAGCCAGCCTGGCTGTCCAAAGAGCGCCAACGGCTCTTGGAGGTCCGTGAAGGCTCCTATGGCAGTGAAAATGAGTACGGTGAGCAGCGTGTAGAGGGGAATGAAATAGGGGGACAGGGAGATGAAGGTGTTGCTGCGGTCTGTGTCCACCCACCCACCGTTTCGGCTGACGCTCCAGTCGAACACTTTTGCACCAGATAGGCGAGCGGCCAGGATGTGAGTCATCTCATGACCGAAGATGTATGCAATCATGCAGAAACTTCGTAGAAGGGGAAAAAGGGCCAGCCAACCGATAGCACCGCCGATGAACCAGCGGAAGGCCCGACTCTCCGGCAAATCTCCGCGCAATCCGGAGTGAAGGAGGTCTGCCAAGGTGATGAGGGTGAAAAGACAGCTGGGGACGAGCATCAGCCAGCCCACGACATGTTTTGTTTTCAGCCGCTGCCTTTGTTCCGCGATGTCGGGTCTCCGGAGGGTTTCGGGTTGATCCCTGCGGGCGCGCGCCGTCTTCCGATCGTGCCGGAAGACGTTCTGGTTTTTTCTTGCCCGGTAGGCGGTTGTGGACATGGGATACAGGTGATTGTTAACAAATGTTAACGATTTAGCAAGGGAGGTCAGAGCAACAAACTTTTTTGGAGACCTTCCAAGAAGACGCTGGTTTCAGGGGTTTATGTTATTGGCCGTCTGGGTGATTCAAAATGTTGATGTCAGGCTGGTTCAAAGTAGATTCCCTCCCCCCCATTCCATGCGCCTGACCCATTTTCATATTGGTGTTCTTGAGACCTCGCTCGTCGCGGTGGCTGCCTTTTGGCCTGCTGTCAGCGCTGTGGCCCAGTTGTTGCCGAGCCCGGGTTCCATCATTGCTGGGAACAACAGCCCCATCGTCATACGGACGGAGGATCCTGCGGTGACCTCCCAGCCGGCACCGCGGGCTGCCGTGAAGGTGAGTGAAGGGGAATGGGGTAAGCTGGAGTATTTCCCCATTTTCTTGGAAGCGCCTTCGCATTTGGTGGATCGCTTCCCGCTTCCGTCGCCGAAGCCGAGGTGGGTTTTGCCCGCAGCGGCGGGGAATGATTTGCTGACGTTTTTTCGCGATCACGGGCTGTCTGAGACGGATTGCAATGTGCTCGCCAACTCACGTGAGACGCTGAAGGAGGGGGACTTTGTGTATGTGTTTCCGCCGCAGGCGCTGGTTGAGGGGCTGAGCCGGGACGTGCGCGCGAAGCTCTACCGCACTTTGCGAAAGATTCCGCTCAACGAGTATCATGCTGATCCGGTGCTCATCACTGAAGGCACGGTGGAGTCGTGGTTTGCGACAGCAGACTTGCGACCGGAGATTGTGCAAATGATCAGCCGTCTGAGTTATGTTCGGGGAGAGACTCTGGCCTTCAGCGATCTTCCGCTAATCATGGGCATGGCCCAGGGGGAGGCTGAGGCGCGCTCGATCATGAAGGCGCTGACGAGGACGAAGTCGCTCATTGTGAAAATGGTGCTGGATGGTTCGGTCTCGGTACCTAGCATCATGAAGTATTGGACGACGGGTTTGAACCTGCGCCGCAAAGATGTGGAGCCCATGTTGCACTCGGTGATCGAGACTCAGGGTGCGGACAAGCTCGACATTCTGCACCTGCTGCCTGCCATGCCGAGGAAGTATGTGATGACATACCCGGATTTCAGTCTGGGCCTGGAGGGGATCTTCCCTGACTGCCACTGGACCTCACTGAACTTTTTTAACTACACGGTGGAACCTTACCTGCTGGACTCCAGGCTGGCGACGACTGCGGTGCTGGAGCGCTTCAATCCGGTGGAGCCGCCGTATCGCTTTGGGGACATTCTTTTCTTCCTGGATGCAGAAACGGGGGATGCGTTTCATTCCTGCGTGCACATAGCGGATGACATCGTTTTCACCAAAAATGGCCGCAATGTTCTCTCACCGTGGATATTTACGAGGGTGGAGGATGTGCGAAGAGTTTACCTGTTTGATGGCAACGGACGCATCCAGGGCTTCAGGAACAAGAAGGCACCTACGGTGGATCAGGATGCAGCCGTGTCCGGCGCGAAGTGAGACGGGGCAGTGCCGCTCTACGGCATGCTTGCTGTGACTTCCACTTCCACGAGTGCGCCAAGCGGTAGGGCCGCCACTTCCACGGTGCTTCGGGCGGGTTTGTGAGGGCCAAAGGCCTCCGCATAGACAGCATTGACCTTTGGGAAGTCTGCCATGCTCTGGAGGAAAACGGTGGTCTTTACGACATCCGCGAGCGACAGGTTCTGCGAGGCGAGCACGGCGCGGATGTTTGCGAAGACCTGTCGTGTCTGGTCCTCTACAGATGATGCGGTGATCTTGCCATGTGCGGGGTCTATGGGGATCTGGCCTGAGCAGAAAAGGAGGCTGCCGACGCGCACGGCCTGTGAGTAGGGACCCACTGCCTTGGGGGCACCTGGGACGTCATTGATCAAGTTCATGCGCTTTTTGTGACCTAGCTTGGAGTAGGATGAAAGTGGAAAGTGCGTAGGCCCGGCTGTTCGTGCTCTTGCTTTCGGCTGGCATCTTGTTTTGCTGCTCTGCATGCCCCTTTCGTTTGTCCGTTACAAGCACGCCCGATTCTCAGCGCGCTTCCCTGAGTCCTTTCGCTACTCCCGCTCCCACTACTGGATGGCACCGGTGGAGGGGGAGGAGGGTCTGTGGAGGGTGGGGTTCACCAAGTTCGCCACCCGGATGCTGGGTGAACTGGTGGATTGCGAGTGGAAGCCAGATGTGGGTGCAGCGGTGGAACCTGGGTTGAACATTGGCTGGGTGGAGGGCTTCAAGGCGGCCAGTGATGTTTATTGTGTGTTGCACGGTAAGTTCGCGGGTGGAAACCCAATCCTGCGTGAGGATGCGTGCATTGTGCGGACCGATCCGTATGAGCAGGGCTGGTTGTATGCGGTGCGTGGTGAACCGGAGGAGGGCAGTCTGGATGTGAATGGCTACATCGAACTCCTGGACGCCACCATTCGTCGTATGGCGGAGACGACCCACGCAGAGGGTGATGAGGCAGGTGGGTCTGAGGAATGATCAGTCAAAACGACGTGGGTCGCTGATGTCCCACGTCCAGACCCGGCGCAGCTTCCCGCCTTTCAAAGAAGACTGTCCGCGCAGGTCGCCAAACGGGGCCAGCCAGTGTGCCGCTGCACTGGTTGTCGCGGCATGGGAAGAGAGGCTTCCTGCCTGCATCCACTTGCGCAGCAGGGGTACATTCAGCCGCCAGTGGCAAAGGGTGGAATCTGCCGGCTGCTTTTTGGGTTTCTGGAGACGGCGGGTGAGGTCTTCGCAGAGAGCGCGGCTTGAGCTTAGGATCATGGAATGGTCACTCACCGCTAGGCAGGGTGAAAACTGGGGTGAGGCGAAGGGGAGGGAGAGGTAATAGACGTTCATGCCGTCCTGAAGGACCATCTCTGGCACAAAGGTCTCTGGGGGTAGGCCGGTCGGTATGGAGCGGACCAGCTTTGAAAGGGGGGACTCCATGGCCAGCCAGCCGCGGTGCAGGGCCTTTCGTTCATTCACGTCGGCAAGTCGGGCTAGGTGCGGCATGTGGGCACCGGGCGTGTCGTTGCTGCCATCTTGGGCTTCTGGCATGGCGGACTCCGGTAGTTCGATCAGCCATGCGCGTTCGCTACCCATTCCCTCGGTGGTGACTTGCATGAGTCCGTGGTACATTTCTTTCACACTCGGAACCACTTCGGTATCGAACCACTGCTTCGCCGCGTTCGCACCGTCCGCAGCGCCTGAGTTTTGCTGGAGCAGGTGGTGGGTGGCATGTTGAAGGACTGTGCCCCAGTCCGAGAGGAATGCTTGGAATCTGGCTTGTTCTGCTTGGTTCACCTGGCTGCTGAATCCGTAGATGACGGAAGGCTCCTCAAGCTGGTTTAGAAACTGAAAGCCCTGCGGGGCAACCTCGTCTTCCATCACCGGACCGCCCAGCATCTCTAGGCGGATTCCATTCTGCCACCACACACCGAATGCTGCCGGGGACCAGGCTTGGTCCATCCAGCGGCTCTCGCTGGCGGCGAGTGCCTCCAGCTTTTCTTTGAGTGCGGCACTGAGACCTTCGAGCGGTGAACCCGGCGGCAGCTTATGGAGCCATGATTGAATGAGTGCGACGGGTCGTAGCCGGGAGGAAGACAGCTCCAGCACTGCCTGGTCTATTAACCCAAGGCCAACGAGGGACTCATCGATCTGGTCAGCCATGAAGCCCCATTCGTTGCGGGCGAGTACGGAGTTCTCCGGTTTGTCGGCGAAGTCCAGTGCCTCCCGTGCTGCTCCGAGGGCTACGATGGCATACTCCCCGCTGACGCCCCATGCTGCTGAGAAGGGTAGATCCTTCGCGCGGTGCAGGAGGCGCGCCCACCCAGTCTGGGGAGCTGACTCATCCAGCAGTGCGGCAAGCTTGCCTTCATGCAGAGTGAACCGGCTGCCGTCGGCCAGGGTCATCTCCGCTCCTTTGCCCAACTTGGCAAGGTGGCTGCGGAAGTGTTCTGGCAAAAGCGAGGCGAGGGTTTTCGCCGGATCGCTGCTGCGGATTCCGATCAGAACCGGCGGGATGCTGAGCGGGCTATCAAGCGCCGCGCCGGAGGTGTCGCCCTGGGTTTTGTCCCCGCCGCTTTGAGCAAGGAGTGGTGTGACGGAAGAGAGCAGACGGGAGATCATGGCGGAACTGTCCGCCTCCGCCATACGCGCCGCTGCGCCTACGAACTGCTCTCCGCCCTTCCCCACAGCCAGAAAGGCGTCGTCGCCTATCATGGGCATGACGCTGGCTGCTGTGGGCGGTGTCTCGGCTGAAGGTGCAGGTGTCTTGTCATCCAGATAGGCGCGGAAGTCCTTGTAGAAGCGTGTCGGTTCGAGTCGGCTGAGGTGGCTTTTAAGGTTGAGCGCGGAGACAAAAATCACCACGTCAGAAGGGATGCGTGCTGCAAATCCCAGTTTGGGTGCCTCTGCCAGCAGGTGCGTGGTGATCACTGTGCCGGGAGCACCGGAGCTGACGGTTTCGATAGGTGCATCACTTCTGGCTGCACGATCTTTGTCACAGCCCGCGACAAGCGAAAGGGCGAGCGCGCCGAGCACTGTTTTCAGAATGCCTTTTCTCACCACCTCTTTGTCCCCGGTCATTCTGTTACTTTCGCGCTGCGGTGCGCGCGTACACGACTTTGTCCATGGTTTCTTCCACCGAGGCGTCGGTGAGCAGAGGTTCGATATCCTGATGCATGGCCAGTCGGCCTACCTGGGGGAGTTGGATCAAGCCGGCAAAGTCCTTTTTCTCAATGGCGGTGCGCACGGCGATGTCCTTGCCCACTTCGAGAATCCGCGGATGAGAAAAGATGGTCTTGATTTTTGGGTTCTGTATCATCTGGGTCCAAAGCCTCTGTTCCGGCCACACCATAAGCAGCTTGGCGAGATTGGCTGTGGCCCGCATGCCAAACGGGTCCACCTTGGCAGCGATGCTGCCCAGCACGCTCCGATCCATGGCCACTCTGGCCTGGTTCACGGCCTGCCCGAAGTAACTCTGAATCTTCTGGCCTTCATGGGCCATTTTGGAAGCCGTTTCCACTCCATACGCATTTCCCACCACGCGGAGCGCCATGGAGGCAGACCACAGCATGAAGGCGGACGGTATGGTGCTGAGCAGTGCTCCCTTCCACCCTGCGAAGGAACCGAGGAGCTTCAGCAGCCCGAACATGGAGAAGAGTCCTAGTACTACCCGCGCCACACCGTAAGCCAGCAGTCCCGCGCCTCCGGCGAATACCAGAAGCCGATCGTTGGCCATGGTGGTTGCCGCAGAGCCAAACACCTCGGTGCGGTGGCTGAACACATACCAAGCGGCTGAGACGCCACAGGCCATGCAGACCATGCCCATGAGTTGCTTTAGGGCACCGTTTGCAAACGCAAGCGCGGCGAGGTAAGCCACAAGGGCCGAAACGCCGCCCGTTACCCAGAGATTGGTGGGGATGGACTGGAAGATCTTGCCGACTTCCTCAAACATATTTTTGTGATACTAGATAATAAGTATCACTTAAATAATCGAGTGCCAAGCATTTCCTTTTTCCAATCCCATGTCAGCCAGGGTCAGACCACGGCGAAGGCTTCTGCGATGTTCTGAGGCCCGGATGGCGGGCCGTTGCGTGGCGTGACGAGACTCCGGGCTTGGCTGGCTAGCAGCTGAAGGATTTCTCTGGGGTCTTTATGCTGCATCAGGAAAAGCCTTTCACGCAGGGCAGATGCGAGTTTGATGAGAGGCCGCTTCCAAGGTTCCGCCGAGAGTGCATGACTCAAGGATGTGTGAGAGCGCAAGTGCTGCTCCGCCCGCCCGGCATGGCCGCTAAGGGCACATGGGGCGTCCCGTCTGGCAGTGCGTTGTTTTGTGAATACGACCATCAAGTTGCCGCCGTCGGCAGACGTGAAGCTGTCAATTGCCTCCAGCCCTGCCAGCCTGCCGGCGTGGGAGAGGGTGGATGCGCTGAAGTGCTGGAGGTGGCCACGATGGTAACGGCTGGCGGGCCACTGGCAGCGGGAGAAGACATTTGGCACCTCGATGAGCATGAGGCCGTCTTCCTTGAGCCACTCATGAAACGTTTGCAGTGCGTGGACGGGATCAAGCAGATGCTCAAGAACGTGGAATGAGATGATGACATCGCGGCTGCCGGGCTCAATGCTAGCATTTTGGTAACTCGTCAGCTGCACTGGCAGATTGAGGAAGTCGCGCGCCGCGCTGCCGTAGCCTTCATTGGGTTCGAGCCCATCTGCGTCAAAGCCGAGTTGACGAAGCATGAAGAGCATCTCGCCGCCACCGCAGCCCGCGTCCAGCACCCGATGCTTTCCGTTCAGAATGGGCAGGAGATAGGTGAGGCGCTCAAGCGCCACTTTGCCAGCACGGAAAACGTGACGGGGTTTGGGCGAGTAAGTTTGTTTATACTCTCGTCGGTAGTCAGCACGGTAAAAGTGATCCAGCTCCGCAGGGGAGGGTCTGGGCTGGGTGAAGACGAAGCCACAGTGCCTGCACAACACGGTGGTAAGGGGCTTGCCGTGGCGGTCTTTGTGGGCCACGGGAACGAGATGGTCCGGAGTTTTGCAGAGAATGCAGGACGACGTGGAGGAAACGGCGGATGGGGCGGTGGTGGTCACGGTTTTGAGATGAAGAATTTGAGGAGTGTCCAGAGTCCCCGTAGAACGGGCCTGGAGAATGGGCGCGCTGAAAGACCATGGTCTTATTCAGAGCGGGACAAGCCGGGTACGGCTTTGCCTCAACACCTCAGTCTCTTCTGACTGCCTCGTACCAGCATGCCCTGATGCCAGCGAAATGCTTGCTGAGCGACGGGCTGCCGCACTTGCCTTTCCAGAATGAAAAAAATCTGCGAGGCGGAACCCTGGGCAGCGGTGAGAGCGACGCTTGGCGGCTCATTTGGGGCCTGTCTCAACTTGCGGTGCTGGGAGGACTCGATCTCGATCTGCGAGACCTGGTGGTCCTGCGTGCTGCCATCTGGGCCTATGCTCACCAAGTAGAGGCTGCGGCTCGGTGGGTCCGTATGCATGTCATCCGCGTGAGAAAGCATGAGGACCGTCTTCCCATCTTGCGTGAGCGTGGCGAAACTCTGGTGAATACCGTCTCGCGCGCCCAGCCACAAGTTCAGAGCCGTGGCTACACCGTCACCGGCAACGAGCCAGCACAGCACGCTCACCAAGGCGGTGAAACGCTGGACTCGTATCTTATGGTTACGGAGGAGAATCATGCAGCCACTCGTTTACGAGAGTAGCTGCCGCCGGGACTCGTGACAAGTGCAGATCGTGCACCATTAGTTCCGTTCAAAGAAGTTGTCTTCATCTCGGTCCGCCACCTTTAGGTAGCGATAATAAACCTCCAGCTGGAGCGTACAGAGCGCTGTTTTGTAAACGCCACCTTCCCTGTTTCCAGCGGATCCAGCGTCCCAGTTCGGGCGCTCTGGTTTCCAGCTTCCGTCCGGGGCTTGATTGTTCAGCAACTGCGGGAGCAGCTGCTCGTTGTAGAACTTCCAGTCATCCCCACCCTTCTGGAAGAAGGCCTGGGTGTAGTAGTACCAGCAGTAGAGGTTTGCGTTCTTGTTCCAGTCCAGCGGCTCGGCGGTGATGAACTCACGCAGGAACTTGATGCCGTTGTCGATGGCCCGCGTCTTCCCTTTTGCCAGAGTCTGCAAACCAAGGGCACCAGCACCAGTAAGGCTCCACTGGTTGTAGTGCGCATCCCGCTCAGTGAGGCCGAACCCGCCGTCTTTGGTCTGGGTAGATTCCAGATATTCCACCGTCTTGTTAATGGCACCGCCGAGGCCGGCGATTTTGAGCCCGGTGTTCTTGGCTGCCTTGAGCGCTTGGTACTGCCATGCAGTCACGGAGAGGTCGTTGCGGCCGGACTTGGGGTTGCCGGTTTCCAGTTTGTTGCGCGTGTAGTAGTCCCAGCCGCCTTTCTCATTCTGAGCATCGATGATGAGCTTCACGCCCTGCTCAAAGCCTTCTCTCATGCCAGGCAGGCTCTTGGAACCGAGACGCGCCAGCGTGTACATCTCACCCAGCGCATAAGTCGCTATGCCGTGTTCGTAAGCGGCTCCGATGGCCTTTGGATTTTCGGTAAAGTAACCGTCAGGATTCTTCTTGGACAGCTCAAGGAGATACATGATGCCCTTCATCACGTTGTCACCGTAGAAGGGTGACTCGGGCGTCTCACACCGGCCAAGGTAGCACAGCAGAACGAAGCCGGTCATACCGGCCTTGTTGCCCGTGCCCCAGGAGCCGTCTGCGTTCTGCTTGGTCTTGAACCACTCCAGCGCGCGGGACACTGCCGCCTCAC
>CAZIGH010000052.1:0-38710 GCA_964538625.1 uncultured Verrucomicrobiaceae bacterium
CGGACTCTTGGGAGTCGGGGAGGAGGTCGTTGTCGGAGTCGGTCGGTTCGGGGGAGGGGTCAGACGGATCGGATGGGGCGGGGGGACTGGAAGGATAGGTGGGGTCTTCTGGGGGTGGCTCGTCAGCGCGGGTGGAGGTTTGTGCGCTGGGTAGGAGGATGAGGCTGGCTATGAGGTAGCCGTGAAGAAGCCATGCGTGCCGGATGAAGGTGCGGAAGCGTTGGAGGCTTGAGGCTTGAGGCTTGAGGCTTGAGGGCGCGGGGCAGGGTGCATGGCGTGCTGGTGGCTAGTGGCGGTGAGCGAAGATAGCGGGAGCGAACTGAAGAGACGCAAGTGGGACGATGTGGAGTGTGTGGGAAAGTGTGCGGGTTTGACAAGAAAAATTTGCGGGGTTGGTGAAAAAAGTGGTGCAGTCCTTGCGGGATGGGGGGATGAGGCGACTGGAGTGGCGGTTTGACTCTTCCATGTCTGTGTAGCGGTCTTGCCACATGGTTGAGAGGGTGACTTGGGCCGCTTTCCATGCTTGTGGTGGGTCCAACTCCGTGGTGCCGGGAGCGTGTGGTTGGTGCCGATGCAACCATTTGTGATTTCTGCTCTGACCGCCATTTGACGTTCGGGCTTGCCGAGACATCATCCGGGGCGTGAACGTACGTTGTCTTCTGCCCTTCTTCCTGTCCTCCGCTCTCGTGGGGGGAGAGTTTGACCCTCTTGCTGTAACGGACTTTGCCAGCCTTCAGTCGGTGGCAGCCAAGTTGGCCACGCAGCCTTACACGCCTTCCTCCAAGCCTCTGGACAAGTTTTTCGATGGTCTGAAGTATGACGACCATCGTCAGATTCGGTTCAAGGAGGACGCGGCGCACTTTGGCCAGCTAGAGAACACGTATCGTCTGGAGTTTTTCCACGCTGGTTGGACGGCTAAGAAGACGGTGGGCATGTTTGACCTGACCGGTGGCCGGGCCACACCGGTGAGCTATGATCCGAAGCTGTTTGATTGGGGCCAGCTTAAGGTGCCCGAAGGGGTGACGTATCCGGACGGATTTGCCGGGTTCCGAGTGCTGGCACCGGATGAGTTTCTGAAGCGGCGCTTTGAGTTTCTGGTGTTTCTTGGGGCTTCCTACTTTCGGGCTGTTACAACGGAGCTGGGGTTCGGCATCTCGGCGCGGGGTCTCGCAGTGAACACGATAGGTGGTGAACCGGAGGAGTTTCCGGACTTCACGCACTTTTGGTTTGAGGAGCCCAAGGCTGGCGACCGTTTCTTCCGGGTGCACGCGCTGCTGGATGGCCCTAGTGTGGTGGGTGCTTACAGCTTTGAGGCGATGCCTGGGAAGACGACGGAGATGTTCATCAGGGGCAGCGTACATCTGCGCAAGCCGGTGAAGAGCCTGGGAATCTCCCCGTTCAGCAGCATGTTCTGGTTCGGAGAGAACTCGTATCCGAAGCCGTACGACTTCAGGCCGGAGGTGCACGACTCCGACGGTCTGCAAATCCAGTTGAAGGATGGGCCGGCCATCTGGCGTCCGCTGGAGAACACGCCGGGCCAGCTGCGGCTGAGTGTGTTTGAGACGACGGATCTGAAGGGTTTTGGCCTTGCGAAGCGGGATCGGGAGTTCAAGCATTTCGAAGACTTGGAGGCGCATTATCATCGCCGTCCTGCGGTGTGGGTGGAACCCATCACTGGCTTTGACAAGGGCAAGGTCACTCTGGTGGAGATCCCGACTGGTGAAGAGACGTGGGACAACATTGTCGCTTTTTACGAACCGGAAAAAGTGCCTACTGCGACCGACCCGATCCAGTTCAGCTACCGCCTTCAGTGGCTGGACCAGCATGAGCCGGCGGGGCTGGCTCTTGTCACAGCGACGCGCCGTGGATTCGTGATGGACTCCGATGACCATCTCTACGTGCTGGACTTCAGCGCGGGCGAGATGGATCCAGCCACACTGAACAGCGAGGGCGTGCCGAACGTGGTGGTGAACATCACGGGTGATGCGAAGTTGCTGGATGCACGCGCCATGAGGAACTCCGAGACGGGTGGATGGCGAGCGTTCTTCAAACTGGACGTCCCTGAGAAGACCTCCCTTTTGGAAATGACTTGCGAGCTGCAAGCCAAGGACAAGAAGGTGCTCTCGGAGCGCTGGGTGTATCAGTGGCGCAGGTAGCCTGCTGTTCGGCTACGAGCTGGCTTTCGGCGTTGCATTGAGCCGTCTGCCCGCCACCGTCCTGCATGGCCTTCATTCACGACGATTTTCTGTTGTCCTCTCCTGCTTCGCGCCGTCTGTACCACGACTACGCCAAGGGGGAGCCAATCCTTGACTATCACAACCATCTCCCTCCGAAGGACATCGCCGAGGACCGCAAGTTTGCGAATCTCTTTGAGATCTGGCTGGAGGGGGATCACTACAAGTGGCGTGCCATGCGCTGCAATGGTGTGGCGGAGAGTTTGATCACTGGGGGTGCCAGTGCCAAGGACAAGTTCCTTGCCTGGGCGAAAACCGTGCCTCACACCCTGCGCAATCCGCTTTACCACTGGACGCACCTTGAGTTGAAGCGGTACTTCGGGATTGATGAACTTCTGAGTGAAGCGACTGCTGAGGCCATTTGGCAGCAGACCGAAGCCGCGCTGGCGCAGCCGGAAATGAGCGCACGCAATATCCTGCGCCGCCAGAAGGTGAGGGCACTGTGCACCACGGATGATCCTGCGGATGATCTCAACTGGCACCGGCAATGTGCTGCAGATGGCTTTGAGATAGGAGTGTACCCCACCTTCCGCCCGGACAAGAGCTACGCGGTGCATCAGCCAGAAGGATGGAATGTGTGGTGTGACAAACTCAGCGGCATCAGCGGCATTGAGGTGAGCAGCTATGCGCGGCTGCTAGAAGCGCTTGCCAAACGGCATGATGACTTTCATGCCATCGGCGGACGGCTCAGTGATCATGGTCTCAACGTGGCTCACGCCAGCCCGGTCAGTGATGCGGAGGCAGAGCGCATTTTTGCCAAAGCGAGAGGGGGCAAGGCGGCTACGCCAGAGGAGCAGGACCAGTTTGCCAGCAACATCATGCTGCATGTGGGACGACTGAACGCCGCGAAGAAGTGGACCATGCAGCTGCACATAGGCCCGATTCGCAACAACAACACGCGCCTTGCCAGACAAGTGGGCGCGGACGTGGGCGTGGACAGCATAGGCGACTGGCCGCAGGCAGAGCCGCTCTCCAAGTTCCTTGATGCGCTGGACTCTGAAGACGCCCTGCCGAAGACCGTGCTCTATAACGTAAACCCCGGTCTCAACTATGTGTTCGCCACCATGATAGGGAACTTCATGGACGGGGTGACTCCTGGCAAGATCCAGTTCGGCTCGGGCTGGTGGTTCCTGGACCAGAAGGAGGCGATGGAGTGGCAGATTAATGCGCTGAGCAACCTCGGTCTTCTTTCACGCTTCATAGGCATGCTCACTGACAGTCGCAGTTTCATGAGTTTCCCTCGTCACGAATACTTCCGGCGTACTTTGTGCAACCTCGTGGGACGGGACATCGAGAACGGTGAGATCCCGGAAGACTGGGATCTCGTAGGCGGCATGATTCGAAACATCTGCTACGCCAACGCGCAAGCCTACCTCGGCCTAAAGACGGCAAACTGATGAGCGGCACTTGCTTCTTGGAATCTTGGATCTTCTATCTGTGTGCCCATGACCCTGTTTGAAAAAATCATCGCTGGAGAAATCCCGGCAGAGAAAGTGTACGAGGACGAGTGGTGTTGCGCCTTCCGCGACATCTCGCCGCAAGCACCGATCCACATTCTCATCGTTCCGCGGAAGCCGATCCCTCGTGTGGGAGAGGCTGAAGCAGCAGATCAGGCGCAGCTTGGAGCGCTCATGTTGGCCGCTGGTAGAGTGGCTGACAAGCTCGGCGTGAAGGACCGCAGCAAGGGCTTTCGGCTTGTCATCAACCACGGTGTGGATGCCGGAGAGACGGTTCCACATTTGCATGTGCATCTCCTTGCCGGTCGCGCTCTTGACTGGCCTCCGGGCTGACTCAAGCGCCGCCACTTGCGAAATGACAGCCAGACAAGTCATCTATTCAGGCCATGTGCAGGGCGTGGGATTCCGCGCAGCGGTGAAACGAATCGCCACCGGCTTTGAGGTTACCGGCAGTGTGAGGAATCTCGACGACGGGCGTGTGGAACTACTGGCGCAGTCATGGGACAGTGACGAACTCAACGCCTTTCTGGATGCCATCGACGAATCGTCCATGGGCTCCTTCATCAAGGAGCGTGAGATCCACGTCATCGCGCCGCTGAATCAGCTTGGCGGCTTCAGCATCGCTGGATAGACTCTGAGTTCATGTATGCGGTAGAAGTCAAGAACTTGACCAAGCTCTTTCGGCGCGGGGTAGGACAGGCGCCTTTCACTGCCGTGCGGGATGTGAGTTTCACGGTAGCCCCGGGGGAAGTCTATGGACTGATAGGCCCCAATGGCTGTGGGAAGTCCACCACGATGAAGACGCTGCTGGGACTGCTGGCTCCCACACTGGGCAGTTGCTCGGTGTTTGGCATTGACTCTCAGAAAGTGGCGGCCAGACAGGCGGTGGGCTTTCTCCCTGAGAATCCCTACTTCTACAAGCATCTCACGGGACTGGAGACCATGCTGTTTTTCGGCAGGTTGACCGGGCTGCACGGGGCAAAACTCAAGTCGCAGGCGCTGAGTCTGCTGGAGCTTGCCGGGCTGTCGGATGCGGCGCACCGCAGGCTAGGCGGCTACTCCAAGGGGATGCTACAGCGCATCGGCCTGGCGCAGGCTCTCATTCATGACCCCAAGCTTCTAGTGCTGGATGAACCCACTGCGGGGGTGGACCCTGCTGGCTCGAGGCGCATCCGTGACCTGATTTTGGACTGCAAGCGGCGCGGCATCACGGTGCTGGTTACCTCTCACCTGCTGGAGCAAATGCAGGAGGTGTGCGACCGCGTGGGCATCATGGCAGAAGGCCGCATGGTGCGTGAAGGAGCGCTGAAAGACCTGATCTCCCTGGAGGATCAAACGGAGCTGCTGCTCAAGGACGCCCCACATCAGCTCATCGAGGACGTGAAACAACTCATCGCCTCCAACTACCCGCAGGCTTCGGTACTTCATGCGGAAAAACCGCGCACAACTCTGGAGAGGCTGTTCCTGGAGGTCACGGGTTCACAATCCAAAGACTGAGCCATGCTTAAACTCAGACGCATCCTCACCCTGGCTGGGAACACCATCACGCAACTGCTGCGGATGAAGATTCTTTTCTTCCTGCTTGTGTTCTGTGTGCTGGTGGTGGCGGCGGCGTTTGCCTTTCCTGCTATGAGCGAGCAGCAGCAGCTGAAGCTATTGAAAGACGTGTCCTTCGGTGCGCTCCAGCTTTTTGCAGTGGTCATCGCCATCGTGGCGACTGCACTGCTGATACCGAAGGACATGGAGGACCGGACGCTTTACACCATCCTGGCCAAGCCGGTGCCACGCATCGACTACCTGCTGGGCAAGTACTTCGGTGTGCTCACCCTCATCCTCGCAGGCCTGATTCTCATGGACATCGCTTTCAGCGGGGTGCTCTACGTGCGCCAGCAGATGGTGCTCACGGAGGCGGTAGGCTGGCTTCAGCACCAGCAGCAGGGACGTGCGGACGCTGCCAGCGTGGCTGCGCTGACGGCTGACATCAATGCGCAGGGGCTCACCTGGCCGCTACACGCCGCTGTGTGGGCCATCTTTATGAAGGCTGCCGTCGTTGCTGCACTGGCCCTGCTCATCTCTACGATTGCTTCGTCCACGCTCTTCACCATCGTCTCCACCTTCTGCTTCCTCATCATCGGTCACGGGCAGGGGCTGTTCCGCGACTACTTTTTCAGCGGCGGCATCAGCAAGACAGACTATGTGCTGTCTGCGTTGTTGGCAGTGGTTTGTCCTGACTTAGGACTGTTCGACATGGTGGATCCCATTCTCGAGGGCCATGTGCCGGCCCTGCGCGACTTGCTGACCATGACGGGTCTAGGCACCCTCTACATCAGCGGCTACCTTGTGGTGACGCACCTGCTCTTCGTCGAGAAAGAGCTGTGAGTTCTGCCTGCATTAGGCAAAGAGTTCTTTGACCACGTGACCATGCACGTCAGTGAGACGGAAGTCTCGTCCTGCGTGGCGATAGGTGAGCCGCTCGTGATCGAGTCCGAGCTGGTGCAGGATGGTGGCATGGAGGTCGTGCATGTGGACTTTGTTCTCCACGGCCATGTGTCCAAACTCATCCGTGGCACCATGGGCATAGCCCGGCTTGAACCCACCGCCTGCGAGCCATACGGTGAACCCACCGGGATTGTGGTCGCGGCCAGTGCCGTTGCGCTCAGAGTAGGGCGTGCGGCCAAACTCCCCTCCCCACCAGACGATGGTGTCCTCCAGCAGGCCGCGCTGCTTGAGATCCTGAACGAGGGCCCAGACGGGGCGATCCACGGCGGCGGCGTGTTCCGCGTGTTTGGGCATGTTGCTGTGCTGGTCCCATGCAGGGTTGTTGCTATTGTCGGAGTAGTTGACCTGAATATAGCGCACTCCCTGTTCTGCAAGACGCCGGGCCATGAGGCACTGGCGACCATAGTTATCGGAGGGCAAGCCATCACCAATGCCATAGAGAGCGAGGGTTTCCGGTGATTCCTTGCTGATGTCGAAGGCCTCAGGGGCATGGTTCTGCAACCGCCATGCGAGTTCGTAGCTGTTGATGACCGCATCCACTTCGGGATCGGGCATGGTGCCTGCACGCTGGAGCTGGGCCTGGTTGATGCCGCGCAGGAGATCGAACTGCTTTTGCTGCTGGTCCGGGGACAGCAGGGCGTTCTTGATGTTCCGTATGCTTGCAGAAGAGGCGGGCTGCCCTGCACGGCCCAAAGCCGTTCCCTGAAACACGGGTGGAAGGAAGGCGGTGCCGTAGTTTCGCGGCCCGCCGTTTCCCATGCTTGGGCTCAGTGAGACGAAAGCGGGTAGGTTGTCATTCTCCGTGCCAAGCCCATAAGTAATCCATGAACCCATGCTGGGGCGGACAAAGCTGGTGCTGCCGGTGTGCAGGAAGATGGTGGCCGGGCCGTGTGCAACGCCCTCCGTGTGCATGGAGTGGATGAAGGTGAGGTCATCTACCATGGAGGCCATGTGAGGGAACAAGTCGGAGGCTTGTTGCCCGCTCTCTCCACGCTTTTTGAAGTCCCAGAGCGGCTTCATCACGCGTTGCGCGGCACCCATACCGGTCTTTGCGACGGTGCGTGCGTCATCAAAGTCGATCATGCGCCCGTCCTCGCGGTAGAGCTTGGGCTTGTGATCAAATGAGTCCACATGACTGACACCGCCCGCCATGAAGAGAAAGATCACTCTCTTGGCCCGGGCCGGGTGGTGGGTCTTTTGAGCTGCAAGGGGCTGAGAGGCGAGAGATGATGCAAGTGCGTTGAAGGCGAGCGAGCCAAAACCGCAGGCGGAGGTTTGAAGCAAATGACGGCGGCTGAACATGGTGATACAAGTGATGCGATTACTCGATGAACCGAAAGTCCGGGCTGGCGATGAGGGTTTGCACGAGGAGGGGCCAGTGCTCCTCAGCGTGAGCAGTGGGATCCTCCTCTGCCGGGGAGCAGGTCACAAAGTCCAGTGCCAGCTGCGCTTCACGTGCCGTTGGTGGGCGGTTCAAGAGTTCACGATAGAGTGTGTGGAGCCTTTCTCCATCGTCTTTGAGTTCTTGATTCGCGAGCAAGCGCTTGGCAGTGGCACGGCTCTGGGAGATGACAAACTCGTGATTCAGGAGGTAGAGGGCCTGCGGTGAGACGGTGGAAGTATTGCGCCGTGCGATGGGCTGATTGATGTCATTGAAGTCGAACGCATCGAAGAGCTCGAGCCGCTTGTTCCGGAAAGCTGGGGTGTAAACGGAGCGTCTGGTGTCGGCAAAGACGTATCCGTACTCGAGATTCAGAACCGAGGTGTCGTTGGCGTCCTTTGCTGCGATGGCCTTTGAGATGTTGGGGCCAAGGTAAGAACGATCAAGCAGGCCTGAACTGACCAGAATAGCGTCCCTGAGGGCATTCGCATCCATGCGGCGGCGGCGCTGGGAATGAAGGAGGCGATTCTCTGGATCACCCGGCAGCGCACGGGGCAGGGAGGCCATTTGATAAGTGCGTGAGGACACGATGTAGTTCACGAGCTTTTTGAGGCTCCAGCCGTTTTCCTGAAGGTAAAGCGCCAAATGATCCAACAACTCGGGATGGGTGGGTGCTTCACCCGTGGTGCCAAAGTTGTCGGCGGTGCGGACCAGCCCTTCACCGAAGAGGTGCATCCATACTCGATTGGCCAGCACCCGCGCCGTGAGAGGATTCTGCGGTGAGGTGATCCACTCCGCGAGCTGCACCCGACCGCTTTGGTTCTGCGGAATGCGCGTGGGTTCCGTCTCGTGGTAAGCGGCCCGGATAAACCCACGCGGCACCGGTTTGCCGAGGTTGCGAATGGAGCCACGGATGTGGATGGGGCTGTCTCCGAGGTCCTCATGGTCTTCCACTGCCATGACTTCGGGGCGGGACGGCATTTCTTTGGTCAATGCCGCGAGCGATTTTTCGAGTTGCTTGAGCTTGTCCTTGGCAGCGGCGAGCTGTGGGTTCTGCTGGTCTGCCTCCTTTTCTTCTGCCGTGCTGAGTGCGGCGAGTTCATCCACGGGGATGAAGACGACTGCATCAGCGGTTACGTGGCCGGCGGTGCCTTCGTTTGAGACCATGACAAAGCCTTGTCCTGTGGCTTCGAACCGGTACTGCCCAAGGCTGACAAACCGTCCATCGATGGGAGGCAGCACACTCTGATCTACCACGACTTCGGTCTCACCATCGGCGTGGAGGATGGTTACAGGCACATTGTGTGCCCGAGAGGTGACGGAGGTAAACGCGAAGCGTACTTCATAGCGACCGGGCTGAACGATCTTGGGGATGTAAGTGAGGCTTAGTGCGCCCTTGCTGCCGTTGTCATCATGCAGATAACCGTCTCCCACGTAGGTGGGATAGCGGGTGGAGTGTTTCCAGTCCCCTACCCGCTTGGCCTGGGAGTCATCCACCACGATGCCGGGCAGTTCATCGACTTTGAGCGGTCGTTTGCTGCCATCATTGGGCTCTCGCTTGGGCGTGAGTTTTTTGAGGTCTGCCTTGGCTTGATCTATGCGTTTCTGGAGGGCTGCCAGCTCGGCTTCACGCTTCTGCATGAGCACTTCCTCTTCTCCGTCCAGGGGCAGCGGGCGGTCTATCCAGTGAGCGACGTTTTCTTTTGGGTCGCGGATGAGTTTGGTGCTGCGCAGAATGCCGGCGAGAGCGTAGTAATCTGCGGTGGGAATGGGGTCGAACTTGTGATCGTGGCACCGGGCGCAACTGATGGTCATGCCCAGAAGGGAGCGGCCTATGGTCTCAAGCTGCTCGTCCACGATGTCCATGCGGAGGAGATCCTTGTCCTGCTCCTCGTAGTTATGCGCGCCTAGAACGAGGAAGCCGGTGGCGGTGAGATACCGCCGCCGTTCGGCTGCCGTGTCGTAAGGCAGGAGGTCTCCTGCGATTTGCTCCGTGATGAAGCGGTCCAGTGGCACATCATCTGCGATGCTCTGGATGACGTAGTCCCGGTAACGCCAAGCGTCTTTGAAGGGGAGGGTGCGCCCTCCGCCGGAGGACTCGGCGAACCGTGCCGCGTCCAGCCAGTGCTGCCCCCAGCGCTCTGCGAAGGCTGGGGAGGCGAGCGCCGCTGCCACGTCGGTGAACTCGGAGGCGGGCAGTCCCAGCAAGTCATAGGCGAGACGGCGGCGCAATACGGCGGGAGCTGCGTCGTGCGCAGGCTCTAGCCCGGCGTCTTCCAGCCTAGCGAGGATGAACCGATCCACGTCATTTCGGGGCCAGGCTGCGTTCTTCACCTCAGGAGCTGGATGTTTCACCGGCAACTGGAAGGACCAATGAGTGGTGCTAGTACGGGCTTGCGCACGGTCCACAGTGGGGGCAGCGACGCCCATGCGCGGATCCTGCGCTCCGCCCGCGATCCAGGCCTCCACAGCGGCGATGTCTTTTTCGGACAATCTACCGTCTGGGGGCATTTTGAGGTCGCGGTCGTTGTAGCGGATGGCTTTCAGCAATCTGGAAGCATCTGGCTCACCGGCAACGATAGCTGGTCCGCTGTCCCCGCCCACCTGCCACCCCGCTGCCGAGTCCAGTCTCAACCCGCCCTTTTGCTTATCCGGTCCATGGCATTGGATGCAGTGCTCCACGAGCAGCGGGCGGATGTGTTTTTCAAAGTGCGTGAGATTCTCGGGGTCAGCTGCGGTGGCACTTCTTACAAGAGCCAAGACAATCAGGGTGCTGAAGGAGAGCTGCCGCATGAAAAAGGGATGCGGTCTAAACGCAACGGCAAGGGTGTTTTGGACAAAAAAAGACACCCCCGGCCTTCCAGTGCCGGGGGTGCCCGAAGCTTCAGCGTTTAGCCGATGGACCTATTTGCCCTTGGATGTGGCGGCTGGCTTGGCTGGTTCCGCAGCAGGTGCGGCTGCGGCATTGCCACCGCCTTTGCGCTTCTCCTCGATGTCCTTGCGGCGTGCTTCGAGGCGCTTGGCGGCAGTTTCTTTCTCAGAGGCGGAGAGTTCGCCGTAGATCTTGTCTGCGGCGTCCTTCACTGATTTGTCGTTGGGCACCGCTTCGGAAGCGATGGTGGCCCAGACCCAGGCATCCACCTTGTTCTTCACGATGGAGCCGGAGCCGTTGTTGTAGAGGCCTGCAAGTGCGGCCATGGCCTGGGGGAGACCTCCGATGGCGGCCGCCTCGAAGTAGGCCACTGCGTTGCTTGCATCACCGTTCTGCTGTGAGATGGCGCCCATGACGAGCTGGGCCTGCGGAAGACCGGCGCGAGCTGCGACTTCGTACCAGCCGCGTGCGGCGATGGGGTCCTGGGTGACGGAAACGCCATTCTGGTAGAAACCTGCGACCTTGAACATGGCGGCAGGCAGATTGCCCAGAGCGGCGCGGTGGAAGAGGGCAAATGCCTTCTGTGGGTCGCGATCCACGAGGGTGCCTGACTCATAATAGACGCCCACGTTGAAGAGCGCTTCTGCAAGCCCGCCGAGCGCGGCCTGCCGGTAGAGGTTCAGGGCCACGGCATTGTTCGGCTGCACGAGCAGGTCCTCAGCCTTGGTAGCGTCTGAGGGGTAGCCGGTCTGTGCGGCATTGCCGAGCCAGAGGAGTGCCACGGGGTCATTGGCGGCACCTGCTTTCTGATAGAACTCGACGGCCTTTTTGACGTCCTTAGCCACGCCTTCTACGACGCCGGTCTCGTGCATGATGGCGAGCTGGCGGTTCGCAAAGGCATTACCCTTGGCTCCGGCGTCCGTGTACATCTTGATGGCGCGAGTGACGTCTTTCTTCACCTGCTGGTCGCCGTTGATGAGGCGCTGAGCAAGCTCGGTCATGGCGGGGGCGTGGGACTGCTTTGTGGCGGCTTCCTCAAGGAGTACCACGGCTGCTGCGGCGTCTGCCTTGATGACTTCAGTCTCTTTGCCCTCGGCGTCCGCCACTTTGACACCGCGACCGATGAGCTGATAGAGTCCGAAGGTGCAGGCTCCATCTCCGGCGGCACGACCGGCTTCAAGAAGAGCCTGTGCCTTAGGCACGTCCACAGCGTAACCGGCCTGACCATTGAGATGGAAGTTTGCCAAGATGAATCTGGCAGCATTGTTGTTTGCCTTTTCCGCTTCCTCAAGGTAGGTGCGCGCCTGCTTCACACGGGCTTCATCCTGGGGGAAGTTCTGGAGCAGAAGCTGCGCCAGTTCCACCTTAGCGAGGATCTGACCTTTTTCCGCAGCCTTTTGATAGAATGCAAGCACCTGCTCGCCGGTCGCACCACTGAGCAGACCCGTGCGTGACCAGAGACCCATGATGTAGAGGGCATCCTTGTCCGGGTCCGCAGCGTCGGCGAGTTTTTTGATCTCATCAAACGCCTTCTGCGCTGCCTGCTGCACCGCCGTGGGATCGTTCGTGGACTTGGTTTGCGCGGCTACGGTTTCCTTGTCGAGGGTTTCAAGGATCGACTTGACGGTTGCGTTGGAGATGTCGTCGGTATTGACACCAGCGATGGTGACAAATGCGGCGACCTGGAGTTTGAGTGCGGCTAGGAGCATGGTATTTCAGTTGGTAAGGACAAGCCTTTGACCCATTTCGGGCCAGAAGGCTCATTTTTGGCGAAGTCACTGGAAGAAATCAAGTTTTTCGCGACTTTTGGGAGCTTTTCGCGGGGGACGCTATTCCCCGCAAAATGCGCTTCACAGACGTTTTTTTATCTTCCCCATGCATTTGACTACCGCCCGAGCGACCAGCGTCCTGGCCAGGGTGCATGTCACAGCCCTGTGGAATGCGGCCAGGGAGCTTGTGCGGACAAACCGGACGATGGTGCTGACGATCACGGCCTTTCTGATTTCTTATGCGCTGGTGACTTATGCGCTGGTAGGCCGAGGGCTGACCTTCGTGCAGTCTGTGCCGCTGCTGGGGCCGCTTCTCACGGAGCGTCTGGTTTACATGTTGTTTTTCGCCTTCTTTCTGATGCTGGTGGTGTCCAACGCCACCATCACGGGAATGGGCCTCTTCCGCCGGAACGAGACGGGCTGGCTTCTGACGCTGCCGCTTACGCACCGGAGCCTAGTTTTGTGGAAGACGGTGGAGGGCATGGTGATGGCCAGCTGGGGGCTGATTCTCCTGAGCGCGCCGATCCTCGCCGCCATTCAGGGGGCTTACCGAGCGGACAGCTGGTTTTTCTTCTCCACGCTCCCGGCGCTTCTCTGCCTTGTGGCGGTGTCCGCGCACTTCTCCACCTGGCTTCTGCTGTTGGTGATGCGCTACATGCGTTGGTCGTGGATACGCCCCGTGGTGCTGGGCTTCGGTATCGCTCTCATCTTGTTGACGCTTCGCTCGCTCTCGCGGTGGGAGGAGATCATGAAGCCCACTGACGTGGCTGGCAGCGTGGGGCAGATCCTGAAACACACGGAGATCTTCAGTCACCCTCTGCTTCCCAGCAGCTGGGTGGCAGAGGTGGTGCTAGCTGCCGTACGCCAGCAGTCTGGGGAGGTGTGGTTCTACAACCTACTCCTGCTCTCTTGGGCGCTGGTGGCGGTGCTCATCACCATCAGACTGTCCTCGGCCATTTTCTATCCTGCGTGGACGCGCTCTTTGCTGGCGGCAGACACTCGGCGCGCAAGGGGAGTCGTGGCGAGGTTCAATCTTGAAAAGTGGCTGCCGGTGAACCGCGTTACGCGCAGTCTCATCGTGAAGGACATTCAGACCTTCGCCCGGGAGCCTGCTCAGTGGGGCCAGTCTCTGGTGATCTTTGGCCTGCTCTTTCTCTACTCCTCCAATCTTCGCCGCATACTGTTCGACACTCGGGACCCTTTTTGGTCCATCGTCACCAGCTACCTGAACCTGCTGGTCTGCTGCCTGGCTCTCTCCACGCTGACGACACGCTTTCTTTTTCCCCAAATCAGCTCCGAGGGGCGTCGTGTCTGGCTTCTCAGCCTGGCTCCCGTGCCCTTGGGCAAGATGCTGGATGTCAAGCTGTGGCTCTTCGCCAGTGTGACCGGGATACTCACCTCCTGCCTCACGCTTATTTCCTGCTGGTCGCTCCGTGTGCCGACAGACCGCACGCTCCTGTTCCTGGCCACAGTGATCCTGCTCACGTTCGGCCTGAATGCGCTGTCCCTGGGTCTGGGGGCCATCTTCCCCAACTTCAAGGAGACCAACCCGGCAAAGATTGTGTCCGGCTTCGGCGGCACGCTCTGCCTGATCATGAGCTTTCTCTACATCTCGGGTGCTCTGCTGATGGCCCTGCTGCCGGCCATTTCGGAACTTCGTCCACGTCAGCAGGACCTGTTGGGCTGGATGACGTGGGACAAGAGCTGGGTGGGACTGGGTGGGATCGTCCTTCTCACCGGCATTTTTGGGCTATTACCATACTTGGTTGCAAAAAAGCGGATAAAAAATCTGGATTATTTCAGAGATGTGTAATATTTGGAGTGCTTGTTCATAGCTTCCCCAAATGGCCAAAAAATCGACTCCCCACACTGGTGCCAGTTCGCTGGCTGAACCCGATGAAGAGATGATGATTTTTGAGGATGCGGACGAGTTTATGTCCGGTCGATCCTCTGCACCGCTCGAGCAGGTGCACACCAAGGTCAAGGCTGCCTCTGAAGAACTGCTGCAACTCAAGCTGCGGCAGGAAGAGATAGAGCGCACCAAGCAGATGCTGGAAATCATCAGCCAGAAGCAAACCCGGTTTGCCCTTGGAAAGCGGGATGTCCTGGAGAAAATGAACCGCGCCGTCATCAGCATCGAGCGGGAGCTTTACAGCACACAGAAGCTGATTGAGGAACTCACGACCACGCAGGACTCCTTTGCCCGTCATGTGGAGGTCTTGAAGGGGCTTCACGCGGAGCAATGGCAGGGAGGGGAGGTGGAGGAGCAGCTGGACCGTGCTCTGGCCGCCATCGACGACGCTGAGGACGACTACATCAAGTCCATGCGGCGGCTGAACTCTCTGCGCCCCGTAGAAGCGGAGGACTCCGGCCAGAACCGGGCTACTGCTGCGCCGCTGCCGGCGGGTCCAGCCGAAGTCGATGATTCACTCCAGACGCTGGTGCGGCGGGGTTTCGGCCTCAGTCTGCCCTTGCTCGGGGGCTTGCTGGTGCTGCTGCTGGTCGCACGTTTCCTCTTTTGAGAAAGCTGCTTGGTCATCGACTCAGCGGTCCATCCCTCCTCTTCACTCTCAACGGTCACCCTCTCCCCGGTATGCCCTCCAAAAACATCCGCATCAAGAAAAGTCCCGGAGCTTTCCGCACCGGGCGCGAGCTCGCTCACCAGGCACCCACCAGTTCCAAGAAAACCACAGGCGCAGCCCTGGACCGCGAGGCCGAGGCTCTGCGCAACCGCATTGAAAGACTGGAATACGTAGTCAACATGGCCGGCTCCGTGGCGTCCACTCCTCCAGTCGGCGGTGCAAAGAGGCGCCCGCACGCCAGGCGGGAGCGGGAGCGTCGGCAGGCCCAGCTGCTGGCATTCCAGTTTTTCGTCATGGCGCTGGTCATCGCCGCTGTTCTCGGCTGGTTGAACCAGCGGTTTCATTTCTTCGGCTGAGGGGTGCCGCCTGAGCGGGTCAAAAAAAGTCACTGTCCCGCCCTAACAAAAGGTGTTCTGCATCGTTGCAGAGGGTGCTAAGTTCAACGCATGCCTCGCGCCAGTGATCAGACAGAAGCTTCGCTGCTCGTGAGGGAGGCGATGGACTTGTATGAAAGTCCACTCATAGCCTATGCCTCGAACCTCCTCAACGGCGACCACGAACGCGCTCGCGACGTGGTGCAGGATACCTTCCTGCGCCTCTACCTCGCAGAGCCGGAAAAGGTCAAGGGGGCTCTCAAGGCTTGGCTCTACACCGTTTGTCGAAACCGCGCTTTTGACGTGCTCAGGAAGGAGCAACGTCTGGACCTGGGAGACGAGACCAAAATCCTCTCCTACCAGGACCACCGCCCGGACCCTTCCGCCGCTGCCGACGTGGGTGAACTCGGTGCCCGCGCATGGGCTCTGCTGGACCAACTCTCGGAAAATCAGCGAGAAGTCATCCGGCTCAAGTTTCTCCACGACTGCTCATACAAAGAGATCGCCCGCATTACGGGCCTCGGCATTGGCAACGTCGGCTTTCTCATCCATGTGGGCCTGCGCAAGTTGCGCGACCTGCTGAACCACGAAATGGAACCCATTCCCCCGCCCTCCTCATGAACGATCCCCACTCTCAGCCTGACCTCACCGCATACGCCCTTGGTGAGTTGGATCACGCCAACGACGAAGCGGTGCACGCTTGGCTGCGGGAGCACCCCGAGGCCCAGCAAGAAGTCGATGCCGTGGCCGACCTGGCCCAGGCCATGCAGGCGGCCGCGCCCGTGCCCAAGTTGAAACTTCACCCTGCACAACGCCGCGCCGTGCTGAGCGGACCAGAGCGTGTGCGGGAGATGGTGGCCGCTGCGGCACGTCGCTCGCGCGAGCAACCGCGTCCTCCGATACTGCTTAGGCTGCTGACCGTCGGGATCAAAGCCGGGCTGGCAGCGGCAGTGGTCGTCACCGCTTTCATCATTGGGAAAAGCTACCAGCCGGGACACCAGGGCGCCGAAATGGCAAGCGTTCAGCCCAGACCAGTGACACCAGAGCCTGTGCTGATTCCTGAAATCAAGACAGCCCAGGCTGAAGAGAAAATAGAAGAAGCATTTGAACCGCCGGTGGTGGTGGTGGAAAGCCCCGCCCCGGTGACCGAACCTCTTGTCACTGCGGCACCGACGACTGAGAAGCAACCGCTCCCGCCCGCTGAAGCAACGAAGGTAGTCGCTGCACTGCCGGTGCAAGATGCCGTGAAGAACCCGGCACGCGCCCGCCCCGAGGCTAAGACACGCATTGCACCTTCGACCGTGGTCAGCACGACTCAAAATCCGGTTTCCAGCTTCAGCATCACACCTTCCGAGACCCGCCCCCGAGTGGAAAGCGAACAACTTTTTGCCTCGCCAGCGGACCGGGTAAGGCCAGCCAAAGACGATACAGGTCGCACCAAGACTCCCACCTTGCTGATTCATTCTTGGCGTGCGGAAGTGAGTGAAGCGCCGTGGGACTCCGGGAAGAAGCTGGTTCGTATCTCTCTGCAGATTCCGGGAGAACAGGAGGCCGCGTCCACCGGTCATCAGTACGGGTTGCAAGTTCACTTTCACCCCACGCACATCCGCAGCTACCGCCTCCTGGGACAGCGAGCCATCCCTGCTGCCGAGAAAGATGGTGCCGCCACGTTCAGTGCCTGGTATGAAGTCACCATCAATGGGGCTCCTACCGGCGCGGCACGGACCATCGGAAACGTAACGCTGCCCAACGCACGCTTCACTGTCACCGCGCTGGCACCCTTTGATGGCTCACGGCTCCAGATCGTCGATCAGGGCCAGCATTGGGACCAGGCGGCGGATGACTACCTGTTTGACTCCGCTGTTCTAGGCTGGGGCCTGCTGCTCAACGGGCGCGACCTGCCTGCAGGCCTGAGCCACAGCATCATTCTGGACTTGGCTGAACGCGCAATGAAGACCGCAGATCGCCACGGCGAACGCGCCAAGTTCGTGAAGCTTCTTCGCGATGCGGGGCGTGCGGCTGGCGCGTGATGTGAGCCACTAAAGAAGGTGGAGTCGGCGAAATGCGCTTAGCTTGACATATTCATGAAACGCTACTGTGACTTGATGCAAGCCCGCCTTGCCACGGCGGGCTTTCACTGCGTCTCGCTATGACTTTCATGAATAAGTCAGGTTAGGAGCGGCGTCTTCGCCACACTGAGCGGCGTCTTCGCCACACTGCGACGGAGAGCAGCGCCCACCTAAACGATACAGACTTCAGGCAAAGTAAGTGTCTTCATGACTGTAGGGTGGTGCACAGCAGCACAGAAACCGTAGCGTCTGCGAGGCGGTGATCTGATGCCATGCGCCTGGCGGAATGAGAATGGCGTCGCCCGCTGCCACTGGGCACTCCTGGCCGTTTATCTCCATGGTCCCCTGCCCTTCGAGGATGAAGTAAAACTCCTCACTCACCTTGTGGTAGTGGCGCTCCGTGGGCTGGCCCACGGGAACGGTGGCTTCAGCGAGAGACTGGTTCTGGACGGGCGCGTTGGCACGATCCAGGATACTGCGGATCGTGCTGCCATCTTTGGTAGTGAACGGCGATTGCTCGTTGAGGTTTCGGATGGTCATGGGGTGGCGAGGCGGATGGCGACAAGCTTTTCGGAATCTCGCGCATACCAGATGCCGTCGGCATAGGCTGCGTGGCTGCGGTGATTGGCACGCAGGACCTGCATGGAGAGCAACTGATCAAACCTCTCCGGGGTGGCGCGCACGACCCAGAGCTCCCCTTCCTCCGTGAGCACGACGAGCTTGTCTCGCACCAGCAGCAAAGTGCCGCCCTTGGTAGGAGGAGATTCCCAGGTCACCGTTTTGGTTTTCAGTTCCAGGCAGCGCAGGGCCATTCCACGCTCCTGTCTGCCGTGAAATCCGAAGACGCAGCCCTGACGATGCACCGGGGTGGAAAAGTGCGCATCCAAAAGTTCATCGGCCCGCCACGTTTGGTTGAGGCTGCCGTTCTCCTGGATGGACCACAATGAGCAGCCCACGCCATACTCGGCTGAAAGAAACCAGCCTGCATCCGTTTGCACCGGCGTGGCCGCGCTGACGCTGGCCTCCATGGACGGGCGATAGCGCTGCCTGTCGAGCACCGCTCCGTCACTGAGGGAGAAGGTGGTGAGATGATTGCGCAACCAGGCGAGTACCACGGTTTCATTCAACATCACCGGCGAGGCGTAACTGGCATCATCTTGGCCTGTGGACCAGATCACACGACCAGACTCCACCGCAAACGCCGTCATAGCAGCTTTTCCACCGGTAGTGACCAGAACCTTCTCGCCTGCCACAAGCGGTGAACAGGCACGTCCAAAGAAGCCCTGCGGTGATTCCAAAGTGGCTGCGGTATCCACTTCCCACAGTTTGGTGCCCTTGCGAAGGTCCAGCGCATACAGCATTCCGTCTGCACCGTGCACAAAGACACGTCCGTCAGCGATCGTCGGCACGGCACGTGGCCCTTCATCCATGCCGAAGTCATCTCGATAACTCGTGGAAAACGTTTGCTGCCAGAGCGGCTGCCCAGACTTGGCATCCAGGGCATCCACCACAAGCGCATCACCCTGCCGGTGAACCATGACCAGCTTTTCTTCGGCGATTACGGGCCCAGCATGCCCGGACCCAAGGGGTCTGCTCCACAACACTTCGGGTTCCTTTGGAAACGCCTCAGGCAAGGCCACGCAAGAATCACCTGCCGAACCGTTCCGCATTGGGCCAAGGAACTGGGGCCAGCCGGAGCTCTCTGCGGCGGCCATGATATGACCACTCAGCAGAATGCCTAAAATGAGCCGAGGGCAAGTCATCGACGCTCCTCCACACGCTCGGGTGTTGAAAACCGCATCGAAGTCAGCCCCCCGTCCATCTGGGATACGGTGATGCCTTTCAAAAGAGAGCTGGCAGGGTCAAACTGGAGTTCAATCTGCTTGAGGTGCTTGCGTGCCATCGCGGACTTAGGGACGAGCGTGAGCGTGGACCGATCTGCCGACAGTGTGAGGTCAAAGTCTTTGCCCAGCTTCTCAACCGTGAGTCCCTCCCCGCCCATGAACGACAGCCAGTTGCGGAACCGGCGGTCATTTGGATTGAGCGCCGTCCACTTGTCCGTCTCTGCCTCCCAGAGTTGCAGAGCCTCACCCTGACGAACGAGGATCGTGCGGGCAGGTTTGCCAAGTTCCCAGCGAAAGTCTGTGCCGGCAAGCCGCCACATGACGCCCGGTGTGGTCACAGGATCTCGCAGTGCCGGATTTTTGACCTCCTGGGTGAACGCCACCCGCACGCTGCCAAGCGCCGCTTCACGCGCAGCCCACTTGCGGACAAACTCACCCAGCTCGTCTCCGCTTGCCGTTTCAAGCAGGAGAGCCAGTAAGATGAATGCACAGCGGAAGATCATGCCCAAAGAGAGCCGACCAAGAGGGGAAGCGCAACCTTCCTCACGGGGCTACGTCAAACTCTACGGAACCTGCATTCATGATGATCGGACTCAGCGGTACGGGCATCTCCTGCAAGGTGAAGTGTCCGACGCCGATTCCGTCCTTGAGGTCGCCCGTGTTCACGTTCGGGATGATGAGTCCGCGATAGCTCAGCGTGCGCTTGAGGGGCTTGCCGCTGTTGACGTCGAGGTCCTCAAGCACCGCAGTGCCCGCAAACTCGCCCGTAGCGGCGTTCAGCGTCGTCATCTTCAGAGCAGCTGGGTTGGGATTAGGGAACACGTTGGGATTGGAGGCTGGGATGGTCACCTTGGCAGTAGAGGCCACGGTGAAGGGGAAGGTCAGATTCGGGAAGAGTGCTGCGGTCTCCACCTTGCCATACTCAAAGGTGAGTTGAGCGTTGTTCGGTTGCGCAGGGAGTGACATCACGATCTCACCCACGGGCACGGTAGGGGGCTTCAGTGCAAGCGGGGCAAAGTAGCGTCCGCCCGTGATGGTGAGCTCCAGCGGGGCTGCAGGCCAGCCGTTGTGGTAAAGTCTCGCCACGGTGGTGACTGCGGGTGCGGGTTTGCTCCAAGTCAGATTGCCAGTAACGGTCTGAGTGGCATTCGCTGCGATGCTGGCCAATCCATGCACCGTGCCCTGCTGCTTGGCACTGTAGATGGTGCGGTAGAAGAGCAGCTGACCGGTAGGGCCGAGCGGTGCGGCGATGGAGCCGACGGCTGTGCTATCACCCATGCGGAAGACGACGGTGTATCTGCCGGGCTTGACCACTTTGACAATGGCGGTGGAGACTCCCTGAGGCTTGCTCAGGTCTCCGCGATCCGCCCCGGGAATGGGGAACACGTCGGGGTTGGTGAACTCCGCCATGAGGTTGTGGTTCCCGTAGCGGGTGGTGGCTTCGTTGACTTGGCCGCGGACTGAACTCCAAACGTTGCGCCATCCGCTGAATGGGATGGTGGTGGCCCCCATGGCCAGCCCGCCTGGATTCACGACGGTGATACCATCCGTGACGGTGCCTGTAGCGAGGTTGTTGGCATCGAGCGTGAAGGTGACGGTGAGGTCCAGAAGCGGGCGCTTGCGCTTGACGAGCACGGAAGCTGTGGGTGCTCCACCGAGGTTTTTGACCCGTCCTTTTGCCGTAGAGACTACCGTTCCGTTGGTGAACCGGAGAGTGAAGGCACCCTTCTTGGTGGTGGTCAGGTCAAGGCGTGCACCCTTGCCAAACGTGATGCTCGGTGCCGCAGTCGAGTCGCGGTCGGCGATGGCGACGAATGAACCAACGGCTGTATTGGGCAGCGGGCTGATGACGATGCTGAAGGGCTTGCTGGTGGTGCTGCCAGCGGCGTTGGTGGCAGTAATCCGGATATTCGTCCAAGTCTTCTCGAGGTCTGGGATGCCGGAGATGACGCCTGTCACAGGGTCAATCCTAAGGCCGGTCGGCAGGCCGGTGGCGCTGAAGCGGGTCGGAGCGCGGTTGGCCCCGGGCTTGATGGGAGGCGTGTAGGGCCCGTAATCACCGGACACCTGTCCAGCGGGCGGTAGAGGCAGCAAGTTGCCATCCAGATCAGTCTCAAACTCTGGCTTGCTCATGAGCATGACCTGGTGGGCACCGCTTTCCTTGGATCCCTCTGCGGCTGCGGTGGTTCCAGGAATGAACACGCGGCAGGTGTAGGTGCCCACTTCGTTCGCACTGAATGCCTTCAAGGTGAGCGTGCGGGTGGTCACTCCGGAATACTTGGTGCCGTTCGCTATCGGCACGCCATCCTTGAGCCACTGATACCTGAGCACGCTGGCGCTGCTGGCAAAGGCCTGTACCGTGATGGTGCGGGTGCCGCCGGGCTGGAGGTAGAAGCTGCTTCCGGTCATGTCGATGGCAGCGAGCTCAAACGGCCCACCGACGGTCGGTGGCTGTGAGGCAGGGAACGCATCACTGCGAGCCTCCACGCTGTACTTGCCGATGATGGCGGTGGTCACGGGTGCTGTGGTGAAGCTGGTTCCGGTGCCAATCACGGCCGTTCCTTTCTTCCAGGTGTAGCTGATGTTGCCAGAGCCGAACGCCTCGGCTTCGAAGGTCACCGGCGTGTTCAGCTCAACGATCGTGTGGCCCGGGCGGGTCTTCCAGAGCGGGGTCAGCATGGTGGGGTTCTCCGCATTGTCGATGCCTACCACTGCGAGGATGCCCCTCGTCTTGAACAGACTGGTGTCCCACATGAACGAACCTCCCAAGGCGGGCAGATCGAGGTCAAGCCCCGTCTCGCCGCCGAAGCGGTACTGCCCACCCACGTTGAATCCTGAAGCGGCGCTGATGCTGGCAAACTGGAGCACGCGGAACACATCACCCGCCACTGGAGTGTAACCGTCCAGCTCCAGAATGATGCGCGCATTATCGGAAAGAGTCAGGGTGCCACTGCCGCGCACCTGGTCGTGGTGATTGGAATACACAGGGTCTGTGAGATCCGCTTTGTAAGTGGCATTCGCGGCATCGGTGTCTCCCAGGACCATGTTGCGAATGATGCCCGCCAGGCCGATAAAGGTGGGGTTGGTGAAGTCCGGCTGGCCCCCTGCATTAAGAGGCACGTTGAGCAGTTCGGGTGCATTCAATGCAGCAGACTGCACCTGAATGGTCGTCACCGAGGTGTTTCCAAGCGCCACGTTGCCGTGGATGTGAATGGTGCCGATGGCGTCGCCGGCCACATCACCGGGGTTGAGGAGTCCGTTGATGGTGGTGAGACCGTGGACGATGCCGGTTCCGGCGAGGGTAGCCCCCACACTCACGGTAGTTCCGGGGGCGTTTGCTGCACGGATAGCACCCGTGTCGCCAATGCCGCCCACTCCGACCTGGAGAATACCTGCCGCTACGAGAGTGGTGCCGGTGTAGTCATTGTCGAGGGATAGAGTAGCCCAGCCGGTGCCAGCTTTGACCACACTGAGGCTGGCTGCAGCAGCTCCCTGACCGGGGGCAACCCAGTGAGATGCCAGCGTGCCGTCACGGAACATGGCGTCCCACTTCACTTCGGAGCTGACAGGAGTGCTTTGGTTGATGGTGATGGTGCCTGGAGTGGCGGCTGCGTTTTCGATGATCTCCGAGGAGTTCGTGTGGCTGCCGCTCATGGTGCCTACGTTGCCGCTGAAGGGTCCATCTCCGCCGAGGGTGTGCAGGGCTCCGATATTGACATTGTTCCCGCCGATCTGGAGGATCGAGTTGTAGTTCATGATCACGTCATTGCGGGATCCAAGGGCGGTGTTGCTCTCCAGACGGGCGATGGTGTTCTGATCGTGGTTGTAGCCGGTGACGTCGTTGAAAGAGAGGTTCTCGCCGATGACGAGGTCACCAGACCAGCCGGAGTTGTTACCGGAGAAGCGGTGGAAGACGTGCATTCTGCCATTGGTGGCGTTGTTGGCGTTGGGAGCACCTTCACGTGTGCGAAGGACCAAGTTGCCGCTGGTCACCGCTCCGTCGGAAATGTTCCCGGTGTAGTAAATGTGGACATACTCACCGCCGGCAGGAGTGGCGTTGTCGTTGTCGATGTAGTTAAGGATGAGGTTGTCATTCAGCGTGATGTTTCCGTTGAACCGGAAGTCCATGCCATTGTTCGGTTGAATGAGGACGCCGATGCTCTTGGTCTGAGCGGGATTGTAAACCACGTTGATGGGCATGTTGGACTCCCACACTGAGCCAGCGACGCCGAGATCAGACTGAAGGAAGAGTTCGGCTTCACCGGCGTGTTCGGTGGAGCCAAGGGTGACCACTTTGCCATTCAGGTGGCCGGTGCCAAACACGTCGCCCTGGTTGAGGCCAATCACGCGCCCCTGGAGGATCGTGAGCCCTCCCTTCCAGTCTGGGATGTTCTCGCGGAACTCGAGGACACCCATGCCCTCCTTGATGATGTCGCCATTGCCTTCCATGTAGCCGCCGCCGTTGTGCAGTCGGAAGATCTGGTCTCGGGTGATGTCCATGGTGACATTGCCATTGAGGCGGATGGGGCCGTTCCAGTTCACCGGGCGGCGAGGCCCATTCGGTGTGCCGATGGTCAGGGCGCTGTTCCCTTCAAAGGTGATGAACTCTTCGATGTTGTAGTCACCGGAGTTGTTGGCATTGCCAAACTGAACCATGAGGTTGGCACCGCTGCGAACGATGGTGCCGTCCGCCCAGCTGATGTTCGAGCCGAACATGGTGGAGGTTCCCGCAGCAGTGTCATTGCGATCTCCTGCCATTCGAACGGTGCCCTCCCGGATGTCGAGCAATCCACGGAAGTTCGACTGATCTCCGTTGTCGCCTTCGAAAATCAGGGACCCGGGGCCAATCTTGATGAGGTCGCCACGATATTGATCTTGGCTGAAGATCGAGCGCTTGATGAAGAGATGACCTGTGGATTCAGCGATGTCGATGACACCACCATTCCCGCCAATGGTAAGTCCACGAGTGGGGCTGAGCTGGCCGTTGAGACCGGTCCAGCGAAGCGTGCCGCCATTGAGCGTGAGCTGGTCGTTGGTGCCGACAGCGGAGGCGATTCCAAGCGAGTCCTCGCTGCTGATGCTGAGCACGCCGCCATTGATGTAGGTTTTACCACCGTAGTTGCCGCTGCTGCTCTTCAGAACGACTGCTCCCGTGGTGCCAGCCTCGCCCATGCCAGTGGTGGACGGGCCATTGATGGTGAGTGCCATGGGTGAGACGGCGCGGATGGTGTTGCCTGTGGAGGTGGAGGTGGCATTGGCACTCATGGTGAAGCCCTGACTGCTGTTGACTTCCGTGATGAAAGCTCCCGCCGGAATGCCTGGTCCGATGAGGATGAGGCCCTCCTGAATGCCCCGTGTGCTTGCCACCATGACTTTGTTGCTTCCGGATACGATGCGGGAAGCGAGCATGGAAATGGGCATGGCAGACTGGGTGCCCACCACGAAGGTGAGGCCAGTGCCTGCGCCCGTCACTTCCTTGTTGATGACGAAACTGGTGCTGCTTTGCACAAAGTCCACCACCGCCCCGGACGGGATGTTTGGCCCGACGATTGTCAGCCCTGGGACCAGTCCTGCGGTGCTGTCCACGGTGATCAACTGGCGCTGACCCGGAGTGAGTGTGGTGACGCCTCCGGTGAGCACGGCTGGCATGTTGCCGGGGTACTGCGCGTAGCCAGTCATGCCGGACTGAGTGACCGCAGGCGGCGTGCCGGTGACCGTAAAGCTGGTGGCATTGATGACCGTGTTCACGGTAGCGTTTGGTGCTACATGCGGCAGACGCACCGGCATTCCGGAGACAAGGCCTACGGTGGATGTCACGGTAACAGTGGAGCTGGAAGCCGTGGTGGCGGCGTTTTCAAGAATGCGCGCACCGGCGATAGCGCGGTAGGTCTGGCCGCTGCTGTTCAGGTTCGCAGGGGCGCTGATGGTGAAGGTGGTAGTGTCGTTTGCCGGATCTGGCGAGCCGATTCGGGGGATGGCGATGATCACCGCATTCGCTGGGATACCCGTGCCAGTGATGCCCATGCCCACGCGCAGACTGTCGGTGCTGCTGACGCTGAGGTTCGCCGAATCAAGGACCGAACTGCCTCCGGTGACGGTGACAGGCTGGCCGGGGGCGTCATTGGGGAAGGTCACGTAAAGCACCTGGCCAGACAGCGTTGAGGTCACCGGGTTGTTGATGGTGAACTGTGTGGAGGAGTTGACCGCTGAAATGGTGGTGCCCAGAGGGATACCGGGACCTACCACCACCATGCCCTGCGCCGCAGCAGCGGTAGAGGCTACGGTGATGGTGGTTTGGCCAGAGGTGTAGGACGCGCCCGAGAGGCTCGCAGGACCTGTGCGAAGCGGGATGACCTCCATCACTCCTCCGCTCGCAGTGGCGGTGGCAGGGCGGGACATGGTGAGAGTGGTGATGGAATCGACACTCACGACGGTGGAACCGCTGGGGATGTTGGGTCCCACGAGCACCATGCCCGGCTGGATGCCCAACGTCGCCGTGACGGTGATGGAGGTGGACCCGTTGGTCGTGCTCAGACCGCCGATGAAGGAGTTGCCATCACCGAGACCAGATTCGATGACCAGATTGCCCTGACCATACTGGTGGATCACCAGTTCTGTGGAACCGAATACAATTCCCTGGGATGACAACGCCGTGGTGGCGGTGGCATTGCTGGTCAGGCGGACTTGATTGTTGTTGATGATCTCCGAAATGAATGCGCCAACCGGGATGCCAGTGCCAGAGACCGGCATGCCTACATACAGACCGGCGGTGCTCTCCAGGTTACTCACCACATTAGAGCCAGACACTACGGTGCCCGCCACAATGGTGGAACTGGTCAGGCGTCCGCCCGTGATGGTCTTCTGTGCCACGCCTGTGTTGGTGGAGACCATGATGCCGCTTTGGGCGATCTGGAGGGTCTGGCCACTGCCCACGTTGAGCGTGCTGGAAGCAGCGGCGTCAAAGCGAAGCGTGTTGATGGCCAAGTTACCCGACAGGGTGCCACGGAATCCGGATCCTCCGGCTGAGGTGCGGGTTTCCTCGGAGATGTCCTCACCAATGAGCCAGGTAGCGACATCGTTTTTGTATTCATCAAGCGAACGCAGGTAGGCCCGCACTTTGTTGCTGTTGTTTCCATCCACCATGGCGAAGTCGGTGGCGGTGCGCGGGGCATCGCCCACGACAGCCCAGTGGATGACATGGTTCTTGGGATTCTGGTGCGCGATGCCGGTCACGAAGTTCATGCGAACCTCACCCACTCCCGTTCCGCCGGTGCTGTTGTAGCCCACGAATGCTGCGGTTGCGCCCTCTGAGCGGGTGACTGCGGACGAGTTGCTTCCGTTGCCCATGGTGAGGGTGAAGTTGCTCACGCCCACAGCTTCAGCGATGACTTGGGTATTGCCGGCCAAGAAGCGGACGGTGCGTGTGGCACCAGTGTCAGTCGAAATGTCCAGCGAGCGGGCGGTGGCGGTGGCACCGGTAAAGCCCCGGCCAATGAGCGTTCCACCGGAACCAGTAAAGGTACCTGCATTGCCGACGCGGCGGAGGGTGATGGGGCCATCGTAGTCGATAAGAAGCGTGCCGCCCGCCAGCTCGTAGTTGTGCGTATCACTGTGATCGTAGAGATCTTCATCGACAGCGTTGTTCTTGATGACCACGGTGCCAAGTCCATTCTTGATGAAGCTGCCGCCGTTGAGCCTGTAGTTGAAGTCCACTGTGCCGCCTGGGCTTGCGTAGAACCGGACACTGCGTCCGCCGAGGCTCAAGGTGCCTTGGCCGGTGCCGTAGGTGACGGTGCCAGAGGTGTTCAAGCCACCAAGCACCGCGTAGCCACCGCCACCACCGATCGTCCATGTGGCCATGTTGAAGCGCTGGCCGGGACGGGTCATGAACACGGCCTGGTTTCCAGCACCGGCGATGTTGCTACCCATGCCGAAACCGTGCATGGTGGCCCCGTTGTTGCCCTGGTTGATGACTTGGCCGCCGGGCACAGTGAGAATCAAGCCGGTGGAGTTGGAGTTCCCCAGCTCAGCCAGAGCGGGCGGAGTAGGAACATCAGCGGCAGCCACGGGCACTCCCGCCAGCTTGGTGATGGCCTCGGTGGTCCAGAAGCCGTTGCCATCATTGCCAGCCGCAGTGGGGTCGTAGTTGATGATGAGCACGCCCTGATCCAAGGCGAGACGACCCGCTGCGTTGTATTGCCGGTCAAGGGTGACGTTAAGGTCCTGGTTGGAGGCGATGTGCAGACGGAACAGTTGATTTTGGTTCGTCAGCGAAGCGGTGCTTCTACCTGCGGTGATCGGATTGGCCACGGCACGGGCGTTGCCACCCACGCCGCGGTCACCGATCTGGCCTCGAATGTTGATGAAGCCCGCACCTTCCAGGGTGATGATGCGAGAACCGGAGTAGTAGCTATCTTCCGTAACGGCAGAGCTTCCGCCGTAGATGTCGCCCACAATGGTGAGTGCTTGGTTCGTATTGGCGGTGATGCGGGGCCGTGCAGCGGGGTTGGCGTGCATGACTGCGTCCACGTTGTCATAGATGATGTCACCGAAGAAGAAGTTGTTGCCGTTCTCCGAGCGGAGGATCTGCTGACCGTCGTTGACCAAAACGCCCACGAAGAGGTCTTTGGGAGCGGAGGCACTACCGATCAGGACACCGTTGGTAAGCCGCAGCTCACCCGTTCCCTGGATAGTGATGCCATTCCCAGCTCCTCCAAGGCCCAGCGCGTTTCTGCCGCTTCGGGCAAACAGAATACCTTCGTTGATCGTGGTCACACCGGTGTAGGCATTGGCTGCGTCGAACACCACGGAAGGTGCTCCTACTTTAGTAACGCCTCCAGTTCCGGTGATGCGGGACTGGATTTCAAAGTTGTTGTTCCCGTACACACCGTCGGTCATTCGCAGCCAGTAGTTCTGGTTGCTGATGATGCCCTCACGTGTGCCGAAGTCCAGGGTGCCGCCGCGGATGAAGGTGCTGTTGTTGGGGGAGGGTCCCACGCCAAAGGTGGCTGAGGCGATCATGCCAGACGCCACCGTGAGCGTGGCGTTGTCTTCTATGAACAAGCTGGGCGTCCAGTTGTTGGTGTAGCTGGTGAGTGTGGTACGGTCATTGGTCGCCGTGCCTGAGCCGTTGTGATCGGCCACGGGGCCGAAACGCAGGGAGTTGATCGAGGTGCTGGTGCGGGTGAAATGGTTGATTTCAGTGAGGCTTACATTCCGCCCAGCCGCTGCGCCCTCGACGAGTCCGGAAGTGGGCACGTGATACTCGGAGTCATCCAGCGGACGGAGGTAACCACCATCGTAAGTCATGAAGTGGCTGCCTGTGGCGTTCTGAAGGTTGCGACCCTGCGCATAGAGATCGCTGACCAGTCTGGTGTCCTCATAGATGGTGTGAGGAGCTACCCCACCAAACAGACCAGTGACGATGCCGCGCTGGCTGCCCGTGCCGCTGCCCACGATGGCAAGCCCGGAGGCCGCAGTGGGTGCTGTGGTGAGCGCCACCCGGACGCTGTCCTCATCGTTGGCGATGAAGTTGCTAAAGACGGAAGTGGAATCAAAGTTGCGGAAGCGTAGCACGGAACCCTGAGTGCGAGTGAGTTCACCTATGGTGAGTGTCAGGTTCATGTTGGATCCATCACTGGTCCACAGATCGATGTTATTGGTGCCGCTGATGAGGTTCAGCTTGGCTCCACCACTGCTGGCCAAAGCCTCGGTGTTGCTGTCGGAGTCCGAACCAATGATGCGGATGGTGCCCATGCGCATGAAGATGTTTGCCGCGTTGTTGATACGGTCATTGAGGTTATTTGTCGTGGTAGCCGAGCTTGCGTCCAGACGTGTGCTATTGTCCAGGGTGATGAGTGCGTTCCGGTCAAGCCTCAGCGCGGAGGAAGAACTGATGCGCCCGTCTCCGGTGAGCGTGAGACCAAACTCTCCCCAGCTCTCGGCGATGCCCAGCGTCTGGAAGGCCACTCCGTTGACCGATAAGGTATCGGAACGGGTGGGAGCTGCGATGTTGCCGGAGCGCGCCACGATGGTTTCTCCGAGGTAGGGGTTGTTGTCAGTGAGACGCAGTTCGCGGAACCCGATCTTGGAAAGCCCGCCGGTTCCGAAGATGGAGTTGTTCACGATGAGCTTGCCCTGCACTTCGGTGGTCTGGTTGCCCTGTACGGCGATGGTTCCAGTTCCAGTGCCGCTCTCGATGTTAAAGATATTGGCATGAGCGGGTCCCTTGACTTCGATTCCGCCACTCAGGAAGGTGGCGGGTCCCGGAATAGATCCGTCGCTGTTGAGTTCGATGTAGTTGCTTCCGCCATTGGCAATCGAAAGAGCACCTTCCATGAGGATGGGCACAAAGTGCTCCACGTTGTTCTGACGATAGAACTCAAGTCGCGCGCCGACCACGGGTCCTAGTGGCGAACTGGTGCTGTTCACATCCATCCGGGAGGGACCGCCGTAGCGCAGGACAAACTGATTGAACATGGTCATATCCAGGCCGCTGGCGCTAACGTGGGGCGGTATGTTGCGCTCAAAACGCACTTCACCTTCCGTAATGAACAAAGTGTCAAACTGTTCAAACTCCGTGTCGCGGAACACCAGGTCACCCGTGCCCAGTTTGGTAATGGAGTTGGTGCCGACGCTTTTCACTTGAGCGGCGACGAAGTTGGTAACGCCTGAAGCGACGGAACCAGTGATGGGCGAGATGTCATAGGAGTTGAAGTCGATGCGAGCACCGTTGGAAACACCGCCGGTACCAATGGTGAGGTCTCCCAGCACCTGGAGATAGGGAATCACGGCAGTGCCCGAGGTGTTTCTGAGTCCGCCGGTGCCTCCTACGCCGGTTCCTTCTGCTTGCACGAACTTGCGCAGCGGGTCGGGGTCATCACCGTAGTTGAGTGCCGCTCCCCTCAGATCAAGGGTGGCACCGGGGCTCACGATGATGGCGTTGCCGGGTCCGGTGGCACCGGCAGAGCGACCACCTCCAGAAAGCCAGAGTTCACCCGCTTCTACTGAGATGTTTCCGGTCAGCGTAGGACTGAGATTGCGGATGGTGGAGCCGTTGCTGGCAGCGGCGAAGAGGTTGCCGTTATTGAGTATCAGCCTGCCAAGCCCCGTTTTGGTGAGTCCATAGGGGCTGTAAATCAGACCATTGAGGGCGAGCTGAGAACCACTGGAGACTTCCACGGTGGCGAACTGATCCACGATGTGGAGAGAGCCCGCGAGGGTGCTGCTGCCAGTGGAGGTCATCAGCCGTCCACCGAGATACATCTCCACTGCGGAGTTGGGTGTGGTGGTATTGTTGTTCGTATTTCGAAGATCCACGGTGGCGCCGACCTCCGTCACTCGTATCACGGTGCGTCCGTTGCCAAGCGCGTTTCCGTGTCCCACGCCGGCCAGGGTCCCCCCGGCTACGATGATTTCACCCTGGTATCCGCCGTTGTCGCCCGAGAAGACGACCGTGCGTGTATTGGTCTGGGCAAACTCCATGACGCCGTTTCCACGGAGGGAGCCAATGGTGTACTCCGCCCCGCTGTGATCGAAGACGATCCGGCCGTTGAGATGCAGTGTGCCCGTGCCCAAGCTCGCTGCCGAACCGTTGAGGCCAACCTGAAGCGTTCCTTCATTAACGAACGTACCTGCGGTGTAGGTGTTGTTGCCCATCAATAGCAGAGGCCCCGTTCCGCTCTTGGTGAGAGACACGGTGTTGCTGCCGTTGTTGATGATGGCGGAGTTGATGCGGAGAAGACCATTGGGGTTGTGCTGATGCACAATGATGTCCCGAAGGCCGGTTCCTGAGGTCAGCGTGTCACCTCCGATGGTGACCTGATTGGTGCCGACATTGGGTGTGACAAGGATGCCGCCGGCAGCCAATACGGTAGCTGCTGAAAGGGAGAGCGTGACGGGGGCAGCGGTGTTGAACCGTAGCGTGTTGGCGGCACTGATGGAGAGATTGGAGGTGACGTTGATGTTATTGGTCGCTCCGCTTGCAGTGTCATAGGTCCCGAGAGCCAGGATGGAGTTTCCAGTCTTCGTGGCCCAGTCGGTGGCTCCTACAGTGAGGTAACCGCCGATGATGTTGTTTGTCAGTCCGGTGGTGGTCGTGGTGACGCCGGACTCCACGTCGAGCGTACCACCGTTCACGGCGCCACGCGATAGACCGCGCATTTCTAAGACACTGGTTCCTCCGATTCTCTTCACGTAGGAGGCACCAGCGTTGATGGTGACACCGTTGACGATTTCCGTATGGGAGCCGCCGATGAGCTGGATGGTGGTGCCCGTCTGGAAGTAGGCATTGTCCTGGCCCCGAATGCTGGAACCTTGAACGGCCACGTTGCCAGTGCCCCCCAGGATGAGGGCGACGCCGTTGGGCAGTTTGCTGTTGTTGTTAGTGGTGTAGTCCAGCCCGAGCACCTTGCCCGCTGCGGTAAGCTGGCCGGTGAAGGTGTTGCTGCCACCGAGGATCAATGTGCCATTTCCAACGACGGAGATGGTAGCAAAGCCACTGATGGCACCATCCACGCGCAGGGTGGTGACGGAGGCAGGATTGACCACATCATTGAGCACTGCCCAGCGTGAAGCGACCAGGTTGGATACGGGGCCGGTCCACACGTTGTTGCCAAGTGAGGCACCCCAGCCCACACCGGAGTTGTTGCTGCCCACGCTGTCAAGCGTGAGTGCCTCACCGGTGACTGTGACATTGCGAAGGTCCAGGAAAGCACGAGTATCGCTCGCTGACTGGGCTACGACGACGCCCCCGGCGGAGGTTCCAAGGGCGGTGTTGTGTCCGATGCTCAGAGTGCCGCGCTCCACTCGCACATTCCCGGTGAAGGTATTGGCTCCGTTGAGCAGCCAGACGGAGTCCTCCAGCTTGCGCAGCGACGTCGAACCGCCAGGACCGTCGGCAATGACGGGGGAAAACTCATTGAACAAATGGCCGACCACCGTGTTGCCCAATGAGTTGTAGGCCTTTGTACCACGGTTACCCCCACGCAGGATGAGCCTGCGGTCTCCAGAGCCTGTGTAAGCCAACGCGCCGGTGTTGGTGAAGCGAATGGTGCTGCTGGTGACGCCAAACACGGCTCCATCCGCCCAAATGGCTGCGGAACCTTCAGCCGATCCACTGCCGGCACCTTCTCCCATAGTGAAAAGGCGGTCGGTGCTCTGTGCTGAGAAACCGGCGAAGCGTAGGCCCCCTCCGCCCGTCTTGGTGGCCAGCACCAGGTTCGATGCGGCACTGGAGGAAGCACCGATGCCAGAAGCCAACCCGCCATTGGCGAGGTGATAGACGTCGATGCGGTTTCCACCGACAGCACCCGAGATGTCAGAAACGATCTGCGTGGGGCCAGTGTAGGTGTTTTGCTGAGTGAAGGTGGCGACGCGGGCCGCGTTGGCATTGGTTGTGACCTTGATGCCACCGGCTCCACTGATAAGACCGGCAAAGGTCTGGCTGCCGGCACGAAGCGTCAAGATGGTGCCTGCATTTGGCAACTCCACCCGGGAACCAAAGTTCCCCTGCAAAGAGCCAATGGTGTCGCTGACATTGAAGACCAGTCTGGAGTAGCTGTTGGACCCGGCGTGGAAGATGCCATCCGCGTTGCTGAGGAAGTAGTTTCCGTTGTCACCCAATCCGCCAGCACCATTGATGATAAGCGTGCCTCCACTGATGGTGCCGCCCTGGAGGAAGTTGTTGCTTCCATTGAGCTGCCAGGTGCTCGCTCCCGACTTGGAGAGGCCCAAGTTGGCTCCGGTGATGGCGCCATTGACCACATTGAGGACGCCGGAATCGCCACCAAGGGTGATGGTCCGGTTTGCAGAGGATGCGCCCGTGGAGGTATCTTGGGTGATTCCGCCGTTGATGACCATGCCGGTGTTGAGGTCATCATTGATGATGGCGGAGTTTCCACCTGTGCTGAGGAAGGTGACGTTGGAACCAAAGGTCTCAGTACCACTCACGGCGTTGTCGTAGCGGCGGAGGGAGCCTCCGTTGAGAAGGATGGTGCGGGTGACGCCAAGGTTGCCGAGCGCATTGATGCTGTCGATTTCCAGGATACCGCCGGAGAGCTGGATGAGCTGGCTGAACGAGGCTCGAGTGCCCGTAAGCCTCCAGGTGCCGCCCCCTGCTTTCCGAAGAACAAAACTGTTCGCTGCGCTTCCACCTACCATGTTGATGGCTCCGGAGAATTCGTTGATGCCTGGGGAGTCGCCCGCGAGGTTGAAGGTGTGGCGAACCTGAACTCCATTGGCATCCAACTGCGTGGGCAGTCCGCCTGTGATGCTGCCAGTCAGCTTCAGCGTTCCCGGTCCGCTAACCTGAACCGTTGCCGAGGAGCCTTCCATGCCGTTGTGAACAAAACCACGGTTGGTAATGGCCGCATCAGAGCCTACGAAATCAAGTGTACCGTTGCTCGAATCAAGCGCCAGCGCCACCGTTGTTCCCTGGCCGATGGAGCTCGCCTGACCATTGTTCGCAAGATGCGACACGCGAAGCACTCCACCGCCAAAAACCTCGGTAGTGCCTGTGTAAGTGCTCGAAGGGCCATACAAATGCGTGGTGCTTCCTGACAAGATGAGATCACCGTTCCCGGTGAACGTGCCGAAGTTCAATCTTTCACCACCATTGAGAAGTAGAGTGTTTGTGATGTTCACACTGGCGTTGCGTGCCGTGCTGAGCACTTCAATGAGCTCACTGCCTTTGATGTCAAGCGCTCCACCCGAGGTGATAAAAAGGTCGAGCGCAGCACCAAGCTGGCTGTCATAGAATTGGTTCACTCCCTTCTGGCTGCGCACTGCGGTCTCGAGCGTTCCCTTATGGATGAAAACGTTACCGCTCCATCCGCCAAGCGTCAGTTTGTGCTGGTTGTTCAGCATGATTTTGCCCGGGCTGTTGAACACCCAGTTGCCACCTCCACCAAGCGCACCGGCGATGACATACTGATGGGTGTTATCAAGGGCGTTGAACTCGATGTGAGCGTTGTTGTTGATGGCGATGGGGCCGGGTGAACTGCCGCCTGCCCATCCATTGGTGTCCGAGTCCATCGTGGCGTTGGAGAAAATGAGACGTCCACTGCCGTCAGAGGTGAACAGAGCACGCTCAGGTCCAGGCATGGTGGCGATCTGGTTAGCGTCCTCAGGGTCCAACACCGGGTCATTCAGTGGTCCGGAGGTGATGGTGCCACTGAGGATAACGTTCCCCATTCCCTGCCGGACGAAGTCTGCGTTGTAGCCCGTGGTACCGTTCACATTGCGACCAGGTGCCAGCAGAATGTCTCCTGGGATGAGAAGCGTGTCGTGGCGATGGGTCCGCACCTGGCTGTTGCCAGTCTGGGACGACTCGACTGTGAGGCTGCCGGAGCCGATGGAACCCGTGTAGGAATCTGCGCCGATGTGAAGGATGGCATGGGAGGTGGATGAGCCTGTCTCACCAACACCGACATACGTGCCACCTGAGTAAGTGTTGTTGCCGGTCAGCCAGACCTGACGGATGGCCTCGCCGTCGAGCGGGTTGGAGAGGATTCGGACGAACCCTGCACCGCTGATGTTGTTGGGAATGCTGCGGAAGGCATCTCCCACGTCCACGACGAAGCGGGTGTTGGACGTAACGAGGTTGATACCAGCGCTGCCTGAGATGGAGCCACTGCTCGCACCGGACCGTGCAAGGTGAAGAGAACCGCCTTGCACCCGCAGATTTCCGACCATGCTGGGTCCTATCAGACGGGTTCTGGAAGCGCCCGACTGGGTGATGGTGAGCGAATCTCCGGTGGCAGGGGCAAACGGGATGAGTATTGGACCTCGGAAGGAGAGAGAAGTCGAAGTGACATCCAGCGTAGAACCCGCGCTTAGCACTCTGAGGTTTCCTCCAAAGACGCCGCCTTGAAGCGAGACGGTGCCTCCCTTGAGAGCCACATTCTCATACGTGTCTGCTCCGATTTCCAACCTTGCACCTGCTTCAACCGAACTGCCGCCCATGACTGAACCCAGCGCGTCGGGGGAAACGGCAGCCAGAGTACCGGCCACGACGTTGGTTCTTCCAGAGTAGGTGCTGCCAGCTCCAGTAAGCTGCACGACACCCGTGCCAATGACGCGGAGGGCACCGCTGCCGTGAATGGGATTGTTGACGCCCACGAAACCGTTTCTGAAGAAGGCAAGGATGCCGTCATTCTGGAGTGCACCCGAGCCGAAACTGAGGCGACCGGAGCTGCCGTTTGCATCACCAACCTGCAACGTTCCACCGCCGATGGTGATGAGACCCGTCTGCTCGTTCTGAGAGCTGAAGATGACGGTGCCCGCACCGGTCTTGGTGAAGGAGGCGGGGTTGGCACCATTGACGTCACTCAGCGGCACATTGATGACGAGCGGCGCGAACGGATTGAACTGATGAACGAAGAACTTATGGATGGAGGACTGAAGCGTACTCTCAGGCTGTGCCGCAGTGGCTGGACGAGTCAGGGTGAGCTTGAAGCTGCTGGCGTCTCGGGTGACCATGATGCCGCCGGAGCTCAGGGTGAGAGTGCCGTCGATGTTCAGCACGCGGTCCGCAGACGTCGTTCCGAGGTTCAATGTGGCCGTGGTAGCATTCGTGGCACTGAGGTCAGACACGAGCTTGGTGTGCAACCCGGCACCCAGGGTGTTGACGAAGGCAGTGGAGGGTAGGCCGCCAATCTGCTGCTCGCCAGCGCCGGCACCCTTCACGGCCCAGGTGGAGCGGTTGTAAACGGCAAAGCCGCCAAGAATGCCCGTGGCGTCATTCGACATCGTGGTCGTCACCCCCCCACCCTCAATCATAAGACCTGCTCCGTCTCCGATGGTGGGCGTGCCCAGCGAGAACGAACCCGCTGAGATGATGTCTCGGGTGATGGTGCTAACGCCCTGGAGCAGGGTGACAGCGCCCGGTATTTCTGTTTTGTCGCCGCGCAGGCGGACGGTGGCACCGGCCAAGATCAAGTTGCCGGTATCTGGGAGGATGTTGGAGGTTCCTGCTCCAAGACCTCCGTCGAGAATCAACACACTGCCGTCCTGCACTCGGGTGGCCCCTGTGTACGTATTCACCCCGCTGAGAACCAGGGAGCCACCACGGAGCACCAGACCGCTGGTGCCGGTGCCGGTGATGACTCCACTGAAGGTGCCGTGCAGGTCACCGCCACCGCGGCTCACTACCAAGGTGCGATCCAGCCCAAGTTCTACGGTGCCACTGCCACTCAACGAACCGATGACTTCCTCGATCACGTCCTGTCCCAGCTCAAGCGTGGAAGTGTCAGCCAGGTTCAAACGAGTCAGATCTCCGAGTGCTCCGCCGGCGGTGCCGTTGTTGATGAGCAGCCGCGCACTGTTGCGCAGGTCAACTCTAGGGCCGGAGATTTTGGCACCATCGCCGTCGAGTTCCATCGTGCCGCCAGTGATGCGGATGGTGCCGATGTTTGCCAGCCCTTCACCTGTTCTGGCAAGCCCACCCCCGTTGCTCATGGTGCCTCGGAAAACACCGCTGGCATTGGTGATGGTGAGCGTGCCGCGACCCACATTGACGAAGGAGTTCACGGCGGAGGCCCTGACGTCTCCCAGCATGGAGTCCATGCTATTGGTATTGAAATAGGAGAACCCGAGGCCAGCATTCAAGACCAGCTCCGTGGCGGCTGAGAGACTCCCCTTGCGCTCGGTGAGCACAGCGTCACCCACGCCTTCGGTGGCGCTCAGGAAGCCAAGGTTGAGGCTGCCAGCATTCACTCTGGTCATGCCTGTGTAGGTATTGGCTCCCATCAAGGTCAGAGCGGCGCTGCCGTTTTTAGTAAGTCCACCCGTTCCGGAGATGATACCCGAGTAGCTCATGCTGGGCAGGATGGAGTGAGTGACCGCCAGCTCGGCCAGGGCACCTGTGAGCTTGATCTCGCCACCATTCTGATTGAGGTAGTTGCCGGTAAGAATGCCGGCAATGCCATTCCTACTGCGCGTGCGCACGCCACTGCCGCCGGCCAGAATGTCCACGCTTTCGAAGATCTCATTGTCGAAGGTGGCTCCCGTCTTGTTGCTCAGGTAGAGAGAGGCGTTGGTGAAGCTCAGGCCTACGGTGCCGGCCAGCATTCTCCAGGTGCCGTCTTCCACCCGAGCCACACCTTCAAAGCTCACTGGATCTTCGTTCGCATACGTGAAAACGCCTGTGCCCTCCTTGATCACCCAAGTCTGGGCAGCGGGGTCGATACCTCGGATGGCTCCATAGAACGTGGAAGACTTGTTGTCCCCGCCCAGGACCAGTGTACCTGTGTTGGCGCTGGTGCGCACTCCCGTGTGAGAGCTCTCCACTAGGTTGAGGCTAGTACCGATGCCTGCGCCACCAGCGAGACTACCAATCCGTTCAAAGGTAAACAGGTTCGAAGCACTGGCAGCGAAGTTGACCACCTGCGTGCCGGTGCTGCCAAAGACGAGCTGAGACTGGTCAGAGAGGACGTTCTGCCAGACGAAGCGACCGCCGGATTCGAAACCGCCTAGCTGAACGTCACCCGCATTGATCACCGTATCACCCGAGTGGTTCTGCCGCCCGGTGATGACCAGAGTGCCGGTGCCGTTTTTGGTCAGTCCTCCGGGGCCAGACGTGTTGCTGCCCAGGACGCTGACAGGTGTGAGATACAGCGCGCCCTGACCACCTGGGGCTTGTGCGGGATTGCTCAGCAGCAGGGTGTCGCTTCCGGAGATCTGCACCACCCATGACGGATCAGTGACAAAGTTCGAGTTCGAGATGCGCATGCCCACGGAGAGCCCCACGGCGGCATCGGAGTTGAGGCCCGTCCAGAGCGGCGATCCTGCCGTAGCGGTGCCGAACACTTCAATAGGTGCGCCATTCGTGTAGCTTGCTCTCAACTGTCCATTGAGAGCAAGGTTGCTCCCCGCTGCACCGTCAAGCCGTCTCACGGTCTCCCCAGCGGTGCCGATCCGGAAAGTGGACCCAGCCTGACGGACGAAGACATCCAGGTTATCAGCAAGGGCATTGCCGCCCGCGTGAGCAAGCTCGAGGGTGCCACCCGAAATTTCCAGCAGCCCGGTAAAGGAGCTTGCCCCAGTCAGCACGGCTGTTCCGGCACCTTCTTTGACCACCTTTCCTGATCCTGTAAACACGCCACTGATACTAGTGTTGGCTCCGTTCGCTCCAAACTGGAGGGTGCCCCCAGTCCCCAAAAGCACCGAGCCGGCTCCCGTGACGGATCCTACTCTCTCGGTTCGGCCCTGAAGGTCCAGCGAAGCGCCAGCAGAAATGCTCACCACGCCAATGTCGGAAAGCATCTCGGGACGAATGATCAGCGGTGTGTCTGCGCTGAGAACCACAGAACCAGCGGTAATATTGAGACCACCCGTGAATCCGTTACCGCCGCCCAAGCTCCAGGTACCGGTGCCTTCCTTCACCACTGATCCCGCTCCGGTGAGCACTCCATCAAAGGTTGTGGAGGTGTTGGCGCTGCCTATCTGGAGCGTGCGCCCCGAGGCCACAGTAACTTGAGAACCATACTGCCCGGCCAATGAACCGGCGACTTCCGTTTCATTCACATTCAGGAAGGTCCCAGGCCCCGCCAGCACGATGGGCGAGGTGTTGGAGACAACTCCTCCCGAGCGGTTGATGTTCACCGTTCCGCCGTTGATGTTCAGCGCGGT
>CAZIGH010000053.1:0-37268 GCA_964538625.1 uncultured Verrucomicrobiaceae bacterium
GTGCCGACTTGCTGAAAGGCCTCCTGGGCAAGTAGCCGAGCCCCTAGCCTGACTGCCGACGGATTTCATTTTTCTTGCGCGCCATGGAGGCATTTGCTGGAATCTGCGCTCACTGCCACCCAACCCACTCCACTCCATGAGCCACTCCACCGCCGGGAAACCGGACATGAAACTCTTTTGGGCCTGCTTCATCGCCCTTGTCGCGACCTCGTTTGTATTCGGCGTGCGGGCCAACACGATCGGCGACCTGCAAAACAGCTTCAACCTCTCGGAAGCCCAGAAGGGAGCCATCAATGGCGCCGGCATGTGGCCCTTCGCCCTGAGCATCATCTTTTTCAGCCTCATCATCGACTGGATCGGATACAAGACGGTGGCGCTCTTCGCCATAGCCTGTCACGTGGTTTCGCTGGTGCTCACTCTGAATGCAACGGGCTACCAGTCCTTTTACTGGAGCACACTCCTCGTAGCGGTGGCCAACGGAACAGTGGAGTCCTTCATCAACCCGGTGGTAGCCACCTTGTTTCCGAAAGAAAAGGCCAAGTGGCTGAACATCCTGCACGCAGGCTGGCCTGCGGGGCTGGCGCTGGGTGCCCTGTTCTGCGTACCGCAGAGTCCACTGTTCTTCGACGAGTTGTGGAAGTTCCGTTTCGCCCTCTGCTTCATCCCGGTAGTGATCTACGCCCTTCTCATCCTGCCCTGCAAGTTCCCCGTCAATGAGCGAGTGGCCGCCGGTGTGAGTTATCGCGACATGCTGAGGGAAGTGGGTGGCGTGGGCTTCTTCATCATCGGCTTCCTCATGTACTTTGCCATCGTGCAACTGGCTGGCAAAGAAGCCTCTCTGAGCACTTCGCTCATCGCCGGAGCGGTCGTAGGCATTGCAGCCATGATCTACACAGGTTCCGCCGGGAACTGGATGTTCCTCCTCGTGCTCGTCATCATAGGCCCGCTTGCCACCACCGAGCTAGGCACGGACGGTTGGATGCCGGAGCTGCTGAAACTCAACGGACCGGCGGACCTGCCCGCATTTGCCACCTGGGTATTTGTTTACGTCTCCATCATCATGACAGTGCTGCGCTTTTATGCGGGTCCATTCGTGGAGAAGTTCTCCCCCATCGGCCTGCTGGTCATCAGCTCTGCGGTGGCAGTGGTGGGGCTGATGCTCCTCTCCCTCAGCGTGGGTTGGGCCATCGTGGGTGCGGCTACGGTTTACGCCTTCGGCAAAACTTTCCTGTGGAGCACCACGTTGGGCCTGACCTCTGAGCAATTCCCGAAAGGTGGCGCACTGACCTTGAACGGCGTCTCCGCCGTGGGCGTGCTATTCCTCGGCGTGCTGGGCAGTCCGTTCATCGGCTACCAGCAAGATCAGGACATGCACGCAAGGCTGAAGGCGGATCACGCGCCGCTGCTGGCCAAGGTAGATGGCGGGGTGAAGGACAGCATCTTCGGCAAGGCGCCCACCATCGACCAGGACAAGATCAAGGAGCTGGACGAGGCCTCCGCGAAAGAGCTGGCCGCCGTGCAGGCAGACAGCAAGCGCGGTGCCTTCGCAGACATCGCCGTGTTGCCCGCCTTCATGCTTCTCTGCTATCTCGTGATGTGGTTCTACTACCGTAGCCGAGGGGGCTACAAGCCGGTAGCCCTAGGCGCCCATTAGGGACCCATTCTTTCAGGTATTTGCACAGTTACTCCCGGTCCGGTTTTGTGCCGGACCGGGATTTTTTATCTTGTCACCCGCCGGGACGCTCTCTAAAACGGCGCGTGCCCGTGGCTACCCGACGGCTACGAGCTACTTCATCTGCATCATACCTAACCACCTCTCAACTACCACAACTCTGCACACACTATGAGCGAATCGAATCGAATGCGCATCCTCTGGGCCGGATTCATGGCCATCCTCGCCGCTGGCGTAGGTTTTGCCATCCGCGGCGGCATCTTTGACAACTGGGGCGGTGAGTACGGCTTCACAGGTGCCCAGCTCGGAGCCATCGGCGGCGCTGGCTTCTCTGGCTTCTGCTTCGGCATCATCATTGGCGGTGTCATCGTGGACAAGATCGGCTATGGCAAGCTCGTTGCCTTGGCCCTCATCTGCCACATTCTCTCCGCCTTCGTCACCTTCGGAGCCAGCAGCCCCGAGAACGCTTACACCTTCCTCTTCTGGGGCATGTTCATCTTCGCCTTTGCCAACGGCACACTCGAAGCCGTGGCCAATCCGCTGGTGGCCACACTTTTCCCGGAAAACCGCACGCACTACCTGAACATCCTGCACGCCTCCTGGCCGCTGGGCATGGTCATCGGTGCCGTGATCGGCTGGGTGCTTGATGACAAAATGCAGATCGGCTGGAAGACCCAGCTCGCTCTCTACTTGGTTCCAACCGTCATCTATGCGCTCATGTTCATGGGCCAGAAGTTCCCCAAGTCCGAAGCCGCAGCCAAGGGTGCGAGCTTTGTGGAAATGTTCAAGCCCGTGGGCATCCTCGGTGCCCTGGTAGCCTGCTACCTGCTCTCCCTGTTCTTCGGTGACATCGCCAAGGCCTTCGCTCCAGAAAGCGCCAAAGCCATCGGCTACGGCGTGGGAGGTGCCCTCCTCATCGCCGTCGCAGTCATCACCAAGTTCTCCATCGGTTCCTTCATCATCTTCGTTTTGTTCATCACGCACGCTCTTGTCGGCGCTGTGGAACTCGGCACCGACGGCTGGATCCAGAACATCACCGGGAACCTGTTCACTTCCGAGCAGGGCAAGTATCTCTTCATCTGGACCTCAGCCATCATGTTCGGCCTGCGCTTCTGCGCTCACTGGATCGAGACCAAGCTCAAGCTCTCCCCCATCGGACTGCTGCTTGTCTGCTCCATCCTCGCCTTCATCGGCCTGAACCTCGCCAGCACCATGGAGACCTTCACCATGGCTCTCGTCGCCCTCGGCATCTACGCTGTGGGCAAGACCTTCTTCTGGCCCACCATGCTCGCGGTGATTGGCGACCGCTACCCGCAGACGGGTGCCGTTGCCATGTCCATCATGGGCGGCATCGGTATGCTTTCCGCTGGTCTCATCGGCGGCCCCGGTCTCGGCTATTGTAAGGACCGTTTCGCAGGTGAAGCTCTTGCGAAAACCGACGCGGCTCTCTTTGAGCAATACAAAGCCGCTGAGCCCTCCAAGTTCCTGAACCTGGACGCTACCGCTGCTTACGGTCTGGATGGCACTAAACTCGCCGCAGCCAAAGAAGCGAAAGAAAGGACTCCTGAGCAGGCCAAGGTCGTCGCCGCTGACCAGACAGGTGACCGGGCCACACTGAAGGCGGATGCCTACATCCCCATGACCATGGCCATCATCTACCTGCTGCTCATGCTCTACTTCAAGGGCATCGGCGGCTACCGCGCCGTCAGCATCGACGAGCAGAAGTAACCTCAGCAAGGTTCCTCCATCAGTCCCCGCGGCCCGCTCCTCCGAGCGGGCCGTTTTTTGTCCGTATTTCACTCAGTCAAAGCGCGTCCTTGCATCTGGGCTGGAGCGTTTCAGTATGAGACCCCGTTGTTGCGCTTTGAGCGAGCAGTCGGGGCTTTGACTTTTGCCGACTCGATAAAAACTGGATGATGGATGTAGCGCTGTTTCGACTGCCGGATGGCCGGGCCTGGCTTGGCCTGGGACCGTTCACGGAAACGAATGTCCAGCCCACGGCGACCGCATTTTACATCAACGACTTCGAACTCTCGGATCCCAAGCCCTGGAAGGTTCCTCAAAACATCCGGGAAGTTGGGCCGGACGATCTGCCGCCGGATGCTTCCCTGCGTGTGCGCTGGGACAAACCGGTGACAGAGTGGTTCAAGATGGCCTTCCGCCGCATCCGGCGCGAGGTGCTGGCCCATCGGCTCGAAAAGATGGTGCCAGTGCTGACCAAGAAAGGGTGTTTGCTTGAGGGGTCCATGCACAGCCTTCTTCAACGGATCGTAAACGCTCATACCGGTGGCTGGGGCTACGCTCGAATCTGTGGGGAGACCGGGTTTGCGGGCATTACTCCTGAGCTGTTGTTTGAGCAGAATGGCCGAACGCTTCAGACCATGGCTTTGGCCGGAACGGCCAAGCCTGGCGACGACGAAGCCTTTCTTCGGGACTCAAAGGAGATTGAGGAACACGAAATTGTGGTGCGGTTCATCGAGGATACTCTCGGCCAGGCAGGGCTGGTGAGCCGTGGTCCTCGTGGCATCATGGAGACCTCTGGCCTTCGTCACTTCCGCACCACACTCAGTGCCACCCTGAATGCTGACCTCGGCGCGGGTGACCTCGTGCGCCTGCTGCATCCTACACCAGCCGTGGGCTGCCTGCCGAGGTCTGCGGAGTGGCTGGCCAAGCTCCAGGAGTACCGCAACCAGCTGCGAGTACCGGGATTCTTCGGTGCACCTTTTGGATTGTCCCACGAGGGCGTCGTGCACATGGTGGTTTCCATCCGCGGTGTGTCGTGGACCGGCCGTGAACTCTCCCTACCCTCTGGCTGCGGCGTCGTAGCCGGCAGTGCCTTTGACCACGAGTGGCGTGAGCTGCGGTTGAAAAGGGAATCCGTGGTGCGAATGCTGGGGCTTTGACCCCGTCCTAAGCGCCCAGTCAGACGCCTCGTGCCAGGCTCAGACTCGCAAACGGTGTTCACCGCGCTAGCCACCGCCGATCAGGTCACTTCGATGCCTGCGGCCACCACCGTTTCGGGGCGGTCTTTGCCTGCCTTGACCGTGTATTTACCCGGGCCGTAAACGCGAGGCGTAAACACAGAGGAGACAGAACGCACGGTATAAAGGATGTCTCCAGAGGCATCATCTACCACCTGCACCACTGGATGCTCCACACCCTCCACCTTCACTGGCGGAAGCTGTGCATGCACCTTGCGGCCATCGTTTGCATCCTGCGTGATGGTGATTGGCCAACCTGGGAACTGCGCCTGGTCACCATCTGCCACTTTGGCAAAGCGCGGCCAGCACTCGAAGGTGATGCGGCGGTTCTTCTTGTCGAAACGGATCAGACCGTATCCATCTGCACGCATTTTCTCATCCTGAATGTCTTCGGGATTCGCGTAGGCAAGCATGGTAATGGCGTTGCCCAGCCCGTCCTTGAAGTCACCGGTCCAAGGCAGCGGACTGCCCGGCACGGGATTGGGACCCGGTTTTTCATCCAAGGGGTGCCACCAGCGCCCATAAATGGTATTCACCAGCGCCGGACTTGTGAAGCCGAACGGCCCGTCTCGATGGGTCTCGATGCCATGCTGCACGACCACCGCCAGATGCTGGTCTCCACAAAGATGAGGTGCCCACGCGCGCCGAATCTCCAGCAAAGCGCGTTTGCGCCCGGCCTGCGGCCAGCCGTTGCAGTCCAGGTCAGCCAGCAGCCGCTGGTCACGCGCTCCGTGCATGTGCACCGCTCCACAAAACGCAGTCGCGGAGAGCACACACTTCATCTCTGCGCCACCACTGTAGTCCTGTGACCACTCGTGGAGGAACTTCTCCTGGCGCTTGCCCAGAAGTTCCAGGCCTGGCAGGTCAATGCTTTTCGGGTCGTATGCAGGATCATTGATGTGATCCGGGCGTGGCCCCATCTGAGGGATCTTGCCAGCCGGGCCGCTCTTGAACTTGCGGTCTTCCAGAATGCTGAAGTCAACGCCGCCTACGACCAGTCTGGTGAAATACACCTTTACATCACGGGTCACGTCCGCAGGGTCCACCGGATCCGGCAGATGCCAGGACTGCTGCCGCTGCACTTGGTTCACATACTTGACGGGATAGCGATAACCACCGTCGGCATCGCCTTCAATGCTGGAAAGCTTGCCGCTCTCACCCCACAGATTGCCATGGCCCACATCATGGTCATCGGGTATACAGACGGTGGGCCGGTCACGAATGATGTCGCGGAACTGAAGGCCAAACTCAATCCAGCCCGCCGTGTGCTCCGTGTGCCGATAGGTCTGGTCCCCGCCGAAGAAAAGCACATCCGGATCCTGTGCGCGGAGGTTGTCGATGATCTCTTGCCGCGGCCCGATGGTGCGGCTGGAGTTGCAACTCATGTTGGCCACCACGATGACCTCCTTCTCCACCGGATCACGGCGAATGAGGCCCTCAAACATGGCATTTGCTCCGTGGCGGACACGGTAAGGGACATTCTTTGAGGCATCCCAACCTTCAATCCGGAAGTGCGCATCCCACCCGGGGTATAACACTTCACTGCGTGCGATTTCCCTCCATTCTTCTCCGTCAGACTTCACCTCCAGCCTTGCCACACGCTCCTCACCCGGCTTCAGCGGGAAAAGCTGGGCGCTCATTTTCAGAACACCGTTCTGCTGCGTGTAGTAGGCAAAGCAAACCACCTGATCCCGAGGCACGTCCATCCTCGGTGGAGAAGGCGGCTGACCCTTGCCCTTGGCTTTCGCTTTGCCTTTGGGATTTGCGGCAGCGGGTGTTTCAGAGGCTCTGAGCCACCATTCACCCGTAGTCAGGGACTCCAGCTTGGGAAAGTCTGGACCAAATGGCTGCGCCTCTTCGGCAGCCATGCCGGGAGTGCGGACGAAGAGGAGAGGTGCGGCCTTGAGGACATGGCGACGGGTGAGTTTTTTCATGCGAGGATAAAAGGCTAGTCTGGCGGTGCGGGGTAACGTAATGCGACGTCTTCATGTTTCCAACCATGCCACCTGCCATCGCAAGCAGGCATAGGGAGGGAGCGGCGGCCTCTCCCAATGAAGCGGGCCGACGGCCTCGTACCGAAGCCCCGCCGCACGAAACCTTCATCTTTCTTCACAAAGAGGTTGCACCGCCTCAGCCCTGTTTTACTCTCTCGACCCACATCCAAATCGCGGGATGGAGCAGCCCGGTAGCTCGTCAGGCTCATAACCTGAAGGTCACAGGTTCAAATCCTGTTCCCGCAACCAATTTCAAACCCCGTAGGACCAAGGTTCTACGGGGTTTTTTATGGCTTTGTGGCCCCCGGGTAACGGTCGGCTGAAACCTTGCCCTCTCCAAGGAGACGAGGCCGTCTTCTCGTAGGGCAAGCGGCACTACCCCACAAAGTTGATCATCATGAATCACAAGGTTTTGCTTTTTGAAGATTATTATAGTTTATTGGATTTTTCATTCCCATTCCCATGCCTAAAGGCGATCATTCCTCCTACATCGTTGCTCGCGACATCGCGGTAGTTGGGGGCGTGCTTCTGGCACTGAACCTCGGGTTTGAAGCAAACGACTTCGGCTGGGTGGGACTCAACCCCAGCCCGTGGCTGCTGCTTCCACTATTGATTGGTGCCGGATACGGGCTCGTGCCGGGAACGCTTGCTGGGCTGCTGGCAGCGGGATTGATCGCCTGGGTGCGGCGCGGGGATGAGCTGGGGGGGTTTGTGCTGGACCACCTTTATGAACTCGGTGCCCTGCCGCTCCTGGGGTTTCTTGCCGGGCAGTGGAAACAGCTTCAAAAGAGTCGGCAGACCGAGCTTCAAAAGGAGAATGAGGAGCTCAATGGTCAACTTGAGCTGGCACGGGCCGAGGTGGGGCTGCTGATGGATGGGCGCCTGGCACTTCAGCGCCAGCTCGCTCTGCACAACGTGGAAGTGGTGAATCTAGATGAGGATCTGCGGCGTCTGATGACGAGCGGCTCCGGAGAATGGATGAAGCAGCTTTTGGCACTGCTGCACCAGCGCTGCCGCCTCATGTCTGCGGCGCTCTACGAGCGAGAGGGCAACCGCCTAGTGCAGCGCGCGGTGCTTCATGCCACGCCGCCTCTCAAAAGCGTCCTCACGCTGGAGGAAACGCCTATGGCACGCAAGGCGCTGGAAGAGAAAACGCTCGCCGCCGTGAGGGATACTCTGGGCACCAGTGCCGAGCAACCGTTCCTTGTGGCGCTTCCGTGGTCGAATCACAGCGCGTCTGGCGTGTTGCTGGTGCAGGACATGCCCCTGGAAGCGATGGCTTGGGACAATCTAGCCCGCATGGAGTTCATCATGCACTGGGCCTTTGGCTTGCTGCGCTGGAGAGACAGTGCCGGGAACGGCCGCCGCCACGTTCCGCTGAACGACTTCCTTTCGCTGGTGGGACAAGCATTGCAAATGGATGCGACCCACCGCCTGCCGTCTGCCGTGCTCAAGCTCATGGTAGAGCCGTCCACCGGGCAAATGAGTGCCAAAGTGGGAGACCTGCTCAAGCGTCATCTGCCTGCAACGGCGCTGACGACGGTGCTGCCGGAGACGGGAGCACAGGTGGTGTTGTTGCCTTTTGCTGGACAAATGGAATGCGAGCAGCTCTATCGCAGCATCCAAACTGCGGGCGAAGGTATCAAATGCAGTTTGTATCTGACAAGCGGCACTACGGATGCCGTGCAGTTTTGGGCCAGGGTGATGGACGCGCATTGATTCAAGATTCTGATGCCAGCTACCGGTTCACTTCTCCTCTTCCTGTTCATCCTGGCACTGCCAGTGTTGCTCTCCGTGCTGGTGCTTGTAGTTCCGACTCGCCGGGTGGAAGTCTCTGCCATTATCAGTGGTAACCCGCTGCACGAGGCCCCGCTGGCGATGCAGCAAGCCGAAGTGGTACCGCCGCTGGTGCAGCTCTGTCGTATGCTGGACGGGCGTGAGATGGAGAGCTACGTGCTAGGCATGAGACACTTGCCGGTGGAGTCGGTGGCACCGCTCCTCCAGCGGCTGGTCCAGGGCGTGGACCCGGCGCTCCAACTCTACGCACAGAGCGTGAGGCAACAGGGGCTGGACCGTCTCCAGGCACTTTATCGTCAGCTTGAGGAGGCACCCGCTGAGGATTCGCGGCGTGCGGCCTGGCTTTTGCAAACCGGGCTAAGGCTGGCGCATCCGGCGCTCAGTTCCACAGCGGAGAGGGAGATATGGCTGCGGCGTCTGGTAGAACTCACGGATGCTCGTCTGCGCAAAGCGCGGCATGACCCCGCGCTGCTCTCTGCCGCTGCCGAGGTGTACCTGGCAGCCTCTATGCCAGAGGCAGCAGCGGCATTGGTCCCGTCTCTCGAAGTGGGTTCCTCGCTGCGGGCCGATCTCTATGCCCGCTGCACTCACGCGCTTCATCAACGGCGAAACTGCATTTGATTGCCCATCATGCCTCGCTCGCATCCAGACACCCAAGCGGACATATGCCTCGTGCTGGAAGGCACCTACCCTTACGTGCGCGGCGGGGTCTCTACTTGGGTCCACCAAATTCTGGAAATGTTTCCACAGTGGAAGTTTTCATTGTTCTACCTGGGTGCCAATCATGACTCTAACAACAAACCGAAGTACCAACTGCCAAAAAACGTAGTCTCGCTGGAGGAGGTATATCTCTTCGACGATGCACCCGCCGCGCTCTTTGCGGCAGCGCCGGACAGGGCCCGCTGGCACCCCTTGTATGAACATCTGCGTCGTCTGGGGGTGCGGACACCACAGGGTGACCTCCATGATCTGGATACTGTTCATCACATCCTGGAGCACATAGGGCGGGAGCGGTCCGTCTCCTTTGAATCATTCTGGAGCCACCACGAATCCTGGGACGTGCTGCGAGAGGTGTATGAGCGTCATGCGCCTGACGAGTCCTTTTTGAACTTCTACTGGACGCTGCGGTTTCTCCTCCTCCCGCTCTGGAAACTGGCGCGTGCGCTGGAAAAGCTGCCGACTGCTAGGCTTTACCACACCGCCTGCACGGGCTACGCGGGCCTCGTGGCGGCGCTGGCTGCCACCCGGCACAAGGCTCCGCTCATCCTGACCGAACATGGTATTTATCTTCGCGAACGCATCGCTGACATCTGCCGCTCTCAGTGGATCCCAGATCAAATGCAGCAGATGCCTGGCCTGAGCGATCCCCTCGGTTCCTTGCGCAGGCTGTGGATTGGCTTCTTTGATGTGGTGGGTAGGATGTGCTACTCCCGGTCTGACGTCATCCTCTCCCTTTTCGAGAAGAATGCGCGGGCGCAGGAATACTTTGGGGCTGACCCTCAGCGCATCCGCATCATTCCAAACGGCATCTGCACGGAGGACTTTCTGCCGCTAATGCAGCGCCGCATGGAGCGCCGGAAGGCACAACCCGGCAGCCGAGTAGTTGGCTTTCTGGGCAGGGTGGTGAGCATCAAGGATGTGAAGACGCTCCTGCGTGCTGCGGCCAAAGTGCTGGAGACCGTGCCTGATGCGTCCTTCTTGGTGGCTGGACCCACCGATGAAGAGCCCGAGTATTTTCTGGAGTGCAAAGCGCTGGCATCGCAGCTCCGCATCGAGGAGCGGGTGCAGTTCCTCGGCCCCCAGGACAGGGATGATTTTCTGCCGAGCATCGATGTGATGATGCTCACCAGCATCAGCGAGGGCCTCCCCTTTGTCCTCATCGAGGCCATGGCAGCTGGTGTGCCGGTGGTCTCCACAGACGTGGGTGCCTGTGCGGAGATCCTTCTTGGCGGTGATGATACCCAGCCTCCAGCCGGATGCATCGCACAGGTAGGGAATGCAGAGGAAGTGGCCCGGCATGTCGCAAGGCTGCTGACAGACCCCAAAGCGCTGGAAGCCATGTCTGAGGCGGGGCTGCGGCGCGTGGCCAAGGACTACCATGCACGCGCCATACGGGACGCCTACTTTGCCATTTACGAGACTCATCTTCAGGCAGGGGAGGGAAAAGTGGCCTGAGTTTTAACCATTATCATGGCAGGCATCGCATTCCATCTTCGTAGGCTCAGCCGCTCACCCACTTACGCTGGGAGGATGGGCGCTTATGCGAGTGCAGCCATCATCAGCGCAGGACCTTGGATGATCTCCATCATCTCACTGATGCTTCTCACTTGGCTGCTGCACCAGACGCTGGAGGGTGATTTGATTCGTCTGTTCTCGGCTTCCGTCACGCACGCGTACGCCTTCGCTCTGGTGCTCACAGGCCCCATCCAGTTGCTGCTCACTCGTTATGTCGCAGACCGGCTTTCACTGAAGGAGAATGAAAAGGTCTTTCCCAGCTTTTGTGGCGGACTGATGGTCACCACGCTGTTATCCGGGCTGCTGGGCAGCTGGTTCTTCATCAGGATGGTGCCTGCTCCTACTTGGGAGTTCCAGGCGGCTGCGGCAGCGCTGTTTGTGTATGTATCGTGCATTTTCATCGCCAGTGTTTACCTCAGCGTTCTGAGGGAGTATCAGCGCATCGTTGAGGCCTTTCTGCTCGGTTACGCGGCGGGAGTGGCTGCAGCTTTTTTTGGCTCCAAGTGGCATGGCGTCACCGGTGCCATGGTGGGCCTTCTCTTCGGACACTTGGTGCTTTTCCTCACTTTGACTTTTCACATCAGACGTGAACTTGGGAAGGGCAAGGGATCTCCCTTTGCGTTCATAAGGGCGGCGTTCAAGATGCCAGATTTGCTTCTCATCGGGTTGTTCTACAACTTGGGCATCTGGATCGACAAGTTTCTCTTCTGGTGGTTCTCCAACAGCAAAATCCAAGTCTCAGGCGCACTTCATGCCGCTCCAGACTATGACCTGGCCATCTACCTCAGCCTGCTGTCCATCGTCCCCGGCGTGGCGGTCTTCATTCTCGAGGTGGAGACCAGTTTTGCAGAGCGGTTTCAGGCCTACTTCGACGCCGTGAATCAGGGCCGACCTCTCTCTGAAATCATCGCGGCCAAGCGGCGCATCATCCTCTCGTTGCGCACAGGTTTCTCGCGGTTGCTGAAGGTGCAGGGCATCACCACGCTGCTGCTGGTCGCGTCTGCGGGCAAGCTCACCCAGTGGTTCCACGTCAGTTTTCTCCAGCTTGGCATCTTCCGTATCACCCTCTTTGGTGCCTTTATGCTGATGGCGTTCCTGGCCATGCTGACAGTGCTCTTCTACTTCAATGACCGCCGCGGCGCTCTTCTTTGCACCGTGGTCTTTCTGGTATCCAATGGCGTCCTGAGCACCATCACCATGCTGAGAAACGAAGCCTGGTATGGCTTCGGCTTCGTGGTCGCTTCCAGCGTGGCGCTGCTAATCGCTGCCACTCGGGTGAACTCACGGCTCGATGATCTGGAATACCATACATTCAATCTCAATGCCCGCTGAGCAGGCTCCAAGGAATCGCGCTGCAACCTTGCGTACCGTGTGCGCATCGCGTAGCTTTCCCATCCCATCTCCCCCATGCTCATCTGTCTCGACTCCACCCTCATCGGCGGATACCTCACCAACGAGGTGCCCGGGCTGGTGACGGGTGTCCTTCATCTCGCCGGTCAAAAGCGCCCTATCCGTGTAGAACTCACTGGCAACTTCCTCCGCGACATAGCGGGTTGCCGCATTGAGCTTCAGAACCCAATCCCTGATGCGAATGCGCAGCACGTAGCGGCGCTGGCAGATCTCCAGCATGGATACGTGGGCCAGATGACTGCCTCCTACAGGGTGAATCATGTGCCGCGTAGCCGGAAAAATGCGGGAGGGGTGTTCGTGGCACCTAAGGGGCTGAAGAATCTCCTTTTTCTGGAGTGGTTCAACCGTGACCAGCAGCGAATCCTCATCCAGAGCTGGCATCTGCATCTTACCGTATCCGCACCACGCTGGCAGCTCACCAAGCAAGCAGAGGTAGCGCAGATCAGGCAAAATCGTGAACGGCGGAAACAGTTCCTGCTCGGCGGGAAGGGTGGCAAATCCATGGCAGAGGGTGCCGCTGATGTATTCGATGCCGACAGTGCCCTGCCCAAACCTACTGAGGCCGGAGCATCGCCCGGCTTTGCCGGTCTCATGGAATCTGATCCCGCTCATGACAAGATGGATCAGGCACCAGAGGCATTGCCTGGTCACGCCTGGATCAGCCAGCTCTGTCAGGATCTGTCCCTGGAGCTACGCAGGTTCGAGATGCTACTGTCCAGCCCTGGGGAACTGCGTTCCCGGCCCGCAGTTCTGAGGCTTCTCTCCACTGCGGGAGATCTGGCGGCTCACCTGTCTCATGCCCTGAAAAGTTTTCCTTCACTCAAGAGCACCCAGTGGCAGTTCCTCATTACCGATCTGGAGCAGAGTCTGCCTTTGTTTCACGCCGCGCTCACCGCTACCGACAAGCTCGTGGACCATGCCGCTCCCGGCAGCGATCTGCGCTGGCTCATGCACGTTCAGAAAACACTCTGTTCGGCCACCGGCAGCATTGAGCAGCTCATGAAGTGGCTTCGCGGGCAAGTGTGAGGGCAGGGATTGCATCACCCGACGGCTGGACGGTTAGCCTAGAATGTGCTTGATTGCCGGAGGGTTCAAGCCCGCCCGTCCGTCATTCCCGATGCCAGACTCCCGTTCACCCCATCAAGAAGGCCGCGCCATGTTTTTGACCACGCGCTGGAGCCGCGTCCTGCTGGCTGGTGACACTGCGGAACCCGATGCCGCAAAGGCGCTGGCCGATCTGTGTGCGGACTACTGGAGACCTCTCTATTGCTTTGCACGGAGCAGAGGTCAATCGCCAGAAGATGCACAGGACCTCACTCAAGGATTCATCATGCACATTCTTGAGCATGGCTCTCTAGCCGCCGCTGACAAACGGCGCGGAAGGTTCCGCTCCTTTCTGCTCTCGGCATTTAGCCATTACATGAGCAACGAACATCGCAATCACTCGCGGCTAAAGCGTGGTGGCGGTATGGAACCCTTTTCTCTGCATGACCCCGAAGTGGAACAGGCGTATGCACGGCATTCCCGGGATGAAGAGACACCCGAGCGCTTATACGAGCGGAACTGGGCGCTGGCGCTGTTGGAAAAAGTGTTGCTGAAACTGCGCGGTGAATATGAGCGAGCCGGGAAGCTGGCGCTGTACGAGGCCATACAACCCCAGCTCGCCTCAGGTGGTGGCAGGCCTGGCTACGCCAAAATGGCTGCGGAACTGGGGCTAAGCGAAGCGGCTCTGACGGTGGCTGTGCATCGGATGAGAAAACGCTACGGACTCATGCTCAGACAGGAAATCGCTGATCTGGTCGAATCCGAGAACGAGGTGGAGGAAGAACTTCGCCACTTGATGTCTGTGCTGTCTGCGTGACTGGCAGTGACATCTGTCGGTAAGGTTTGAAGAAAATCGGGTAAGAATGGAGCAGATCATGCCAGAACCCGACCACCCCAAGCTCAACGCGTCCCAGGCGACGGGTGAATGCCGCCCTGACTGCCCGGTGTGTGGAGCGCCAATGCGTGAACTCATGAGGGACGGGCAGTGTCCGCGTTGTCTCCTTGGCCTCGCGAATGGTTTTGTTCTTGAGGCTGATTTTCCAGACGGCACCAGCCTGGCCGATCACGGTGAAGCCCGGAGATTCGGGGACTACGAGCTGCTGGAGGAGGTGGCCCGGGGCGGTATGGGCGTGGTTTACCGTGCGAGGCAGCTAAGCCTAGGCCGGGAGGTGGCCATCAAGATGATCCTCGCCGCAGAACTGGCCACGGCCGAGTCCGTGCAGAGATTTCGTAATGAAGCGGCCACCGCAGCCCGGCTGGACCATCCGAACATCGTCTCCGTCTATGAAATCGGTGAGCACGACATGCAGCACTTTTTCTCCATGCGGCTGGTGCTCGGACGCCGGAATGTGGCCACGTGGGCAGCGAGTCTGACCGGGAGCTCGGCGACCCGTGCGCGGACCGTGGCAGACATGATGACCAAGGTGGCTCGTGCGGTCTCCTTTGCGCACGAGCGCGGCGTACTACACCGCGACCTGAAGCCCTCCAACATCTTGGTAGATGATCTGGGAGAACCTCAAGTCACAGACTTCGGCCTGGCAAAACTGATTCACGAGAAGGACAGCGGCCTTACCCTTACTGCCATGATGCTGGGGAGTCCCAGCTACATGGCACCCGAACAGGCTGATGCGCGGCATGGGGACGTGACCACCGCAACCGATGTGTATGGCCTCGGTGCAGTGCTCTATGAGTTGCTCTCAGGCGCTCCCCCTTTTGCTGGCAGCACGCCCCTGGCCACGGCCAGAAAGGTGGTGGAGCAGATGCCAACTCCGCTGACCAGTGCACCGAAAGATTTGTCCACCATCTGCCTGAAATGTCTGGCAAAGGAACCCGCCCAACGCTACGCCAGCGCCCAGGCCCTGGCGGATGATCTGGAGCGCTTCAGCAGAGGCGAGGCCATTCATGCGCGGCCTGTAACGGTGCCAGAGGCTTTGTGGAGATGGGCAAGACGAAGCCCTAAAGTGGCAGCGCTGATAGCCGCAGTTCTCTTTGCCACGCTGGCCGGGGTGGCGGGCATCACCTGGCAATGGCGACGGGCCGAACGGGCGAACGCAGAACAAAAGCGTTCGCTGGATCACTTGCAGTGGCTTGAGACTGCAAGGCAGGCCACTACGGATGAAGCGCCGCTGGCGCTGGCTCGTCTGGCTGATATTTTGAGACGAGAACCGGGACGCTGGCAGGCCGCTATGCTTGCCATGTCCATGCTGGATCAACGTGCCTTCCCTATGCTTGCAGGGCCTCTCGTTCGGCCCGAAGTCACGCTGGTCACGCCTCCGCAGCTTTCTCCTGACGGCAAGTGGTTCGCCGCAGGCGGCGGCGACTGCACCCTGCGCGTGTGGGACGTAGTCACGGGTAAAGAGTCCACCCCGGTCCCGCTGGAATCGAATGCCACCGCGCTGTCCATCGCGGCCATTTCACACTCAATCGCCCTCGCCACCGAGGATGGTCGCGTCTTGATCCACACCGCTGGGGATCCGAGCTTGCGGACGCTCAAACGGCAAAGTGAATCCCGTTGCACGGAACTCAAGTTCTCAGCGGATGGCTCGCGGCTTGTCGCTCGCAGTGCAAGCGGACTTGAAGTGTGGAACGGCAACTCGCTGGATCTGCCACCACTCATGCTGCGACTCAACGACGGCCTTGAGGGCTTGGCCCTCTCCGGCGACGGACTTCATGTGGCGGCATGGAATCCGAAACGTGCCGCAGTGTGGGACACGAAGACGGGCGCTACGGTGCTGGAAGTTCTGTGCCAATCCCGCTTCCGTCGCGGTGCATTAGCGGCAAATGGTAAACGGCTTGCCCTGATCGATGGCCCTTTCGTGACGCACATCTGGGAGGTGACCACCGGCGCTTTGGTTTCGAGCATCGCAAGCAAGCTGTCCCAGATGAGGTTTGCTGCGTTGAATGCTGATGGAACGCGAATCACCATCGCCGGAGCCATCAATCAGCTCGTGGTCCATGACGTGGACTCTGGTCTGCGAATCTCGCCGCCCATGGATCATCTTTATCAACCGCAATCGCTCAGCGTGACGCCAGATGGCAGACGCTGTGTCAGCTTCGGTACCGATGGGCGGGCATGTGTCTGGGACGCAGAGACCGGTCAGGCGGTGATGAGCGCCATCTGGCTGAAAACATCCTCCGCAGTTCAGGTGGATACCTCTCACGATGGCAGTGTGGTGTTGCTAAAGAAGGGTGCTGCCAATGCAGACGAAGATACCGTTTCGGTTTGGCGTGCGAGCCAGACCGCCCTGCCGCGAGTTCAAACGGTGGAAGCGCAGCGAGATTTCAACTCGAACCGGATCAGCCCGGACAGCAGACTTGGCTGCCTGGGGCTACATCCAGGCAACCGAGCCTACGTGTATGAGCTTGCTACCGGGCGGGTGGTGCTCGATGAGGTGACAGAGGGTCATGTGTATGTGCACCTTTTTTCGCCGGACATGCGTCGCTATTACGTTCTCACTGCGAACGGTTGGCGCTATGGCTGGGACCTTGAGACAGGAACCCGTCTCTGGCAGCCACGCAATGAACCCGGGATGATCCGACCCGGCGAGATCTCGCCAGATGGAGCTTTCATTCTCGCAGGTCACAATGACGGGCACGTGCGCATCTACGACAGCCTTACGGGTAACTTGTTGCGGACGCTGGACCATCCGGGAGAGGTGAAGGTGCTGCGCTTTGCGCCTGACGGCAGCGGAAGGTTCATGAGCGCCTCCACCGACGGCGTGGCACATACGTGGGACGTGATGACCGGCGAGAAACTTCAGACTTTCAAAGGCCACACCCACACCATCATTGCTGGTGCCTGGAGCGCTGACAGCCGCTGGATAGCCACGGCCTCATACGATCACACTGCTAGAGTTTGGGACGCGAACACTGGACGCGAGACCGTGCCAGCACTGCCGCACCTGAGTTGGCTCTCGCACCTTGAGTTCAGTCCTGACTCCAGGCTCCTGGCCACTGCCTGCCGAGACGGCACGGTGAGACTGTGGGATCCTGCCACCGGTTCACCTGCCTCTCCGTCGCTGCCGCAACGAAGCACAGCCGAGACCGTTCGCTTCACCAAGGATGGCGCTTGTTTTGTCGTGCGCGATCATCACGGCTTTCGTTTTTGGGAGACGCAGCGAGCAGAGCCGCTCACCCTGCACTATGCCGCACCCGTCTCCGGTGGTCTGGGAATGGATGCTGAGCCTTGGAGGGCCATCATGTCGCCGGATGGCACCAAGGTCCACCTGGGATACTCCATGAACGATGGCCAGTTGTGGTCTGTCCCTCAGCCGCGTGAGGCAGTGCCGAAGTGGTTTCCCGACATGCTGGAGGGCCTGGCTCTCATGCGCCTCAGAGAGGAGGGAACGGCAGACGTTATCGCGGGCGAGACAGTTCTGCGGCTCGCGCCCCTACTGGTAGAAGGCAAGGAGCGTGGCATCTACGCAGACTGGGCCTCCCGGGTGCTTGGCGTCTCATCTTCGCCATAGGAAAAGATTTTTTGCTCCGTGTGGTAAGGTTCCGGGCGAGACGGGTAAGACACAGATGAATGAATGTCTTTCCTACCTGGTCGAACTGTGAGCGCTGGCTGACTCTGATGCTGGCGACCTGGGCCTGCTGGTGTCAGGCCTTCCCTCCCGCGCCCACCTTTACCATCCATGGCATCGCTCGTGACCAATTCGGTTGGGCACTGAAGCTCACAGACCAAGCCACCGTCGTATTGAAGCAGAACGGGCACATCATAGCACAGTGTCCCGTGAACGAGACCATCCGCGCCGGGGAGAACTTCCGACTCACGGTGCCCATGGATACCAATCCCGCAGATCCCTACCGCACCGGAGCGCAGACGTCTGGCAATCTGCTTTCCATTGAAGTGAAGTTCCCCACCGTGACCATGCCCGTAGCGAGCATCACCGCAGAGAAGCGCACGGTGGGTCAGCCGGCGGGCAGCAGCTTTATCGACTTCACACTCGGTGTGGACAGTGATGGAGACGGCATTCCAGATAGCTGGGAGATGTGGCAGCTGGCTGAGGCTGGCATAGGCCCCGGCGACCCACGCTGGTCACTGGCCACGTTCGGCCATGGAGACTTCGACGGCGACGGTACGTCCGACTACATCGAATACCTTGCGGGCACGTTTGCCTTTCTGAACTCCGAGACGCTGGACCTGAAGATCACGGGCTGGCATGCGGACGGCTCGGCGGTGCTGAGGGCCTTCATCGTGCAGGACAAGACCTACCGTGTCGAGTATTCAGCGGATCTGAAGACCTGGAGCCGAGCACCACTGCGGCCAGATGATCCTGACACCGATGCAGTGACCACTTTCACGGCGGCCGACACCAGGGAGATCCTCCTCTACTCCGCCGCATCCATCGGCAAACCCAACCTCTTCTACCGCCTAGTGCTGGTACGCTGAACTCCCATGAAGAACCTGCTCGTCCCTCTTCTCTTTGCGTTCTTGCTCCCGCCAGTCCTGCGAGCCGAATGGCGCACGGAATCCTTTGCGTTAAAAGCAGGCTGGAATGCCATCTACCCTCATGTCGATGCCAGCCATGCGACGCTGGACACCCTGTTGGCAGCTTATCCGGCGGTGAAGGAAGTCTGGCGCTGGCAGCCTGAGCGGGTGGACCCACGAGCTCCCGGAGAGGTGAACGCGGCACCAGCGGGAGCCGAGTGGCAGGTGTGGAAGGCCGGAATGCCAGAGGAGACCACCTTTGACCGACTGGATGCCAACTACGGCTACTTGATACGCCTGGAAGACGGTGCCCCCAACCAGACACTGAATCTCAAAGGCCGCGCTGCCTTGCCTGAAGTACGTTGGCGTGGAGACGGTCTGCATCTGGCGGGCTTCCCCGTGCTGGTGACCGGCACCACACCCACCTTTGCCACCTATCTCGCCCCCACGGGCTTCGCTTTGGCACAGGCAGAGATCCTTCGTTACAATGGTGGCCCCATCGTCAATGGCGTCAATCCGCTTGCCGTGATCCCATCCGTGGGACGCATCACGCGGGGCCAGGCCTACTGGGTGCGAGTGGAGAAGTTCTCCCGTTACTACGGACCTCTCAGCGCAGAGCTGGAGTATGGGGAGGACGTGCGTTTTGGCACACGCTCTGACACCGCGACACTGGTTCTGAAGAATCAAACCACTTCCAGCCTCACCGTCACGCTGGACAGCGTCGCATCCGAAACTGCCCCAGCAGGTCAGCCCGCCATTTCTGGAGTGCTTCAGATGCTGGCACAGGTGGATGCAGAGACGGAGTTCAGCGCCCTGAGCACAAGGACCATCGTGATAGGAGCCGGGGCGGTGGTGCAGGTGAGGTTGCTCCCAAATCGCCTGTCCATGCCGGGAGCTGTGGGTAGCCGCTTTTCCTCTCTCCTGCATCTCAAGACTACGGCTGGTCTGGCCGGCCAAGAGATGTTCATACCTGCTACGGCTGAAGTATCATCGCCCGCTGGGCTGTGGATCGGAGAAGCGACGATCACCCAAGTCGGCAGCATCGTGAAGCGCTATCAACGGGATGAGCAAGGCAACCCGAGAAGAGATGCGAATGGCAACCCGATCCTTTTTGAGGATCTCACGACGCCGGGCAGTGCCACGGAACTGCCCGCAGTACAAAAGCCCTACACACTGCGGCTTATCATTCACGTCAATGGGCAGGGTCAGACCCGACTACTGTCCCACATTTATCAGGGCAAGCTGGCTTCGGCTCCTTCAGACCAGCCTATGGGGCTCACCTTGCAGGAGTCGCTCCTGGATGCCGGTGCGCTCGACAAAGCAGTGCGTCTGTCCGTAGCGCACCTGCCGCTGGATACCAATGTGTTGTTCAACGGTGCTTTCAACCCCGGTGGCAGCCTGTCAAGCAGCGGAGCAGTGGAAACGGCAAAGAACTCTCCGGTCAATCCCTTTTTGCACACCTATCACCCAGATCACGACAACTTGGACGCAAGGTTTCAAGCAGACCCTTCCCGAGTGCACGAATCCTTCAGCATCAGCCGCACAGTGCGCCTGGCGTTGGATGTAAGCAAGCCCGCTGACCTGCCCACCACTTGGGGTGCCACGCTCATGAGCGGCATCTACGAAGAGACCATAGCAGGCATCACCAAGGAGACCTCTTCCATTCGAGTCCGCGGTCCATTCATCCTCCACAAGGTCAGCGATATCCCCACCATCTCCGGATTCTAAGATTCACGAACCCACGCATCCCATCACCAGCTCATCCTTCTCATGAAAACCGCGCTCCACCATGTTATCCTTACCGGCCTGTTTGCCCTCGCTGCTGGTTCGCTCCACGCTCAATCCATGGTGCCTGCTGCCATGAACTACCAGGGCATGTTGACAGATGCCAACGGTGATCCCGTAGCCAATGCCGCACCTGAGAACCGCAACATTGAGTTCCGCATCTACTCCCAAGCCACTGGTGGCACGCCACTCTGGGGAGAAGCTCAAACCGTCACCGTTTACAAAGGGCAGTTCAGCGTCGTACTTGGCAATGGAACCGCAGTCGGCGGTGCCCCTTCCGGCCCTGCGTCCTTTGCAGCGGTGTTTGCCAACGCCACTTCGGCAGACTTGTATTTTGGCATCACACCCCAAGGTGGTGCCGAGTTCGCGCCTAGGCAGAAGCTTCTCTCCAGCGCCTATGCCCTGCGTGCAAGGATGGCCGAACAGGTGAATGCGCTCTCGCAGCCCAGCGGTCAGCAGTCCCAGTTCAACTGGCTTGCAGCCAACAACCTAACGATGCGCGGGCATACGAAGATCGACAGCGGCAACATCCTCGAGTTCGGCACCAATGACTCCGCACGCGCCCGGAACACCTCAGCCGGCCAGATAGGCTACCAGATTTACTCAAGTGGTCTCGACATCGTCGGTGCTGGCGTAGAAGCGGAACAGCGGCGGATCACCCTGTGGGCGGAGGCCGGCACCGAACTGAAGGGCCCACTCCACTTCGCACCCGGCTTCCGTCAGAACATCACGATGTGGGATGGCAACAACGGGTTTGGCGTGCAGTCCGGTGGTGTGTTGTTCTCCCGCAGTTTCGACAGCTTCACCTGGAACAAGGTGACAAGCGGCCAGCCGCTTAACCACAGCACCCACCCTACCGGACCCGGCGAAGGTGGTACGGAACTCGCCAAGTTGAGCACCAGTGGCTTCACTTTGCACACAGGGGTCTTTACTGGGAATGGATTCGGCCTCACCAACCTCAACCCGAACTCTCTGCCGAACAACTACAACTACCTCGGCATCAACAACAACAACGTGATCGAGTTTGGCCGCACGCTCACCAAGGCAACCTCCAACGGAACCATCGGCTACGGCACGTATTCTGGAGGCGCGGCGCTGGACATCGTGGGTGCCGGAACTCAGGCCAACTTCTCGGACAGAAGGATCAACCTCCACAGCCAGGGAGGACTCCTCGTTTACGGCGGGACCACCATCAACGGCAACTTCAGAGCCGACGGTTACACCGAGGCCATGGGTACGATTTACGCAAAGAACAACATCGTCATCGAAGGCAACGGTAAACTCAACTTCACCAGCCCAGATCGCACCGGCCAGCACATCAACCTGTGGGGAACCAGTTTTGGCATCGGCATAGCCAACAGCACACTCTACCAACGCGTAGGAGGCGGTGGGTTCTTCAGGTGGTACATCGGTGGTAGCCACGACGACAACAATGCCGGTACCGGGGGGCAGGAAATCGCGAACTGGAACATTGATCGGTTTGACTTCTACCGCAGGGTTCATGTGGCAGGCAATCTCGCTTCCACAGACAAAATCTCAGCAACCACGTTCGGCTTCAACAACAGCACCTGGGAAATCAAGACAGGCTCAGATCTGGACATCTACGTGAACGGAAGCCGTCGAGCATGGCTCTTCGGCGGCGCTGGAGGCGGCTGGCAAATTCCCTCAGACCGCAACCTCAAGAAGGACATCCAGACCATGAGCGACGCGCTCTCAAGCCTGATGCAACTGCGTCCTACCATGTATCATTTCAAGACGCAAAAGGAGGACGAGCACTTGCAGCCGGGCTTCATCGCACAGGAAGTGGAGAAGGTGTTTCCACAGCTCGTTTCCCAGCAGGATGGCGTGCGCGGCATGGACTACACCGGTCTGATACCTGTCACCGTAGCTGCCGTGCAGGAGCAGCAAAAGCAGGTGCAGGAGCTCAGCACCGAGAATGAAGATCTCAAACGCCGTCTTGAAGCTTTGGAGAAGAAGCTGGAGCGACTCGCTGAGCAACTTCCCGAAGCCTCTGTTGAAACTGCCGCATCGGTGGCAGACCGCTGATTCGCGACAGGGTGATCCGCTGTTCAACCCTCCTCACCAGCTCACTATGAGACGATCTTGTCCGCTGCTTCTCATTGGCCTGCTTGCGCTGGCATTTCACGGCATCTTGACCGCACAGGACGTGGTGCCTGTGGTAAACAACACCCTTTGGCCGAACCTGCCCCCTCCAAGTGGTGACCCTGCCACGGCGGGGCAGTTTTCGGGATTCTCCAGCGTGAGCTCCAGCGCCTCTACCCAAAGCAACGTGCCCAAACCTGCCAGCGGCACCCTTCGGCTTCAGGTGTCTTACCTCGGCGCTTCCATAGCAGGTGCACCGCCAGAGTTTGCGCTGGGCGACATCATCGGCACACCACTCGCCACGTTCAACAATGCAAACAACATCCCCATCTCGTTGCGACGCGAGCCATTGCGCAAAAGTGAGGCCTCTTTTCGCTACCGTACGGAGACTGACGCTACGATTCGCACCTTCACACCCGCAACAGAGATCCTTGGTGAGCGCTTCTTCTGGAGTCCTCACGCCCGCTTCGGGACGAAACCGGACTTATCCGGAAAGTTCGAGGAAGTGGTGGAAGTAGGTGAAGCGGGGAGTGTAACGCGAGATGGTTTCACTTACGCCTCGCAAGGAGGCAGCAGCCGCATTTACTGGCGCACCACGGCAGCCATCGGTGTGGATGCAAACAACAATCCCGTCTATGGCCTCGTCGAACGCATGGTCAACGTCTCCACCGCCAGCAGACTCGCGGTGCGGCGCATTTTTTGGACGGAGCACGGATTCCAGGGCCCGCCAGTGAATGTGCCACGGGGTGAGATACAGCAAGTGCGCATCGCCTACAACGATACGCTTCCCGAGTTCGTGCCGGAGGGGTCTCAACATCCCTCCGGAAGCGATGCGCCGGCGACACGTCGCACCCTGTGGCACGACTCCACACTCGACACGCTCAACGCATTCAATCGAGAAGGCCGACTGCTGGTGGAGTTTTTGGGAGAAGCCCGCGCTGGCGGTGTGGGTTTGCGACGCCAGGTTGGCGTGGAGGTGGTGGACATCATCCAAGAGGCGGTTCCAAGTCCAGTAGATGTGGCAGTAGGTGACCGGCTTTATCCCTTGCCACCAGATCAGTCAGCCCAGCAGGCCTATCCTCTTCCCACTCCCGGTGCCGCTCGCAACCAAGTGCTCGCCCGCATCGACAGCCTTCTGAGCACCTACTCGCCAAGCCCCATTCTCAACCCCGCCAATCCTCCATTCACGCGGTTGCTTGAAATCAATGACCAACCCACCTACTACGCCATACGCGCCACGGGTTCTGCCAACGATGTCCAATTCTTCTGGACCGAACCCGGCATAGCGGGCATTCACTGGCCCAAGTTCCTCAACCGTTACCGGCAATACTGGCCGGAAGACCTTGTAGATTACGCACTCAACGTCCGTCCCTCCGATCCTGCCACTTCAGCAGCGACTCCTCCCATATTCGGCTCGGGCACGACCTTTGAACTCCTGCATCAAGACAACGGCAGGGCGAACTCATCCAACCCAACCGATTTCGTGGTCGAACTGGGAAGTGGCTACAATACCAATCGGAGTCTCCTGCTGGTGAGTTCTGGCAGCAACTTCTGGTTCCTGCGTGTTGAGTCCGTTCTGGACTCTCACATGGCAGTCAATCCCCGCTACGCATCCTACTTCACGGACACCCAAGTCAACGCCAGCAATCAGATCAGCCCGCTTACCGCCTTGGTAGGCAGACGCATCCAGCCCCCGTCTGGGGCAGACAGCAGCGCAGGCTACGTGGACTTGAGTCAGGGAGATGCCATAGACCCAACTGCCTACCTGGATCCCTTTTCCAGTGGCATTCCTGATGCCGAAGCACAAAGCGCCATCATCCCCGTCAATGCTGCTCCGAAGAAGGGCAGCAAGGACAACAACAGGCTCGGCATCTGGTGGTTCAAAAAGGTCAATCCACCAGATCAACTGCTGGGACGCATCGCCCCCATCTACTGGCCATCATTCTACTCCCGCTACCAGATCGCCTGGCCTTTGGATGCACCACAGATCGTGCTCGCCTCAAATGCTGGCTCGGATGATCTCCCCGCCGACGTGGCAGCCGGCAGCATCTACTACGAAAACAATCCCACCAAGATCGGTTACAATCCGAATGAGGAACACGCGCTCATGATCGCAGGAAGAGCCTATGCGTTGCGTGATGACTTGAATACCCCACAAACGACCTCCAGCCCCTACGTACTGATACGGTTCAAAAACGCCGCAGACCAGCGCCCGGACATGAGAGCCTTCCGCGTACTGAGAGAAAATGAGATCTACACCTTCACCTACAACGCACGCGCAGGCACCGTGCTCCAGCCACCCATGCCCCTCGCCGTCATGCCGCCGCCACTTGTGAACGGCAAGTCCAAGAACGTAGAGGTAACGCCTGAGAACCTGGACCCCGCCGTAAACGTGCCGCCAGCGCAGGCTAATGACTGGAACCTCTACCACCGTTTCACCTACGAGGATCGCAAAGGACTGAAGTGGGTCTATCGCGGCCAGCACAATCCCACCTCAACCCCACCCGCGCTGGGCATGAAGTTCTATTATGCAACGCTGGATGGCTTTGCCTACCCTCATGCGGTCACGGGCGTCGATGAAGCGCCAGACGTTGGCACCATCACTCCCTTTCTTCACGATGGTCTCAACGGCAACAACCAAACCGGCACATCCATCACCATAGCTTATCGGCCTTACTGGCCGGACATAGGCACCAAGTTTGGACTCAAGGCCGAATACTTCAACAACACCGAACTGTCTGGCGTTCCGGCGCTTGTCAGGCGTGATGCCGTCGTGGACTTCAACTGGCCGAACAACACTTCCCCAGCGCCCCAAATCAACACCACCCTCTACTCTGCCCGCTGGACCGGATTCGTGATGATCCCACGCAGCGGCTACTACACTTTTCAGATCGTTACGGACGACGGTAGCCGACTCTGGGTAGGAAACCTGGATGCCGATCCCATCATCGACTCCTGGATCGCTCAGGGGCCCACCACCTACAACTCACAAACGACATGGTATGAAGCAGGACAACGGGTACCTATCCGGTATGACTTCTTCCAGCAGGCAGGTGGTGCCATAGCCCGTCTCCGCTGGACAGGTCCGGGATTCACCGCCGAGACCATTCCCTCATCCAATCTCCTCCCGCCGGATACCGATGCCGTGGAGGTTCCGTCTCTTCAGTTCGCTGAGACTCTGGTCAAGCCCAAGTTCGGGCTACCTGGTCTGCATGGTGCCAGCAGCGCCCAGGTTCTCTATCAGCAGTCTGTGGCCAAAAACGTTGCCGCAAAAAAGGACAGCGCTGTACTTCACGATCCGACGCGGAGAAAAGTTTACCCACTCACAGGCACCTTGTCTGCTTTGCCAACCAGCATCCTCGTAGATGCATCAGGCAGCCGTGTGTACTTCCAGGGGCTACCGGCTCATCTTCAAGAGCGCTTCTTTATGGACCCCGCGCTTGGCACAGGCAACCCACCTTCCGGCGCATTGGTGTTGGAGGGTAAGTTTGTAGATGAAATCGTGGGCGAAGACTACATCCAACTCAACGTCCTCACACCCACGGAGATTCAGATAATCGAGGGACTCGTGGCCGACACCGATCCAAAGGCTACCGCTTGGCGCTCAGCTATCGATGCCCTCACCACTTCGCTGGAGACCTTCGTCGAAAGCAAAACGCTACCGGGCACCTACGTCCCTGATGCCAATGCCACCAAGTCCTATGGGCCCACCCAGCTCGTCAGGGTAACTCACCAAGACCAAGCCGTGGATTCTTATGCGCTCACCGCCGTAGGTGGCGGGGAGGGTTATGTCACCCTGCTGCTTGGTGACGGTGAGGCATTTACCGATGAAAGCGAACCGGTGCAAATGCACATCATCCGCGTGGGGCCCCAGCTGTATCGCGGCCAGGTCAAGCCACTCGCCGCCCCGAATCCCCTCGCCGAGAACCTCACACTTCAGCACACTGGGGACTTCGCGGCACAAGAGGACCAGTTTGAGTTCGAGTGGTACTACGCACCCCCAGTCAATGGCCAGCCACCCGGCAATCTGCCCGGCGGTCAAGGTGCCACCTGGTTCCGGCACGATGACTATGACGGCCCGCGGGTCATGCTTGGTGCCAGCCAGCCACTGTTAGCCCTGTCAGACAACTACTTCGTCATGCGCCATAGGCCAAAGATTGGCCATGCACTCCGGCCCCAAGGTTCCACTTGGGGCGCTGACGAAGGCTGGAGCCAGTGGACTGAACCCGCCCTGGCAGAGGGCTGGATCAAGCGCGTACTCGCAGGCATTAATCCCTTCAACCAGCGTATCTCAAACTTCCTCAATGACGGCGTCAATACGGATGTAAGTCTCCTTACACAGGCCGGCACCCGCTGGGAAGGAAATATCCCCCTCACGCTCAGTTCCGTTCAGAATGAGGGCCTCATCCCCATCTATGAGACCGTACTGAGGCGCGGCATGTCCTTCACCATCGACAGTGGCTTCAACTACGGCCCAGCCAATGATGCACTCCTGCTTGCGGCAGGATACCTGAATGATCTCTACATGGCACTCGGAAACGAAGCCTATGCGGATGCAGCAAACCCACTCATCTCTCTGGATGTGGATCCGCAGCGTCTGGTGCAGGAGCAGAGCCTTCCCTCGTCCATAGGCACCACCATCCAAACCACTGCCACAGCCCGCTTCGCCTTCGAGGGGCAGGTACCCTCCCTGCTGGATGAAGAGTTAGCCTTACTTCGAGGACGGGATGACTTCCTCGTGCCGCGCGTCCGCACTCCGCCGTTCTACAACCGGCTCGTTTGGAACTACACCCGGGGAATCAACGCCGGGGAAGTCATCTATGCGGTGAACTACAACATTCAGGAAAAAGCAGGTTCCGGGGCTGATGGGAAAATCGATGCCAGCGATGCCGCCCGCCAGTATCCGCAAGGTCATGGCGACGCCTACGGACACTACCTGACCGCCCTGAAAAACTACTATCGTCTGCTTGCCAGCCCACACTTCACCTGGATGCCCCGAGTGGAGGCAGTGAACATTCTGGGCGTTCCCGTGACGGTGGACTACCAGGATGAACGCAAGCTCGCTTCTGCGGCGGCAGCGCTTGGGCGTACGGCAAGCCGCATTCTCGACCTTGAAAAACGAAAGCTTCCCCTGGGCACCGGCACAGGCTGGTTAGCGATGCGCGAGGCCAAATCAAATGCCTCCACTCAAACCACTCGCTCCTGGGGCATGGAGCAATGGGCCTCCCGGGCAGGCCAAGGAAACTTCCTTCACTGGGCGGCAGCAAATGCCATCCTGCCAGAGAAAGACTATGCCAACGAAGGCCTTCAAAAGATTGATCGAAGCACCGTTCCTGAGCTCGAGGAGCTAGCCGTACTGGGCGAAGAGATTCAGTCTCACCTCGACAGTGCCAACCGCAAAACCAATGCGCTTGGATTGAGTGATGGAAGCCTTCTCTTTGACCTTTCACCCAGTGATTTGACGAGCGGACAGAGCCACTTTGACCAAATCCTGGCACGTGCAAAGGCAGCGTTGGCAAACGCTGCCACCGCGCATGAGAGGACCGTGAGACAGAATGCACTGTTGCGCACTGTGGAAAACCAAGCTGCCGACTATAGCCACACCGTGGACCGTCAGGAGTGGGCATTCATCAACAAGCTCTACGACATCTTCGGGATGCCTTACCCGGGAGACATCGGCCCCGGCAAAACCTATCCGCAAGGTTACGCTGACCCTGACTACTTCCGCTACATGTTCATCAACCGGCCTTATGTTTTCAATCAGGAACAACTGTTCGGCGTAAACCAGAAGAACAACTTCACCCGCACCTTCCAGCTCCCGATTCGGTGGAACACCTTCGAGTCACTCATCGCCGGTTTTGACGGCAGCACCGGCAGTGCCAAGAAGATAGAAGAGCAATACCGCAGTGCCTACACCGTATCCAACGGCGCAGCGATCTTGAGATACACCATCAATCTCAACGAAGGACCCTATCAAATCGCAGACGAGAGCATGGGGCAGCGTCCGTTCACCGGAAGCATCCAGCGAGCACTGACAGAAGTCATGAAGACTCGGGAAGATCTAGCTTGGCAGTTGAAGCAGCTTGAGGAGCAGAAGCGCCTTTTCGGCTTCAAACTGGACCGCTTCGCCGAGGGTGTCGAGGCAGCGAACCGCGTCACGGAAAATAATCGATCGATCGCCAAGTCCCGACTCGCGTTGAACAAAGCAATCGGCGCCTGGAACTTGTTCGAGACCATCAGTGACAGTCTGGAAAAAACCTTCCGCGACACCTATGACGCAGCCAAACAGGCGCTTCCCACCCACTTCGGGCTTTCCTTCGATGCCTCCGCTCCAGCGAGAGCCATGCTGGCTACCCAAGCCATGCTGGCCACGCGCGCAACAGACATCAAGCGCATCGCCTCGCAATCCATCATCTACGCAGCCGAATTGGCTCAAGACGTGGCTGAGCTGAAGGTGAACATCATCAATGAAGACTTGGACTATGAGGGAGTCGTCCGCAACTCCATCACGGACCTCGAGTCCACCTATCTCGCCCTGTTCTCAACTCTCCGGGACATTGATCTCACCTCACAGTCGATTCAGACCGCGCTGGCCGCTTACCAGAACGAACTTGTAAATGGAGCCACCATCTTGGCAGAACGTGAATCCTTCCGCAAACGTGCAGCTGCCGTCATTCAGGGCGCCCGCACCAGAGACGTGGCCTTCCGCGCCTTCCGCACTGAGACGCTTGAGCAATACAAGGTACTCTTTGACCAGGCGGCACGCTACGCCTTCCTGGCGGCGAAAGCCTACGACTATGAGACGGGCCTGCTCGACACGGATGCAGGAAGGGACTTTCTGAAGGGCATCGTAGCCACCCGAGCGCTTGGTCTGGTGGGCACTAATGGAGAGCCTCAGTTTGGCGGATCCGGCAACGGCGACCCAGGACTTTCAAGCTATCTGGCAAAGCTCCAGGCGGACTGGAATGTGGCAAAGGGGCGTCTTGGCATCAACAACCCGGACACTTACGGCACCGTCTTCAGCCTGCGTCGTGAACTTTTCAACCTTCCTTATCGCGAAGACGGAAGCGAGGAGGATCACACAGCCTGGCAGGATGTCCTCCGCGCCAGCGTGGTCAAAGACCTGCGCATGGACCCCGTCATTGCCGCTCACGCCCTGCCCACCGCCAATCCCACCGGACTTGCTCAGCCAGGATTCGTCATCGACTTTTCTTCCGTCATCTCAAGCGGATGGAACTTCTTTGGCAATCCCCTTGGAGCGGGAGACAGCAGCTACTCCACCGCCAGCTTCAGCACCAAAATCCACAGCGTCGGTGTGGTCTTCAAGGGCTACCTGGGCATGAATCCGTATGCCACTGGCAACACAGGCATCCCATCCACCCCAAGCCACAACTCCCCTGACGCGCTTGCTGCCACGCCATACGTCTATCTGATTCCTGGCGGGGCTGATACCTTCCGCACCCCACCGCTCAACGGAGCATCTCCACGCATCCGAGAGTGGAACGTCATGGACCACGCCATGCCGCTTCCTTATGACATCGGCAGCAGCGGCTTTGGGCAGAACACCATGTGGACTGGGGCCACCTCTCTGAGCGAGACCTTCTTCCTGCCTCGCAAGCACCAGCCCTTCCGCGCTGGTGACAGCCCCTCCATCTTCTTTGTCCCAGGTCTTCAGGATTACACCAACCGGCGCCTCATCGGCCGCAGCACTTGGAATACGAACTGGAAGCTCGTCATCCCTGCACAAACGCTCTTGGCCAACCCACAAGAGGGCATGGAGCGCTTCATCCGCAGCGTGAAAGACATCAAGCTCTACATACGGTCCTACTCCCACGCAGGCAACTGAACCCCGCAGTAAGCCCTACATCACACCAAACTCACTCGCAGCCAATTCATCTGCACAGGATTACACCTTGCACTGAGAGAGACTATGAACAGGGTGAACGGGCGGCTCCCATGCCGCGCCATCCTCAAACCACTCCGCGTTATGAGCACACCCAAAAAAGTGATCCCGAAAAAGGAACTGAAAGCAATCGCGAAGGCCCCTCCTGCCAACCCCGCTGCCGATGAGGTAAAGCGGATGAGCAAGGCCACCAAGATAGCCAAGAGCGGACTCAACACCCGGGTGCGCGGTCACCTGAAGGCATCTAACAAACGTCAGCAGGGCAAGCGGGACAGCAAGTGACCGCAGTCCCCTGCCCTGAGCGAGTCCCATGCCGCCGTTGATCGCCCTCTTCAGCGAGTCAGGGGCTTGGTTCCGTTCGGCTGCGTTGTTCGCCTCCTTGCTCACGTTCTACATCTTTGTCCCCTACATTCGCTCCATTCGGCGTGGGCAGACCAAGCCTCATGTCTTCTCATGGATCATTTGGGGTCTGACCACATTCATCGTTTACTTCGCCCAGTTGGCCGCAGGTGGAGGATTGGGCGCGGCACCCATAGGGCTCTCCGGCTTGCTCACACTCGGCATCGCGTGGATGGCTTGGCTGCACCGCGGAGACACCACAGTGACCCGCACGGACTGGGCCTTCCTCAGCGCCGCTCTGGCTGCGCTGCCAGCCTGGTTCATCGCTCGTGATCCACTGTGGGCTGTGGCGGTCCTGACCACGGTGGACCTGCTCGGCTTCGGCCCCACCATGCGAAAGGCCTGGAGCCATCCCCACTTCGAAAGCCCCACCTTCTACGCCCTCTTCGCCGTACGCAATGCGCTGGTCCTCGTGGCATTGGAGGAGTGGAACCTCGCCACCACACTCTTCCCCATCGCCGTGGGCCTGGGATGTCTGGCAGTCGTTTGGCTGATCCTCGTCCGTCGTCGCAGCGTTCCGCCCCCACCGCAGGGTTGAAGGACCTGCGTTGACTCAGCTAGCGCAGGGGATAGCTTGCGAGCGCCATGTCCGACGCCCCGCCAACACCGTCCCTGCTTCGCCGGGTGCTTTTCCGTTGGAAGTGGGTTGCGGCTCTGCTCATCGCACTACCGCTCGTGGCTTGGCCGGTTCTGATTTACTTCGGAGAAAAGGCGGCGGAGCACTTACGACTCAAGCTGGCCCAGAAAGGTCTAGCCATCGAATGGAGCTCCGCCAGGATCACGCCAGGACCAGGCATTCACTTCACAGCACTCCAGATCGGCTCGCTCCACCAACAGCAGCCAGGAAACCTGCTGCTCTGGGAAGAGGTCACAGTGAAAAGAGGGCCAGACGGCTGGAACAGCATCCGCATCCAGGATGAAAACGGCACCATCCACGTGGGAGATGGAACAGACCGGATGGTGCTGGATGCCCTGCAGCTCGATCTCGAAGCCAGCACTCAACGAGTGCGTGCCGAGACCTTCTCCCTGACCACAGGTGGTGTGGAAGTGGAGGTGACACTGGACATTGACCTTCGGCACCTTTCTCCCGCCAGCGCACCGACCCAGGCAGAAGCAAAATCCCCTCCCGGCAGTTCCACCCACCTTCAGGCCACGCTCAGTGCAGTGCTGCGCGAAGTGAAAACCTGGGCCGACTTCACAGGAGGAAAAAATAGACCCAAGCTGCACCTACACGCACGAACGATTTCGGAAAGCCCCGGCGTTTTCCTCACCGCCTCGCTCCATGGACGAGACATTCAGTGGCGCGGCGTACCCCTCCCAGGCATCGCTATGCAGGTGGACTGGAAGTCTGGGTCACCCGCTACCCCGATTCTGATCCGTCGCTTCTCCACGGATCCCGACGCCGAAACGGACCACGCGGATGCCCTTCTGAATCTCGAAACGAAGCTGCTGGACATACGCAAACTCGACACCCATCTGGATCTGCTTCAACTCACCCGGGCCGCCATGCCCAAGGAATCGCGCAAGGCGCTGGATGTTCTCAATGCTAGCGGACCGGTACGACTCCAAGCCCAGGGCAAAGTGCCGCTCGGTGCCATGCACACTGCTGACGTCTCCGGCCGCGTGGAAGGACCAGCTCAACTGAACATCATGCTTGGGGAAGGGCGCTCCATCCCCGTCCTCAATCCAGCAGGCCGATGGCGGCTAAAAGGCCACAGCCTCACCATCACCGACCACGGAGCCGAACTCTGGGGCGGAAAGGTCAGCACCAAGACCATGCGCATCGACTGGTCCGCAGCGCCCAGATTCGAAGGTGACACGGCCATCACCGGCCTGCAAACACCCGCCATGCTGAAAAGTCTAGGGCAGACTGCCGTGCTCCCCGGTACCCTCAGCGCCACATTTCGCGGCGAAGGCGGCATCACTCTAGCACAAGTGACCGGAGGCGGCACCGTGAACCTACGGAACGCCGCCTTCTATCGCATTCCGCTACTAGGACCACTCAGCATGGTGTTTGACAAACTCGCCCCCGGATTCGCCCGGGATACGGCATCTGACCTAGACGCGAGGTACTCCCTGGCGGGCGGCATCGTGACGATCCAGAATGCCGAACTGAAGAGCAAGCTCACGGAAGTCAGCGCTCAAGGCCGTGTGGACTTGATCAAGCAATACGGTGAACTCCAGGGCAAGGCGAGACTGCGCGGTATCGTAGGCCTGTCCACCGCGCTGCTCAGCGAGCTGCTCACCGTGGAGGGTAAAGGTCCGCTCAACGACATGCGCTGGAGTCTAAAAAACCTGCCAGGCGTGGCCGAGATCACCGGTGCCGCAGGAAAGGTAGGCGGAGCGGTCACCGACGTGGTGAAAGACGTGGGTGGCACAGCGAGTCAAGCTGTCGGCACTGCCGCAAAAGAAGCAGGCAAAGCCGCGAAAAAAATCCTTGGCCTGCCAGGCAAACTGCTGCCCGGGGGCAAACCCAAGGAAGAGTGACCCGTCGGCCCCCTTCTGCATTCGAACCGGAAAACCAAGTGCCGCTGCGGTGGCCTGCTCTACGGCAGCGCACCTCTGAGGAACTCAGCCTGAGCGCTTGTGAAATTTTTCACAAAAGCGCCTTGCCCTCATCCGCCCCTGCCGGATACTCAGCGGCAAACGCTCATCATGCCTACCGTCACCCGAGAAATCGAAGCCCTCGATCCCGCCACCAAGGCTGCGCTGCAGCTCGAAGCGGGCGAAGAAACGACCACTGACCTCGTCGGTGAGAAGCTGGTTCTCAACATGGGACCTTCCCACCCCGCGACTCACGGAGTGCTGCGCCTGGTCCTCGAAATGGATGGTGAGATCATCACCAAGGCGGATCCCGTGGTAGGCTACCTGCATCGTGGGGATGAGAAGATCGCCGAGAACATGCACTACAACCAGTTTGTGCCTTACACGGACCGGCTGGATTATCTTGCCCCGCTGGCCAACAACGTGGCCTACGCCCTGGCGGTGGAAAAGCTGCTGGGCTGGGAGCTGCCACCTCGCGGTCAGGCGCTGAGAGTCCTCTGCTGTGAACTAGCCCGCATCTCCTCCCACCTCCTGGGCGTCGGCGTGTATGCCATGGATGTGGGTGCCATGACCGTCTTCCTCTACACCTTCCAGCAGCGGGAGTACATTTACAATCTCAGTGAGCAACTCACCGGGGCACGCTTCACGACGAGTTACACCCGCATCGGCGGTCAGACCCGTGACCTGCCGCCCGGCTTCCTCAATGAGCTCAGTAAGTTCCTTGATGGCTTGGAACCCGTCATCGAAGAGACGGAAGGCCTGCTCAGCCGCAACGCCATTTTCCTGGCCCGGACAGAAGGCGTGGGTGTCATCTCAAAAGAGGACGCCATCGCCTACGGTCTCACTGGCCCCAATCTCCGCGGTTCAGGTGTGGAGTTTGACATGCGGAAGAATCATCCCTACCTCGGGTACGAGCAGTATGAGTTCGACATCCCCATTGGCTCCAAAGGAGACTGCTACGACCGCTACCTCGTCCGCATGGAAGAGCTTCGCCAGTCCATCCGCATTCTGCGCCAAGTCATCAAAACCATGCCAGATGGCGAGATCAATGTCGCATCTGCCAAAGGCTTCCTGCCGAAGAAAGAGAAAGTTCTCATGAAGATGGAGGAACTCATCCACCACTTTATCATCGCCACCCAAGGAGTGGACGTGCCACCCGGCGAAGTCTATTTCGGTGCCGAAAATCCGAAGGGTGAGCTAGGCTTTTACATCCACAGCAAAGGCGGCGGCGTCCCCTATCGTCTGAAGATCCGCAGCCCCAGCTTCGTGAACCTGTCCATTCTTCCCAAAATCCTCAAAGGCCACATGATGTCTGACCTCGTCGCCATCCTTGGCTCCCTGGACTTCGTCATGGGCGAGTGCGATCGCTAATCCGACCAAAGGGAATGGCCAGCCTGATCCTTCCGACAGGAAGGAACAGAGGCCCAGATACGAAGCGAGCCTGACTTATTCACGAAAGTCGTAGCCAGACGCAGTGTAAGCCCGCAGTGGCAAGACGGGCGCAGTTTTGAAAGGCTGAGTGCATGGGTGAATGCTCAATGCCTTTCAAAACAAGCCCAACGCCGCTAATGCGGGCTTGCAGCAAGTCGCAGTAGCGTTTCGTGAATCAGTCAGGCTAGACGAAAAACTTCAGCTTCACCATCACGGGGATGATGAGGATGGCCAGGATGTTCACCACCTTGATCATTGGGTTCACCGCAGGACCAGCCGTGTCCTTATAAGGGTCACCCACGGTGTCCCCAGTCACCGCAGCCTGGTGGGCAAAGCTCCCCTTCCCACCGTGGTTGCCCTCTTCCACATACTTCTTGGCGTTGTCCCACGCACCTCCAGAGGAGGTCATGGCAATACCGATGAACAACCCAGTGATAATGGTGCCTATGAGCACTCCCCCGAGAGCCTCCTTGCCCATGAAGGCAACTCCCACGACGAAAATCAGCGGCAGAAGAGCCGGGACAATCATCTGGCCCAGGGCGGCTTTGGTCACGATGTCCACACACTGCTTGTAATCCGGAGTATCCGCTCCCGTGAGGATCCCGGGCTTGGCGGCGAGCTGGCGGCGGACTTCCCTCACCACCGCACCCGCCGCATTGCCGACCGCGTCCATACTGAAAGCGGTGAAAAGGTAAGGCAGCAGGCCGCCAAGGAACATGCCGATGACCACCATCGGGTCCATGAGATCGAAGGTCATCGTCACACCAGGCAGGGCCGCCTTCAGATCCTCCACATAGCTGCCGAAAAGCACCATCGCTGCCAGTCCAGCCGAGGCGATGGCATAACCTTTGGTCACGGCCTTCATGGTGTTGCCCACGGCGTCGAGTTCATCCGTGATTTTGCGCGTTTCGGCGGGCATCTCCGCCATGGCAGCCAGACCGCCGGCGTTGTCGGTGATGGGGCCAAAGGCATCCAGCGAAATGATGATACCGCTGAGGCTGAGCATGGACACTACTGCGATGGCAATGCCGAACAGACCGGCCCATTCATAGCTCAGCCAGATGGACGCGCCAATGCAAAGCACCGGAAGCAAGGTGGCGTGATGTCCCACGCTGATGCCTGAAATGATGCCGGTGGCGTGCCCGGTTTCACAAGACTTGGCTATGCGACGCACCGGACTGTGATGAGTGCTGGTGAAGTAGTTGGTGATCCACACCACGAGGAAAGTGAGAACCAGGCCAATGACCGAGCACCAGAACAGATCGGACGCCGTGACCACTTTGTCGCCAATCGTCACCCCATTGGGGAACATGGCGTTGGTGGCCCACTTGAAGAGCACGGCAGAAACCAGCCCTGCCACCGCCACACCACCCATGAGGGCCCGCGTCGCATCCTGCTTGAAGAAGTTCACGTAGGCGATGCCAATGATGGAGGAGACCATGGACAGCGCGCATAGGACGAAAGGATAAGCCAGCGCCGCAGCACTGTCCTGGATGGTCAGGAAAGCGACAAGCAAGCCGCCGATGAGACTGACTGCGTACGTCTCAAACACGTCCGCTGCCATTCCCGCGCAGTCGCCCACGTTGTCACCCACATTGTCCGCAATCGTGGCGGGGTTGCGTGGATCATCTTCAGGAAGGTTCTGCTCATTCTTGCCCACCAGGTCGGCTCCCACGTCTGCCGCTTTCGTGTAAATGCCGCCGCCGAGACGGGCAAAGACCGAGATGAGAGAACTGCCCAGAGCCAATCCCACCAGGGCCTCGATGGCGTGCTTGGTGCCGTGCTCGCCGCCGATCTTGAGCATGATGTAATAAAACACGGCCACGCTGAGCAAGCCCAGTGCCACGACCAGCAAACCGGTAACCGCACCTCCGTTGAAAGCGACTTTGAGCGCCGGATGAGAACCTTGAGTGGCAGCCTGCGCTGTGCGGACATTGGCACGTACCGCGATCATCATGCCTATGTATCCCGCCACCATGGAGCACACCGCTCCCACGATGAAACCCACCGTGGCAGCATTTCCACGGGCATACCACACCGCGACGGCGATAGGCACCGCGATGTAGGACACGGCGCGCACTTGGCGTCCCAGGTATGCCTGCGCTCCCTCCTGAACCGCCGCTGCGATACGGCCCATTTTTTCATTGCCAGCAGAGGACCCAAGAATCTTCTTGATCAGCACGATGGCACAGACAAGCCCTACGATAGCTAGGGCAATGGACAATGGGACGCCTTGAGTGACGAGGATGCTGGGATTCATTTGGTTGGGAATGAACGAAAAAACGGATGGAGCCGGGGAGTCTAGCGGAGCCGTTTCCTCTAGGCAACCGTGTTTTCGATATTACGAAACTCTTCTGGCCGCCTTCCGGCTCCCATGTGCTGGCAGTTTCATGAAAGACTGCTCCCCTGCCCTGCGGGCAAAGTCCTTTTGACGTGTGCTGAACGCGAGTCATGATGGCGGCCCACTTTCAAACGAGCAACTCACTCCAACCCAAACCCACACCATGGCAGACATCAGCACCAGCGCAGCAGACAA
>CAZIGH010000054.1:0-36030 GCA_964538625.1 uncultured Verrucomicrobiaceae bacterium
TCCAAGTCAAAGAAAGTCAAGCAGCCTGACCAAGGCTCTGGACCGGACGCTTACGGCTCAATGAGGCAAACTCACGTTTGCTTCTACGGTCGAGCGCCGATGTGCGTGCTGCGTAGAGGAAGTCGTGAAACTTCCCCGGGGCATGATCGAGCCTTCAACTGCGCGACTCTCTGGCGCGATGAGGCAAACTCTCGTTTGCTTCTACGGGCGAAGTTCAAGGCCGCAGTCTGCTGCGTAGGCTAAAAGCGCGACTACCATGCGCGTGCAACCACTACAGGAACGCTCGACTCGTGCCAAACTCTCTTCCCGCTCGTCAGCAAAGCCTCCCAAGCGCTACCGAAGCGAAGGAGATGAAGCAGCCAAGGGCCGCCTCACGATGCATCTTTTTCACCAACCAACTGCTGCTCGATCACGGCGTAGGCGTTGTGATTGTGGATGGACTCAAAGTTCTCCGCCTCCACCCGAAACCAGGTGATGTGCGGATGCGCACGTGCCTTTACAGCCACATTGCGCACAAGGTCTTCCACGAACACGGGGTTGTCGTAGGCGGCTTCGGTCACATACTTTTCATCAGGCCGCTTTAGGACGGAGTAGAGTTCGCAACTGGCACTGCCCTCTACAAGTTCGATCAAGTCTTCGATCCAGATTGGCTGGGTGAACCTCACGGCAAAAGTGACCATGCCGCGTTGGTTGTGTGCGCCGCGCTCGCTGATGGCTTTGGAACAGGGGCAGAGTGTGGCCACAGGCACTTCGACCGTGACGATGAAGTCCGTCCGCGTTCCATCTGCATCCACCTCAAAGATGACGCCATAGTCCAACAGCCCTTTCGACTTGGTGATCGGTGCGGCCTTGTTGCGGAAGTAGGGAAACCTGAACTCCACGTGCGCTCGCTCTGCATTGAGACGCTTGCGCAGTTCCTCCGGCATTCCGGCGATGCCTTTGACATCCAGGACTTGGCCGTGGGCGTGGAGCACCTCCACAAACCGGCTCATATGAGTGCCCTTGTACTGATGCGGCAGGTCCACCGCCAGTGAGACGACGGCTACGGTGTGCTGTTCCTTCTGGTCGCGGTCGCGAATCTGGAGGGGAAACCGGAGGTTGCGCACACCCACGCGGTCTATCGCTATCCTGCGATGATCTTTCTCGTTCTGGGTGTCTTTGAGAGTAGGTAGCATAGCTGAGTGTGACCGGAGGATAACGCAGCCGGGGAGGAAAAAGAATCCCACTGCCGATTCAACGGCAGTGGGATCAAGCTGATGCTCAGCGGCAGACAGCGCCGCAAGCGGGGTCAAGGCATGAGGTTCACGGCGCGTGCGCGCTTCACTTCACGCGTAATCTTGCGGTGAATCCAGGCCGACACGCCGGTAATACGCCGGGGGATGAGCTTGCCCGTCTCCGTGGTGAACTTGGCGAGCAGCTCGGGGTTCTTGTAGTTGATCTTGTCCACCGGGATGTCCATGCGGCGGCGTGGCATACGGCGGTTCGCCTTGCGGAAGGCGATGAGGCGTTCTTCGGTCTTGGGTTGCATGAATGGGGCTGGTTTAGCGGATCTCGCGATGAAGCGTGCGCTTCTTCATGTGGGGGTTGAACTTCACCTTTTCAAGACGGCCCGGCGTGCGGGTGCTTTTCTTGTTTCGGGTGGTCACGTAGCGTGAAGGTGGCATGCCTGCCGCCTTCGCTTCAGTGCATTCAAGGGTAATGATTTCGCGGGCCATAAAAAAGGGGGCGGCAGGGTAGATTAATCCGCGTTCTTGTCAACTGGTTCCGTTTCCTCGTCGGCGTCATCTCCGGAATCGTCGGCCGCTTCGTCCAGCCCGAAGAGAGAGCGCACTGGGCGGCGGAAGCGTCCGCCCATGTTCTGACGCTCGATCTGGGCCTGGCACTCGACGGTGAAACGAGTGAAGGGCAACGCCTCAAGCCGGATCTCGGGGATTGGCTTGCCGGACATTTCGCAGATGCCATAGGTGCCCATGTCAATGCGCTTGAGCGCCTCGTTGATCTCATAGAGGGAGTCCTGCTCCTGGCTCAGTAGGCTGAGCGCGAAGTCTCGGTCATAGGCATCCGAACCGGCATCCGCCTGGTGCATGCCGAAGGCGGAAGCCTCGCTGCCCTCCGGGCGCACGCGGAGGCTGCCTTCTGCCACGCTGTCCATCTGATCAAGCAGCATGCTGCGCAGCTCGATGAGGCGCTGCTTCTGCTTTTTCAAGAATGGCGTCACTTTCACCACTCGGGGGACGTCGATGGTGGCTCCACCCATGTCGTCGGTGTGGTTGCGTGAGACGGGTGTGATGGGCGGAGCTGCGCTCACCTTGCCATACGGCATCGCTGGTGCAGCGGGCTTTTTGGCTTCCTTGGGAGCTTTCGCTTCTTTGGCCGCTGGCTTGGGTGATTCAGCGGTCTTTGCCGCTTTCGGGGCCTCTTTCTTTGTAGCCTCCTTCTTCGCCGGTTCTTTCTTGGCCGCTGGTTTTGCGTCTTTGGTGGGCTTTTTGGCTGTGGGTGCCGCTTTGGCTGGCGCGGCTTTCTTGGTGGACTTTGCTGGAGGGGTTTTCTTCACTGATTCGGGTTTCTTGGTGGGGGCTTTGCCCTTCGAAGAAGCCTTAGCTGGCGGCTTGGCCTTGACGGAAGGTTTGACAGCGGTCTTGGACTTGACTGGAGACTTCACGACGGCCTTGGCAGCTTTGGGTGCGGGCTTCTTGGTCGGAGATGATTTCGCCGGTGCTTTGGACTTGGGTGCAGTCGCTTTCTTGGCCGGCTTGGCGGGCGCTTTCGTGGCGCTCGGTTTGGCGGGCTTGTTGGCCTTCTTGGCAGGTTTGGGCTTGGCAGGCATGGCGCTGTCGGGTTGGGTTGGTAGCACGGCGTGTCCGGCTGCCTTAGATCACTCAATCTTCGTCCAGCCGGAAAAAGAGCGCGGAGTCTGCCCCCGGCGTGGCCATTCCGCAAGCACTATGTTCACCCCCAGAGTGCTTGGAGGCAGGGTGTGCCGAGTGGTTTCCTCCGGGAACTTGGTCGCATCAGCGGATTTCCCCTCCGGAGCACCGGGCCGCCGCTGTGAGGATGGAACGGAAACGCGAGCAACCGACGCCTGCATCAATCCACCCAAAACGACAAGACCAGAGCCACGCGATGCCACCGAGGCCCAAGAAGCAATGAAAGATGAAAAAGTACCAATACCCTGCTGGCTCTTCGCTTCTGACGATGGTGCGCCAGCGATAGACGATCACACCGGTCTTGTGAGCGACGACTAAGGAATGAACCAACGCGGCGAGGAGACCAGCTCCAAAGCAGCGGTAGGCCCATAACCCGTAGCCCATCATGCCGATGATGAGACCCGCGAACCCCGGAAGGCCAAGCTCCAGGAAGAGGTGCTTGCCGTTTTGTCTCACGCTGTTCGGCCCCGACTGGTCATGAAGGAGGTGATTCCACGCCGCGCTCAGCCGCACTACACCTTGATCTTGGTGTAGGGGTTCCCTTCGTTCTGGTCGATGCGTTCGGGCCGCCCTTTGTGGGTATAGACGAGCTTGGTATGGTCCACGCCGAGCAGGTAGAGGATGGTGGCGTGGAGGTCATGGACGTGGAGTTTGTCCTCCACGGCACGGAGGCCGAGATCGTCGGTGGCACCGATGGTGGTTCCCGCACGGACGCCGCCGCCAGCCATCCACATGGTGAAGCCAGTGGGGTTGTGGTCACGGCCATCTCCTTTTTCACTCATGGGAGTGCGCCCAAACTCCCCCCCCCAGATGACTAGAGTTTCATCCAGCAGTCCGCGGGCCTTGAGATCGTAAAGCAGCCCAGCTACGGGCTTATCCTGCTCACGGCAGTACTTGGTGTGATTTTCCTCTATCTTGGCGTGGGCGTCCCACTTGCTGCCGGCACCATGATAGAGTTGGACAAAGCGTACGCCGCGCTCAACGAGACGACGGGCGAGGAGACAGTTGCGCCCCATGGTGGCGGTGACGGGGTCATCAATGCCGTAGAGCTTCTTGGTGGCTTCAGACTCTGAGCTGAGGTCCACGGCTTCGGGAGCTTCGGCCTGCATCCGGAAGGCGAGCTCGTAGGCGCGGATGCGGGCGTCGAGTTCAGAGTTATCTTGTCTCGTCGCATTGAAGTCGCGGTTCAACTTGCCCATGAAGACGAGCTTGTTCTCTTGACGTGAAGGGGAGATGCTCTTGGGCGCAGCGAGATTGCTGATGGGTATGGCTCCGCCTTCAAACTCGACTCCTTGGTAGGTGGCGGGCATGAAACCAGCACCCCAGTTCCGCACGCCATTGACGACTTGCGTCTCGGTGTCCTTGATGACGACAAAGGCGGGCAGGTTCTGGTTCTCAGTACCTAGCCCATAGTTCACCCAAGCACCCAAGGAGGGGCGACCGCCGAAGATGCTGCCGGTGTTCATGGAGCAAACGCCACCCGCGTGGTTGATACCGCTGGAGGTGCAGGAACGAATGACGCAGAGTTCGTCTGCCAGGCGCGCGGTGTGTGGTAGCCAGTCGCTGATCCAGAGTCCGCTCTCTCCGTGTTGCTTCCACTCACGCCGGTCTGCGAGCAGAGGTGCGCGGGACTCTCCCATGGCTGTGATGACGGAGCCGAAACTGTCTGGAAGCTGCTGACCTTGGAGCTTGCGAAGGAGGGGCTTGGGATCAAAGAGGTCGATGTGGCTGGGGCCTCCTTCCATGAAGAGGAAGATGACGCGCTTTGCCTTGCCGACCTTGTGGGCGAGCTTGGTAGCCTGGGGTTCGGCAGGCTTGCCTGCGTCGTCGCCAAAGGCGGCCATGAGCGGGCTGTCTCCCATGAGGGCAGCCAAAGCTACGGAGCCAAAACCTGCTCCGCCGCGGCGGAGGAAGTCACGTCTGTTGGTGAGCAGTTCGTAGTGGGGAAGCATAAAACGGCGGGGGTTACTGAAGATAGAAGAACTCGTTGCTGTTGAGCAGGACGTGGCAGAGGTCGGCCAGGGCCTCGGTGCCAGGTGTAAGTTGAGTGCCTTTCTTGGCCGTGGCCTGATCGGTGGACTCAAACGCCCAGCGCTGAGGCGCGGGAGCTTTGAGCATGGCAGCCACTTGATCTGCATTCACGTCCAGAAGGCAGGTGGGATCGTTCGCACCCACCCAGGCCATGAGTTTGCCGGGCTCCAGCGCACCTTCTCTAAGGGCGACGCGGGCTATGGCTCCGTCCCAGAGGCTCTTCTTCTCGATCTCGCGTCCGCCGACATACAACGTGCGTCCAGGGTGCACCCAGTCTCCGCAGACCTGGTGGCGCACCGTGACTGTCTGCATGGGCGCTGTAGGCTGACTGAGGTCACGCGCATAGAAGGTGGCGGTGCCGCCAAAGGGTTCACCTGCGGCGGGCTTGTTGCTGATGGAGACGGCTACGTAGTACGGCGTCTTGAGCGGGATGCGAATGTCCGAGGCTACGACTTCGTACAGGCGGCTGCCCTGAAAGTCTTCGCCATTGATCTGGAGGATGAGGTTATTGGGCTTGTAGGCGGACTTTTCACTGGTGACGCCGAGGGACCAGCCTGCCTCGGTTTTGCCATTTCCCCAGCGGGAGACGATGGTGCGGACGCTGGCATCGGGATAAAGGGAGTCCAAATAAACCATGGCTTCGATGGTGAAGTTTTCAGGCTCCATTTTGGGTCCGTTGGCGATGCGAAGCTTCTCCGCAGTGGTGCCGGGCTTAAGCATGAGGGTGCGGGAGGTGCGAGCGGGGCCGGTATCGCCGAAGTAATCCTTCGCCGCTGCAAGCGGTGAGGCTTCGACGGGCTCCGGCGGACGCTCGCCGATGATCTGTGAGCGCTGGGACTGGATGAAGGTGAGAGCAGCCTGAAGTTCGTCCGGCGTGGGAGTGCGAGCGTAAGCCAGCTCGAAGGCGGAACGCACCAGTTCCTCGTCACTGTGCTTGCGGTTCGAGCTGAGCTTCAAGGCCATGGCGCGTGCGCGATCCAGCGGCCAGTCTCCGTTGATCATGAGCAGAGACTGCGTGGCGGTGGTGGTAGCGGGGCGCTCTGCGATGCTCTGGAAGCCTGCGGGTGCATCCAGGCTGGCCAGGAAGGCGTCCTGGGTGTTGCGGATTTTCTTGGTGTAAATGCTCCGGCGTGGCTTGGAGGACTCCACTCCCGGGCCGTACATCGTGAGGTCCAGCTCTCCGCTGGCCATGAGGGCCGCATCCCGCGCCTGCTCGGCATCCAGCCGCCTGGGCGAGAAGCGCCACAGAAGACGATTCTCCGGATCCTTGAGCATGACGGGATCCTGCCCCTTCACGATTGCTTGCCGCTCCTCCATGCGCGAGGTCTGTCGATACGTATCTGACATGACGATCTGTTTGTGCAGCCACTTGAGGCTCCAGCCGTTCTTCACAAAGCCGTCTGTCAGCCAGTCGAGGAGTTCAGGGTGAGTGGGCAGCTCCCCCAACCTGCCGAAGTCGCTTGCGGAGGCAGCGATGCCACGCCCGAAGTGATGCTGCCAGACGCGATTGACGATCACGCGTGTGGAGAGCGGGTTGTCCTCACGGGCGAGCCACTCTGCCAGCACGGACCGGCGGCCGCTGGTGGGGGCTTTTGACCCGGCTGGGGGGATGACCGCGTCCTTTTCGTCCAGAATGGTGAGCACACCGGGCTGAACGAACTGCTTGCCAGCGCGGCGGCTCTGGAAGCTGGCGGGTGCTGCGGGCAAGCCGGTTTCCCCCACTGCAAGTGCGATCGGAGGAGCCACGGGTTTGATGTCGTCAAACTTGGCCATCTCGGCGCGGGCCTCGGCGAGGCGGGCTTTCACGTCTTCCGGGAGCTTGTCTTCCTTGTAGCGCTCGCGCTCGTACTCCGCCTGTCGCCAGGCGAGCTGCACCACCTGCTCTTCATAGGGTGTGCGCTGCTCACGTGGCTTCCGCCACATGACCTGCACTTCTTCGGGGAACTTCTCCATGGCGCTGATCTGTGCTTTTTGGATGCGAGGCTCGATGATGTCATCGATGACCTTCTGATAGGGTGCCACCGCTTCCTTCCACTTGGCCAGCGCTGCCTCATAGTCGCGCTGCTGCTCGGGGGTGGCGAGCAGCTTGTCCTCGGCCCAGGTGATGTTGTTCAGGAAGGCCTGGAGACGGTAGTAATCTTTTTGCAGGATGGGATCGAACTTGTGGTCATGGCACTGCGCGCACTGGACGCTGACGCCCATAAAGACATCCGCCGTGACGTCCGTGACTTCATTGAGGATGCCTTTCCACTGACCCTCGGCGTCCCGTTGATTGTATTCGTAAATGGTGTGCCGTAGGAACCCCGTAGCGGCAAGAGCCTCGGGGTCGCCGGGGAAGAGTTCATCTCCCGCGATTTGCTCCTTCATGAAGCGGTCGTAGGGTTTGTCTTCATTCAGGGACTTGATGATGTAATCGCGGTATGGCCAGGCGTTGGGGCGGTAGGAATCTAGGCGGTAGCCGTCGCTCTCTGCGTAGCGCACCAAGTCCAGCCAGTGCTGTGCCCAGCGCTCGCCGTAGCGTGGGGAAGCCAGCAGTTCATCCACGAGCCGTTCGTAAGCATCTGGGCGCTGGTCTTTGACAAAGGCTGCCACCTTCTCAGGCGAGGGCGGCAGGCCGGTGAGGTCAAAGCTGACCCTGCGGATGAGTTCTTCCCTGCTGGCTGGTGGAGAGGGCTGGAGACCATGCTGCTTTAGAGTGGTGAGCACGAAGGCGTCTATCGGACCACGCACTGAGCCATCCGCGCTCTTCACTACGGGAGGCTTCACTGCCTTGACCGGCTGAAAAGACCACCACTTCCTGTCCTCGTCCGTGATTTGTCCGGGGCGGCGTGCTGGCTGAGCTGCGGCCACTTCAGCCTCAGGCCAGGGCGCACCCATGGCGATCCACTGGCGGAAGATTTCGATGTCCTCCGCCTTGAGTTTGCCGTCTGGAGGCATTTCCATATCCGGGTCCTCAAAGAGGACTGCTTTCATGATGAGGGAGTCCTGCGGCTTGTGCGGCACTAGGCCTGGCCCGCGCTCTCCCCCAGCCAGGATGTAAGAGAGATTGTCCAGGCGCAGACCACCTTTTTTCTTTTCAGCGCCATGACAGTCCTGACAGTGCTCCACGAGCAGCGGCCTCACTTTGGACTCGAAGAACTTGACGCCATCCGTGGAGGCGGAAGCCACCTGCACCAAGACAGCTAGCGGGCTGAGAACAAGAAATGGAACGGGACGGAACATGTTGCTGGGAGATAGAGTGAGGATGCGGCGAAGTTTGGACAAAACTTTTGCCTTTCCCCCATACGGTCCCAGCGGGCAGAACCTTCGCCCCAAGCGTTTCAGCGCCGTCGTCTGACTGCAAGCACGAGAAGTCCGGCACCGAGTAAGGCGTGCACTGCAAGCATCGTCAAAGCAAAGCTAGGTGAGGCGATGGACGATCCATTCACCGCTTTGACACCTTCCATCCAAGCCGTGCCGGCAAGCGTACCCACCGAGCCAGACCACCCGTAGTAGGCCGTGAGGAAAGGCTGCACCAGCACCGCTGTGGCGCGGGGCCAAGCCAGCAGTGCACCGCAGCCAAGCACATTGCCCATGAGCAGCATGAGTCCCCAGGCACGGGCCTGGTCCAGGCCACGACTCCACGCCCCCAGGCCCAAGGCAAGCAAACCGAATGCAAGAGAAGTGCCAGCCAGCAGGATGGTCCTCCATCCGCCGTGGCCCGGCATGGTCCCGAGTACCACCTCAGTGAGCAGTGCCATAGTGAGAGCCTGGGCAAGCAGCAGCACGACCACAAAGAGGATGCGTGAACTCACCCATGCCGAGGAGCGCAGACCTCCCACATGTTCCGCTGGCCACGAGGCGCGGCCATCCACCGCCTCCCGAGAGACGGTCCACACTGCCGCCAACATGAGCAGGATGACCTGCACAAAGAATGTCATGGACAGCACGCTTCCGGCAGCGGGACTCTCTGCCAGGCGCAGCGGCCAGCGAGCCAGATCGGGGTGCCGCGCACTGACCAGCAGGATGACGACTAGCGGCAGCACGAGCAGTAGCGCAGCCTGCACCCAGAGGTCTGCCCTGCGCCTGCGAAACGCAGTCCAGCGTCGTTTCAAAAGCACTTGCAACTGCGTCACCATACCCGGCCGCTCTCGCCGCGCAGCCGCCTCCTCAACCTCCTCAGTTTGTGCTCTCTCCGCAGGACGTCGGGCTAGAGAAACGCGACCGCCCTCCTCTTCAGCGGAACGCAGCCCGCGCTCCGAACCACCGCCTCCGTCGAGTAGCTTGAAGGCATCGTAATACGAGTCGCAGTGGCGATCCCACGAGTCCTGCCACCGATCTGCCGGCCGTTTGGCCAACCTGTGGTAAAGATCCTCCGTGTGCGGGATGCTGAAGTAGTGCGTCAGTGCGCGTCCCGGTCCATGGAAGCAAACCCTTCCCTCATGCAGAACGATTACACTGTCGTAGGTGCCCAGCTCAGCGAGGGATGAGGTGGCATTCATCACCACGCGCTGGGGATGCGCCTTTGTCACCTGCTGCAAAAGGGCACCCAGCTCACGCTCCGAGCGCGGGTCCACACCAGAAGTGAACTCGTCACACACCACCAGCACCGGGTCTGACGCAAGCGCCACCGCCATGGCGAGACGACGGCGCTGCGCCTTGTTCAGAGTGTGCGCGCGACTTCCCCCCTGCCCGTCCAGCCCACAAAGCACCAGCAGGCTGTCTGCCTTGAGCACCGCATCCCGGCGGCTCACACCCGCCACACGCAGCAGCACCGCAGACACCACGTGCTCCTTTACATTCAGATCCGCCAGTATCTCTTCATCATCCGCACTCACCAGCGCCGTGCTACCGGGTGGCAGGCCAAACTTGGTGAACTCATCCCCACCCCACAGAAGGCCGCCGGATTGCACTTGCTCCTGGAGGGTCAACAACCGGATCAGCGTGGTCTTGCCGCTGCCCACTGCCCCCAGAACGGCGGCCAAATGACCGCCCGGCAGCGTGAAGTGGACCGCATCTAGCGCGCTGGCCTCGCCGTCTTTGCGATGCCATTGATGGGAGAGATTGAGAACTTCAAGCATGAGAAAGCGGCTGGACGTTAGGTTCATCCAGCCATTTGCCCAATGATTTCCTCTGCGGAGTTCGTTTCCCTTCTCGCCACGCTCCGCTTTTCTCAGCAGAACACTCCACTTCACGAAAGAACGCTGGCGCGCGGGCCGTCCGTGGGTTCTCTGTCCTTTTTGATTCTGTCTCCATTCTATGTCTGATACTGCTGCTGCCGAGGTGCTGGTTTCCGGGTTCAACCGTCTGAAAGAGGCGCTGGCGAAGCGCATCGTGGGGCAGGAGGATGTCATCGAACAAGTCTTCATAGCTATGGCGGCAGGCGGGCATAGTCTGCTGGAAGGCGTGCCAGGCCTGGCCAAGACCCTGCTCGTGAAGTCCCTGGCAGATGCCATTGACCTCAGCTTCCGCCGCGTTCAGTTCACCCCAGACCTCATGCCGGCAGACATCACCGGCACGGAAATCATCCAGGAGAATGCCGATACCGGTCGCAGACAATTCGTCTTCCAGAAGGGACCCATCTTTACCCAGATCCTCCTGGCAGACGAGATCAACCGCACCCCTCCCAAGACCCAGGCAGCCCTGCTGGAGGCCATGCAGGAAAAACACGTCACCGTAGGTCAGGAGACTTATGAACTGCCACGCCCGTTCTTTGTGCTCGCCACCCAGAACCCCATCGAGCAGGAAGGTACCTATCCCCTGCCCGAAGCACAGAAGGACCGCTTCCTCTTCCTCATCAAAATCGCCTATCCCAGCCGCGATGCGGAGCGCGAGATCGTGAGCCGCACCACCGGCAGCTCGGGCGCTGACATCACCCCGGTTCTCAGTGCCGAAGACCTCCAGGCTGCGCAGACGCTCTCGCGGAAGGTGCCCGTGCCGGATCACGTGCTCGACTTTGTCCTCGACCTCGTTCGCATGACGCGGCCCAATGAAGAAGGCGCCGTGAAGTATGTGAAGGAAAACATCGGCTGGGGAGCCGGCCCCCGTGCCAGCCAGCAGATGATCCTCGCCGGCAAAGTGCGTGCGCTCCTTCACGGAAGAACGCACGTGTCCATAGAGGACATCGAGGCACTGGCACTCCCCGTGCTTCGCCATCGCATCGTGCCCACCTTCCATGCCGAGGCAGAGGGGCTTACAGTCGATGCCATCATTGCAGAGATGGTGAAAATGGTCCGCAACCGCGACTGACCGCCCCACCCCACCTCCCGCATCCCCCTCGTTTCCAAAGGTGATTGCAAAAAAGTTCCTAGCATGATTTCCAAGTTGCAATCAACCCTTACCCGGATACTCCACTGCCTGTCCGTTTGCTTCCACGTCAAACCTGAGTCCGCATCATGAAATCTGTCGTTCGATTGCTCCCTGCCCTGGTGTTCGCTGCCTTCGTCCCAGCCGCTTCGGCGGCGGATCTGCTGATCTACAAAGTTTCACTGACCCGCAACTGGCAGCAGTTCGCAGCGGCTCGGGAAGCTCTCCCCACCTCGTCACCCACAGCCATGCGGGGCAAGAACCCCGTCGGTGGGGTGACGGTGGACAAGAGCTACTGGATTCTTGACCGGGATGCGGAGAAGCTCATCGAAATCGAATACTACACGCTTGTCGTGGATGGTCAGAAGCAGAAGCTCTACGACATCACCTACTGGACCTATCAAAACCTTGGCGTAACTCCAGAGGACTACACCACCGACGCGAGCGGAGATGACGACCAGTTCATGGAAGTGTCCTCCATCGCCACCTCCAGAGCCGGGGTGAACACCCTCTTCTTCCGCAGTGCCGTAGAGGACTCCACGACACCCGGCGAGTCCTTTGCCATGTCCTGGCACTTGCGGGGTAAAAGCTCCCCCGTTCTAGGACTCTCGCCCACCGTCAGTCCCACGAATGTAGCCGCCACCCTCACAGGAGACTTTCTCTCCCTCGAAACGCGGAATGCGGACGACGCCAACGGCCCCATTTATTTCGTCACCACGCACACCAGCGGAAAACACACTGCCACACTAGACCGGGCGCTGACGCTGAAAGCCAGAACCGTCGCCCTGCCCTCACTCACCGCTGACACGCTTGACAATGCCATTCAGCACGTGGCTGAAGTGCTTGAAAAGTCCGGTCATGACCTTGGTAGAATCAACCGCTGAGAGCACCTCACCTGCCACTTCCACGCCTAAACTCCGAAGCCATGAAAACCTTTGCTTCCACCTCGCTTGCATGGTGCGCTGTCGCACTTTCCCTCTCCAGCCCGGCGTTCGCAGCGCCGCCAGCCAATGACAACCTTGCGAATGCCCAAATCATCACTGGGGGCTCAGGGAATGTGACCGGAACCAACGTCGATGCCACAGACGAGGTCGAAGAACCGTCGCTCAACGACGGCCGCTCCATGAGCTCCGTGTGGTATGCCTGGACGGCCCCCACGTCAGACCTCTACCAGTTCGACACTACAGGCAGCGACTTCGACACCTACCTAGCCGTTTTCACCGGCACGGGATTCGATTCCTTGACGTTTGTCACAGGCAATGACGACTCCGGAACAAGAACCAGCAAGGTTTCCTTTGCCACCACTGCCGGGACCACCTACCTCATCGTCGTCGCAGGGTACAATGACCCCGACAACGGCGTAGAGACCGGCACCATCGAGCTGAACTGGAGCCTCAAAGTCTTCGACATCGGTCAGGTCAGCATTTACCGGGGTACCAGCACCTACCGGTCCAACTACGAGCAGGCAGACGACAGAATCCCCCCGTCCCCGATCACTGATAGCTACAGCGAATCCAACACTTACTACGCCGTTTATGATCACGTGAACGAGACCAGCGTCGTCGTGAACTACTTCTCCTATCGTATCAACGGAAGGCTCTTCAAGTCTTACTTCGTCTCGCCTGGCAGCGGAATCTTTCCGTTTCACATCATTCCCCAGAAGCAAACGGGCACCGCACGGTGGGTAGAAGGCAGCGGTAGTGTGTATGAATACTTTGCTCCTGCGGAGCCCATGGATTCCTTTCTTGGCTCCGGTTCCATTGATTCAAGTCTCAGCTTCTCTAGCGGTCTGGCCACTCCAGTGGCCCTGTCCCCCACCATTCGCATCAACGTGCCCAGAGTGATCAAAGGCATCTACCAGCGGAACAGCGTAGGGATGACCTCCACGGACTATGACTATGACTTGGGCGAAGTCGTGAACCTAGCCTTCACCCGCAGGAGCATCCAGTGGTCTTCAAGCCCATGGACGGAGACGCTTGACACTGCCAACAGTCTCAAGGCAAATCGTGACAACCTCGTATTCAAGGGCATCAACTATCCAAAGGGAAGCCTCGATAACGGCCTTGCCCTAGTCAAGAAAATCCTGGAGGCCGCCGGATTCACCGAGACAGGCTTTGGCAGCTTCTGACACTCGTGCCATGCAGCGGCGCAAGAGTGCGGGGCACATCGTGCGCTGGATCCTTCGTCACGCCACTGCATGGTGCATGATCATCCTTCTCTGCGGATGTGGCGAGCGTCCTGAGCCATCTGCGGCGGCCGCAACTGCGGAGACAAAGGTGGCTCCCACCAAAGCCCCGCCCCCGCAGCGCAAGGTTTCTCCAAAATACAAGCCACGTCCGCTGGACACCTCCGCTGGATTGAAGTTCACGCCTGGAGCCTTCAGTGGCATCACGCCTGAGCCGGGTGCAACCCACCCTGCTACGCGGATCTTCACAAACGCAGATCCCGGGCAGGATGCCGAGGTGGCCAGCATCCTCGCATCCATCCAGTCAGACAGTTCCAAACAAAACGGCTTGGAAGCGATCGCCCGGCTGAGTGCACTGGAGACGCCACAGGTATTCACAGCCGTGGATAAGCTGCTGTCCCACCCCGAAACCGAAGTCCGCGGTCTCGCTCTGGGCCTGCTTGAGGGAGTGCAGGATGCAGCCGTCCGACCGCTGGTGGAGCGAGCGCTGAGAGATCGAGACCCGGATGTCCGCCTGCGGGCCATTGATATACTCGCCAGCGCTGCGCACGAAGCGCCGGATAACCTGCTGATTCGTGCACTGGAGGACAGGGATGCCAATGTGCGCGCCTCCGCCATGCTTGCCGGCAATCAGCTCGAACCGCCCGCCAGACAACGCGTGCTCGAGAGGGCAGCGGCCTCCTTGCAACCAGAGATAGCCATCACAGCTCTTCAACTGCTCGACGCGGAACCGAACAAATCAAACGTTCCTCTGTTCATCAAAGCTCTCTCCCACCCCGCAGCGGAAGTGCGCGAAGCCGCACAGGACATGATGTCTCTCACCTTCTACGATGAGTTTCCAGATGCCGCAACGGCTGCACGCTGGTGGTCGGCCAACCAGCATCGCTTCTCGAACACGCTGGAGGAACTCAAGCCCGCCGCACCATGAGCACTCGCGTAGGCGGTATGCTCTGCGTGATCCTGCTCGCCGCTCTAGGTGTGCTGATCCTTTGCTGGCAGCCATCTGCAACCGTGTTTCACGAGAACGGCAGCCTGAGGCGCCCGCTGAATGGGGCGGACGCCTGGAAGACTTATGGCCAGCCGCTCCTGGCATTTTCCCTCAGCAGCGCCACCCTGCTCTGCCTAGTTCACCTGCAAGCGAACCGCAACCGCCCAGCCCGGACGAACTTCCAGCCGCGTGGCCCCCTGCCGTGGCGCTGGCTGCTGGTCATCATGCTTTTCAGCGCCGGGGTGCGAGCACCGCTGCTGACCTCCGAAATGCACCGAGATGAACAGGAAACTCTGGCGCATCACCTGCTGGGTCGTTGGAAGGCCATGGAAGCCCCTGGTGCCAACGTCAGAAGACCGCCATCCGAGGCCATGCGGAATCCCCTGTATGTCCCACCCCTTGAGGCGCAAAAAAGGGTGCTCGACCTCATCGACACACCAGGCCGCTCCAAATGGCATCCAGTCCCCTGGAGTGAGACGGCAATGGGCAACTTCATCGGCAACAACTCTCCTTTGAACAGCATCCTGGCGCGCACTTCCAACCGCATCTGGCAGTTTCTTTCCGGTTCACAACTCCGCTTGTTTCATCTAACGGCACTGCGGCTCCCTTCCTTTGCCGCCATGACTGCCGCTGTCGCAGTGCTCTTCCTGCTCACCCTGTGGTGGAGCGGCAGCAGGAACGCGGCTCTACTTGCCGCAGTGCTCTTCTCCCTGCACCCGCTTGTGATGCGCTTTGGCGTTCTTTGCCGAGGTTACTCCCTTCTTCTGTTGTTCATGCTGCTGGCACTGCTCGCCTGGACTCTGGCCCTCTCTCGTCCGCAGCTCTGGCGCTGGTGGTACCTAGCAGCACTGTCACTCACCCTCGCCGTTCTCTCTTTTCCGGGTTTTGCACTCCCGGCGGTTTTGCTGACCGGCGTCACGCTGGCAGTGCTGGCTCGCAGTCAGCACCCAGTGCCTTGGCTCACGGCGCTCGGGGCCAGCTTCGCCGGACTATTGACCTTGCTACCGTGGCTAGGCGTTACCTGGATTCAAGCCGCGTTTGCTGCCAGTTTTGATTACCCCTATCACAGAGAAACACTGGACTGGCTGCTGCGGTTTCTCGGCGGTGGCCTGTGTGGCTTGATCGTTCCAGACGCGGCTTTGTTACCCGGCCTTGATCCCACCGTTCCAGCCGATCTCTGGTCACGGGTATGGCAGCAAATGCCTACCGCAGCGGCCACACTCTTCCTCATCGTCTGCTGGCTTGCCATCGTCGGCTTCAAGGCGGTCTGGCAGGTGAACCGGCTAGGGTTCTGCTGGCTGTTGGCACTGCTCTCGGGAGCCATTATCACGGGAGTGACGGCCTGGCACTTCGCACAGAGGGAGCTGCTCTACTGGTATGCCATCTATCTCGCCGTGCTGCTGCCCGTCTCTTTGGCCTGTGCACTTGTTCATCAGAGAAGGATGCAGCGTCTGGCCAGCGCTGCATTTGCCCTGGGGCTTCTGATCGGCACTTTCCCCTACGGACAGCGTGGTAGGCTGGACCTACTGCCGCCGCAACGTTTCGAAATCCTATGCAGCCGCTTCGCCGGTCATTTCCTCGTGTCAGATGTCAGAGGGCGCACCCTTGAGGTGACCATTCGCTAAACCCAGACGGCATTACCCCTCGCTCGTCTCCGGAGCAGACGCAGAAAAGTGCGGCAGTGGGGCGATGAGTTTGTTCTTGAGCGGTCGCACGCCTTCAAAGATTCCGGGAGCCAGTTCTTCGCTGGTCATGTAACCGCGGCGGAACATCTCCAGCTTTGCATCCATATTATCGATGTAATGAAGCGCCATGGCCTCGGGTGTTTTCGGCAGAACCGGAGAGCCGAACTCCATGGTGCCATGATGGGAGGCGATGAGGTGCAGGAGATGCAGACGCACGATGTCACTGGCTGGCTCCAGGTGGATCCAACCTGCCGCTGCGTCGCTCTCCACGATTTCACGCCACAGCTTGTTCACCACCTCCAAGCCTATGGAAATATGACCGAGCATTTCACCGCCCAACTGAACAGGAATGCTGAATCCATTCTCAGGACACACCGTCTCCCAGAGCTTGCCACAGTCATGAAAGAGTACGCCGCTGATGAGCAAGTCTTCATTGAGCTGGGAATACGCACTGCATAAAGCAGAGGCACTGCGCATCATCTGCGCGACGTGTTCCACCAACCCTCCCCTGCGCGCATGATGGAAATCCCGCGCGGCAGCGGTTCGGCGAAAGCGCTCCCCATGCCGTTCCAGAAACAATTCACACAGTGCTCGCAGCCGCGGATCACGCAGAGACGCAACCTTGATGGAGATCAGGCCATAGTCCTCCAGCAGACGCTGGCGAGCTTCATCCGAGCCAAGCAGCAGCACCTGCACTTCATCCTCATTAAGGCGTCGCAACCGGGCATTCTTCGCCTCCAGGCCGTACTTGCCCGTGTCCACCCACTCGGCAGTCAGCTCCACCCATGAGTGTCGCGCAAGGCCACCCACTTCGAGAAAGAGCGGATTGTTGTCGAAGACGCGCCAAGTGAGTGGCTCAGCGCCGTCTGCAAGTTTGACATCAAAGTAGGGCTTGCCCTGGGAGGTCTGACGCTGTGAAACCGCATCTACCTGAGCCTGGATGCGATAGACTTGCGGCGTGGTGGCTGCTACCTGGCGCAGTTCGGTGATGCTGAGACGATCCGGCGGTGTCTGGTCTTCCTCCATGTTCCAAGTGAAGCGCGTCCACGCCAGGGTTCCACAGAGAAGTGAGCGGCTACACAGACTTCGCCGGGCCAACCCATGTCAGCTCCCCTCCTCATGTCACTCGGCGGAACTCGGATGGCAAAGACTGCGCCACTCCCGCGTCTCGAAACGTGGCGTAGCAGGGAGAGCGTGATCGGAGGGACCCTTTGACAGATGGGGATAACCACACCAGTAAACCGAAGGGAGTACGGGAACTGCGGCCCATCTGGTGTACCGAGTGTTGGCGAGATGGGTTTGCATGACGGCGGCGGCACCGCTGTTCCGAGGGGGAGCCTGACTCTTCGATCCGGCGTTTGGATTTCCGGGGGGTCAGTTGGTCTTTAGCACTTCGATGAAGGCTTCCTGGGGAATGTTGACTTTGCCGAAGGCTTTCATCTTCTTTTTGCCCTCTTTTTGTTTCTCCAGGAGCTTGCGTTTACGGGTGATGTCACCGCCGTAGCACTTGGCCGTCACATTCTTGCGCAGGGCGCTGATACGCTCGCTGGCGATGATTTTTCCGCCGATAGCGGCCTGGATGGCCACGACGAAGAGCTGCTGGGGAATGACTTCCTTGAGCTTTTCGCAGAGCTGGCGACCACGGGACTCGGCCTTGCTACGGTGGACGATGCATGAGAATGCATCAACGGGTTCCCCGGCGATGAGCATGTCCATTTTGACCAGGTTGTCCGCCTGATACCCAGCATGCTCGTAGTCCATGCTGCCATAACCGCGGGTGATGGACTTGAGCTTGTCATTGAAGTCCACGAGGATTTCGTTAAGCGGGAGGAGGCAGTGGAGCATGACGCGGCGGTCATCGATGGTCTCGGTGGTCTCTAGCTGACCGCGCTTGTCTGAGACGAGTCCCATGACGTCACCTATGTTTTCGTTCGGGATCATGATGAAGAGCTTGACCATAGGCTCCCGAATTTCTTCAATCTCTCCGGCGGGGGGCAAAAAGCTGGGATTGTCCACAGTGAGTTCTTCGCCGTTGGTTTTGAGGACTTGGTAGATGACGCTCGGGTAGGTGGAAATGATGTCCATCTGGAACTCGCGGCGTAGCCGCTCCTGAACGATTTCAAGGTGCAGGAGACCGAGGAATCCGCAGCGGAATCCAAAGCCCAGTGCGGTGCTGGACTCTGCCATGTAGGTGAAGGCTGAGTCATTGATCTGGAGCTTGCCCATGGCGGCCTTGAGAGACTCAAAGTCATCCGTGCTGATGGGGTAGATGCCGCTGAAGACCATGGGGCGGATTTCTTTGAATCCGGGCAGCGGTTCAGGAGCCGGACGGCGATGCTCGGTCACGGTGTCGCCTATTTTGACGTCGGCGGTGGATTTGACGTTGGCGATGACGTATCCCACGTCACCAGCGCTGAGGGAGTCACATCCGACCATGCGCGGCTTGAAGACGCCGATGTCCTTGATCTCATACTGCTGGCCGGTGGACATCATCTGGATTTTCATCCCGCGCGTGATGGTGCCGGAGAAAACGCGGAGGTAGCTGACGACGCCACGGTAGTTGTCAAAAACGGAGTCAAAAACGGAGGCCCGGAGGTAGCCGTCGTTGGGGTCTTTCGGCGCGGGGATGAGTTTCACCACGGCTTCGAGGATGTCCTCGATACCGATGCCCATTTTGGCACTGGCGCATACGGCGTTGTCGGCGGGTAGTTGAAGGATCTCCTCGATTTGCTTTTTGGCTTTGTCCACGTCTGCGGCCGGGAGGTCGATTTTATTGATGACGGGAATGACTTCGAGGTTCTGGCCGAGAGCGAGGTTGAGGTTCGCCACGGTCTGGGCTTCCACCCCTTGAGAGGCATCGACGAGGAGCAGGGCGCCTTCGCAGGCGGCGAGAGAGCGGCTGACTTCGTAGCTGAAGTCCACATGGCCGGGAGTGTCGAGCAGGTTGAGTTTGTAGATGTGGCCATCTTTGGCCTTGTAGTTCATCGTCACCGGGTGTGCCTTGATGGTGATGCCGCGCTCACGCTCCAGATCCATGGCGTCGAGAAGCTGGTCCTGCTTCTCACGGGCGGTGATGGTCTGGGTGAACTCCAGCAGTCGGTCCGACAAGGTGGTCTTGCCGTGGTCGATGTGGGCGATGATGGAGAAGTTGCGAGTGCGTTCGATGGACATCCTGTGAGGTGGCCGAAGGCCGGGGGAGAATGGGGCCGCGTATCTAGCCCCAACCTGTCGCTGCCGCAAGGTCGTTCCGCAATGTGCGGCGTCGGAAGAGCCAGGGCTACAAAAAGGGGTTGGTGTGGCGTTCCTCACCGATGGAGGTGGGGCTGCCGTGCCCAGGGAAGACCTGCGTATCATCCGGCAGAGTGAGCAGCTTCTCTTCGATGCCGCGAAGAAGCTGGTTCATGTCACCACCGGGAAAGTCAGTGCGCCCCACTCCACCGGCGAAGAGAACATCCCCACCGAAGAGCCGCCCGGAGACCGGGTCGTAGAGGCAGAGACTGTCCGGTGAGTGACCGGGGACGTGGAGCAGTCTCCAGTCCACGCCAGCCAGACGAACCAATGGAAGGTCTTTGAGCACTTCGGTCACTTGGAACGGCGGAATGGAAAGCCCCCCTCCGGAGGTCAGGGCGAAAAGTTTCTCCAACGTGAGGTCTTGGCTGTATGGAACCCACGCGTAAATGGGGCAGCCAAAGGCAGATGCCACCGCTGCGGCGTCCCACACGTGATCAAAGTGCTGATGGGTCAGGAAAAGAGCGTCTGGACGCAGGTCTTGCTCCCGCAGCCAGTCCACCACACCCTCCGGCGCATCCACCATGAGAGTGCCTCCCGTCAGTGGGAGAACGTAACTGTTGGTAACTGCGATACCGCCGGAATAAACCCTGATCATGAGACGTCCAAGAAGTCTGAAAGGATTGGACAATTCAATCCCTAAAGCGCAAAATGTCGATTGATCGGGCTTCGGCGGCCCGTTGCAAAGACGATCCCCCAGCTCCTCCAATGACGGACATCCTGAAACCCCTCCTCGCGGCGGGCCTTGCTCTGGCCCTTCCGCTGGCACCTTCCACTGCTCGTGCCGAAACCGACTTCGGGCAGGTGGCGATTTACGTGGCGCACATGCTGCACAATCACCACTACTCGCATCAGGAGTTCGACAATGAAATGTCGGCCAAGCTGCTGAAGAACTATCTGGACCTGCTGGACCCGCGGCACACGTTTTTCACCCAGGCGGATGTGGACAAGTTCCGCAAGGAATACAACGACACGCTGGATGATCACGTGATGCTGCGTGACATCTCCCCGGCGCTGGAGATTTACAACGTTTACAAGGAGCGCGTGCGTGACCGCGTGGCGTTCGCAAAGAAGACCCTGGCAGACCACAAGTTCACCTTCGACAGCGATCGCACAGTGGACTTGAAACGTGAGAAGCTGCCATGGCCAAAGGACAAGACTGCCTCTGATGCGCTTTGGCTCGATCTTCTTGAGAATGACGTACTCCAGGAGAGGATGATTGATAAAGCCCGCGCCCGCGCTGAGGCAGAGAAACAGGAGAAGGCCAAGGCCAAGACCGGAGACAACAAGACTTCCGAAGGGGAAGAAAAGAAGGAAAACAAGCCAGCGCCAGCCAAAAAGACCGAGACCCCAGAGCAACGCGTGGTCAAGTTCTACGAGCGCGTTCTCGAGAGCCTGGACGAGAACGACACCGAGGATGTGGTGGACTTCTTCCTCTCCAGTCTCTCCTCCGCCTACGATCCGCACACCGAGTACATGAGTGTGAATGAGATGGAGAACTTCAACATCCAGATGAAGCACCAGCTGGTGGGCATAGGAGCCATGCTGGGCATCGATGAAGTGACCGAGGTGGCGGTGATCCAGGGCATCGTGGTCAACGGACCGGCAGACAAGCAGGGTCAGTTGAAGCTGAACGACAAAATCATCGCTGTGGCTCAGGGGAATGGCGAGTATGTGGAGACGCGCTCCCTGAAGTTGCAGAAGATCGTGGAAATGATCCGCGGTGACGCGGGCACGACCGTGCGCCTGAAAGTGATCCCTGCCATAGATGAATCCAAAGTGACGGAGATCACCATCGTGCGCGCTCCCGTGGAACTGAAGGACAAGGTGGCCAACGCCGAGCTTCTTGAGACGCCAGCCGCCATGGGCAAGCCCAGCAAGCTGGGCTGGATCTACCTGAACTCCTTTTATGCCGATATGGAGGAGGGCAAGGTCAGCACCACGATCGACGTGGAAAAACTCCTGCGTCGGCTGATGAAGGAGAAGATTGATGGCCTGGTGCTCGACCTGCGTGGAAATCGTGGTGGTTCATTGGAGGAAGCCATCAAGCTCACAGGACTCTTCATCCCAGCGGGTCCGGTGGTGCAGATCAAGGATCACCAGGGCGAGATCGATGCGCGCAACTGCACCTCTGCGAAGCCCGTGTATGAGGGGCCGCTTATCGTTCTCACTGACAAGGAGAGCGCCTCGGCATCCGAGATTCTCGCCGCAGCACTCCAAGATTACCGCCGCGCCATCGTGGTGGGAGACAAGTCCACCTTTGGCAAGGGCACCGTGCAGACCATTCTCCCCGTAGAGCGCTATATGCCCTTCTTCAGCGACAAGAGCCGGGCTGGTTCGCTCAAGGTAACGATCCAAAAGTTCTATCGCATCGCGGGAGGTTCCACCCAGTTGCGCGGAGTGATTCCGGATCTTCAGATTCCCTCCGTTCGTGACGTGATGGACTTTGGCGAGGACTCGGCTGAGAACGCGCTTCCTTATGACGAAATACCCATGGCCCCGTTTACTCCGTGGCGCCCCACTCCGCTGCCGGTCAAGGAACTCGCCGCACGGATGAGCAGCCGCTTGGCGGCCAGTCCTGACTTTGCTTACGTGCTGGAGGAATCCAAGAGGCTCAAGGAGCGCATGGAGCGCCAGACTATGCCGCTGAGCGAGGCAAAGCGCGAAGCGGAGCGCGAAGCCAACGAGAAGCGTCGGAAAGAGTACGAGGCTGACCGCGAGAAGCGCGCCGCCGAAGTGGCAGCAAAGCTGAAGGATGACAAGGTGAAGCTCTATCACCTCACGCTGGACAATGTGGACAAGCCTGGTCTCGTAGCCCACGCAGACTTCACCACCGAGATGCGCAACGGCATGCGGATGGCCAGTGGTGAGGACGGGGAGCCGACTGATGAGGAGGCGAAGTACCCTTACGGACTTGAGCCAACCAAACTCGAGACCGTTTACATCATGCGCGATTTCATAGAGCTTCTCAACAATGGCCAGCCGGCCACGGCAGACGCCTCCGCACCCGAGGCCCGGAAGAACTAAGAACGCGAACAGACTCAAGATCCCAAAACGCCGCACCGGAGACTCCGCGTGCGGCGTTCTTTTCCCGATGCACATCGAAGTAATCAACACCGGCACCGAACTCCTCCTGGGAGATACCATCAACACCAACGCCGCCTGGCTTGGCCAGAGGCTCGCCGCGCTGGGGCTGGTGGCCGCACGGCAGACCGTTGTGCCCGATGGCATGGCCATCATGGACGCCGTGGAGGAAGCCGCCCGGCGGAGTGATGTGCTCATCCTGACAGGGGGACTGGGCCCCACCAACGACGATCTCTCCCGCGAATGCACCGCCCAGCTTCTGGATCTGCCACTGGAGCTGAATGCGGAAGTGATGGCACACTTGCAAGCTTACTTTTCCCGTCGGAACAAGCCCGTGAATGAGGCCACCAAACGCCAGGCCATGGTGCCCCGTGGAGCCATAGTCATGCCCAATCCCCATGGCACGGCACCCGGTTTGTATGTGCCGCCTGAATGCGGAGCAGCAAGGGGACTGAACTGCGCCATCTTTTTGACCCCAGGCCCACCACGGGAGTTCAAGCCCATGATCGAGAATGAGGTGGAGCCGCGGCTGATCTCCCTGCGGCCTGAGTTAGGCGGCCGTGCCGTGATTTACCTCAAAGTCACAGGCATGGGAGAGTCTGACATCGTAGAGCGCGTGGAGAAGCAGCTGGAAGCAGTCCCCGGTCTGGAACTAGGCTACTGCATTGGCCGGGGCGATGTGGATGTGCGCCTTTCCGGCACGCAGAGTGCCGTGGCTCAGGGAAGCGAAATCGTTCGAGAGGCGATAGGAGACTACATCGCCTCCGAGGACCGCAAAGTGCTGGAGGAAGTGGTGGTGGAGCTGCTGAAAGAAAGCGGGCAGACCGTGGCGCTGGCGGAGTCCTGTACAGGCGGCATGATCGCGAGCCGAATCACGGATGTGAGCGGCGCTTCGGCGGTGCTGGGCTATGGCTGCGTCACTTACTCCAACGAGGCCAAGACGAAGCTCGTCGGTGTACCGGCTGAGTTGATCTCTGCCCACGGTGCCGTGAGTCAGCCAGTGGCGCAGGCCATGGCGGAAGGGGCATTGACGGTGAGCGGAGCCGACCATGCACTCGCTGCGACCGGCATAGCAGGACCGACTGGCGGGAGCGACGAAAAACCCGTGGGCACCGTGTATGTGGCACTGGCCAGCCGGGGAGAACCCACGGAAGTTCGCAAGCTTTTCTTTCCAGCGGGCCGGGATCGGTTTAAGCTACTGACCTCACAGGCCGCGCTGGAAATGCTTCGCCGCCGACTGCGTGGACTTCCCCTCCCCTTGTAACACATGCCTATGGCTCCTACGTTTCAGCACTTCATCCTCTGGCTGCTGCTCCCGCTGCTGCTCGTGAGCGGACAGTCGTTTGCAGACCTGAAGATTCGTCCCAAAGACAAGATCAAGGAAACACCTCGCGACTTTCAGAAAGAGAACGAAAAGTTCGGTTACCCCACGCCGGAACCTCAGAAGGCTGAGGCAGCGTTTGTCTCTGGCGGGTCCGTGGACATCGTATTGGAGGCATCCACCCGCTATCTGGGAACGGTGGAGTTTGAGATACGGGAGAAACCAAAGCACGGCGTGCTCGGCCCCATGCGTCCCCGCTCTGCAAAGGAGAACAACAAAGTGGTGGTCACCTACACCCATAACGGGGACGGTGAGAACTTGGCAGACAGCTTCACGTTTGTGGCCAGGATCGGGGAAGGCAGCACCTCCGTGCCGGCCACAGTAATCCTCCGCGGCAGGCCCTCCGTTCCAAGGCTCGAAGTGCTCATGCACCCGCGCTTCAAAAAGCTCTCGCCGGGGGAGGAGGACCTCGGGCGGGCCGAGATCCAGAACTCCGGCACCGCCACTTTCGACGGGATCATCACCTGGAGTCCGCCTTTCATGGGACCTCCGAAACTGGTCATCCCACCCGGGGGCAAGCAAGAGATCCTAGTGCGCGTCCGCCCCCTCGCCCCCGGCTCTTACAAGCTGGACACTTTGCTTCAACCCGGTGTGCAAGGGAGCCTACTGAAGGGTACGGTAGATTGTGTATTGCCCTACGTCATCTCTCCCGGCACCCTGGAACTGGCCTTTGATCCCGCGTCCGGTCAGCGTAAGGCGACCACTCGCGTGACCAACGCCAGCAACCAGCCAATGACGCTGCGAATCGACGGTGGTCAGCGGGTGCAGGTGCAAGCCGAGCTGAATCTCCAGCCACAAGAGACGCAGGATCTCCTCATCGCGCTGTCACCGGACGATGTGGCAGCCTTTCGCGGAGAGGTATCCGTGTACCAAGAAACCCACCGTGAAAAAATCTTCATCAACGCAGCTCCCGAACCCGCCCAGGCAAAACTGATTCAGCCTGACCAAGGGCGGCTTGACTTCGGTACAGTGCAAAAAGGTAGCCGCGCAGAGAAAACCCTGCGCTTGGCCAACCTAGGCGGTGAGGACCTGGTGCTGAACATCGCCGACTCTCCTCCCTTCATCCTTTCCAAGGACAAAGCACTGCGTGTAGCGCCGTCGGCCTCCGAGGAGTTCGTCGTGATGTTTGAGACAGACCAGGGTGGCAAGTATGAAAAGGTGCTCAACATTGGTGGCAATGGCGGCAACATCAGCCTCCCAGTGCTCGCCGTTTTGAATGATCCCCGCCGTGCGCCGAACGCTCCGAAAGCGCCCGGTATCGAGAACCCTCACCTGGATCGTGCGCCATCGCGCATACGGCAGCCAGGGCCGGAAAGAAGTTCTGGTGAGAAACCCGCCGCAGCACCTGAGGTGACAGTGCCAACCACCATCAGCAAGCCACCGCCGCCGAGCGCCCCGCCTGCAGGTACTCCAGGCGAACAAACAAACGCTGCCGAACTGTTGAAAAAGCAGGTCATGGCCTTCGCGGCTGGCGTGGGCGTAGGCCCCGGGGATGCCCCCGGAAATCGCAGCCCCACGCTGGATCAGATCACGGACATCGGTGTGCTGGAGGCCGGCCGTGAGCACTTGGTTCTGGCTTGGCGGAACCCGGCGGTGGAGCCGGCTCGGTTCGAGGTGGAGACGCCGCTGCAACTTCGCGGACAAGACTTCAAGTCCTCCGTCAAGACGTGGATTCCCGTCAAGGACTGGACCCCCGCCCCAGCGCCAGATGGTGCCAGCGCGGCCCGCATTGAGGGCCTGACGCCCGGTGCAAGATACGAGTTTCGCGTGACCGGCGTGGACGCCGACGGCAAGTACTCCAAGGCCAGCAGCAGCGTCATGGTAAGCACGCTGCCGCCTTTTCGTATCCCCGGCTGGCTCTGGGTGCTGACCGGCAGCCTGGTGGCCATGGCTGCACTCATGATCTACCGCCAGCGGCTGGCTGCCCGGTGAAACGTATCAGCGAAGCGGCGGTGCCCAGCCGTAAACCACATCACCTCGGAAGAGCGGATGATGCTTGGGCGTGCGTCCATAGCCAGCCACCACCTTGCCGCTGTCAAGCGCATCGACCTTGAGACTGCCGTAGGGCCTGCCGTCCTCGTCATAGAGGACATCAAGAGCTTGGTTGATGGCGAAACGGTGTCCGGCTTGGGGCTGGATAATGCAGAACTTCCACGTATCGTTGATCCATTCAATGGCTCCCAGCGGTTGATAGACCAAAGCCTTTGGAATGCTGGCCAACGGCACGCCCCCATACTCAGAGGGCGTATGACTGCCCGCTTCCGCAAAGGCACGAACGCCGGGCGACGCGTCAGAGGATGGTGGCGCTGCAACTTGCACGAGCCGCGCAGGCCGGATAGTCTCCCGAATCTCCGCCGGAGACTGGCTCTGCGGAAAGGCCACCTCCCTGCGGCTGCGCGCCTCCAGCTGGTGCATCAGCGCCGGGATCCCCGCAAGGAGGGCCTCCAGTCCGCCGCTCGTGGACTTCTCTTCCATAGCGACCACCTCAGAGGTCTCAGCGTCAATCTTCTTCAGAGTAAGACGGTGCACCCCAGCTTCACCCACGAGGCTATGGGCAAAGATGAAATCCGTTCCGGCGGGTGCCGCAGGTGGCTGGGAAAGTGAACCGTTTTCGGGCGCGGCTCCGGCATAGCTCACATTCTTTTTACGGCGCGGCGGACGTGGTCCCTCTGCGGTGGCATCAAATACTCGGTAGGTGCCGGTCTTGATGAGGAAGGAGCTGATGCTGTCGCCGACCGCTTGGGCGATGTCACTGCGCTGAATACCGTCCACCGCAGCCCCATGAGGGATCACGGTGACTTTCTTGCGCTCGCCGGCTGCTAGGGGGAGCTTGGCTTCATTGGCGAGAGAGAAGGAACTGGCCAATACCAAAAAGAGAGAGGCAAGAAGGCGTGGCATAAGGAAGGAAGCGTTGAACGAGCGATGAGGTTAAGAACCATAATGCTACGTGGAAAGCACATTTTACAAAATTTTCTGTTCCTTCGTATCAGTTAAATGTATAGAAACAACACCATATCATGGTAATGATCGCGGAATACAGTAATTCGAGTATTCACCTCCTTCCTAGCTCCACTTTTTTGAGATTGTGCCCTCTCAACTCCTTGAACGTCAATGTTCCCAGCGACCGTAGATCCCGCAGGGCAGCACCTTGCCGTCCGCTGTAATGGGCAGTCCTACTTCCCCGGTGGTGATGCGTCCGCCAAAGTCTTTCATTTGCGCGGCGAGGAGGTTGCCCAACACGGTGGGTGAGAGACCGGTGGTGTAAGCATTCACAAGCTCAAAGAGCGGGGTGTCCGAGAGTACCTCTCTGCACTCTCGCAGCAGATCCCAAAGGTGAGTCTCCAGCTTCCAGAGTTCTCCACCGGCACCGCGTCCGTAGCTAGGTGGGTCCATGATCAGCGCATCGTAGCGCTTCCCCCGACGGACTTCTCTGCGGACGAACTTCACGCAATCGTCCACAATGTAACGCACGGACGAGCGGTCCAGGCCAGAGAGCACCACATTTTCAGCGCACCATTCCACCATGCCCTTGGCGGCATCCACGTGGCAGACCTGTGCACCTGCCGCTGCGGCGGCTACAGAGGCGGCTCCGGTGTAACCAAAGAGGTTGAGCACGGAGACCTCGCGGCCCTTTGCACGGGCCGCTCGGATACGCTCGGAGCACCAGTCCCAGTTCACGGCTTGCTCGGGGAAGAGGCCGGTGTGTTTGAAGTTGGTGGGGCGAATTTTGAAGCGCAGATCTCGGTAGCTGACCTCCCAGGATTCAGGGAGAGCTTTTGCGAACTCCCAGCGCCCTCCTCCCCTGTCGCTGCGGTGGTAAAAGGCGTCCCAGCCGGACCAGCGCTTTGGATTCTGCCGAGGCCAAAGCACTTGGGGGTCTGGGCGGACGAGGATCACTTTTCCCCACCGCTCGCACTTCATGCCTTCGCCGGCGTCCAGCAGTTCGTAATCCTGCCAAGCGTCAGCAAGGTGGAGATGTGGGGAGAGTTGAACGAGAGCCATGAAATCTGGAGGATGGCGCAAATCCGCCGGACATCAAATCTCGTCGTCGCTGGTGGATTCGTTGGGCGTTCCACAGGAGGGGCACACGGTCACCGGCTCGGTGCCCGACTCATAGCGCACACCACAGATGCGACAGAGGATGACTGAGCGACGTCCGGCCTTCTCCCGACTTTTCGCTCTGGTGATTTCCAGAAACCAGCCAAAGCTCACCAGCCCAATGCCGAGGATGCAGAGGATCAGGATGAGTTCTCCAAGAGTGACGTCTGTCATCGGTCAGGCCAGGGTTCCCAGACAAATCTCAGCTCCGCCCATTGTTCTGGCGCATCGGCGTCCGGACGGAAGCGCAGCCTGCTGAGGGCGCTGCGGAGCCGCTCGATGTCCTTTCCGAAGCGTACCTCCTCATGCAGCGGTAGTGCCCATGTGACCACCCCCTGCGCATTGACGAGAGCACGGAAGCGAGTGCGCACCACTTCGTCGGGCACCGGCCCCTCCACGGCTACTTGCCTGGTGAGCGGACGATTCTCCAATCCACGCACCACTGCGGCACGGAGTCTGTGCTCGGGCACGGCCGATGCTGCGGCAGGACGCTCGCCTGAGCTGGCCTGCGTCCGCTCGGGGAGGAGCAGTGCGGAGGGTTTCAGCCACTGTGGCGCAGCCATGGTGCGATCATCCTCCGGGAGTTCCTTGAGCCGGAAGTCGAAGGTCTTGAACATTGGTTCAAACACTGGCGCATAATCACTGAGCTCCGGTCCCCCATCATTGTAACCCCGGCTGCCCATAAGGACAAAGCTCTTGTCGGCAGCACGGGAGAGCACTGGCTGAGCGAGAGGGGAGGAATGGTCCAGCACCAGCACCTCGTGCACCTTGAGTGAGGCAGGCCGCGGATCGGTGCGCTCCACACGAATGAGCAGCGAGAGGACCACCAGACCACCCAAGGCCAGACACAGACCCAAAGCCAGCCAGTTAGCTCGCCACTCCTTGTGACTCCACTCGAAGTTCAGCCGGTCGTCTCTAAGCCCTGCCTCTTCATTTCGGCTCACGGGAGCACCTCCGGTGTTGTGGCCAGCGCCACTTCCACGCCTGCAGCCATGGCGGCGCTGCTTACCTCCATGACGCGCCCATAGGAGACTTCCCGGTCTGCATAGATGACCGCACGTCTGCTGCTGCCTTCGATTCCCTTGAGCACCGCCTGCAGATCACTCATGGTCATCTGTTGCCCGTTGAAATACACAAACCCTTCGCCACCCGCTACCAGCGTGATGATGTCCGCGCGGTCGAATCCCAGCAAGCGGGAGGGCGAGGAAGGAATCTTCACCGGCACGCCCGACTGAACCAGGAAAGTGGAGCCAAGGAAGAAGAACACCAGCAGCAACAGCACGGTATTGAGCAGCGGGGCCACGTAGAGCATGGGACCCGCTTGGCTCAGATGGCTGACCAGTTTCATGTGGCTGAAGCGGGCTTTGAGGAGTGGAACGGCTTGTTAGCTGCGCGGCGCGCGCCCTTTACCGGCGGACTTGGCTTTCAACTCCGGCGTGGCCTCGATGATGTTGCCCGCAGGTGCAGGCTCTTGGGCTGCGGGGCTGAAAGAAACGATGCGGGAGTTGTCCATGCGCGAGTCTTCGATGAGATTGATCACCTCCACCCCGGCTCTTTCCATATCGTGCATGAGGTGCCTTGCCTTGGCCACGAGGAAGGAGTGATAGACATAAGCCGGCACGGCCACCCCGATGCCCAGCGCTGCCATGGTCAGCCCATTGTGAATGCCGCGGGCGATGTCAGTAGGAGAAGCGACACCATTGGAGGCGGAAAGGCCAGTGAAACTGTCAAGCAGACCCACCAGCGTGCCAAGCAGCCCCAACAGCGGAGCACCGTGAGCAATGGCGCTGATGAGGCTGAGATACCTCTCCAGACGGGGCACTTCGAGTTGGCCTGCTTCTTGGGCGATTTCCTTCAAATGCTCCCTCGGCGCATGATGCCGCAGTAGCACGGCGTGAAGCACACGCCCTACCGGCACCCTGGTGGCCACACATTCCTGCATGGCTTCCGCATAGTTCTTCCGCCGGATGAGGCTGGCTATGCCGGAGAGGAACTCACCAGTATTCATGCTGGCTCGGTGGTAGTAAAACAAGCGCTCCAGAAACACCGCAGTCGCAAATACGAGGCACCCAAGAAGCATCCACACCAGGGGGCCGCCTTTGCTGATGAGTTCGTCCATGTCTTTTCTTCGGGAAAATCGTGTCGAGTGATGTCTGGTGCTGCCCCGTACCTCAGGCCACGGAAGCACGGCTTTCAAAGTAATCGGTAATGTTCCGCTTTGTAAACCACTGATTTATCGCTGAGCAACTTTCGTGCCGTCTTCTCAACAGTCCGAGACGACGGCGAGTGCCACGGTGCCGTGTTCATTGGTTCCTTTTTTTCTTTGTCCTTTTATCCGCCTTGCGGTCGGGACCTCCGTTCCAGCGTGGGTCCTCCCACCTCGGTGGCTGCATGGTAGCATTCCACTTGTCGTAGAGGGCCTGAAGCTCCGCCATCTTCGCAGGCTGCTCGGCGCTCAAATCTGCGGATTCTCCCGGGTCAGCCGAAAGGTTCACGAGCATGGGCTGCATTTCCGCAGAGGCCTTGACCAGCTTCCAGTCACCCTGAACCACTGCGTGCTGAACGCCGAAGCGGAAGTAAAGCTCTCGCGGGGCAAGACGCTCCTCATCGCCCAGCAGCAGGGGAAGAAGGTTGGTGCCATCCAGCTCCACGTCGCTCGTGCGTCCGCAGGCAGCGAGCAGCGTGGGCAATACGTCCAGTTGAATCACAGGGTCAGCGATGACGCGGTTCCCGGGTATCCACCCCTTCCACTGCGCCATCCACGTCACACGGATACCGCCCTCCCAGACGAACCACTTGCTCCCTCGCAGGCCCATTTGCTCAGCCTCCTGGGATGCACCGCCGTTGTCGCTGATGCAGAAAATCAGTGTCTCCTCTTCCAGCGCCAAGTCCCTCAGCTTCTTCATCACGGTGCCTATGGCTTCGTCCGCCTCCGCGATGAGGGCCGCATACGCCTGCTGCCGCTTCGGCAGGTGGCTGAACTTCTCCAGCCAGTGTGGGGATGCGACCAGCGGGGTATGGACCGCATTGAACGACAGGTAAAGAAAGAACGGCTTGTCCTTGCTGGACTCGATGAACTGACAGGCTTCCCTTGCAAACACTGGGGAAGTGACTGGCTGGCCCTCGAGCTCGTCCATCATCTCGGTTCCCCTGAAGAAGGATGGCCCACTGCCCTCACCGAGATTCCCCACCGTGCCGATAGAGAAGTCAAACCCGCGAGCTGCCGGCAGATACTCCGGTCCCGAGACCCCGAGGTGCCATTTTCCCACGATGCCAGTGGTGTAACCAGCAGGTTTGAGATGCTGCGCCACGGTCACCTCGCTCAGCAAGAGCTCGCGCCCGGCTCGCGTGGCATTGGCATCATGGCCCGTGCGCGCCTGGTAGCGCCCCGTCATCAGACCCACGCGGCCTGGAGAGCAAATGCAGGCGCTGGAATAGCCCCTGGTAAATCGCACCCCGCTGGCGGCGATGCTGTCCATGTGCGGTGTGGGCGCCAGCTTCCCCCCGTAAGCCCCCGGCTGCGCCCAACCCATGTCGTCCAGGAAGAAGAGCACGATGTTCGGCTGGGCGAGAGCGGAGACAACCGGGCAAAAGATCAGCAGCAGAGCAAACAAGCGCATAGGCGCTCTGAAACGCCTCTTTCATGCCAATCTAGCCTCACAGGACACCAGATTGACCAATCTGGCCAGATTTCTGCGTAAAACGTGTTTGCCTCACGGCACTCCCCCTGTAACCTCGCCACCCTCCTATGGCAAAGCAAGCACTTGGCAAAGGTCTCGTCGCATTGATCAGCACACCTGCTGGATCAGCTGCTTCACCCAATCCCCGCGCACCCACGCTGTCACAACCAGCGCCCGGTGATGTGGTGCGCCGCGTGGCACTGGACCAGATCGTGCCCAGCCCCTTGCAGCCCCGCAAGAGCTTCACCCCCGAGCACCTCGCCGAGTTGATGGACTCTATCCGTGAGCACGGCATCATCCAGCCCCTGATCGTACGACAGGTGAACGGGCTCCTGGAACTCATCGCCGGTGAGCGTCGCTGGCGGGCAGCTCGTGAACTGAATCTCAAGGAGGTGCCGCTCATCATTCGTGAGGCCAGTGATCGTGATGTGCTCGAGATGGCGCTCATCGAGAACCTCCAGCGCGAGGGCTTGAATCCCATCGAAGAGGCAGAGGCCTATGCCCGACTCTCCAAAGACTTCAACATGCGCCAGGAGGACATCGCCCAGCGCGTGGGGAAGAATCGCGCCACCGTGGCCAACGCCATCCGCCTTCTGGAACTCCCCGGATCCGTGCGCAACCGCCTGGCCAATGGTGAAATCAGCACCGGTCACGCCAAAGTGCTCCTAACCCTCAAAAAAGAAAGCGACCAGGAAGCCGCAGCAGACGAAATCGTACGCAAAGGACTCACCGTCCGCGCAGCAGAGAAACTGGCCCAGCAAATCACCAAACCGGCCCCCAAGCCAGCGGAGCCTGACAAACGGCAGGCTGACGTCATCCTAGCCATCCGCTCCGTCGAGCAGCGCCTCACGCGCCACTTCTCCACCAACGTCTCCATCTCCCACGCGGAAAAGAAAGGCAGGATCGAGATCGACTATTACGGTTCAGACGATCTCAACCGCCTCCTTTCCCTCATGCAGGTAGAGGAAGAGGACTTTGGCAGCTGAACGCGCCTAGTGAACATCCATGAAGAGCACCGGCCTCGCCCCTCGTTCCCTCTTGCTGCTGGCCCTGCTCACGGCATCTCTACTCGGCAGCTGCTCGCGCCCGGGAGGCACGAGCCATCCGGACGAGGCCGCCATCCGCTCCTTCATCAGCCGCTACTTCTCCACCTGGAGCGCTCAGGACATGGAAGGATATGGAGCGCTCTTCGATGACAAGGCACGAGTGTACTTCCTCGACAAGAACGGTACTCTCACCGGTGAAGGCAAGACCGACTTCCTCCACAGCCAGACACTGGCCCACGCCCAGAGCAAGACACCCATGAAAGAGATCCCCCTGGACATGAAAATCATCGGTGACATGAGGGCCTGCCAAGTCGAAGTGAAATGGCGCCTCACCCAGGGCGAGCGCATCGTGACTGGGCTGGATTATTTCACGCTTAAAAAGGACGCCAGCGGCTGGAAGATTGTAAGCCTGCTCTTCTATCAGGACTGACTTGAGTCCGCTGTGGATTCGGCGACAAGTGGCCACTTCCCATGGCCAAAAACGACCGCACTGCCTTCACCCCTGTCTCGCCAGGCAAAATCCGCCTCGCCCACATCCTGCTGGGACTCATCTGCTTCCTCGCCGGCGCGTCCGTGATGGTGATCGAAATCTCCGCAAACCGCCTCCTCGCCCCCATCTTCGGAAACAGCGTCTATACATGGACTGCCCTCATCGGCGTAGTGCTCATCTGCTTCAGCGTGGGCGGTTACCTCGGCGGCTGGCTTACTGACCGGAGAACGGACTTTGCACTACTCGGCTGGCTGCTTGCAGGTTCAGGTGTCATGACCCTATTTGTACCCCAGCTCTTCGCCATCTTCGGGCCGGCCAATGAAAATGCAGGGCTCATCATGGGACCGCTCATTGTCTCCACGCTCCTGCTGGCTGTGCCAGGTGTACTGTTGGGTGCCGTATCTCCGGCATCCGTGCGTTTGTTCAGCGCGCTGCAAAAGGACGCTCACGTGGGCCAAGCCGCCGGCACCATCAGCATGTGGGGTTCACTGGGTAGCTTCGTCGGCACCTTCGTCAGCGGCTTTTACTTGCTCTCGGCCTTCGGAGTCAAAACCATCTTCATCGGCACAGGCATCCTTCTCCTCCTCCTCGCCAGCACGGCATTCTGGCTGGCGCGAAATAAGCTTATGGATCATCTACCCATCTGGATCAGTGGCTTGGTAGCGGCAGGCGTGGGCGCCAGCGCAGAACTCAGCGCCGCAGAGAATGTCCTGTTTCAGCATGAGTCCGTTTACCACCGGGTGCAGGTGACCCAGAGCGGCACCGGCCAATATGCACAGCGCTTCCTTCAGCTGGACTCCACCATGGAAGGCGGTATGGAAGCGGAGAGCGGCGGCCTTATCCTGGAATACCAGCACTACTGGCAAGTGCCCATGCTCAAAGAAGGTTTCGAGCTGAAACGGGCCCTCTTCCTCGGAGCCGGTGCATTCGGAATGCCTGAGCAAGTCTCCAAACAATGGCCAGAAGCCATCGTGGACGTGGTGGAGATCGATCCCATGGTCATCGAAGCCGGGCGCAAGTTCTTCAAACTCTCAGAGTTCCCCAACGTCCATGCCCACGCAGGAGACGCGCGCCGCTTTATCCGGCAGAGCAGCGAGCGCTACGACCTGATTTTTGGCGATGCCTACAACGGCGTGCAAGCCATACCCGTCCATCTCGCCTCCAGAGAGTTCTTCGCTCAAGTCAAGTCCCGCCTCACCCCGCAAGGCATCTTCGTAATGAATGTCATCAGCGCCATCGAAGGCCCCCGCTCGGAACTCCTCGCAGGCATGATGGCCACCCTGAAGGAAGTCTTTCCCCACGTCGAACTCTGTGCCGTGGGCGGTGCCAGAAATCAGGCGCAGAATGCCATCCTCGTAGCCACCCAGGAAGACTGGGAACCCCTCTTCATGCGCACAGACTACGAGCGCGGAAGCTGGCAAGACCGCCTCACACAGCGTTTCGTCCCAGAGTTCCGACGCCCGAAAAATGGAGCCATCTTCACCGATGATTACAATCCCGTGGATGCCATCATCGCCAGAGGCTTAAGGGCCGAGTGAGAGCCTTCGCAACTTCGTCTGCCGCATGTCGTTCAAGCCCCATGCTCAAAACGCTGACACTCACCCTCCTACTCACCGCCACGGCCCTCTTCGCTCAAGGACCCACTCGCCCCATCCTTGAAGGCGTGGACGTCACACGCGACATCCCATACGCGGACAACGACAACCCACGCCAGCGTCTAGACCTCTACCTACCCAAAACACGCACTGAGGGCAGCATACTTCCCGTCATCGTCTTCATCCACGGCGGTGGATGGAGGGCCGGAGACAAGTCATCCGGCGCAGGCAACCTCATGCGCTTCATCCCCAGCGGCAAGTTCGCCGGCGTCTCCGTAGGTTACCGCCTCACCAATGAAGCTCAATGGCCTGCACAGATTCATGACTGCAAAGCAGCCATCCGCTGGATAAGAGGCAATGCAGACAAGTATGGACTCAACGCAGACAAAATCGCCGTGTGGGGTACTTCGGCTGGTGGCCACCTCGTGTCCATGCTGGGCACCTCCGGAGATGTGAAAGAGCTTGAGGGCGACCTCGGATCTCACGACGATAAAAGCAGCACCGTTACCGCCGTCATCAACTTCTTCGGTCCCGAAAACTTCGAGACCATGATCCGCCAAAAGAGTGACATCGACCGCACCACCGCAAACTACCCTGAGGCACTGCTGCTCGGTGGTCGCGTACAGGACCGCCCACAGGTCGCCAGACAAGCCTCACCGGTCACGCACATCAGCCCAGGCGACGCAGCCTTTCTCACCGCGCATGGCACAGAGGATCCGCTCGTACCGTTCTCGCAGGCCACCGAGCTTCACGAAAAGCTCAAACAGTCCGGGGTGCCCTCCATCCTCATCACCATGGATGGCGGCGGACACGGATTCGCCAGCCGCGAGCTGGATGAGACAATCGCACGATTTCTGAATCATCATCTTCTCGGAAACAAAAGTGAGTTTCAGGATGCCACGCTCAAGCCCCTCCCCATGCCAGCCCGCAAAGGCAAGGCCAAGCGCCCATAACCAAACGAAGCAACCGTTTCGCCCGGCTTACCCGAGATTTTTCAAGCAAGTCGAACAGGTTCCCAGTTCACCGCGCGGAGTTCCTCTACACCACACCCGCGCAGTCGCTCGCCCGTAGAAGCAAACGTCAGTTTGCCTTATCCCATCCGGTGCGCCCTCCTTGAAGTCTCACGACTTCCTCTACGCCGCACACGCGCAGTCGCTCGCCCGTAGAAGCAAACGTCAGTTTGCCTTGTCCCATCCGATGCGTCACCCCCTGGAAGTCTCACGACTTCCTCTACACCACACCCGCCCAGTCGCTCGCCCGTAGAAGC